>JANOCB010000095.1:0-161567 GCA_031411975.1 Gemmatimonadaceae bacterium
GACCGACAGATAGCTGAACAAGGTCGTCTGCGGCTGGTCGGCTCCACGCATGGCTGCACTCCGAAAAGGGTCTGCCCACCACGCTGGAAGAATCGCGCCACGCCGACAGAATCACGCTACTTTTTCAGCAACCTGCTAGAGAGACGATGTCTGATCAGCCGCCGCTGGATCCTGTCGTCGCCGAGCTACTGGCTGCCGCGCCAGTCAGTGATGCAGAGCGATTCGGTAACGTCAACGGCTCCACGCCTGACTACGTCGCTTGGGACGCTCAGTCTGCAAAACGAGCCATTGACGATCTCTTCGTCGCCGCGCGGCGGTATCGAACGTCGAAGGAGTTCAAGTCGCTGATTGCGTTTGTCCGCCGGTTTCGGAAGTACGCACCGTTCAACGCGATGCTGCTCCACGTGCAGCTGCCTGGCGCGAGCTTCGTCGCGACGGCCAGTCGGTGGCTATCGGAGTATGAGCGTCAGGTCCAGGCAACGGGACGTCCGCTGGTCATTCTCCAGCCGATGGGGCCAGTGATGTTCGTCTTCGATGTGAGTGATACCGTCGCAGTCGATCCCTCGGTGCAGATCCCAGACGAGGTTCTGCACCCGTTTGAGACCCGTAACGGTGTCGTGGGCAACGTGCTGCCGCAAACAATCGCAAACGCCGCGCGCGACGGGGTGAAGGTGCATCTGAGCCGAGAGGGTTCCCAGAGCGCCGGGTGGATTCGTATGGCGGAGTCCGGACGGTTTATGGAGTTCGTCACCCGCATGAGACCCGAACGCGTCACCGTCACGGTGCCGGTGCGGTACGAGCTGGTCCTCAACAGCAACCTGTCAGCCGCCGCACAGTACGCGACGCTGGTACACGAGCTGGCACATCTCTACTGCGGACACCTCGGCAGCGCGAGCAAGAAACTCTGGCCGTCACGGCGTGGATTGGACGAGGTGATCCGGGAGTTCGAGGCCGAGGCCGTAAGTCATCTGGTGTGCCAGCGGCTCGGTATCGGTAGTCCGTCCGATCATTACATGGCTGGCTATCTGGAGGCTCAGGAGAGGTTGCCGGAGATCAGTCTGGAGTTGGTGATGAAAGTGGCGGGTGATATCGAGCGGATGGGAAAAACAAAGCTCGGAATGCGAACAGAGCGTGCAGAATGATCTGCCAAAGAAATGACGCAATGTCTTCGGAGGGGCGCAGATCCCAACGAGCCGTCAGCTCCAGATCCGCCACTGCTGCAAAGACTTCGGATGGATGGTCAACAACGCTTTCGTGTGTCTTTGAGAAATCACATTTACGTCACCGGTCATGATCACTGTGTTCGGGCAGGACGAGACGTCTGAACGTCGTGGTGCGGAGCGGTTGCGAGAACTTGCCGCGTTGTGGGCGCCAGCTGCGGTAAAGTCTGGGCAGCTTCATATCGATATCTTTTGCAACGTTACAAAGCCAGGCTCCGGCTATCGAGACATAGACATCCTCCTCTCATTGTGGTCTGAGGGCGGAGACAAATTTCCAGCGATCGCGTACTCTGGACGCAGCATCGCTATTCGTGATGTCGTCGCGCTTCTTGAGCTAAAGGACCACGGCCCGGGCCGCGTTGAGTTTACGCGAACATCATTGACTGTTCTGTACGCATCTGGCCCTGAGAATGTCACCGAAAAGCTGAAGGGAATGCCAGGTCAGTTCAAGGCATTCCTGAAGAAGCGTGGGCTACCCTACGAGCCTCGGATCGGCACCGCAGCGTGGCTAACACGTGTAGCGCATGACTGTGCGCCAGTGGGATTCGACAACGCTACGGTCGTATTCGCTGACGCCACCTTCAACGGCTTCGTGCACGCGATCATCGAGTCCGGTGTGGAGCCCCGCAAGCTCCCGGACGGCTCCTTTGAACTGACGAGTTACGATGGCTTGGGGAAAGGCCTTCCTCAATCGCTTCGTAAAGTCTTTGGTGAGATTCTCCCTGCCCGACAGATCGGGCGGCGCAGCTTTGATGTCGCGTTCGACGCGTGGTTCAAGGGAAAGGATTATGCAAAAGATGTAGGGCGAAAGATGTTTCTTGTGAAGGGCGGGGCCGGCACCGGCAAAACTATTGTTCTCCTGCGGATGCTTCGAGATCTGATTGCCGATGAGAATGCTGCGGTAATCTTTACCTCATACAACGTCGCGTTGCTGGGTGATCTCCGTGGAAAAATGATGGCTTGGAAGCGGGTGGAATTCAGCGAGTATCTCGCCGATGGAAGGCTCACTCTCAGCAGCGTATACGAGCTAATCGCCGCCGTAGCACAGGTGCTGTCCGTGGACATGGAGGGGGGCGAGGTCAAAGCGAACTTCGAGCGTCGATCCGCTTGGCTCAATCGAGTGCGCGCGACATATGATGAACTTGGGCTTGACGCACGAGATCTTTTTGCCGCCGAGTGGAATGAGCGTTATGAGACTTCCTTCGAGTCAACGTTCATCGCGATCGACGAAGCACAAGATCTGCTCCCGCTCGAGAGGGATCTGCTGATCAGAATCTTCGGTCACGAGAGAATCCTCGTCGCATTCAGTGATTATCAAGTGTCCCGCGTCGGTAAGCCAACTCGTTGGGAGCGGCCAAAGGACGAGCAGCGCGTCGTAAAGCTCACCACCGTGCAGCGTTCATTTTCGCTGCTGACAGAATTCTCAAAGGTGTTCGCGCAGGAACACGGCCTAGATACTGAGGATGCGCGGCAGGCGACTACAAGCTTTACTGGTGGCAAGATTGCTGTCGTAGAGGGTGACTATTTTCGGTCCGGTCAATTGCACGAGCGCCTCGCCGCCGATCTTTCAAGCCTCGGTAATCAGCCCATCGACATGCTGTTTCTTGTTCCTGCAGGTGACGGACGTTGGATGCAGGCTGAAGCCTCGACAATTGGGGCTTTGGAGGCTGCTGGCGTCGCCGTATGGGACGGAACAGACCCGAATGTCAGGCGCCGCGTTCAGACGCACGAATCCCAAGTGCGTCTGCTGAATTATCAGTCAGGCCGCGGTCTCGAGGCGTGGACGGTCGTGGCGCGCGGCCTCGATGTCTACTACGACTGGCTGATGGATAAGCGCCCAGACTTCGACCTTCAGGAGCACCTATTTCCTGCAGAGCGTGAGATCGAAGCGCACCGGCAGTGTGTTCGGCGGATCATGATGCCTCTCACTCGCGCGGTGCACACGCTGGTAATTGAGATTCGCGATCCGCAATCGGCGTTTGCTCAGCATCTCCGCCGTGCCACAGACCGCTTTACGGATGACATCACGTGGGTGCGAGGCGACGATGCTGAGGTCGCGCGAGCAGTCGATGTTCCCGCGCAAAACCCGCTGGCGGTTCCGGGTCAGAATCCACCGTCTGCTGACGTCGCACTCCTAACCGACTTGCGTATCGTTGGCGAACTTGCGCCACGCCAAAATGGCGACCGTTCCCACGTGTCGCCGATCCCGGCCGAGCGTCACGAGGCCGACGAGCGAGAGTCAGCGCCGTTACATAGTCCGACGACAGAGCACAGCGCTGGAGGCGACGGAATCGAGTATGTGTTAGTGCTTGGCGGCGTGAAGTACGTGCTTCAGGCGGCGGGTTGGGTGACTGCGAGCGGAGAGCGGCCCGACGCATCGGTGCTTCAAGCGCTCAATCAGATGTACGAGGAGGAGACTTTGCCGCACGACGCGGCGCTCGATTCCGTCGAGGCCTGTCTTGCGATCGCTCGAAGGGCCTGCGCAGCCGGGCAAATTATTCGTGCTCTGCGTTGCGCCGAGCGATCGCTTGAGCTCATGCCAAGGGAAGAGAGGTGTGCATCGGCAGTCGTAGCAGTGTTGCGGAAGGCAAAGCGCCATGACGACGCGCTGCGATTACTGCGCGAATACAAGGGTACTGTGCATCGCGAGCTTGTCTGTCAGGGCACGAACGTCCTCTGCGATCTTCACCAGTGGCGTTCTGCTGCGCTCGCACTCGCGCGATTAGACTTGTCACAACCGTCAGATTCCGTGGTCAAATTGAAGAGGCGCATACTCAGACATCGACCAGACCTCGCAGCTTTGCTCGGCGAAGCGTCCGATTTACCCGGCCCAACCTGAGTGGCTTTCGTCATTCTGCGGCTCAATCTTGCAAACGGGCGCTTGGGCGTATGTGCAGCAGGCCGCCAGGCGAGACTGCTCCGAACTCTACCTCTGTGCAGCGCAATTGGCCTCGCGGTCTACGTTCGGCCTGAGCGTCGGGCGATGATCACGAAGTTACATATGGACTTCACGGGGTGACGACCGAGGCGGACTCCAGAATTGAACAGCAGTCTCCGAAGGAAATTATTCAATTTGCCTAGACATGTCCTCGTTCGCCTGGCTGGATTTCTCTGAAGCCGATCGTCGTGCTGCCCTTGACCTGATCGAACAGTTCCGCGAGACCGATACCCGCGATGAGCTGGGGCTCGGCTCTGTCCGTGATACGTTTTCAGATCTGCTCTTCCCCGGCACCAGCGCCGTTCAGACGCGCGCGCGGTACTTCCTGATCGTGCCGTGGTTGTACATGCGGCTTGAGGCGCGAAAGACCTCCTCGGCAGATGCCGAGAAGAAGGCGCGCGACGATGAGACCAAGCTGATTGCGGTCTTGATGGACTCTGATGATGCGACAGGGACGTTGGGATCTCGCGCCGGCACAACGCTGAAGCGACTGCCGTCAGAGATCTACTGGCAGGGACTGGGCCGACTCCGGATCCGTCAATTCCCTGGCGGACGGACCTCCTACCATCGGTCCTTCGACAGGTTCGCCGCTCGTCAGACACGCCAACAGAGAACGGACGATGGTGAGGACGTTGGGTTCGCCAATCGCCAGAACTGGGATGTCGGTTTGCCACCGCCACCGCCGGGGTTTCCGAAGGTGTGCTCGCTCGCCTTGACGCGTTCCGAAGCCGAGTACCTCTCGGACCGGGTGAAGTGGTGTGCACAAGACTCGGTGATGGCCTACCTGCTCGGTCAGGACGCGGCACCGCCGGACGTCCCTTTCGTCTGGCAGCATCCGGAGCTCGCAGACTTTCCGAAGGCACTGCGTGAGACGCTATCGCACGCACAGGCATTCTCGGAGTTCTTGCACGGGGCGAACCTACTGTACAACTACATGCTCGCGGAAAAGCGAGTCGACGACACGCTGCAGCTAGCATACGCGGACCGGCTGACGACCTGGCAGCAGTTGCCTCTCGTCAGCGGAGTGAACTCGGTCAGCTGGAACCGGAAGAACTTCTGGCACGCGGTCATGATGGCCGGTGGGCGAGTGCCGCCACGAACTTCCACTTTTGTTGATCGGTGGATTGATCTGGTACAGGCTGGCGCAGGTCAGACTATCGCCCAGCTCCCAGCTGCGCGTGCACTTGTCGCCGCCCGAGAGCGTGAGTTGAAGGGAGCCCATTCGCGTCTGGATAACCCCGAGGCGCTCAAGATGTGGTCGGGTGCCGCCGGCGCCGGGCAGCTCGACTACCGTTGGGGCTCGATCGCGCGACAGATCGTGGCCGACATTCACGAGGGGATGCAACAGCACGATGCTTGAACTTCCCGAACGAGAACTACTCCTCGACGCGCTGATCCCCCCTGACGGCTACGCACTGGATTTCGCGGTCGTGACCACGTACTCGCTCGATCTGGTCGCCCTGCTGACCACGCCAGTCGCATTCTCACGGTGGTCAATCCCGGACCAGGCATCCGAAGAGCTGGCGGGCGTGGACGGCATGGTGCTCCTCAATGCGGTTCACGAGTACGCAAACCGGATGACGGTGTTCTGTGACGCCGGGCGCATCAGCGTGCCGCACCGTATCCAGCCGCTGCTCAAGTTTCTGGAGGATGTCGTTGTGGAGGTGACGGCGCCGGCACCAGGAAAGGTATTCCACCCCAAGGTCTGGGCCCTTCGGTACACGTGTCATGCTGCGCCGGTGAAGTACCGCCTGCTCGTTTCGAGCCGGAACCTGACCTTCTCACGGTCTTGGGACACCATGCTCTCTCTCGACGGTGATCTGACTGAGAGGACCCGGGCATTCGGCAACAATCGGCCACTCGGTGAGTTCTTTGATGCTCTTCCTGATATGGTGCTCAGGCAGCCTGTGCATCCAACGGCGGCAGCGCGCATCGCGATCCTCGCACAGGAACTTCCTCGTGTCGCCTTCGACTGTCCGGCTGGCGTGACTGAGGTCCTGTTTCATCCAATGGGGTATGGACCGAAGCAGGTCGACCCCATTGTCGCGAGTGCAGATCGGATACTGGTGGTCTCGCCCTTCTTGACGCCTGGGCGGGTTGGCGCATTGGGCGCGCGAGGAACGGAGAATGTACTCGTGTCCACGATCGGTGCGCTCGCCACGATGTCGCCGAAGGATCTCGCACGATTTGACTCCGTGATGGTGATGCGACCCGACGCGACATTCGACACGGAGGCGACGTCGTCAACCGATGGAATGACAACCGCCGAATTGAAGGGTTTACACACGAAATTGTACATTGCGGAAAAGGGGTGGGACGCACACGTCTACACCGGGTCGGCGAACGCAACCGATGCCGCGTGCAACGGGAACGTCGAATTTCTCGTTGAGCTGATCGGAAGGCGGAGCATTCTCGGGATCGACAAGATGCTCCGCGCTGGTGCGGAGCGGGAGGTGACGTTCCGCTCGCTTCTGCAGGAGTTCTCGGTCGCCGATGACGCGGACACGATCAGTTCGCACGTCGAGGAGGAGTTGGAACGCGTGCTTGAAGCCGCACGCTGGCAACTGGCTCGTTGCCACTGGATTGTAGACGCAACGCCGTGCGATGCTGGCGGTTTCGACGTGGAAGTCGGTGCCGACGGCGCATCCCAGATCGCTGCGACAGTTGACGCCCTGCGCGTCTATCCGACGACGCTGCCGAGTGAGCGGGGCCGTCTGATTGTTGTGAGTTCGGACAGTGTCGTGTTTCCTTCCGAGCCACTCTCCACGCTGACGTCGCTCCTCGCCATCGAGCTGAGTGTATCGCAGGATGGCATAACACGTCACTGTCGCTTTGTCGTGAATGCTCAGCTGGTCGGTTCTCCTCCGGATCGCATCGCAAACCTACTCTCGTCGGTGCTGAGCGGGCGGGGTGATGTGGTGCAGTACCTTCTCGTGCTGCTGGGCGAGCGCACGTTTTCCGTCAGCGACGGATCCACTCGGTCTGGTGCAGCCGTATCAGCCATCGGTGCCGGGACGGGTGACGATGCCATTGCGCTACTCGAGCCGCTGCTGCGCACGCTGGATCGAGACCCGGGCCGACTGGAGTACATGGAACGCTTTCTTGCGGATCTCACGGCGGGCGGCATGGATGAGACGATTCCCGCTGCCGTTCGAGCAGTTTTCGAGCCGATCATGGCTGTTGCGAGAGAGGCACGATGAGCGGCGAGTCAGCTCGGCCAGACATCACTGCTGTCCTCGGCGACCTGAAGAACTTTCAGCGCCTGACCGTAGATCGAGCGTTCGAGCGTCTCTTCACGGCTTCCGATTCGAGCCGCCGGTTTCTCGTCGCGGACGAAGTCGGGCTCGGGAAGACCCGCGTCGCGAAGGGGGTCATCGCACGGACGATCGATCATCTCTGGGACAGCGGTCAGCCGATCAACATCGTCTACGTATGTTCCAATGCCGACATTGCCCGTCAGAACATTTCACGGCTGCGAGTGACGACGAAGCAAGGTTTCAACGATGCAACACGGCTGACCCTCTTACCGCTGCGGGTGTCTGGGCTGAATCATCACCGCGTTAACCTCGTGTCGTTCACGCCGGGAACATCGTTCGATCTCGGGCGCAGAACAGGGACAACACTGGAACGTGCACTAATTTATCGCATGCTTCATGAGCCATGGAAGCTTCGGGCGCGGGGCGGACCGGTCACTGTGATGCGCGTGAACGCCAGTGAGTCGGCGTTTCGGTATGAATTGGCGCAGCTTGCTGATCGCGAACGCTATCCAGCTGGTATTGACGCAGAGCTGTGCCGCCGGTTCGTCACGTCATTGGACGCCAATGTTGGGGGCGACGCGCCTAGCCTCCGTGAACAGTTCGACAATGTTTGCCATCGGTTTCGACGCGAAGGCACCAATGGAACCGAGAGCGATCGCGCAGCGAGGAACCAGATAGTCGGTGAGCTCCGGCGTCAGCTGGCGCGTTCGTGCATCGGCGCGCTGAAGCCGAGTCTCGTGATTCTCGACGAGTTCCAGCGATTCAGGGAACTGTTGACGGGTGAAAGTGAGGCTGCGGACCTCGCGCGCGCGCTGTTTGAACACGCTGATGCCACGGCTCTGACGCGCGTGCTGCTGCTCTCGGCGACGCCGTACAAGCACTACAGCGTCCGTGACGAAGGCGGTGAGGCAGACCACTACGAAGACTTTGTTCGCACCATCGAGTTTCTGCAGGCCGATGCTCTGGAGACTGCCCGCGTTCGGGATCATCTCGTTGGCCTGCGCCGCGCCATCTTCGCTGGTCCAGCAGCGCGCGCAGGTATTGCCGCGCAGCGTGATCAGGTTGAAGCCGCGCTCAAGCGGGTCATGGCGCGGACAGAGCGCTCCTGTATCTTGGCGAGCGGGGACAGTGTCCTGGACGTGCCAGCCTCGGACGTGTCGTTGACGGTCGCCGACGTCAAAGCGTATCTCGGACTACAGCGAACGTTGCAGGGCATCGCCGAGGGCGACACGGTGGAGTTCTGGAAGTCGGCGCCGTTTCTCATGAGTTTCATGGAAGGTGAGCAGTACCAGGTCAAGCGCCAGTTCGCCGCTGCTCTTGGCACGGAGGAGCGCGATGACACGCTCGTCCGCGCATTCCGCAGGGAACTCCGGGCAAAGACGCCGCTGGCGCTCACGAAGACTGCCGTTCAGGCGAATGAGGCACTCGAGGTGCCGCACGCACGCATGCGGTGGCTAATGGGCCAGCTGGAGGAGGCTGCCGTGTGGCGCATGCTCTGGATTGCGCCATCGCTTCCGTACTACCAGCTCGAAGAGGCGTATGCGGGGCAGGCATCACAACTGTTCACGAAGCGGTTGGTCTTCTCTGCATGGAGGGTTGCCCCGAAATCCATCGCAGGTATGGTGTCCCATGAGATCGAGCGCCGTATGCTGGATGGACATCGACGACCGTCAGAGGGGTTGCAGGAGCAGATTGATCGGACGCGCCCGTTATTGACGTTTCGCTTGGCGCAGCGTTCGCCGGCTGGGATGTCTGTCCTGACGATGCTGTATCCGAGCCTGACGTTGGCGGAGTGCGGGCGCCACAGCCGTATCGATGAGCCGCTGAGGTCACTGCCAGATGTGCTAGCGGAGGTCGAGGCGCGCGTTCAGGATGCACTGCGTCCGATCCTCGAACAGGCTGAATACTCGGACGCGCCAGACGAGCGGTGGTATTGGGCGGCGCCGGTGCTGATGGATCACCACAGACATCGGGATGCAACCGCCCAATGGCTTGATCGCCCCGATCTCGCCTTGCATTGGCATGGCGAGGTGAACGAGGGCGATGATGGTGATGATGGCGATGGCGAGCATTCCGATGGTGGCTTCACCGGATGGGCGAGTCACGTGAAGCTACTCAGCCGCATTCACGATCCGCTTCGCGCCCGTCCACTTGGGCGACCGCCCGCCGACCTCGCCGAGGTTTTGGCGTTGATTGCGGTGGCCAGCCCTGCGGTGTGTGCGCTGCGTACGCTGTCCGCGGTAGCGGGTTCATCGGCCATGGCCATGTCGCCAGCCGTTCGTGATGCTGCTGGAGCTATCGCGTTCGGCTTCCGGTCGCTGTTCAACCTCCCAGAGGTGAGCAGCAGCCTCAGGTCCGCGGCCGACCGGTCACCGTATTGGTTGACGGTACTGCGGTACTGTGCGTCGGGCGGCTTGCAGGCAGTGCTGGATGAGTATGTCCACGTTGTCGCCGAAGATGCGCCCCTCTCCGAAGACGGTGAGACGGTCGACATTCCAGACATCGCAAAGCGGATGTGCGATGCGCTGAACGTGCGAACCTCGACGCTACAGTTCGACGGATACGCACTGGCTGACAATGGGCGGCTGCAGCGGGACAACGGCCACCTCCGCCAGCGTTTCGCCATGCGCTACGGTGACAGTCAGGAGTCGGAGAGCGCCGCGAACCGCAAGGAACGGGTATTGGCCGCTTTCAACTCACCGTTCTGGCCGTTCGTGCTCGCGACCACGTCGGTTGGGCAAGAGGGGCTGGACTTTCATCGCTATTGCCATGCAGTTGTCCACTGGAATCTGCCCTCCAATCCCGTTGACCTCGAGCAACGGGAAGGGCGGGTTAATCGGTATAAGGGGCATGCTGTCCGTCGTAACGTTGCACTGCGGCATCGGCACCAGCTGAATCGATCAGGCGACGCGGATCCGTGGACGGCGTTATTCGCGCGGGCCGTCGCTGAGCGGCCGAGCGGCGCGAGCGACCTTGTGCCTTTCTGGACTTATCCGATGGACGGAGGCGCGGCCATTGAGCGACACGTGCCAAACCTGCCGATGAGTCGCGACGTGATCCGTCTGGCTCGACTGCGCCAGTCCTTGGCGGTGTACCGGATGGTGTTCGGACAGGCGCGGCAGGAAGATTTGGTGGAGTATCTTATGGCGCAGCAAGGTGGGGAGCATGAGATCCCGTTCGACGATCTACGCATCGACCTATCGCCGTAGGTGTTGGCCCGGGCTGGGCACGTGCTCGGCTGGCATAGCGGTCCGCGCGACGGCCTGCGGAAACCTCTTGCCTGCCGAGTGCACGCACCGGATCTCGACGGCTCCGAGGTGCTCAGTGATCGTTGTGCTGCGAATATCAGTCTAGCGTTCGATCCACCGGTGGGATCGGTTGAGGTGACTCGGGCCCGCATCTAGGTGCTGCATGGCTGATAACTGAGGGCGGGACGACCAACCGGGTTGCCCCGCCCTCAACGTCATGCCGTCGTGGTCGGTCAGTGGGTGTCCGCTCGTTCATCGAGGCGACACTCGTCTCGGGAGCCCCCTACGCTTGCGTAGACCGCTGCAACACCTCCATCAGCGATGCCTGCGGTGACGACCGGAGATCCTCCTCTGATCGCATGCGCTGCGTCGATTCCATGTACAGGGCCTTCGCGAATCGCGGGGCCATCTCCTCATCGGCCCGACGCAGCAGCAGCACCAACTCTGCGAGCAGCGGTGCCGTATCCGGCAGGTCGCGCGCGTAATTTTCGATCCACTTGAGTTCGCGACGGAGATAGTGCTTGGCGCCGCGACGGTCACCCGCGCGATTGAATGACACAGTGCGACGGATGGCGTCCGCTTGCCAGGCCGCGAGGGCAGCCACACTGCGATCGATGTCGCGCCGCTGCGGGGTGTTCTCAGCCGATACGGCGAGGCGCAACTCCGCTTCGGCGGTGGCGGCGTCGACGCTGCCCGTGCCGTCGGGGAGCATGCCGTGCGCGGTGGCCGAGAGCGGGATCCGCATGCCGACAGCGCCCGCGGGGCAGTGCAGTCGCACCACCACCCGCTTGGGATTCGCCGTGAGCAATGTGCCGACCATCACGTCGATCGCGCCAGGCAGCACGGTGTGCGACCACGACCCCACGACCTCGGCGCGCACATTGGCGGGCACGACGACGCGGAGGGTCACGCGTTCGAGCAGCGCGGTGCGCCCCTCGATGAGCTCACCGAGCACCACCTCGCTGATCTCCTCGGCGTGTTCGGCGTCGTGGAGGCGCCCACCGCCGGCTTCGGTGATGGCGCCGAGTACGGCTTCATCGTAGTCGTTTCCGATGCCGACGGCAGAGGTGATGATGCCGCGCGCGAGTGCCTCGCCGGCGTGGTGCGCAAGGTCGCGTGGGTCGGTGATGCCCTCGTTGGCCTGCCCGTCGGAGAGAATGAGCACGCGATGCGAGGCCTTGGCCGAGTCGCGCATGGCGGTGGCGACGCGCTCGCCGGCCAGAAGCCACCCCTCCCACAGATTGGTGTTGCCGTCGGCCTCAAGGCGTGCGATCGCGTGGAGCGCGTCACGCCGACCGGCGTCGTCCATAGCGCGGGCGTCGAGGAGGAGCGTCGCGTCGTGATTGAAGGCGACGATGGTGAGGCGGTCGCGCGCGGTGAGGGCGCGCGTCACGGCGCTCGCGGTGTCGCGGGCCGCGGCGATCTTCTCGCCCGCCATGGACCCGGAGACATCGATGGCGAGTGCGAGGCTGATCGCGGGCGGCGTCACGTCGCTGGCCACCGTGCTGCTGGCGTCGACGTCGGCGACGAGGTAGCGCACGGAGCCACCGGCGTCCCACGCGAGGGCGCGGTCGAGGCCGATGCGGAGTGTGAGTGCGGTGCGCGTCGAGGTGGGCATCAGTCTCTCCCTGTGAGGATGTCGCGCATGAGCTCTGCGCAGCGCTCAAGCCGAGCGCGTTGTTCCGGGTCGAGTGGTCCGCGGACGGAGAGCTCGACGTCGGGGGTGATACCGATGGTGATCCACTGTTCGCTCTTCGCCTTGCCCGTGGCGGGGGAGCGGGCACCCGTCTCCATGAGACGGCGTTCGAGGGCTTCAAAGCCGGCGGCGGGTCGCTTGTGCGGTGGCGTGGTGACGTCGGACGACGTCAGCGCGTGGGCGGAGTGCGCGATGCCGAACCTGGCCTGCGACGTCTCGGACCGAAGCGTGCGGAAGTAGTCGAGCGCAGCGCCGGGGTCGGCGGGGGCCTGCAGAGCCGAGGTGAGCGGCAATTCGGGTGCGATGTCGACGGCTTTGTCGGCCCAAGCTTTGATCTGCTCGGCGGCCGCAACGAGGAGTTCGCGTCGGATGTCGGTGAGTGACATGCCGAGGAGCTCCTTCATGGCCCGGATGGCGAGGATGCGCTCGAGCTGGTCGGCGGGGTAGCGGGCGAGTGGGCCGCGGGTGAGGGGGCCTGGGAGGAGGCCTTGGGCGACCCAGGATCGGATGGTTCGGGGCTGCAGGCCCGAGGCATCGGCGAGTTCGGCGAGGGTCAGCTCCTGTTGCATGATCCAGAAGTTAGAATCGACATATCGCCATGTCAAGATGGCGAGTTAGCTAGAGATCCCGAGGCTGGTCCGGCACTGCTCGTCGGGCTGTGTCCCGCCAGCGTTGCCTGCGTCCGGCAGCCAGCCCCCCTGCGTCAGTAGGCTGGGTTTGACGCCCGAACCGCGTCATTCACCTGATGACCCCAAGGAGGGGCTGTGGCATCACCGCGTCAGAAGAAAGGCAAGACCCGGTCAGGCGCGACGCGCATTCACAATTACAACTGCACCGTGTGCATGCTCGTTGAGGGCGTGCCCGCTGGTGTCAACGTGCGCGTTCGCGCGACATCGGAGACGGCCGCGCGCACGAGGTCACATGAAATTATGGATCACCTCTTGGAGGGCACGACCGTACTCGGGCCCGGCGATTTCGATCTCACGGACGGCGAATCGGTTCGGCTGTACCTCGATGGTTCGCTAATGAGCGCCGACTGTGATGTAGAACTTGAGTCCTGAGATGCGTAATCAGTGCCGCACCCGCGGCGGAGTCCTGGCAGTCTTCGGCTACACCTGATGCCGTGAAGAATGCTGGCTCCTCGTCACGAACTTTTCCGATTGCGTGTGAGCGTGGACGGGTCAACCCGCTGATACCCTTCTGCGCATGTCCGCTGATCATCCACTTCAGCTCGCGATCAGGGTATCCCTTTGCGGCCCCAAGTGCGACGTTCTCTGTATCCTGACTGCGGCGGGCTCCCACCCTCTGCCTTGCCACCTAAAGCTGACTTCGTGCAACTCCCAGCTTCGCCCTTGCCCACCCGCGTGCCGCGCCCTGCCGTCGGCGCCAAAAGCTTGCCGTCGTCAACCCCAGCCGAGTTCACGTCGGCGGCCGCAGGCTCGAAGGCCGCCGCCCCAGTCGGCGCCTGTTCAGAAGTTCTGGTCGAGGCCTACCGGGTCCTCACGGCTCGAGGGGTGATCGAGCGCGTCGTCCCCCGCCGCGACGGGAGCGAGGCGCGGAGCTACATCGCGCTTGCATCGGAACCGCTGCGCGACGACTCACAGACGGCGCTCGCTGCGCAGTTCGATCGCGCGTTCCTGCGTGCTGCGCGCCGGCCGCGGCTCGCCCCCAGAGCGCCTGAGGTCCGCGTCGCTGACTTGTTCGCTGGATGCGGGATCATGTCTCTGGGTTTGTGGGAAGCGTGCCGTGCAGTCGGTGCCCGCATGGTGCCGGTCCTTGCCGTCGACTTCAACGAGGTCCCACTCGACGTCTACCGCGCCAACTTCCAAGGGGCGCTGACGATCGCTTCGCCGATAGAGAACTTGGTCGACGGTGAACTAGGCGCACCGGTTTCCCATGCCGAGCGCGCGCTGCTGTCGCGTATTGGGCGGGTCGACGTCCTGATCGGCGGGCCGCCGTGCCAGGGCCACAGCAACCTGAACAACCACACTCGTCGCCGCGACCCGAAGAATGCCCTGTACGCACGTATGGCGCGCTTCGCGGAGATTGCGCGGCCGCAGCATGTCGTAATCGAGAATGTGACTGCGGTGCGTCATGACCGCGACCGCGTGGTTGATCGCACAACCGCACACCTTCGATCGCTCGGCTACGCAATCGACGACGGTGTGATCGAGGCAGTCGGCTTAGGTGTAGCCCAACGGCGCCGTCGACACCTCGTGGTGGCCTCACGAATCTGGAGCCCCGACGTCGCTGGCATGGCCGCGCTCTACCGGCGACCGGAACGCTCGGTGCAGTGGGCGATCGGTGACCTCGCGCACGCCGCTGCCAGCGGTGATTTCGACACCGCGAGCACACCGTCGGCGACGAATACGGCGCGCATCGAGCGTCTTTTCCGCGATCGACTTTACGATCTGCCGGACGAGGCGCGCCCGGACTGCCATCGGTTGCGGGCGCACACCTATAAGTCGGTTTACGGGCGGCTCCACCCCGACGCCCCAGCGCAGACGATAACTAGCGGCTTCCTCAGCATGGGCCAGGGTCGCTACGTCCACCCAACGAAGAAGCGCGTCATCACCCCTCACGAGGCAGCACGGCTTCAGTTCATCCCGGACTTCTTCGACTTTACCGCGGCGCCAGGTCGCACGGCGCTGGCGGAAATGATCGGGAATGCCGTTCCCTCGAAGTTGGCCTATGTCGTCGGTGTCGAGTTGCTGCGCTGATGGAGCTCTCTGGAGTGTCCAACCGCACGCAGGTCGACTGTCAGTAGGCCGAGCTACCGTATTGCCGTGGGCGAACTCCGCTGAAGACTCTTCCAACTCCTGCTCGCCTACCTCTCGACTTGATGCAGCCGCAAATCACGACCAAGCAGGCAGCCGCCGCGGCGACAAGCGCGGGAGCCATGCTGTCCATCCCTTGGAAGAGGTGGGATGCGTCGGAGTGGGGCGTCGCGTTGTTCGCGCACTACTTTCTCGCGACGCAGCGAGACGAGCCACTCGTGAGGCTTTCGGTCACGCCGGAGGAGCTCGCGAAGGTGGCACAGGCCGCACCGTCCGAGGCGTCAGCGGTGAGCGGTGCATTCTTGGCAGCCATCGCCTGCACACCAGACGAGTTCCGCGCCCACCTCCGCACGAGCCGACTGACCGGCGGAGCGTGGCCTCGCAGTGATCCGCCGCCCTTCCTGCCCTACCTGATCTTTACCTGCTATGCGGCGGCTACGCTTGATGAGATAGTTGCGGAAGAGGGAGACTTCCGTCGCCGAATCCGGGACCTGCTCCGTCATCCCCAAGGCACGTCGTACGACCTCGAAGATTTGCCCAAGCTGTGGCACGCTCTCAGGGGTTGGCTGACGCGACTGCGCGCAGCAGGCGTTGCCGTCCGCCGGCTCGACTTACCCGATCCGGGCTATATGAAGCGGATCGGTCATTCTGTTCGTCTTGCGTTCCCGCAACGAGGGGACCGCGAGCGACTCGTAATTGTTCTCGCCGGGCTATCCGACGACACCTTGCCGACGATGGCGGAGGCTTTCGCGCTAGTTGCCAGGGGCATTCGTCAGTTTTCGTCTGACTTCCAAGAACTCTTCCGACGTGCGCAAGAAATCCTCGCACACGGAGCCGGCAGCCCAGATCTCCGACTGGTTTGGTCAGCTCTTCACGACGCGGCGATCTCCAAACAGCTTGTTCGATCCGTCGTCATACTGAAGCCTCGCTTCCACCTGCTCGCGTACGACGATGACCGGGGGCGTCTCGACCCGGTCGTCGTGACGAATCGGCGAATCGAAACGGGAAAGACAGGCATCACGTGCAAGGATCTGCCTGACCATGCAGATGACTACAGCCACTTCCTCGCAAATGGGCAGGGCGGCACCCGCACTATCGCGGACCTCTTGTTCAATCAGGCGCTCGCTGACCGTCTTTCAGAAGTCTCAAAGACGCCGCTAGCCCGCGCCGTCACTGAGGGCGTGCTCCTCTTTCGCGCGACCGATAGCAGCACGTGGACGTTGTGTCTCACGCGTGAGAGCGAAGGGCGTTGCCGGGCTATGGTCCATCGGCGGCAAGCTGCATCTCTTCGCAAGATGATCACGGCGACCAGTGTCCAAATGGTCGAAGCCGTAGTGACCGGCTGGGAGGAGGTTACGGGCTTCGACTTCGCAGACCTCGCCGATCCGGTCATCGCGGCGCCAGAACTCGCGAACGTGCGGGCGCTGCAGCGCGTGGAAGCCGGTGCGCAAATCCAATTGGTCGGAGGGATCAGGACATCGAGCGGATTCCTCGGCACTGCGGCGCTCTTGCCGGACGTCCGCTGCCGAGACGCGACGTCGGTCTCCGTGTACAGGTACACAAGCAACTCCGTGAACGCCCCGGCTCCGGTCGAGCAACTCGTGCCCGTGCCGGGCCGCCCGGGTTCTTTTTGTTGGCCGTGCCCGCGCCAGACTATGGGCGGCTCGCTGCTTTTTGTGGCGACGAACGAGTCTGGCGAGATAGCGACGCGGAGCATCGCGTTCGAGTCAGCTGTCATCGGCGAGGAATTCAAGGCGCCCTCGGACACCGCGCGCTGGATGGCGGAGGGCGGATTGAAGGACATAGTGACAGCTGACAAAATCGATGCGTTCCTCATTGCGGCCGAGGCACAGAGTTGGAACGACGGTTTTGCGTCGGATCCACTGGCAAGCGATGGATCGATCTCGCCCCATCTTCGCGCGGTCGATGACGACCGCGGGTTCGACGAAATGGTCGAGGCCCTCGCGTGCATCGGCCTACGCAGGCAAGGACTCGCAGAGGAGGAGTTTGTAGCACTCGGTCAGGCGGTCGGCGTACTAGCGCCAGGTGAGCCAATATGGAGCGCTATTCGTGCGTGGGTGGAGGCGGGATACGTTGACGTACTATCCAATCCGCGCTGGCGCGGTCGAACGTACTTTGCGCGTCGACCCCGCCTCGTCGCAGTCCCGTCGAATGCCGGGAGCGTTCGGTTGGTTCTGCACGGACTCGCTTCCCGATCCACGCGGTACCGGGTGCGGCAACTCTTTGCCCGGACTGGTGTTCCGCCAGCGTCGATGGCGAGCCTGTCCCCGTGCGTCCCGGTCCCACTCGCATGGCGCACAGACGCCGACGCAGCGTGGATCGAGGAGCTCTCGCGCGAAGCGGAACTTCCGATCTCATGGGCTGCACACCCGAATTCGATGATCCGTTCCCTTGACGAGGTGTTTGCCGTCGACGCGTCGCCCCCAGGTGTGCACTCCCTCCTCCGGACGTGGGACTGGACAGAGTTGGGTTTCCGAAACATCGCTCGTGCAACTACTGTGGCCCATCAACGAGACGGACGTAGCGGTGCGCTCAGGGACAGTGACGCCTCAGTTGTCGTCGATTTCCACGCGCGCGTAGATGGCCCGGACGAGTATCACGTCGGAACCAGTGATGGTCGGACTATCGCAGTGACGCGCTCGCGCACATGGGCCCTCTTGCGTGCATTCTCCGCCGCGCGACGATCGCCTTTCTCTCCCCACGGTGCTCGCTGCTTCGTCCGAGTTGGCGGGGATGGGCCGGTAGTCCCTTTGCCAGCGGCACGCGCGCTGCAATTGTGGTCGGGTTTGCTGAGCGGTCCGGCGCAAGTTGCCGGAAAGGGCCGTGTCTACATCTATGCGGCGCAAAACGCAGGGGCCCGTCGTCGCATCCTTGATGCGCTGTCTGGCCGCCGTGAACACGCTGGTTCTAATCGAACGCTGGCTTGGCTCGTTGCCGCAGTCAGTGCGCACAGCGGGAGCGGTGTCCCCATTCCCCGCGAGATCCGGCTGCGATTGGAAGAGATGGTCGATGTGCCAGACGCCCTTGCTCTCGCTAGGTCGTCGATCCCAGCGAGCCTCCTGCCCCACCTGCGTCGCGCCGTTTCGCCCGCAAGCAAACCGCAAATCAGCTAAGCATGAGCAACCGCACTCTTGTTCGCCGATATCTTGGGCGCGTCGTCCGCACGTCTAGCCCGAACGATCCGTATCTATTTGCCACCGTCGAGGCACTCATCTCGTCGGACGAAGCCACCGGACAATGGGCATTGGACGGCAGGTCTGTTGCGTCGAGCTTTCCATCGAAGGGCTGTGCGCATTGGCACGATGCGGACTGGGCAGGGCTTGCTGCGAAAGGCCGACTTGTGTCGTTCGAGGTGGATCCGAATGTAGATCGCCCTGAAAGGTCGGAACGCTACCAACTCGCCAACGCGGACGAGGCGTGGGAGGTGATCGATCTTCGCGGATGGGAGAGTGATGTCGACGTACAGCGGGCGCTCACGAGTTCCTCGGGTGCAGTTCTCCGCCCGGACCCCCTCTCGTTACGCGCCCTGATCTGGCTTCCGAGCGGCGCGTGTGCGGGACCATTCCGTCTGAAGCGTGGCACAACTGAGGGGGCCTATTGTATTGAGGCACCCACGATGGGTTCAGACCTTACACGCGTGTCCTCCTGGCGACCGGATAGCGGAAACATCAACGCGGTCCTGATCGAGGGGCATCGTCGGTTCTTCGTGGGGCCCTTCAGCGCTTTCACGAGCAACGGTCGGCCCCAGAACTGGGCACCGGACGAGCAAGTGGCGCGAAAGGTTCTCGACGCACTACGAAGACTCGACCCAAAGGCCATCGAGCGGGTCAACCGCGCGCACAATATCGAAGTCACCACGAAACTGTTCGACGCGTACTTGGATTGCATCGATAACGGTCGGATCGGGAAGCTCGTGCCCGAGGTCGAGCGCGCCCGAGCTGAACGTCTGCGCGCCCTGCAGATTGCCATCACTGAAGACGAGGCGTTGCTCGACGCGGTTCTGACCAACCTCCAGTCAATTCCGAGCGTCAAGAAGTCGCTGGAGGAGAGGGCTGACATCATCGTTCGAGAACTCGTCGAGGTAAGGCGTAATGAACAGGAGCCTGCACTGCGGGAAGCAGACGCACAACTACAGCGCTTGCTTGGCGAAGCCGCGCACCGCCGTGGCGACCTCGCGGCAATTGAAGGCGAGCTAGCTCAGAAGCAAACGGCGCTAGACGCCGCGGTTGCAGGATACGAGCAGGCGTTAGGAGAGCGACTCGCAGCTCTCGTGGCGCGGCCTGAGTCTGCGTTCGCGGAGCTCGCCGTCGTGCGTGCGCTCACGCAAGCAATCGGCCGTGGCAACGCTCCCTTCGCAGCCCGTCTTACGCCTGCTGCTGGCAACGCTGCGGACGTCAACGGCGTCGGCGAGCTCGCCACGCGTACTCAAGAGTTCCACACATCAACTTCTCGTATCGATGATGCGGGGCAGATCGGCGTGGCGCTCGCGCGAGCCGCTCGTGTGGCGGACGTATCGCGGCAGGCAATACTCGCCGTGCATGGAGCGCTTGCTGCCGGCCTCGTTCCGGTCGTGGACGGTCCTCAGGCGTACGCACTGCTCCGAGCCTATGGGCACGTCGTTGTAGGAGGCCGGGTCCATTGGGTGCTGATCACTCCTGCTACGCTCGAACCGGCAGACTTGCTCGGCCGCCGCGAGGCGGCGTCCGGCCGTGTCCTACCCGCCGCCTCGGGACTACTTGACGTAATCGCCGACGCTACCGATCACGACGAACTCCACTTGGTGATCTTCGATGGCTGCAACCGCGCCCCCGCCGACAGCTACCTCCTCCCGATCCTGCAGGCTGCCGAGGCACAGCGGTCCGGCGACAGGACTCGCACCATTCCAATCGCCAGCCCGGCCGGTCTCGCAGCCGACGATCCGTATCGTCGATTTGCTCGGCTTGAGTGGCCGTCCAACGTCCTCATCGCCTGCGTGCCCGTTGACGGATCAGCGACGCTTCCACTCGCGCGGAGCGTCTGGAGTCACTGCGCGATGGTGAACGCACACTCGAAGAGTGAGATCGACGAAGTAGAGTCCGCTGACGGCTCGGCGACCGCAATACCGGATGCGTCTACGCTCTCTGAAATTCCAGCATCATTCTGGCGTGAGCGCCTGACAGGCGTGCCCCGCATCGAAAGCGATGTGAGAGAGAAACTCTTGGCTCGCGCGCGGGAGTGGCGGCTCACGACACAAGATCTACGCGATGCGGAGGCCGTCTGGCTCGCGCTGCGAGGCTGCAGTAACTCTTCGGAACTGCAAGAGACTATCAGCACGGCAAGTGTCCTCGCCGCCCGTGCAGCTGCAGCAGCTCCCCATGCCTCGCATCCACTCCTTGACGCGGCGGGCGGCGCGACGGAGTTGCGAGCAGTCGTCGATGCCGTCGAACGTCTCTGTTCCTGAGGCATCGCTCTTTTGAGTAACCCACGACGACGCAACTGCGAACCCTTCGCAAACCGTCGTCGCGCGGAACACCAATCCCCCCGAGCACGATGAGAGACCCGATCGGCGCCTTCCGTCGCATTCGCGACCTCTACATCACGTATCTCGAGACGGCGTTCCGGATCCGGCACTCCGGTATCACGGCGGAGCGCCGAGAGTTGCTGGAGACTCCCGGGACGTTCTGCACCGAGCCGCTGATCGAGCCCATCCCGCGGTATCAGGCCGTGAAGTGGGAGTTGGACGAGCTGGCGAGTCCGGTGTCCACCGACGATCCGCTTCCTGGCTTTACCCCAATAGCTCGCTCCGCATTCGTGGACTTGGCACTTGCCGGGCTGATCGACGAGCGAAAGACGCGGAAAGCCGGTGAGCCGCGCGCAGCGTATCGGATCTACGAGCATCAGGCGACCATGCTTCGTCGCGGCGTGTCACGTGGTACCCCCGGCATCGTGACGTCTGCTACCGGCTCCGGGAAGACGGAGTCATTCCTTCTGCCGATACTAGCGACCATCGCGCAAGAGGCGGTGAGGTGGCCGGCTCCGTCGAACGACTTCCTTTCTCGTCGCTGGTGGCAAGCGCCCGGTCACGACGAGAAGCAGTCCGATGACGTGACTCCGAAGGAGAACGAGAGTCCCAAGGCGCCGCAGCCCTTCTTTGAACTACAGCGATCTGGGGAGCATCACGAGCGTCCGAAGGCAGTGCGGGCGCTTGTGCTCTACCCGATGAATGCGCTCGTTGAAGATCAGCTAGCTCGCATTCGCCGTGCGCTAGACTCTAGGAAAGCGCGAACAGTGATGGACCAGCATTTCGCTGGCAATAGAATCTTTTTTGGGCGCTACACAAGCGATACGCCTGTGACTGGGTCCCGAACCCCAACCCCGGGAACCAAAGGGAAGGAGAGACACAAGCAAAAAGTCGCGGAGCTTCTGCGCGCCTCGCGCGACATGGAGAAGGCTTATGCGAAGGCGGTGGAGCGTGATGACGAAGCAAAGGTTGCAGCTCAAGCCGCAGGTGTCGATTTCGAGGAGGAGAGCGTCCGGTTTCTCTTTCCCTCGGTTGACGGCGGCGAGCTGACATCGCGGTGGGATATCCAGGAGACTCCTCCGGACATCCTGATCACGAACGTCAGCATGCTCAACGCTATGCTGGCTCGAGAGGTGGACGCGCCGATAATCACGAAGACCCGTCAGTGGATCGAGGAGAACGACGACGCGTACTTCTTCCTTGTTCTCGACGAACTGCACCTCCAGCGCGGCTCCGCGGGAACTGAGACGTCTTACCTCCTGCGTCTACTTTTCGAGCGGCTCGGACTCACGAACCCGAAGCACCGCCACAAGCTGCGGATCCTCGCGTCCAGCGCCTCGCTGCCGACCGAGGGTATCGCTGGGGATCAGAGCGTCCAGTATCTGATGGACATGTTCGGGTCGCATGCGCTCAGGGCAGACGAGACGGCAGCGCTCGCGCTCGAGCCGTTGGCAGCGTGGCGGGATGCCATCGTGCCTGGCCAGCCGATCCCGTGGTCCAAACACGATCGGTTGGGTGCGGATCCCAAACCGTTCGCCGACTTCCTTGCCGCAGTGGGAGGCGACCCATCAGAGGAGATCACGCTAGCGCATCCGGCGACGGCAGAGACGGCGTGGCGAGCGCTCGCGGAATCGATCTTTGCCGCCACAAGCGCGAGCTTGCCTATCGAAGCAGTGGTGTCTCGTTGTGTGGCGTCGGCGGGCGCCTCGCTCGCGAACGCGTGCTGGGTTGAAGCGGAGGAGCGCACGAGGGCGAGGACAATCTCACAGCTCGCAGATGCACTGTTCGGCCGCAACGATGACGTCGCGGTGCGGGCGGTACGCGCGCTGTTGGTCATCCGCGGTGCGGGTGACGAGTGGGCGCAATGGGGATTCGCCAAGCCAGCCCCTGAGGCGCCATCACTTCGCGTTCACACTTTCTTCCGGAGCATCGAGGGGCTGTTCGCGTCGGTCGGCGATACCGCGCTGCTCCCCATGACTCACAAGGGCCCGAAGGGTGATCGCATCTTCGGAAAGCTGTCGGTCGAGCGCGGGCAGCGCTTTGCCGAGGGGACTGAGCGACGCCGCATGGTGGAGTTGACGTATTGCGAGGCGTGCGGGGAGCTCTTCGTGGGAGGGCGGCGTGGAGGACGGAGCACGGAGATCGAGCTGCTTCCATTCGAGAAGGATATCGACGCGCTGCCTGAAGCCGCCGGTCAGGATCTCTTCGAGAACTTCTCGGCGATCGATTACGCCCTGTTCTGGCCCGTCGCCCACGACAAATGGCCCGGTCGCCAGAATCATGCAAAGGATCTGGGCAAGGGGGAGTGGAAGAAGGCGGCGCTGGATCCGGTCTCCGCGATCATCACACTCTGCACTCCGACAGTAACCGTTCCGGCCGGGAGCGTGCCGGGGTGGCTATGGGACCGCGGCGCCGGTTCGGATCACCACAAGCGCAAGCCGGAATCGCCTGGGACGGCAGTACCGTACGAGTGTCCCTCGTGTGGCGTGGACTACTACCACCGAAAGCCCAAACTTCGGCTCTCACCGATCCGAAACTTCCGCGCCGGCTTTGCGAAGACCACGCAACTCCTCGCGACCGAACTGTTCGACGTCTTGAAGACACGCCAGGCTGCCCCGAAACTAGTGGCCTTTTCCGACAGCCGACAGGATGCCGCCCAAGCTGCCTTGGAAATCGAAAAGCGCCATCACGAAGACCTTCGGCGAGAGGTAGTTGTACAGAGCGTGCGCGCAATACGCTCATCGCGCCAGTCCACTGCGAATCTCGAGCAGCGCCTCAAGCAGCTCAAGGCCGCAATCGAAGCTGCCGAAGACGCAGGCGACGACAAGGAGGCTGACCGCGTTGAGTTGGAGCGCAAGGCCGTGAGGGCTGCGCTGACGACGGCCAAGGCGGGCGACGATACGATTGCGATCTCAGAGCTCGTCGAGCACCCCGGCACTGGAAGGTACCAAGGTCCGCGAGAGCAGGGTCGCGAACTGCTCAAGCCCCTGATTAGGGCCTTCGTGAGTGCTGGTGTACATCCGACGGACCCCGCGGGTGTGAAGAAGATTCAGCTCAAGGACAAGAGCAGGCCGCGATTGCCGTGGGCTTCCCTGTTCGAGACCTTGCCGGACGGTACGGTGGATTGGCGCGACGGCGCGACACCCTCGGAGCAGGGCGATCTCGACGATGCCCGCCACACGATGGTGTTGGAGGAGCAGGGGCTCGTCACTGGTGTCCTCTTCAGCCGTACCTACTTCGCACTCGAAGAAACGGGACTTGCCTACCCATCCGTTGGCGGGGCTGTGGCTCCAGAGGATCGCGAGTGCGCCGATGCCTTTCTTCGAGCACTCGCGGATACGTATCGCTTGAGCGAGAGTCCGTTCGAGAACAGTGGGCAGGTCGACCCTTGGCGCGGCTACGCCGATGTCAGGACGAGCTCGCGATTCCATCAACTCGCGAAGCGAGTCGCTCCGCAAGGTGGTCTGCCTCAGTACGTCGAACGCGTGCTGGCACAGTTGGCCAAGGCTGGACACGCCGAGGGCATCATCTCCACGCCGAAGGTTCGCCTCAAGCTGGTCGAGCCCACCGAACCCTATTGGCGCTGCGACAGCTGCTCTCGCGTCCACCTCCATCGTGGGGTTGGGGTGTGCACGCGCTGTCAGGTGGCACTTCCCGCAAATGCGACGGGCATCGCGAGCGAATTGGCCACGGAACACCACCTTGCAAAGCGGATTCTGCGCGGGGTCGGGGCGTTCCGACTGCGGTGTGCGGAACTCACCGGGCAAACGGAGAACCCGGCGGAACGGCAGCGTCTCTTCAAGGACATCGTGTTGGACGTCCACGACACACCCGACCGAAAGCTCCGTGAGCTCGCTCACGCCGTCGACCTGCTCGCCGTCACGACAACGATGGAGGTCGGAATCGACATCGGGCCTCTGCAGGCGGTTTTCCAAGCGAACATGCCGCCCCAACGATTCAATTACCAGCAGCGCGTGGGACGGGCAGGCCGCCGCGGGCAAGCCTTTTCGTTGGTTGTGACCGTGTGTCGCTCGAAGAGCCACGACCTCCACTACTTCCGTCACCCTGAGGCGATTACCGGCGAGACGCCGCCCCCGCCGTTCTTGACTAAGAAACAGCCGACCGCGGCGAGGCGCTTCCTCCGAAAGGCGTGGCTGTGGGCGGCGTTCCGCGAGCTCCGCAGCCAAGATGGCGTCAGTTTCGCAGGCGCCGAGCTGACCGACATCCACGGCGAGTTCGTGCCGACCGAAGACTACGTGACGCGCAAGGGGCATGACTGGCCGGAACGCCTCCGGCAGACGCTCGCCAAGACGAAGGGTTACCGCAATGACGCGCTCCATGCGTTGGTCGAGGATTCGCATCTCGTCGGCCATCCCGATTTGCACGGCCTAGACGAGGCGACCTTACTAGCCGAAATCGACGAGGCACTCGGGCACGACACGCACCAGGAAGGACTCGCACAAACCCTCGCCGAAGCGGGCTTGCTTCCGATGTACGGGATGCCGACACGCGTTAGGGACCTGTACATCGGAGACGAGACCGTCGTAGATGGCGGTGGGCAGCGACAGTGGCGGACCATCGACCGCGACCTCGACATGGCGATCTACGAGTTCGCCCCTGGATCAGTTCTAACGAAAGACAAAGAGGAGCACTGCTGCGTCGGTTTCACGCCGCCCCTACTTCGATATCGCGCCAAGAAGGGGACGACCGTCGATGTCAAGGTCAGGGGCAACGCATTCGAGGATCCGTTCCTGCTAGTGCAGTGCAGTAACTGTGGCGCGTGGCACCGCTTCGCCGCGCTGCCGGCACCAGTGGACCCAGAATGCGGAACGTGTTCTTCACAGCTGCAGATGGCATACGCCGGCACATGCCTAACTCCAACGGCGTTCCGGACGGATTTCCGCCCGCAGGACACCGACAGCGACACACCGCGTTCCGCAGGCCGCCACAGGCTCACGACAGCTGAGGGCATCGCGGTCAGCCTGCTGCCCGATGTCGGGTCGAATTTAGCATTTCAATACAAGTCGCTCGCTCATCTCTTCCGCATCAACCGTGGTGGACAAGCCCCGAATGACCCGTCGAGTTTTACTGGGTTTGATCTCGTGCCCGGTTCGCAGGTATTCGGATTCAGTAAGGGCGCGCGGCTGCCAGAACAGTGGATCGCCATTGACTCTCAGAGTCAGTTGCCGCGGTTGGCGTATGGGTTCGAGGAAGACAAGTCAATACCGGACCATCGTGGTGTCTGGCTCGCGGCACCTAAGACGACGGACGCACTATTCCTTGCGCCTGTGAGTGTGCATCACGGACTCCGGGCGCACATGGTGGGTGCCGGTACGCAGCGGCGGACAGCGGTCCGGGCGGCGGCCATCTCTGCGGCGTATCTCCTCGTGAACCGCGCCGCAAGAGAGCTCGACATTGACCCTGAGGAATTCGACGTCTTGGAACCGAGGTTCTCGATGGAGAAAGGCCGGGCGGTGCCCCTGCTCCAGATCTCGGACCACCTCGTTAATGGTGCGGGCTTCGTCGAGCGCCTCGCGCAGGCGATGCCGGGTGGCCGGCCGTACGTAGGCGAGTTGGTGTCGTCGATCGTAAGTGACCGTGCAGAATACCCTCTCGAAGACCTCCTTGGGGGAACGCACCGCGCAAGCTGTGATACGTCATGCTATCTGTGCCTCCAGCGCTACGGAAACCAGGCGTTTCACGGGTTACTCGATTGGCGTCTCGGGCTCGCATTCCTAGAGATGCTCGTCAAGAAGGACTGGCCGTGCGGGCTCGACGGACAGTTCGTCGGCTCTGCGCTGGAAGATTGGCCACGATTGGCCAAGCAGTACGTGGACGATCTCGCCCACTTCGATCTGCAGGAGCGTGGGACATTCTCCGGCCTTGAGGGCTTTCGCTTGAAAGGCATGTCCGGCTGGGCGCTCGTCGTGCACCCGTTGTGGCATCGCAAGAATCCGAAGGGTGTGCTGGAGCAGGCGTGCGATGAGATCGAGGCGGCCACGGGCTCGGTCCCCCAGCTGGTCGATACGTTCGACCTGGCGAGGCGGATGGTGGGTAAGCGGGAAGACCTGAAGAACGACCGGTGCGTCGAGTCGTGACTTCGCTGCCTCACCCGATCGGTCGATGCGGGGCGCCAGCGACCTTCACCCCGTCACGACTTGCGGCGGGGGAGAAGTGCCTGCTCCGGACGCTTCTCGAGTCGACCCCGAAAACTCCGGCTCTGCGCGCTCATCCTCTGGCAGATCTCGGCAGCGTACTGCACGCGTTGCTCGAACGTTGTGTAAAGGGTCAAGTGGAGCGTCGGGGCAGCCCGGCCGCCGACGCTGCGCGAACTCTCGAAGAGTTGCTCGACGACGCCGACGCGCGCCTGTCGGACCGGTACGAGTCGGAGGCGCCGCGACTCCGAGAGCTGCTTCCGTACATGACGTGGCGTCGAAAGCGACGCCTCGTTTTGGATCTCGCAGAGCGTCACTTGATCTCGTCGAAGGCCTCCGGCGCAGCGGCCCTCGGTGGCGGCAAGCAAAGCGCTGCCGACCTTCCCTTCCGCGGTGTGTGGGCGGAGGTGGATTTCAATGTCCCTGCTTTACGCCTTCGCGGACGCGCCGACCTCGTGGAGCGTGACGCAGGGCTGGTCACCGTTCGCGATCTCAAGACAGGTCGCGTGCTGGACGCCGAAGGTGAGGTCCTCCCGCACATCGAGCTACAGCTCAGGTTGTACGGCCTTATGGCGGAGTCCGTGTGGCCCTCGTGTCGTGTGCGACTCGCCGTCGATTTCGGTGAGGAACGAGAGATCGCCTTCGACGAAGCCGCGCGGTGCGAGACGCAGGCCTGGCTCGACGCTACGCTGCTGCGAGTGCCCGTGGGCTGCGATTTCGTGGCCAACGCGCTCGCCGCGCCGGGTGCAGGCTGCGTTGGGTGTCCTTTCCGTCATGTATGTGGGGCATACATGACTTGGGCTCCGCACGTGTGGCGCGAAGGCGGCCCGACCGAGATGCCACTCGACACATGGGGTGTCGTAGTCGACTGCGCGAGCGCCGGGCCAGCATCCGTGCACGTGACACTCCGGGACGACGGAGGCCGGCTCATCAAGGTGTTCCATGTGCGGTCAGACGACATCCGAGGCGCCCATGTCGGAGACCACGTGTGGATGTTCAACCTTCGGTCGCGCGACCGCCACCTCGGGACCGGGCTCCGGCATCATCCTTTGAATTTCTACGAGGCGGACCCGAACGACGCGACGGATCGGGCATGGTCGCTGCAGGTGTTCCATTCGCCGGTTTAGCCCGTACCGTCCGATGTGGCTGAGTCTTGGCTGCTCGTTTGGTGCGCTTGCTCGATCGCTGCGATGCGAAGGCACCATTTGGCTCTGGTGCTGAGCGGGTTTGCCGAGAGCCGCGCGAGGCGACCACGTCAATCACGGCCTGGACGGTAGGCAATAGGGCGACTCCCTTTAGATCGTGCTCCCAGACCCGAAGGACGAGCCAGCCCAGCTCGGACAGGGCGCGCGCATGGCGATCGTCCCTGGCGCGATTCTGTTCGATCTTGTCCGTCCACCAGGCGCCATTCCGCTTTGGGACAGTAAAGTGGATCGGGCAACCATGCCAGAAGCAGCCGTCGACGAAAATGCAGACTCTTGCGCGAACGAAGACGAGATCGGCGACGGAACGGAGCGTCGGTACGGGCCGCCGATTCTTGAAGTAGCGCAGGCCACGACGATGTAGCGCGCGACGAAGGGCCATCTCCGGGGCAGTGTCTGCTCTCCTAACCGCGGCCATGATGGCGGCAGTGTTCGGATTGCTTGCCGGTGGAGGTGGACTCACGGGCTGATGCTTCGCGAGACGCGGGATTTTACCCTACGGCTTGGTTAGATCGGCGCGAGATCGTTTCGCGAACGGCACATTTTGCTCGAGCATCAGACACGATTGATTTTTCCGCACATGTTCGCGCGTAGCGCTGTCTGAGCGCCACAGAAAACCTCTTATTTGGAACGCACGGAAACGAGGAAATGTCCCCAGGCGGCGTGCCTCGATGGAAGAATCACGATGCGGGCGCATTCCGGATTCCGGAAATCAACTACACCCCGAATCCGGATTTCGTCATAAGCCAGATGCGGGCCAGCGCCATTTCTCCCGGTCGACAAGCTGTATACACCAGTCCGCGTGCCTTCGGCAGCAGACGCAAGGCAACCCCACCGGCGCCCCCTCGGCGGGTCGCAGGTGACTAGTTGCTCTGGGTGCACGCGCGTGCACTCACTCCCCGTCAGAGGCCGCCGCGGCGCTCGCGCCAACCTCGTCCATCTCCTCGTCCCAGCGGACTGCCTCTTCCAAACGGCGCTGGCGTTCCATCCATGCCTGCCGTGCCGTCGCGTCCTCGGCGATACGCTGCTCTAGGGCTAGCGACTCGCGGTATTCACGCGCGGCGGCGGCCATGGTCCACTGCGTCTGCAGGCCGAGTGACTCCAGTTCTGCCCTCACCTGTGCCAGTGGCACACGGAAGAACTCCTTCCGATGATTGACCTTGTTCACCTGTGACAGTACGAAATGCTTGTGCAGCTGACGTTCCAGTGCCGGCGCATCCTCCGACCAGATCATCGCGTGGACGTCGAACTCGAACGGGACGCTCGAGTCACCCAGTTCACGGATTCGATCCTGCGGTTCGAGCCGGCGCGTCAGGCCGATTTTGTAAACGTCATCGCCGAATGATCCGACGTTCGAGATGACGTAGACGTGTCCACGGCGGGTCTGCTGGGCCATTGACAAGGCGCGCTGATTGCGCGCTTCTGCCTCGAGCAGCTTCGCCTGCAGGTCGGCCAGTTTCGCTTCAAAAGTTGCCCGCTGTTCAGCTGATGCCCTAGCCAACTGCTCCTCGGCCTTCGCCATGGCCTTCTGCAGCAATTCCTGATCGCGCGCCGCGTCCTTCAACGCCTTGTCAATCTCGCGGCGTGCACGTTCATCTTCGCGCAATTGCTCACGCTTCTGACGTTGCTCGTCGCGCTCCTGCAATTTTAGCTCCTGCACCGCAGCCGCCAGTTTTAGTTCATCCCTTCGGGCCGCTAGGTACGCGTCGGTGATTCGTGCGTTGCGGAAGGCACGGCCGTTCATGTTGACCAGCGTGAAGGCGTCCTCTAGTTCGCGCAGCAACGTCCCCACGTTGTCGACCTTCACGCGGGCCATGATCGTGTCCGTCTTGCCATTGAACGCGTCGATCACAAATCGAATTGCCGTTTCCTTCCGCTGGGGCTCGACGTAGTCGCACAGGGCTGCCTGCCCGGTCGTGACCATCCGCCGGACGGTATCGCGTGCCCCCTTGAAACCCTGACCGGCATCGGTGTGGGCGAGCGACTCAGCCAGATCGTCCAGCACCGACTGCGCGGGGACGATGTACCGGTCGCCGTATCCGTCAATCCGATTGCGAAGTGCCAGCGCAATGGATTCCAGTCGCCCGGCCTCCCGGACAGCCCGCAGTGCCTCCCCCGCGATCCGCTCGGCCTCGGCTTCAGCATGCTGCACGACGGCGGCGGCTCGCCGTGTCGCTTCGGTTGTGCGCTCGGCAGATGCTGCATCTACCTTGTCGGCCCGTGTTCGGGCGGCAGCAATCAGGGATTCCGCTTCGGCTTTCGCCGCTGCCCGAAGGTCGGCTGCGGCGCGTGCCGCCGTGTCGCGCAGCTGCTCTGCTTCCGCACGGATAGCTGCCGCGCGGGCGTTTGCATCCGCCACCGCGGTGGCCCGGATGTCGGCGGCCGCCTTGTCAGCCTCCTGCCGTGCCGCGGAGGCCTGCGATTGGAGCTCTGCTGCACGCTCACCGGCCTCCGCGAGGAGGCGCTTTGCGGCCTCATCGGCGTCGGCGACCGCTTGGAACCGGGTTAACCGGGCAAGTTCCTGCTCGAGCCCGTGGATTTTGTTGCCGAGTGCTGCACCGGTCCGCTCCTGATCGGCTGCGACGGCAGCGCGCTCCTTCTCCAATACCGTAGCGCGGTCCCTCGCTTCCTTCAGGCGGAAGAACACCACCGTCAGGAGGATTAGCGAGACGGCGAGTGCTATGGAGATGGCAATTAGCATTTGAGAGCCAGTGGGTGGTACCGTGGCGGACCGAGGAGCCCGTCTGCGTCCAATAGAACCACCACTTCGGCGGCCTGGCCACGCAGGCAGGCGACTAGTCGGTGTGGTCGCTCTCGGTTCTGAGTACGCCTGGAATGACTACATGAAAGATCGGCGGTCCGTCTGACAGCCTTCTTGAGGCGTCGGGACGCTAGGGGCCGGAGAACGGCCAACCATTCCCTCGGGTGCGAGTTCCGAGACACACGCCGGCGACCAGCCGGTATTGGCGGTGAGCTACCTCGCTGATCGGTCCCAATCCGGATCGGATCAGGACTCCGGATCGGCATCGGGAGTCCGGATTCCTGCCGGTTCGCGACCCCGCCAAAGGTCGTCGCACGGCGAACTGGTGTCGGGTAGGCCGGCCATCGTGACCCATTCGGGCACCCACGGAAAAATCGTTCAGACTATCCGCGCTGAGTCGGGGACTCGGCGCGCACCAGTTCTGCCAGCGCGCGCGCAACCCAAACCCAGCCCGTCCCCTCGCTAGGCTCGAACGACCAACGCGGCTGAAGGCGGATCCCAATGCACGAGGTAGTTCGATGACCAGGATCGTAAAGGGTACCGAGAGATGGAATCAGATTCAGGCACACGCTGAGACGCTGCGTGCGAAGGGCGCGCTGGACTACGTGAACCTCAAGAAGCTCGCGTTGTGCGGAGGAGACGTCGCACACCGGATCATGACTGCACTGAAGGCCGAGGGCTTGACCGACGGACCGGCCGAGGCTGGCGAGAAGGCCGCCGACGCGACTGCGGGCAAGCTCCCTCCGTCGTACCAGGCGCGCTGGGACGTCTCCGCGGCGGAGCAGCACCGCATCGTTGTCGACGCATTCGATGCCATGGCCGCCGAGAATGTCGCCCGCCTGACGGCCGAGGCCAGCCGCCACAGCGCTGAAATCCGAGAACTTCGCGAAAATCTGGACTCCGCACTGGAGGACGTTGACGGGTACAGCACGCAGGCAGCCGACGCGCAGGACAAGCTGGTGGCGAGCGAAGCCGCGGTGGCAGAGCTGACCGCGATCCTCGCGGGCGTCCGCGAGCGGTGCACGGATGCCGAGGCGCGCCTGGCCACTACGGAAGAGTTGTCCCGCAGCTCCGAGGCGAAGGCACAGTCGGATCGAACCGAGGCCGCGTCCGCCTCCGCCCGCGCTGAGGCCGACGCCAAGAATTGGCGCAGGCGCGCCGAGATCGCAGAAGGCTTGCTTGATGCATGCCGTATCGAGCTGGCCACGGCAAACACGCGGGCGGCGCGGCTCGAAGGGGAGCGCGATGCCGGACTGCGTGCGCAGGAGGATCTTCGTGCGCTGTTGCAGCTGCACGCGGAGATGGCCACACCGCTGGTTTCAGGTGAGGCGGTAGCACCGAAGCTGGCAGGCGAGTAGTTCCTCGGCGCCCGTCGCCCGCCGCGTCGTAATGCTGCGGGTGCGAGCCGTGACCGCCCGCCAAATGGTCGGACGACAAGGTGATCTGCGACGCATGCTCGACCGAACCGATAGCAACACCGTCTTCGTGATGTTAGCGGAGGCGGTGTCGCTTGCTTGAAGCCATGCCTCGAGCCGACACAGCGCCCCCGTAATGACACTGACAGCCTCGGGCACGAAGCGCCTGACGGCCACCAACTTGGCACTCAGTCCGGCGCTTCGGCGCGCCGGACCACTCCGCGCGCATCCAGTCCACCACATGCGAGGAGCGCCGCATGCGCCACCGACAGGTCCCACTGCAGATCACGATCACGTATTCGGACGAGAAGGCTGACCTGAGCTGGGTCACGGGGATGCTCGTACGCTGGTCGAAGGCCACGCCCGTCCCCGCCGCGCGTGGCGGCCAGCCTGCCGGTGCCGGTACACCCAACGCGAGCACCGATTGCGCGGCTGGTTCTCTGCCGCACTCCTTCACCGCGAGGCCAGCATGACCGAATCGATTTCCCACACGAATCCAGAGACCGCCGAGAGTCCATCCGTGCCTCGGGGGCCTCAACACAAGCACGTTGCCGCGTCGTACGCGCGGAAGAGCGATCCCAATGAAGAGGGTGTCAAGGATCAGCATCTCTCGAACGCGGAGCGCGCGCTGCGCGATGGCTTTGAGATTCCGCTCGAGCATCGCTGGAGCGACGATGGCGTGTCCGGCACCACGACGAAGCGGTCCGGTCTGAGCGGGCTGCTCGCGCTGATCGAATCAGGGAAGGCGGGATTCACACGGCTGTACGTCCGCGACCGGGACCGCCTCGCCCGGACGGCGGATCCGCGCTTCGCGTTCTACCTCGAGTTCCTCTGCAAGGCAAACGGCGTGCAGATGTGCTATACCACCGACAAGCGCCACATCGAGTATGGGGACGGGGGCGACGAAGGCATGGTGGACTTCATCACCGCGGCGCTCAAGAACATGAAGGCCCATCAAGAACTTGCTGACACGCGGAAGCGCACGACCCGCGGCACACGCAAGGGCCTGAAGAAGGGCCACTTCGTCACGACGATTGCGCCGTATGGTTACGACAGGTGGTTGGCGCGCGACGACAATGGCGCGTTCGAGCAACTAGTTCCGCGCGGCTTACGCACGCGAATGACGGACCATCACTTTCGGCTCCGCGCCAACGCCGCCGAGCAGGTGGCTCTGGCGCAGCTGTTCGACGGAATCCGGCAACGGAAGTCGTATGCTCAGATTGCGCGGGAGCTCGAGGCGAGTGGTGCCCCGCGTCCTCGCACCAAGCCTTGGTCAGCGAAGCACGTGCGGGAGATCGCTAGAAATCCCATGCACAAGGGCGACTACATATTCGGTTGGCGCAAGTATCCGGGGGTGCCCGTGCCAGCAAAGGAGCTCAATGCGGAGGAGCCGACGACGGCTCCAGTCGTTCTCCCTGGCTTCATTCCCGAGGCGCCACTCACCGCGGTGGAGTGGGAGCGAATCCAAGCTGTAATCAACGAGCGAGTCGCGCTGGCGCGACGGCAGAAGCCAAAGGGATCGAGATATCTGCTCACCAGCATTCTCCGGTGCAGCCTGTGCAACACCGCCGTCTATGGTCATCGACAGGCTACCCGTCGTGGTGACCGCGTACGCATGTACCGCCATCCGATAACGAGCAGTCGTTACGCTGACGCTCCGTGTCCACACGAGCATCGGTACGTGCATGCGGAACCGCTCGAGGCTGCGGCGCTCGAGGCGACGCGCGTACTGCTGAGCAGCGAGGAGGCGCAGGAGCTGGCACGGGCGGAACTACAACGTCTCAAGCAGAATGTCGGCGCTGTGCACCATGCGACTGCACTGCGCGAGGCAGAGAGTGCGCTGGGGACGGTGAAGCGGGCGGCGACCGAAGCCAATGCACGGGCGGCACGGGCCGTCACGGACATGGAGCGTCAGATCCATGGCGACACGATGCTGCAGTTCGCGGCGGAGGCGCAGGCCCTCACTCAGCGGGTGGAGGCTCTGCGGTCGGACGCGGTCCGTATCGCGGAAGCCGAGGGTCGACTGCCGGCGATGGAGGCACGACTAGCAGAACTTCGAGCGTCGTTCGATCACTGCTCGCCGGATGAGCGCAAAGTGATCGTGGCGACGGTCATTGAGAGCGTGCGTGTCGACTTTGCCGCGCACCACGCCGAGATCCGCGTGCGCGCTGCCTGACAGACTTTCGATGGCGGTATCACGGGGGCGGACATCTGAGCATCGATGTCTGCCCCCGATGGCGTGGCGGGTGGCCCGTTGTGGGGCGGACACTTTGGAAAGAACGCTGATACCCCTTCCCTCCTGTCACGCGATATGACCCGTCGATCCTCGGCAACTGCATCCTCAACGCCCCCCGCGCAGGCTCCCGATTCTGCAACCACTATCAGCCCTCTTCTAAAGAAGAAGTTCGACAGTGGTTGCACCGGATCCAGGACAACTGATGGGCAGCATGTGGTTTCCCTCCTACGCGCAGGATCCGAGTTGGGCTCCGATGGCACGCTGCTGCTCGTGTTTCGTGTCGGGATTCTCGCGAGGCTGCGACAGCAGCGGAAGTCTCGGTCCTCGCAGGATCCGGCTCCCGCGCCTCCGGAACTCTGACGGGTTGGCGGCTGCCTCCGCGCCCCCGCGCCGTCGCACGGACCCTCGCGCATCACCGCCATCGCGGTGCTGCGCCCCACCGCCCGCGAGGCGGTCTGCTCGAGAGGTCCCACCACATGTCCACCCCGGACACCACGCTCGTTCGTGCCTTCGCTGCGCTACAGTCCCCGGTTACCACCGACGCAATCCGCTCGCAAGCGGTCGGCACCGTCTACACCCTCGCTCACCCGCCGCTGACACGCCGGTGCGACGCGCTGATCGTCGCGGTCGCCCCAGCCCACTGGATGGCGGGGGAGGACCTCGCCTCGGCGACACTGTTGCGCCTCGTGACGCGTCCCGAACTCGCGAAGGCGTGTCGGAGCACCACCGTCGACGGCATTCTCGCCTTCCTTCGCCGCGCCGCGTTCTTCCACCTGCTGGACACGCGCGAGGCTCGGGCTGAACGCGAGATTGGCGTACGAGGCCTCTTCACTGAGCGCATGGACGAGGCAGTCCTGATGCTGCAGCCCAACGTTCCCGTTACGGATTCCGCGGTCGAAGCGGCGTTCTGGCAACGCTACCGGCTGGCGGTGCGACAGCTGTCTTCGACCGAGCAGCGTGTGTGGGTGCTGTGTGTCGAGCAGGAGCTGCCGATGGCGGAGGTCGCCCGCCACCTCGGTGTGGATCGAACCACAGTGTGGCGTCAGGTGCGTGCCGCCGCCGTGCGACTTCGTGCGACTCTGGAGCCTGAATTCAGCCGCGGGTATCGGCACGATGCGCGGCTGGTCGCGGTCCAAGCGCCGCCGCGTCGGCGCGGACGCTGACATGGTCGGGCCGGGGAAGATTCGCGTGAATGCAACACGCTGTCGGCTGGAGAAGCAGGGGCGTGCTGCCCCTGCTTCTCAAACCGGAGCTGCTGATGACGCTGCACGACCCTGAGGCCAACTTCGAGTTCGACCCGCTCGTGGATCCTTCTGCTGACGAAGGGTTGCCCTTCCTCAGTCACACCCCGCCTGAGCCGCGCGCCGTGCTTGCGCGCGTGCTCACGCACCTCACGGACGCCTTCGTCGGGGACGACGGAGGTCCGCTTGACCGAGCACTGACCACCGTCGCACTCCTGCTGACGAAGTGGCTGATGTGTCCCTTCGCTCTTCGTTTCGTACTGGCCGGCGGGACTGGCACCGGGAAATCACGCCTGCTGCATTCGATCACTGCCATCACCCGTGTCCCGGCGACCATCGTCCCCGTGACGCAGCTCGCCGAGTCGACATGGCAGGGTATGCAGCTCGGCGACGCTGTGCGGGCGCTTTTTCCAGACGAATTCACGCGGCGCGGCGCGAACGGGAAGATCATCGCGCCCCCCAATGTGATTCGACGACCGTGTTGCCTGCTGCTCGATGAAGCCGACAAGCTTTCCACGGTTGTGGGTGTGGATCATCAGCCACTGGACGGCGTGGCGCGCGCATGGCGGATTGGTCGCCAGCAGACACTATTGACCGCATTGGACCCGCTCAGTGAGGTGCTAACCCGCTTTGAGGACGTCGACGGGGTTGTTCGTTGGGGACTAGGATCTTCTATAGTCGTCGTTGCGGGTGCCTTCCCCCAGTTCGCACCAACGGAGGTCATCACCGCAGTCGCTCTGGAACGGATAGGCTACATCTCTGAATTCTGTGACACGGTTGGGGTGGTCTTGCAGCTGCCGCCTGTCAATGCCGCGGCTCGGCGGCAGATCGCGACCGTCGCTGCGGACGACATGCTCCGTTTCGCGCGCCAGCTAGATATTGAGGTGCGAGGTGTCGACGCACTGGTCGCCAGCTTGCCCGCGCCAGGCGAGCCGTCGGCGAGCTACCTCGGCGTTCGGGGGCTGAAGCATCACGTCGAGCATCGCCTCGTCCAAGCCATCGCCGGTGCCATCGCGCGCTCGGAGTCGGTCGCGAACGTCGATCGCACGGAGCGGCGCCCGTGATCAACGCGCCGGTGCGTGACTGCCGCCCACCATTGCTCCCGCGTGCGGCCTGGCTTCCCGCCGTCGTGCCGAGAATCGGCACCGCCGCCGCCCCCCGACGTGCTGACGCATGCTCGGACTGTCGCCCCGGTATTCGACCGGCGGCGCGCATTTCCTCCATGACATGAGGTACGCATGACCCATCCCATGCAGGCTGACCCGACAGCTCTTGATCCCAGTGCGCTACGCCGCTTTCCGACGACCGGCGCCGACGTGCCGCTGGGAGAGACCGTCGTCGGTGCCGCCGTGTTGGTCGAGTGTCTGAATAAGCAGACCAGCCGCGGCAAACCGATGGCTATGCTCACCTGTCGCAATCAGACCGGCAGCGCGTCGATGCCGGCGTGGTCCGAGCAACTATCCGCACTCGCGGGTCTCTCTGACGGGACACCCGTTGCGCTCACCGCCACATGGACCGCCGGCCGAGACGGTACGCCAGAGTGGAAGTTCAACGCGGCAAAGGCTCTTCCGCCGGACCATCCGGTTGCCCGCGAGGCACAGCCGACAGCCCCTGTCACACTGCGCGAACTGGGCGGTCGTGCCGCTGCGTTCATGAGCGTCCTGTCGAAGGACGGGGGCGAGCTGTTCGACCTGCTGATGAACACACCGGTCGCCTGGCCAGACGGACCGCTTGAGTCTATGCGGGCACGATTCCTTCTGGCGCCCGCCGCAAAGGCCATGCATCACGCGACACTCCACGGTTTGCTGTTCCACGTTGTGCAGACGACCGAGTTGGCGCTCGCTGCCGCCGAGACGCTCCGCCAAACCGACGCGCCAGACCTCGATATCGACGCTGTCGTTCTCGGCGCGTTTTGGCATGATATCGGGAAGCTCGACGAGCTCTCATGGAACGGGTCGTTTAAGTACACGGCGCGCGGCGCGATGAGCAGCCACATGGGTTGGGGGCTTTGCCGGGTCACGGAAGCACTGACTCGAGCAGAAACCACGACCGACTGGCGCCCAACGCCTCGACAGGCTGAACTCCGAGATCATCTGCTCGCGATCATCTCAAGTCACCACGGACAGCAGTCTTGGGGCGCGCTCGTTGAGCCCCCGTCGCGCGAAAGCTGGATCGTGTCCTGTGCGGATCAGTGCAGTGCGAAGGTCCAGCCCATAACCGACACTGCAGGATCGGGCACACCACTCGCGCACGGCTGGACACGCGTTGGATCTGGAAGCTACGCCCGTGCGCAATTCGTCTCGCAGACTGCTCCTCGTCAAGCGTCACGCGCAGCGGCCAACGACGGCGTACTTCGACTCTTGCTACCGAACGATGCGCTGGAGGCGGCAAATGGCTCGTGACCACAACGCACCCCCGCGGACCGTTGCCGTGCCCACGCGCGACGCGGCGGCACACCTGCTGTTGGCGGTGCACGTCACGCGCATCGTGCTTGGGCGGAGCCGGGAACCGGGGGTGGAAGTGTGGCTCGGTGAACTGCGCGCGTCGCTGACGGGCGTCCTCTCGCGCGCCGACGTCGACGCCGTGCTGGAACGCTGCCAAATCCTCGAGTGCGATATCGAGCGGGCCGCTTAGCGCCACGTCGTGTCTCGCGGGCGCTACGCGTAGCCGAAAGGCGGTCCGCCGCCCCCGAATTCTTCGACGAACGCTGAGGCAGGGGCAACCTCGCATCATCACCACAATGTAGGAGAATGGATGAAGCAGCCGGAGAAGCTCACGCCACTGACGGTGGCCAGCACTACCATGACACTGCGCTACGCGCGGCTCTGGAAGACGATCAGCACAGGTGAAGTACCGGGGAGTGACATCGACATCCGTGCGTGGTATTCCGCTGCGCGGCACGCCCTCGGATCGTGCCTGCACGAGGCGGACATGAACCGTGTCTTGGCGGACATCGAAGGCGATGCTCCAGCCGTCAAGACCGCTGCGTGACACAAGTGATCAGCAGCCACACGCATCCCCAAGCGGTACGGCCTCGAGGGCTGTCATCGTCTGGCCACTGCGTGTGGCTGCTGTTTTTGTGCGATAGCGAATTCCGCAAGCCATTGCTGCGCAACGGTTTAGGGTGTGTCGCCACCGTCTGTGTTCGTCCCGTCCCCGCGCGCTCGAACTCCAGACACGCATCAGCCAGCGGAGGGGCTAGGCTCTATCCGCCTCCCCGACATCACTGGGGTGGCGTTCCCCTTTCTGGACGGTGCCTGTGGATGCAGACCCGAGCTCGGACTTTGGTCCGGAGTCGTCGGCAGCAACTACAAACCCACATGTCCCCCATGCCTCCAATCTCTCCAGCAGTCTGCCACCCCACATCGCCGCCCTCTTCGGTGTGCACGTCATCGAAGGGCATTTCAAGAAACTCTCCGACCGGCTGACTGATGCCGCCGGGGACCGCGTGCGCCGTCGGCGCTGCGCGGAAATCATCTCGCATGACCTTTGGGAGAACGCCGTCCGATGATCACCTTCGCCAAGTGGCAGGAACGCGTCGCCGCCAATACGGAGGTGCCGACGCGCATTCGCTATACGAGGAAGAGCACCGAGTCAGGTGAACGTCAGGTCGGCTCCCACGATCAGCAGAACGAAGCCGCTGACCGTGAGTGGGGCGTGATCGACCGCACCTGGGTGTGGCAGGACAATTACACCGGCACGACCTTCGACCGTCCCCAATTTCAGGATCTGTTGCGATTCTGTCGTGCCAATCCGCATCCGCGCTCTGCGCCTGGGCATATCGAGATGTATGCCCCGAGCCGCTTCGGACGGATTCTGGACGATCAGAAGCAGCCGGACATCCCGGCGTATCAGCAACTGTACGCAGAACTCACGAAGCTCGGGTGGATTCCGAGGTTCGTAACATTCAAGTCGAGCGGTGATTCTCTGGTAGATGTGCTTCTGTTGGTCCTGAACGCGCATATGGACGCCACCTATTCCGTGATGCTCTCGAAGAACGTGACCCGTGGCATGGTCGCACGAGCGTCACAGGGATGGTGGACGGGCGGGTCTGCTCCTTGGGGAACCTTTCGGAAGGACGTGGCCGCGAACCGTGTGCTCAATGATGCTGAACGGTCCTCAGCTGCGGGGAATACCATCCTCGTGCCAAACGACGACGAAGTCGCCCAATGGACTAAGGCGGCGCGGTTGATCGTGGGCGGTATGTCGCTGGACGGCGTCGGGCGCGTCCTCCACAACGAGGATGGCGTCTCCGGGAAGCGTGGGGGGCGGATGACGCACAGCACGTTGCGAAAGCTGCTGACGAACACAGCGTTAATTGGTCGACTGTCGTTCCGTGGGATCGCAGACGCGCATGGCATTCGCCCTGTGATGATCGTGGATGCGAAGTGGCCCCCAATCGTCGATGTCGAGCTCTTCGAGCAGGTACAGAAACGCCTATTCAGTCGAGGCGCCGACGAGGCACCACGTCGCCGTCGTCATGCTGAGCAATTTCCATTGACCCTGGTCTGCGCGCATTGCGGCTTGGAGTACAACGGAGGCAAGCTCAAGGCTGCGCAGGGGGGAGCGCGAATGTACGCCCACAGCAAACCGAAGAACCGTCGCGGTGAACGCTCCCACGAACGATTCAAGCATGCCGGCTGCAAGGTCTGGTATGTGGATGCCGCGGAGATCGAGACGAAGATCAAGGATTTGATCGTGCGCGAGCGATCCAGTGAAGCATTCGAGGATCAGGTCCGGCAGTTCCTGCTCGAGAAGGACAGCTTTGCCCAGTCGTCGTCAAACAGCGTCGCGGCGGCCGAAAAGACCCTTCGTGATCGTCGGGGCGCCTACGAACGTGCCGCGAGGATCATGATGGCTACGGTCATGGCCGATTCCGGAGCGTCTGTCGTCGGCGACAACGTGCTGACCGAGCAGCTCGCGCAGCTTCGTCGTCAGGTGACCGTCGCCGAGGCGAATGTCCAGACCGCGACCCGACATGCCGAATCGGGCGTCCGAGCGTTCGAGAAGCTCTCGTCGCTGATTCACGAGACGCGGAACATCGGTGCCGCGTGGGATCGACTCGGCGGCGCCGAGCGCCGCTCCATCTTCGACCACTGGGTCTATGCCGTCTACATCGCGGTGGAGCCCATCAAGGGCATGCGCCGCGCAAACCGAAAGACGGCTGTTGTCGTGCTGCGCACGGATCCGTACGCGCCACGCCATTTCGAGATGGCTGGGAGCTACGTAGACATGCCGGATAGGGCCGACGCGATGGCCGTGATGACTTCGGGGGCCGCCTCCACGGCGGCCCTCGATTCGAGCGCCGCAACCGCAGCCGTGCCGCCAAGCCTACCGAGTGCCCAAGCGGCATGCGACCTCACCAGCGGCTCGTCGTCCTCCAGGGCGCCGATCAGCGTGCCGACGTCCGATTCCGTCCCCACGTTGCCGAGCACCACGGCCGAGTTGCGCTTGAGCCCCACGCGCTTGGCGCGCTTCATCGGAGAGCCCTTGAACGAGGCCGAGAACTCCGCCTGCGACATGGACAGCAGCTGCGTCGCCAGGGACCGTGCGTCCTGCCCGTCGAGGACCGGCCTGGCCGCGAACGCAGCCAGCGACAGCTCCTGCGAAAATTTACGGTTATACGGACATACCTCCTGGCAGATGTCACACCCATATATCATCCCGCTCACCGGCCGCCGCAACTCCTCCGGAATCTCCCCCTTCGACTCGATCGTCAAATAAGAGATACACCGCCGCGCATCCATCACCCGCGGCGCCACGAACGCCTCCGTCGGACACGCCTCCAGACAGCGCGTGCACGTCCCGCAGTGATCGCTCGCAAACGGCTCGTCCACCTCCAACTCCAGCCCCAGCAACAACACCCCAAGAAAAAAGAACGACCCATGCCGCGGCGCAATCAGCATCGTGTTTTTCCCGAACCAGCCGAGCCCCGCTCGCCGCGCCAGATCGCGTTCCAGAATCGGCCCCGTGTCGGTGTACGCCTTCCCCGGCACCGATACGCCCAATTCCGCCGACGCCCAGTCCTGCACACCGCGCAACATCGGCACCAGCACGTCGTGATAGTCGTCTCCACGCGCATACCGCGCCACCGGCCCATCAGGCTCTCTGCCGCCATAGTTCACGCCGATCACCAGCGCACTCACCGCGCCCGGCACGGGTAACGTCGAGTCGCGCCGCTTCTCGGCGCCACGCTCCAGATACGCCATCTCGCCGGCATAGCCGTTGGCGATCCAGTCGTCGTAGGCCCGGGCAGTCTCCATCGGCCCGAGCCGCGCCACCCCCGCCAGCATCGCCCCGCGCGCATACGCCTCGGCCTTGAGCCGGTGCGCAAATCCCGCAGGCGCCTGCAGCGTCACGTCAGGTCGGCAGGCGCCAGGACCATCGCGCGTAGTTCGCGATGTCGTCCACCGGCGGAATGGCGTCGTGATGGCCGTACGCCGTGTGCATCCGCCACTGCACGTACTCCCACGCCGGCAGAGGCAGGAACGGGAACCGCGCATACCAGTTCCGCCGCCTGAACCGCCACCCCATCAGCAGCAACGGCCCGATCAGCGACGGCTCGCGCACACATCGCCACACCAGCGCCAGGATGAGGGAGATCCACGTCATGCTCACAATCTACCGACCGGGACAAGCCTTGGCTGGCCTACGCAACTGCGATACGCAGAAGCGCGGAGGGGCGCAGAAAGCGCTGAACAGGGCAATGGGAACAGCTCCCGAATCCCGGCCGCTGTTTCCCCAAAAAGACTCTGCGACTTCTGCGCCCCTCCGCGCTTCTGCGTGAAGCAGTTCCTGCAGATGCCCTACTTGAGCGCGAACGTGACTTTGACCACCGTCGTGATGTCCTTCTCGATGCTCGTCACATCGTTCATGCCGTAGTCCGACACCTCCGTCGAGAACCGCGGCGTGATCTGCACGACCCCGGTGTTCGCACTGCGCACGTTCCCCACCTCGGCGCCCGCGGCCTTCGAGATCACATCGGCCCGCGCCCGTGCGTCACGCGTCGCCTCACCCATCATCTGGATCCGCAGCTCGGCCAGCTTCGTGTACAGGTACTCCGGCGACGACGCTTCGAACGGAATGCCCTCACCGGCCAGCTCCCCCGCCTCGCGCGCGAGCTTCTCGATGGCCCGCGGATCGAACAGGCGCACCTCGATCGTCTGCGACACCTTGTACCCCGCCACCTGACCAGTCTCCCGACCATCACTGGTGATCGCCATCATGCGGTTCGTCTCCACCGGACGCACGTTGATCACGCTGTCGGCCAACCCACGCGCCCTGAGCCACGCGCGTACCCTGACGCCATATGCCGTCACCTCCGCGTACGACCCGGCCACGGTCGGCGACTGCACCGTCACGGTGCCCTTCCAGATCCCGAGGTCGGCCACGATCGCGCGACGGGCACTCCCCGTCACCTCGATCACGTCGTCCTTCCGCCCCACATCCGCCACCGCCCCCGCCACCAGAAACGCCGCCACCACGATCCCCACCGCCACCGCAATCAGTCCCGTACTCGATCTGCCGTCGCTCATCGCTCCGTCCTCGATCCGAAATGTGTGCATGCGAACGTCGTCAACAACTGACCTACGCAGAAGCGCCGAGGGGCGCAGAAGCCGCAGCAAAGGGAGATGGGAAGAGCACCCGAATCGCCAGCCGTTGTTCCCCGAAGAAACTCTGCGACTTCCGCGCCTCTCTGCGCTTCTGCGTCAAGCAGTGAGAGTGCAGTCGCTCAGACCCCGAGAAACGCCATCGCCCGGTGAAACACATCCTGCGTGCGCCGGTACGGCAACACCGACGGAATGTTCGTCAGCATCGGCACCAGCATGTGCTCCCGGTGCAGGGCGCCATGTGATGACCGGTGCGGGATCGGCTCGTAGCGCCCCCGGTAATCCCAGTCCCGCGTGGCGCTGAGGATCATGTCACCCGTCCGACGGCAATCGTTCAAGGCCAGGATCTGCACCATCGAATCGGGATAGTCCGTCTGCTGCGTCCGCTCCCACGCATCGGTCTCCGGCACGCCATGCACGTCACCAAGGCCGAGGGGGTCGCCCGTGCCGCAGTGATAGTGGTACAGGTCGCCGGTGCGACGGAGCATCGCCGAGCCGCGATTGTTGCCGCCACGCACTTCCACCGTGTGCTCGTCGTGCGGCAGCAGCAGGAGGTCCACCGAAGGGCGCTTCAGCAACATCTCCGCCGTGTCGTTCCATTGCGGGGCCAGCGCCGGCCAGAATGGACGGGTGCGCGACGCGAGGTTCACGAAGAGGTGCGCCATCGCGTTACCGCTCACCATCACCGCCATCTCCGGATCGCGGACGCCGAAGACCTTCGGGTGCGCCAGCACGCGCAGCTTCAGCTCGTCACGGAACAGGTCGGCGAGGTCGTCGTGACCGTGCACATCCACGTGCCCATGATCGCTGACGACGAAGATTGCGAGATCCTTCATCCACCCACCCTTCGTCGCCGCCTTCGTCACATCCTTCACGAAGCCGTCCACGATCGTCAGCGCGTGGCGCACGATCGGATCCCGGTGCCCCACGCTGTGGCTCGTCTTGTCCACCCCGCAGAAGCTGGCGAAGGTGAACTTCGGGCGGTCGGCAAGCACACGCCCCAGCATTTCCTTCGAGAGCGCGCGGTCCACGTCCAGCCAGCCCGCCACGTCGCCGCGGAAGTGTGTGTAGCCGGCGCGCAGCGCAAAACGGGCGGTGTTCGTCAACTTGTTCCGCGACGGCAACCCGCGCCCGATCATGTTCATCATCGCCAGCCCGCTGCCGGTGCGCTCGAAGGCGGTCGGCTTCTCGAGAGTCAGGTCGCGGTCCACCTTCCGCATCTCGCTGCCGATGTAGCTGCGGGTGAAGTGCGGCCAGGCGGTATCGGCGCGGCTGCGGTCGAACCAGCGCAGCCCTGGCAGCCCCACATGCCCGGGGTGCTCTCCCATGAGGAACGGCACGTAGGCCGGGCCCGTGACCGACGGGAAGACCGTCGTGAGCGTGTGGCTCCCCTGCGCCGCGCGCAGCCCCTGGAGGGCGGGCACCTCGCCGGCATCCATCGCCGCGGTGAGCGTGTCGGGACGAACGCCGTCGGCGACGACGATGATGACGTGGGACAAGTGGGACGGGCAGACGCCTGAAGGTGCCGCCTCTCGACGGCCGAGGCAGGTGGGAACGGTCACCGCGCTACAATTCTATCGGGCGCGTCGCCTGCGCGAGCGACAGGCGACGCCAGCGACTCCCATTCCCCTGCCAGCATGCCCGCGAAACGCGCGAAGTCGTCCGCCACGTCAGCACAGCCCACGGCCACCGCCCCCACCGCCACGCCGAAGCGGAACGCCAAGTCGGTCGGCGCCAAGACGGCGGGCGGTAAGAAGGCGACGCCCGCCACGATGCAGCGCGCCGAGACGGAAGCGCTGCAGGGGGTCATGGATCGTCATGTGGACGGGCACCGCAGCGCCGGTCGCACCACGCCGCTCGACAGCCGCGTGATCGCGCCGGGCAAGATGCCGATGAAGGAGTCGGTGAAGCCGGCATCGACCAGCAAGGCGGCGCCGTTGATCAAGCCGAGGGTCGACACCGACATCCGCGACGTCGTCGCCCTCACCGAAGACTCGAAGCTCCTGCAGTCGCCGGGGCCGCGCGACGACTTCACGCGCACCGATCCGTGGCGCGTGCTGCGCATGACCGGCGAGATCATCGAGGGGTTCGACGCGCTCGCCAGCGTGCAGAAGGGCGTCTCGATCTTCGGGTCGGCGCGCACCGCCCCCGATGATCCGCAGTACCAGGCCGCCACCGAAGTGGCACGGCTCCTCGGTGAGGCAGGCTTCTCGATCATCACCGGCGCCGGCCCGGGCATCATGGAAGCGGCCAACAAGGGCGCGCGCATCGCTGGTGCGCCGAGCATCGGCTGCAACATCGAGCTGCCGTTCGAACAGGGCGCCAATCCATACGTGGACACACTCGTCAGCTTCCGCTACTTCATGGTCCGCAAGACCATGTTCATCAAGTACAGCAACGCCTTCATCTGCTTTCCCGGCGGCTTCGGCACCCTCGACGAACTGTTCGAGGCGGTGACGCTGATCCAGACGGGCAAGATCTTCCAGTTCCCGGTGGTGCTCTTCGGCACGCACTACTGGGCTGGCCTCGTACGATGGCTGCAGTCGCGCGTGCTCAGCGAACGGAAGATCAGCCCCGGTGATCTCGACCTGATGCTGCTCACCGACGATCCCGCCGAAGCGGCGCGGGCGGTGATCGAGGCGCATGCCGCGCAGCAGCAGAAGGGCGCTCGCGGCACGCGCGAATGACCGATCCGCTCCAGCGTCTGGAACGCACCATCAAGGTCATCGTGGCGATGATCTCGCTGGTCGGCATCGCCTTCATCGGGCTGCGGGTGTACGCCAGCCGCTCACGCATCGGACTGCCCAATCCGCGGAAGGATTGCGAAGCGGTGGGCCGGGTGTACGACAGCACCCGCGCGGCCTGTCTCCCACCAGGGCAGCGTCGCCCCGCCACACGTCCATGACCCAACCCAACACCCCCGTCTGGGACGACGAGCCTGACTGGGTGCCTCTGCCACCGCTCGTGGGCGATGCGATGTGCGACGTGTGCGTGGTGGGGCTGGGTGGCAGTGGGCTCGTGGCAATCCGTGCACTGCGCGACCATGGCGTACGCGTGATCGGCGTCGATGCACACGACGTGGGCGCCGGCGCCGCCGGTCGCAACGGTGGGCTGCTGCTCGCCGGTCTCGCCGACTTCCATCATGATGCCGTGCAGTCGCTCGGCCACGACGCTGCAGTGTCGCTCTATCGCCGCACGCTCACCGAGCTCGATGCCCTGTTCGCGGAGTTTCCTGACTGGACCCGTCGCACCGGTTCCCTGCGCATCGCCGCCAGTGATGCCGAGCGTGACGATTGCCGCGCACAGCTCGCGCAGATGCAGGCCGATGGGCTGCCGGTGGAGTGGTATCGCGGAGACGAGGGCGAGGGCCTGCTGGTGCCGAGCGACGGCGTGATGCAGCCGTTGCGCCGCGTGCGCGCCATGGCACGCGCAGCACTCGCGTCAGGAGCCCGGCTGTACGGCAGTACCCGTGTGCACGACGTTTCCGGCTCTGCCGTCGGCACGGAGCGGGGCACCATCACCTGCGGCCGCGTGATCGTCGCCGTCGATGGTCGCCTTGAAGTGCTGCTGCCCGAACTTGCGCCGCGTGTGCGCACGGCACGCCTGCAGATGCTGGCCACGGCGCCCTGCGCCGACCTGCAGATCCCGCGTCCCGTCTACTGGCGTGACGGCTTCGAGTACTGGCAGCAGCTCCCCGACGGTTCCATCGCACTCGGCGGCTTCCGCGACAGTGAGATTGACGCCGAGTGGACACACGACGCCACGCCGACGACCGGCATCCAGCAGCGGCTCGACGAGTTCCTGCGGAACACGATGCGTGTGACGTCGGCCGTCACGCATCGATGGGCCGCGAGTGTGGCCTATACCGACACCGGCGCGCCCATCTGTGAAGAGGTGCGCGCCGGCGTGTTCGTGATCGGGGCGTACAGCGGTACGGGCAACGTGGTCGGAGCCTTGTGCGCGCGCGATGCGGCGCGCTGGGCACTCAAGGCGTCGTAGCGGCGTCGAGCGTGGCCGTCGTGAAATGCCCACGCCCGAAGGCGCTCCAGAAGCCGACCTCACCATTGCGCAGCAACTTCTCGTTGTAATCAAAGTAGCGGCGTTGGTCGTCAGTCATCGTGGCACGCAGCCGATCGATGGCCCGCGCGCGCACCGCGATGATCCCGTTGACTTCGCGTTCGTGGAGCGTCTGCTCCGCCGACCACCAGGCACTCATGCTGCCTCGGGCACGCAGCATCTTCCGGCCGTGCACCGTGACCGTGTCACGAAGCAGCTGCTCGAGGTGCTCCACTGAATCGCGCTGCGCGTCTGACAGTCCCGGCACGCCGACGAGGAGATACTCGAGGGACGCAGTGAGCGCGACAGCCTCATCGAGCCACGCCTGCGCCCGGCTCGGTCGTGCCTGTGCCTGTGCCTGTGCCTGCAATGGAGCCGTGCTGAGGCAGGCGATTCCGAGCGCAGTGGTGACGGCGGCGACACGTCGAAGAAGCTGCGGACGTAGGCGTGTCATGATCGTTTTGACTCGGCGCAACGTGCTGGACATGGTTCCCTCCGGAGACGAAATGGCCTACCCGTGAATCTCGGCTCGGATCCCACGAAGGCAAGCGGTCCGAGCGCAGGATCGTCCTTCGTTACTCGCACGGCCTTTTTCCGGCAGACCGAGCGGGTCCCGCTGCCCCGCTCACGGCGTGTAAAACTGCGCCTCCCGTTCCCGCTTGGCATCCGCCGCCGCTTCCTCGGCCGCGATCGCCCGCAGGTTCGCATCGTACGGCACCCGCTGTGCCTCCGTCAGCAGGCTGCGAAGCTGCAGCAGCTCCCGCTTCCGCAGCTCGGTCATCCGCTGCAGCGCCAGTTCGATCGCCTGTCGCTCGAAGGGCCCACGCTGCAGCAGCGCCAGGCGGGCGTTCTTGATCGGCACCGCTTCATAATTGAACAGCTTGCGGTAGCGCTCCTCGAGCATCTCGATGGCGTCGCGCTGCAGGTCGGTCAGATCGGGCACGCCCAGCAATGGACGCTCCAGCGAGGCCCACTGCGCCGTCAGCTCCTCGATGGGCACCCTGGTGGAGGCCGGCGCGAGCTCGGTCTGGCTCTGCGCGCGAACCGTCCCTGGCGAGGCCAGTACCGCCGCGGCGCCGAGCGCGGCAGTCAGGGCGAAGCGGCCCACGATGGCGAACGATGAGGCCTTGGACATGAAACGACTCTCCGGTAAGGACGTGGCCGCGACAAACGCCGGTCTGTACTCACAATGCGAAAAAACAGCGGGGCCGGCAAGTTCCCCTGCCAGCCCCGCCGTGATTTCCCTCATCCAGCAGGATCACGCGGGTGGATTGCCACCCATCCGCTGGCGCATCTGCGCCTCACGCGCCGCGTCTTCGGCCTGCATCGCCTTCACGTTCTCGTCGAACTTCGGCTGCTGCGCCGGCGTGAGCAGTGCGCGGGCCAGACCGAACTCTTCCTTCTGCATTGCGGCCATGCCGGTGCGCATCGTGGCCATCGCCGCCATGTCGGGCGGGTTGCCGCTCTGGCGGGCCGCCATCATCGCCTCGCGCATCGTCGTGCTCATCGCAGTGAACTTCACCTTGTATGCCGCTTCGAGCTTGGTCAGCGTGTCCGTCTGTGCGGCCGTGAGGCCCTCCACGCCAGCCAGCGGACGCTCCAGCAGCGCCATCGCATCCGGTGCGCGCCGCATGCCGCCACCACCCGGCGGACCACCCTGTGCACCTGCAGTCACGGTCGTGCCGATCAGGAGCGCTGCCATCAGGGCAGTCGCGCGCAAAGAACGCGTCATCGGGATCTCTCCGGAAGAATCGAGGTTTCCGTCGCCACAGGCGCCGGGAAGGTGTGGGCGGCTCGTGATGCCCGGCGCCACGCACATATGTACCCCGGAGGCGGGCAGGGCGTTGGCGGCCGGAGGCGCCCGTGGACCGATCGGCTTGACAGCTCGGACCTGCGGGCCTATCCCTCCAGCACAATCGAACACCCGTGGTCATTTGCCGCTGATTGCCGCCACGTAAAAGAATGCGCTAAACCGCGAGTGCCCGGCGGCCTCTCCAGACTGCCGGGCTTTGTGTTGTGCGACCCCGACCACGGGCCGCGCGACACACTCGTCAGGCGGAACACCTGTCCTGGCTTTAGGTCCCGTGGCTGACCAGCCCAATCGTCCCGCCCGCACGCTGCATCCCGACACGATCGCCATCCGCACGCAGACGCCCCGTGGCGCCGAGCGTGAGCACTCCACGCCTCTCTACCTCACGTCGAGCTTCGTCTTCGACAGTGCCGAGCAGGCGCGCGCGCTGTTTGCCGAGGAGGAGCAGGGCAACGTCTACAGCCGCTACGCCAACCCCAATACCGACGAGTTCATCGCCAAGATGGCGCTGCTCGAAGGCGCCGAGGATGGCATCGCCTTCGCCAGCGGCATGGCGGCGGTGTTCGGCAGCATGGCGGCGTACCTGAAGAGCGGTGACCACGTCGTGGCGTCGCGCGCCCTCTTCGGCTCCACGCATCAGCTGTTCACCAAGCTCTTCCCGCGCTGGGGTATCACGGCCACCTACGTCGATGCCGACGCCACGCCCGATACGTGGGCGGCGGCGGTACTGCCGTCCACGCGGCTGCTCTTCGTGGAAACGCCGTCGAACCCCGGCCTCGCACTGATCGACCTCGAGATGCTTGGGGCGCTCGCGCGGGATCGCGGCCTGATGTTCGTGGTGGACAACTGCTTCACCACTCCGATGCTGCAGCAGCCGATCCGGTGGGGCGCGCACCTCGTGGTGCACTCGGCCACCAAGTTCATCGATGGGCAGGGACGTGTGTTGGGTGGTGTGGTGGTGGGCAGCGCGGCGCTGATCAGCGAACTGCGATTTTTCATCCGGCACACGGGGCCGGCGATGTCGCCGTTCAACGCGTGGGTGCTGAGCAAGAGTCTCGAGACGCTCTCGCTGCGCATGGAGCGGCACTGCAGCAACGCATTGGCGCTCGCGACCCACTTCGAGCATCACCCGTCGCTCGACTTCGTCCGCTACCCGTATCTGACCAGCCATCCCGATCATGCGCTGGCGAAGAAGCAGATGTCGGCCGGCGGCGGGATCGTGGTGCTGGAGCTCACGGGTGGCCTCGAGCGGGCCCGCCGCTTTCTCGATGCCCTCGAGCTGCTCTCGCATACGCCGAACCTCGGCGACGCGCGCAGCATCGTGACGCACCCCACCTCCACCACTCATTCCAAGCTGAGCGAGGCCGAGCGGCAGCAGGTGGGCATCGTGCCGGGGATGGTCAGGGTGTCGGTGGGCCTCGAGCACCGGGACGACATCATCGCCGACATCGAGCAGGCGCTCGACCGGTCGGCCTGATCGGCGGGAGCGGGGTATGCAGCCAGAACTGCTTGCCCCGCCGGTCCGTCCGGTATTCTTCAGTTCCATCACCCGCCGTCCCTTTCGCCTGATTCCGAGCATGCTGCAGACTCCGCGCGTTCTCATCCTCTCGGCCGCCCTCGCGGGTGTGGTCGTGTCCTTCGGTTCGCAGCCTGCGGCCTCGGCCGCCAACCGGCCTGCGGTGCATGCCGCCGTCCCGGCCCCGCCGGTCAACAAGTACGGGGAGCTCTGCCAGGTCTGCCATCAGCCCAACGGTGCCGGCCTCGAAGGCGCCTTCCCCCCGCTCGCCGGCTCGGAGTGGGTGAACGGCCCGGCCATCGTCCCCATCGCCATCGTGCTGCACGGCCTGCAGGGCGAGATCAGCGTGAAGGGCAAGACCTACAACGGTGCCATGATGGCCTGGGGCACGGTGCTCAACGACGACGACCTCGCCGCCACCGTGACCTACGTGCGCAGCCAGTGGGGCAACCGTGCCGCCCCGGTGACCGCCGCCCAGGTCCGCGCCATCCGCGCCCGCCTCGCGTCCCGCAAGACGCCATTCACCGCCGCCGAGCTCAAGGCGCTCAAGTAGTCACGCTGTTCAGCGGGAAGACCCTGAACTGCTGAAACGCAAAACTGAACAGCCGCAAAACAGCGAGGCTGGAGATCCGGTGACAGTGCACACACAACCTCAGTGTGTGTGCACTGTCACCGGATCCGGTGATCTCCTCGCTCACGCCGAGCGAGTACATGTCAGCAGTGTCGAAGAAGTTGATGCCCGCCTCGATGGCGCGCCGGAAGAACGGCTGCGCGGCGCCCTCCTCCAGCACCCAGTTCCGCCAGGCCGGGTTGCCATAACTCATGCAGCCCAGCGCGATTCTCGAGACGGTGAGTCCGGTTCTGCCCAGCGTCGTGTAGTGCATGTCGATTCGGCTCGGGGTGAGTTCGTTCAGTGGACGGCACGGCGTGACGCGGAAGCGCAGAGGGGCACAGAGGGCGCGGACGAATAGGCGGGTGGGTCAAATCCGGTGACAGTGTGCTCAGGTGGCCGGGCTGCGCACACCGTCACCGGAATTGCCACCGGATTTCCGAGCGCTGTCCCCACACATGTCTCAGTGCATTCTGCGCCCCTCTGCGCTTCTGCGTCACGCCGTGACGGTGCATCGAAGTCATACCTCTGAAAGTCCTGCCCGCACCAGCCGCACGAAGCTCCGGCGCGAGTACTCGCCCGCACTCGCCCAGCCCGTCAGCGATTCGCCGCCCATGATCGTCCGTACGATCGTGTCGTCGGACTTCCCGGCACGGATCGCCGCGCTCACCGTCGCGATTCTCTCGCGCGTCCACGCCGCCTTGCCCCGCAGCGCCGCCGCCGCGTCCACCACCAGGCCGCGGTGCGCACAGAACATCCGCTCCGGCTCCAGCGCAGCCACGCGTTCCAGCGAGTCGATCGAGGCCCAGAGATCCTCGTCGTGATGGGCGATACGCACCGCCACGCCGAGGAACAGATCGCCTGCGAAGAGGGTGCGCGTGCGCGCGTCCCAGAGCACGTGATGGTCGGCGGTGTGCCCCGGTGTCTCGATCGCCGACAACGTGTCGAGATCGAAAGGAGTCACGGGCGACGTCAGCGGCTGCATCACGCTCCAGGTCACCTTCCGGTACGCGCCGATCGGCGCGACGCGGCGCACCAGCGGCGCCGTCGCCGCGGCGATCCAGGTCGGCAGCCCGCGTGCGGCCACCAGCTCCACGTTGCCAGCGTGGTCCTCGTGATGGTGCGTCACTGCCACGCCACGCACCGGCGCCGCCTGCAGGAGCCGGGCGAAGTCGCGCCGGGCCGCCGGCGGACCCGTATCGATCAACACGCCGTCGGCGGTCAGGAACGTGCTGGCCGAAAACCCCGCCAGCCGGCTGCCGATCGAGGCGAACCGCCACTGCGTCACGCCCTCGTGCTCGATGACCTCAACCATCGGTAGCCCTGCCCCCGTTCACCCGTTCCAGCACCGCGTGCGCCTTATTGTGCCCCGAAACGGCGGCGGATAGGTTCCGGAAGTTCGCCCGGCCCCCAATGGCCGGGCGCAGTCGTTTCCCCATGCAGCAACCGGCGGTTCCATGATCGAAGCCCTCAAGGAAAAACTCGGGAGTGAAGTCGCCAAGCTGCGGCATGAGCTGACGGTCACCCTCCCGAAGGAGATCAAGAAGGCGGTCGACCACGGCGACCTGCGGGAGAACAGCGAGTACAAGGCCGCCCTCGAGCGTCAGCGCTTCGTGCAGGCGCGCCTTGGCCAACTCGTTCAGCGACTGAGCAAGCTCTCCGACATCGACATCACGCAGATCCCGACCGATCGCGTCGGACTCGGCAGCCGCGTCACCGTCGAGGATCAGGTCACCGAGGAGCGGGAAGTCTATGAGCTCGTCTTTGGCGATGGTGGCGAGTTGATCGAAGGGCAGGTGAGCATGTCGTCGCCGATCGGACTGGCGCTGCAGAACAAGTCGGTCGGTGAACTGGCGCTGCTGAAGCTCCCCACGCGGACGCGCCGACTCAAGATCGTGGAACTCGTGACCTTCCATCAGATCGAGGAGATCTGAGGTCATGTCGTGATGCCTCGCCCCGCCGAAACGAAACGCCACCGCACCTGCGGTGGCGTTTTCACGTGATGCCCCTTCAGTCGTCGAGCCTGCGTTCACGGATCGATTCCAAAGAGCCGCGTCGCCTCCGCATCGAACGCCGCCGCGGCACGCGCCACGGTGGAGTCGTCCCACGCATGCACACGCCCCAGCAGCGCCGCCACCTGCGGTGCCAGCGCGCGCCCCGCATCCTGACGCTCGTACGCCACCGGCATGCGACGCACGAGCACGTCGGCCACCGTCCACGCCCCTTCCGCGACCGCCGCCCACACCACTTCGGCGGCGATGTAAGGCAGGTCGGGATCGAGACGTTCACGCAGCACCGGCTCACGCTCCGCCAGGCCCCAGACCATCCGCCACCGGTCGCCATAGGCCCGCACGAGTTGTGCGGCAAGCACCGCGTCGCCAATCGTCTCGTGCGCCGCCCTCACCTCGCGTTCGTGCGGGAGATCGCCCGCACCCGGCAGCGGTGCATCACCCGTGACCGATGCCGTCAGCTTCGTCCGGCCCAGCGTTCGCTCCACCCGATCCACGATCTCGGCGGCCATGGCGCGATAGGTGGTCAGCTTGCCACCCGTGACCGACAGCAACCCCGATGCCGAGGCCCCGATGTGATGCTCACGTGAGGCATCGTTGGCCGTGGTGCCCGTGTGCGCCACCAGCGGACGGATGCCCGCCCACGCACTGATGACCTGCGACGACTCGAGCTGCGCCGCTGGAAAGAAGTGATTCGCGGCACGCAGCAGGTACGTCACATCGCCGCGATTCGCACGGACGCTGGCCGGGCCGCTCGTCGCCGGGGTTTCGGTGGTCCCGATGATCGTGTACACCGGCGACGGGAGAATGAAGAACACACGGCCATCATCCGGATGCAGCAGCGTCAGCGCATCCTGACAGGGCACCAGTGCGCGCGGGACGGCGATGTGCACCCCCTTGCTGCCCAGCACCGCATCGTGATTTCCGCCATCATCCATCCGTCGGGTCACATCGCTCCACGGCCCCGTGGCATTCACTACCACGCGTGCGGCCACCAGCACCGATTCACCGGTGGTGACGTCCACCACCTCGGCACCGGTCACGCGGCCCTGCGCATCGTGTGCGAACGCACGCACGGCCGCATGGTTCATCACCACGGCTCCGGCTTCCGCCGCCGACGACACGTTGGCGATCGTGAGGCGCACGTCGTCGGTGCTGGCATCCCAGTAGCGTGCGCCGCCCCGCAGCCCATCACCCCGCAACGCGGTCTCGCGCTGCAGGATGTTGCGGCGCGATGCCCCGTGATGGGTGCCGACGTTCCGGAACAGCGAGAGCGCATCGTAGGCCAGCAACCCTGCCCGCAGCTTCCAGCGGGGGATGCGCGCCCCCGCATACACCGGCCAGGTGAAGCGCAGCGGGCGCACCAGGTGTGGCGCGATCTTCAGCAGCGTACGCCGCTCCCGGCTGGCCTCGAAGACGAGGTGCAGGTGGCCATGCTCCAGATAGCGAACGCCACCGTGCACCAGCCGCGACGACCGCGACGACGTGCCGCTGGCCCAGTCGTCAGCCTCCACCAGGGCCACGCGCAGGCCGCGCAGCGCGGCGTCGCGTGCCACGCCCGCCCCGGTGATGCCGCCTCCCACCACCAGCAGGTCGAACGGCCCCGTGTGCAGCGCCGCCCACGTCAGTGCCCGCGACGCCAGCCCCAGGGCCGGTGTGCGAAGCGGTTCATGCTGGAAGGGAAGGGACACGGTGACGAACGGGCGGGATTCGAGGGGTGGCAGCGGGACGACGTCCGTGGCACACGGCCGTCACCGACGGCTAACTTACGACGATGACATCGCATGGATCGTTGCGGCGCGTGGCCATCGTCACGGGCGTCCGGACCCCGTTTGCCAAGGCCGGCACCCTGTTCAAGTCTCTGTCGGCCATCGAACTGGGTCGGCTCTGCGTTGCGGAATTGATACAGCGCACGAACCTGAACGGGTCCGACGTGGACGCCGTCGTCTTCGGCACCGTCGTCCAGAGCGTGCAGGCGCCGAACATCGCGCGCGAAGTGTCGCTCATGCCGCTGCTCGGCAAGACCGTCGATGCGTGGAGCGTGAGTCGTGCCTGCGCCAGCGCCAATCAGGCCATCGCCGATGCCGCCGACCAGATCGCCCTCGGACACATGGACTGCGTGATCGCCGGTGGTGCCGAGTCGCTGAGCAACGTGCCGATCCTGCACTCGCCCGCCTTCGCCGATGTGCTGATGGCGGCCAACAAGGCGAAGAACATCAGTCAGAAGCTCGGTGCCTTCTCGAAGGTGCGCCCCAAGGACCTCGTCCCCGTCGCACCGGCCATCGCTGAACCGACCACCGGCGAATCGATGGGGCAGAGCGCCGAGAAGATGGCCAAGCTCAATGGCATCTCCCGCGAAGAGCAGGACGAGTTTGCGCTGCGTTCGCACCGCCTCGCGGCCGCCGGCCTGCGTGATGGCCGGCTCGCGGCCGAGATGTTCCCGGTGTACGTGCCGCCCCGGTTCGAGAAGATCGCCACCACCGACAACGGGGTGCGCGAGGACAGCACACTCGAGGCCCTGTCGGCGCTCAAGCCGGTGTTCGACAAGCGGTACGGCAGCGTGACGGCAGGGAATGCCTCGCCGCTCACCGACGGTGCCGCGGCGGTGTTGCTGATGAGCGAGGAGAAGGCCGCGGCGCTGGGGTATCAGCCGATCGGGTACATTCGCTCGTACGCCAGTGCGGCCGTCGATCCGGGTGAGCAGCTGCTGCAGGCGCCCGTGCTCGCGGCGCCGAAGGCGCTGCAGCGCGCCGGTCTCACGCTCCGCGACATCGACCTGGTCGAGATGCACGAAGCGTTCGCCGCGCAGGTGCTCAGCAACCTCCGTGGCTTCGAAAGCCCGATGTGGGCCGAACGCGCCGGACTGTCACAGCCCATCGGTGAGGTGGATCGCGCGAAGCTGAACGTGATGGGCGGATCGCTCTCCATCGGTCATCCGTTCGGCGCCACCGGAGCGCGAGTCACCACCACGCTCTGCAACGAACTCACACGCCGTGGTGGCCAGTTCGGCCTGCTCACGGTGTGTGCCGCAGGCGGGCTTGGCTTCGCCATGGTCATCGAACGCGCCTGACGCACCTCACACCGCCATGACCGCCATCGACACCACCCCGCGCGCGATCACCATGCAGGTCGAGGACGGCATCGCCGTACTCACCTTCGATCTTCCCGGCTCGCCGGTGAACGTGTTCTCCGCTGCCGTGCAGCTCGAACTCCGTGCGAGCTTCGCCGCGATCCAGCGTGACCCGGCCATCAAGGCCTCGGTGCTGCTGAGTGGCAAGCGCGAGAACTTCATCGCCGGTGCCGACATCGAGGCGTTTCTCGCCTTTCGCGTGGCGGAGGATGCCGAGAAAGCCTGTCGGCAGGGCCATGCCGACTTCCAGGAAATGGCCGACGGCAAGCCGCTGGTGTGCGCCATTCACGGTGCATGCCTTGGCGGTGGCACCGAACTGATGCTGGCCGCACACTGGCGCATCGCGACCGACAGTCCGAAGACCGCCATCTCCCTCCCGGAAGTGCAGCTCGGACTGATTCCGGGTGCGGGCGGAACGCAGCGGCTGCCGGCCCTGATCGGACTGCAGGCCGCGCTCGACATGATCCTGACGGGCAAGACGATCCGCGCGAAGAAGGCACTGCAGCTCGGCCTCGTGGACGAGATCGTGCACCCGAGCATCCTGCGCCGTGTGGCGGTGCAGCGTGCACAGGAACTCGCGGCCGGCACCCGACGGCACGAGGCCAAGCCCAAGGGCGCCAGCGAGATGCTGCTCGATGAAAACCCGATCGGCCGCGCCATCGTCTTCCGCAAGGCGAAGGAAGGAGTGCTGTCGAAGACGAAGGGGCTCTACCCGGCACCGCTCGCGGCCCTCGATGCCGTCGCCGCCGGCTACAGCAGCGATGGCGACGGGTATCAGACCGAAGCGCGCCTGTTCGGCGAACTGTCCATGACCCCCGAGTCGCAGGAACTGGTCTTCCTCTTCTTCGCGACGACGGCGCTCAAGCGTGACATGGGGGTCGACGACCTCACCGACCTGCCCAAGGCGCTTCCCATCTCGCGGCTCGGCATTCTCGGCGCGGGTTTCATGGGCGCCGGCATCGCCAGCGTCGCCAGCCCCGCCGGCACCATCGTGCGCATGAAGGACGCCGACGTGACCCGCGTGGGAAAGGGGTTGGCTGCCGTGCGTGAGGTGATGCGCGACAAGCTGGTGAAGAAGCAGGTCACGCGCCCGCAGTTCGATGATCTGATGCTGAGTGTCAGTGGCACCACCGACTACACCGGATTCGGCAACGCCGACCTGGTGATCGAGGCGGTGTTCGAGGATCTGCAGGTCAAGCATCAGGTGCTGCGTGAGATCGAGGGTGTGGTGCCCGCCCGTGCCATCATCGCCAGCAACACGAGCACCATCCCCATTGCGCGCATCGCGAGTGCCAGTGCACGCCCCGAGCGGGTGCTGGGCATGCATTTCTTCTCGCCCGTGCACAAGATGCCGCTGCTGGAGATCATCACCCACCCGGGCAACGACCGCCAAGTGGTGGTGAGTGCGGTGGCATATGGCCGGAAGCTGGGCAAGACGGTGATCGTGGTGCGTGATGGGCCAGGCTTCTACGCCAATCGGGTGCTGTCGCCGTACGTCAACGCCGCCGGCCTGTTGCTCGACGAAGGCGTCAGCATCGAGGCGATCGACGAGGCGCTGGTGAAGTTCGGATTCCCCGTCGGCCCGATCACGCTGGTGGACGAGGTGGGCCTCGACGTCGCCACCAAGGCCGGCGCCATCGTCGCCGAGGCGTTCGGGGCACGCATGGCGCCCAATGAGTCGATTCAGCGGGTGATCCGCGCCGGACGGCTGGGTCGCAAGGGCAAGCGTGGCTTCTACGAGTACGACGACGCCGGCAAGAAGGGTGGCGTCGACAGTTCGGTGTACGAACTGCTGCCGACAGGACAGAAGCGCGCCACCGAGACGGCGGCGCGCATCGTGCAGCGGTGCGTCTACGCCATGCTGAACGAAGCCGTGCTCTGTCTCGAAGATGGCATTCTCCGCTCCCCGCGCGATGGCGACATCGGCGCGGTGTTCGGGATTGGTTTCCCGCCCTTCCGCGGCGGACCGTTCCGCTTCATCGACCGGACCGGAGCCGACGCCGTGGTTGCAACGCTCGATGCCCTCGAGCGCGAGTTCCCGGGTCGGTATCAGGCGGCGGCGATGCTGCGCGCGATGGCGGCGCAGGGCGGGCGCTTCTACCCGGCGCACGGGAAGCCTGTGTGACGGTGAACGTCGGCGAGGGCTCGGCAGCGGCACGCGACGACGTCACTCCCCCTGACGATCGGGCCCTCTCGGCGCAGCTCGACGAGATCGTTCGGCGCTTTTCCGGTTCGATCCGCGCCACCAGCGCCCGCTACCGCCTCGATCCCAGCGACGTCGGCGAGGCGGAACAGGAGGTGCGCATCCGTTTGTGGCGGGTCTGCGGCGATCCTGAGAACATCTCGAAGCTCTCGGCGTCATACCTGCAACGTGTGGTCACGACGGCAGTCCTGGACTTGCTGCGCCGTCGCCGCCGCACGGCGATGCACGACCCGGTCGAGGATCTGCCGTTGCCCGCTCCCGGGCCCGGCCCCGACGCCGACGTCGAAGCGGCATCGCTGGGGAACATCGTTCGGGCCGGTGTCGACACGCTGGGCCTGGCGCGACGGACCGTGGTCAAGCTGCACCTCGAGGGTTTCCGCCGCGACGAGATCGAGGCGCTGCTCGGGTGGAGCGAGGCCAAGACCCGAAACTTGCTGTATCGTGGGTTGTCTGATCTCCGTGACTATCTGGTCGCACGCGGGATCTCTTGGGGGAACGAGGAATGACGAGTTCGGATCACCAGCCACTGCCGCGCGATCCCGGGCCGCTGCCCGCAGCGCTCCGCGATGCGTACATGCTCGCGGAGGAGTCGCGGCGTGCGGGGGCGCCCCTCCCGCTCCCGGGCGATGCCGACACCGACATCCTCCTCGACGATTCGGCCGACGACGTGGCGCGGCTCTCCATCGTCGATCAGCTCCTCGGCAGCCGGCAGGGCGTCGAAACACTGGCCCACCTCGCCGCCGCCCGTGTCTCGACGGCTGAACCGGCGCCAGCCGACCACGCCGCGACCGCCGCGTCCACCGTCCCGCTCGGCTTCTCGGCGAGCCCGGCTGCCGCCCGTCGCCGGCGCGTCAACTCGATGCTCAAGCCGGTACTCCTCGCCGCGTCGCTGATGATGGTCGCGGGCACGAGCTGGTACGTCTTCACCCTGCCGCAGGGCGCCGACGAAGTCCGCGCGCTCGGTTCGGTGGTGGAGTTGCATGGCGTCACGGCGGCGACACGATCGGCGCCGGTGACCCTCGCCTGGAAGCCGCTCCCAGGCACGTCGCGCTATCGCGTGGAGATTCTCGACGCCAACGACGACCCGGTCTTCACCACCGAGACCAACGACACCACCGCCGTCGTGCCGCCCGGGTCACTCACGGTGGGCACCTACCGCTGGTGGGTGCGTTCCCGCGCCACCGACGGCATCGAGATCCGGTCCCGCGTCGAGAAGCTCACGATCCGCTGACCTGACGCCGCCCGCGTGGGGTTTGCCATTCCGGGTTCAGTGCGTCGGCTGCGCCGCGGCCGTGGTGAACGACAGTGACCCGTCGCCGATCACGCTGAAGGCCGCCCAGAACCGCGCCGGCACCCCCGCCTTTCGCAGCGAGGTCTGGGCATCGTTCATGGCGTCGGCCGCGCCCGCACCGGCGGCGAGGCGCTGGTAAAAGCGCTCCATCAGCACCTTCGTCCAGCGGTCGCTCACCGCCCAGTGGCTCGCGACCACCGTCCGCACGCCGCGGGCGAGCAACGGTGCCACCAGTCCGTCGACGGCGTCACCGCGTGAGCCGAAGTCGCCGGTCGTGCGGCATCCCGACAGCACCACCATCGACATGCCCGTGCTGAGCGACGCCAGCTCGCCGCCCGACACGTAGCCGTCATCCACGCTGTCAGCGCGGAGGATCAGGTAATTCGCGCCGAGGGCCTGATCACTGGTGAGCGCGTGGGCGGCGGTGTGCAGCACGCTGTACGTGTTGCGTGCTTCGCGCTTGAGCGCCGTCTCCGAGGCGTCGCTGCCCGTCAGGGCGAGTGAGCCGGCGGCCCATCCTGCCGCAGCGCGCGCCTCCTCGCCGGCCGCCAGCAGCGGCGACAATGGATTGCTCCGCGCAGCCCGCTCCACCACCAGTTCGAGCGACTGTGACACGGCGCTCTGGACCTGCGTGTCACCCGCGCCCAGTGCCAGCACCCGCGCCGGAACCGAGCGCGGATCGGCGGCATACGCCATCGCCAGTGACACCGACGGCGCGATGGTCACCACCACCCGGTCGCCCAGCACCCCGCCGGCAACCGGGAGGGCCTGAAACGGCACACGATACAAGGGGCCATGCGGCACGATCACCAATCGCCGGACTGACGAGGGCAGCGTGCGCAAGGCGTTGCCCAGCACCGCGCCTGCCACGCGCCGCCCTGCGCCTGCCCCAGTCTCGCCGCTTTCCAGCAGCGCGAGCCAGCGGACGATGTCGCGGTCGAGCGAGTCGAGCGGCGCGAGCGTGAAGCCGCGAGCGGTGGTCCGGGTGACCAGCATCACCGAGGTGCGGGCGCCGCCATGGCCGCCGGCGTAGATCAGCAGTGCCGTGTTCGCCTTGAGGCCGCGCTGCACGTCGCGGAGCACGGTGGCGTTCCCGCGCACGCGCCGACGCGCGGCCAGAATCTCGGCGGTGCTCGTGTCGGACTCGTTCGCGATTGCGCCGGAGAGCAGGGCCCGGGCCCGGGCGCGTTCGGTGACCATGAAGACCGTCGGCATCCATTTCGGCGAGGTGACGAATGACGCCATCGCCTTGTCGAGATTGCCGTTCGTGCCGCCCCAGTAATCGATCGTGCCGACCACCTTGCGCAGGCCGGTGACGGCCAGCGTATCGCGCACGGCGTCGAGGTGCCGGCTCGACGAGTCGAGCAGCGCGGCAGAGCGGGCCGAGTCGCCGGCGTCCAGCCAGGCGAGCGCCAGGGCGCCATCGACGTTGTGCAGGTACAGGTCCTGCGACCGCGACAATTCCTTGCGGGTCTGCGTGAGCATGCTGATCGCACGCGCACTCTCGCCGCGTCGCTGGGCCAGCATGCCGCGATACTCCGACAGCTGGAGGTTCCAGACCGCACCGATTCGCGCCGCGTACGGCGCCGCGTCGTCCAGCAGCAGGCCACACTCGACCAGCTGTCCACGACGCAGCGCAATGTCCGACAGTTGATACAGCGAACGCAGCGCGCCGCGCGGGTAGTCCAGCGAATCCGCTTCCCTGCGCGTGCTCCGAGCCATGCGCTCGGCCCCGTCCAGATCCCGCACGAGGACGAGGGCCTGCGACCGTTCGATCTTCGCATTCAGCGAGCCGAGTTTGTCGCCGGTTGCCGCGAACAGCGCCGCAGCCCGTGCCAGCGCCGTGTTCGCCGTGGCCGCGTCACCCACGTCGCGGGCCGACGACGCGATCCCGAGTAGCGCCCAGGCTTCGATGTTCCGATCACTGGCGCGCTGCGACACCCGAATGGCCTCGGCATACCAGCGTCGCGCATTCTGCACGTAGCCGAGGGTGCGCTGCTGATAGCCATGCCACTGCAGCGTGGCGGCCAGTGTCGGGTCGTCGTGCGCTGCACGACTCGTCGATTCGGCGCGCTGCAACCAGCGCTCGGCGGGCTGCATCTGGCCACCGTTCACGTACATCATCGCCACCGTCAGCTGGCACACCCCCGCGATCGACGGCAGCCCCAGGGCAAGTGCCATCACCGCCGACGAATCGGCGTGCTGCACCGCCCGGGCGGGATCGGCCATGGCGCGAAAGCAGTGCAACCGCGAGCGCATGGAGGAGTCGATCGGCGTGATCAGCGACGCGATCGTGTCGACGATCGCCATCGTGACCTGCCGGTTGGCGCGCCGCTGCAGTCCGGCGCGCAGGTACAACACTTCCGCCTTTTCGCTGTTCGGCAGCCCGGCGGTGTCGTTGATCAGGGCCTGCACCATCGAATCGGCGCCCATGAATTCGCCGCGCACGAGCTGCGTGGCCATCCGCTCACGCGCCACGGCGCTCCGCCATGGCGGCGTCGTGGCCAATCGGGCGGCACTGTCGGCCCACTGCCGCGCCGCGTCATACCGCAGGTCGAATCGCGACAGGTGCGCCAGTGCCAGTCGCGGCGCGGGCGATGTGGGCGCGACGACCGCCCAGCGCCGCCACTCCGCCTCCTGCGCTGCCACCCGATCCGACGCCTTCGCCCGCATCGCCAGCACGGCCAGTGCACGAGGCGGCAGCGAGTCCAGTCCCAGAAACGGCGACGCGACCGGTCGGGTCTGCGCGGTAGCGGCCGTCGGCATCAGCTGCGACAGGGCCATGAGGCCGAGCTGGAGAGCCGTGAGATATCGCATGACGTTGGTAATGTATGATGGCGTCACATTCCGCCGCTGCCTCGCCCGCAGCGCGGCACCGCCACAGGCCACCGGCACTGGCCAGTATCTTCCATGACGTCGTGACGCCCCCGTGAATCCCGAAACGCGTCGCCCCCGCCTCACGCTTCCGGCGCCCTGGTCGCCGATCCATGCCCCGTCTGCCGCTGTTGCTCCCGCTCGTCGTTCTGCTCGCCGCCTGCAAACCCGCCGACGCGGGCATCGCCCTGCCGCAGCGCGGCAAGGATGGACTCACCGTCGCCCTCTCCTCGCCGGTTGGCACCGTCAAACTCGGCGACCGAATCATCGCCTGGCATCCGGCACCCGAGGTGTCACGGTACGAGGTCGTGCTCTCCGATTCGGTCGAGACCCCGATCTTCACCGCCGTCACTCGCGATACGCAGGTCGTGCTGCCGGAGCAACTCCGGTATTCGTTGTCGCAGAACTATCGCTGGTACGTCACGGCCTATCGCGATCGTGACTCCACCGCCTGGCGCTCCCCGGTTGCCATCTTCCGGCTCGAGGGCGAGGGTCGCCGCATGCCGCCCCGTCCCGAGCCCTGAGTGACATGACGGCCGTCCCGCACTCCATCGACACCGATCGGTCCACCCTGCCGCGCGAGACCCTGTGAAACCTGTCGGCGCAGCACTCGGTGCACTCGTCGTCCTTGCGGCCTGCTCCACGGGCCGCACGCCACCGCCCGACGACGCGACGGAGCGGTTGCGCATCGCCGGCGAAATGGTGCGCACCGCCCCGCGGCGTGCCCCCGCCTGGCGGTGCATCCCCGAGGTCCCGTCACCGATGCCATCGCCGGCCACGCGCGCCGAACGCACCGGCTTCTGCGAGACCACACCCTACGAGGAGGCGATGGCCTTCCTCGATACGGTCCGTGCGAAGGCGGCACCCAATCGCATCATGCGACTCACGCGCCTCGGTGCCTCGCCGCGAGGCCGGCCGCTGATCGCCGTCACCGCCTGCACACGCACCAGCCGCACCGTCGAAAGCTGCGACGCGCTCATGGCGGCACCGCGTCGCCGGCCCGTCGTGCTGCTGCAGGCCAACATCCACGCCGGCGAAGTGGAGGGGAAGGAGGCCGTCCTCGCCCTGCTGCGCACCGTCGTCACCGATGCTCGTCCCAACCTGCTCGACAGCGTCACGCTCGTGGTGATCCCGATGTACAACGCCGATGGCAACGAGGCGCTCGCCCCGCAGGCACGCAACCGTGGTGCACAGCTCGGCCCCGCCTTCATCGGCGAGCGCGCCAACGGTGATGGATTGGACCTGAATCGTGACTATATCAAGGCCGAGGCGCCCGAGACGCGCGCGATGCTGCCGCTGCTCACCAACGGCAGCATCGACGTGTTCGTGGACCTGCACACCACCAACGGCAGCTACCACGGCTACAACCTGACCTGGTCACCGTCGCTGCATCCCGGCGCACCGCTGGCCACCTTCACCGGTGACACCCTGCTCACCGGGATCCAGCGCCGCCTCGAACGCCGCGGCGTGAAGACCTACCCGTACGGCAACTTCAGCAACAACTTCGCGCGGGAAGTCACCCTCGATGCGAAGAAGGATGGCTGGTTCAGCTACGACTCACGCCCCCGCTTCGGCTCCAACTACTTCGGGCTCACCGGCGGGGTGTCGGTGCTGAGCGAGGCCTATTCGCACGATCCATTCGCCGTCCGTGTGCGCAGCACCGACGCCTTCCTCCGCGAACTGCTCGGCACCGTCGGCGCCGATCCTACCATCCTCGCCCGCGTCACGGCCACTCGGCGTGCACTGGCGGCCGGCAGTGCGGCGTGGGCCCTCGTGCTCGAGACGCAGCTGACCGCGTCGCCACGTCAGGGCGACGTGCTGGTCGAGGCCCTCGAAGCCGATCCCGACAGCCTCGGCGCCGAGCCCGGCGTGCCGCTCGGAATCCGCCGCTCCGGACGCATCGCCCCGCAGCGCATGGACATCCGTGATCGCTTCGACGCCACCCGTCTCAGCACCGTACCCGCTGGCGGCTGGCTCATCGAAGCGGCCGACAGCGCCCTGATCACGCTGCTCACCCGCCACGGCGTGCAGGTGCGGGGCCGCGTCCCCGGCACCGCCGCCCTCAGCGTCGAACGGTTCGACTTCGACTCCGTCCAGCGGGCCCCCCGCACCTTTCAGGGCCACCGCGAGGTGCGGCTCCTCGGGCGCTGGGTGCCGCTCCGCATGAAGCCGTCCGCCGACTGGCGCTGGGTGCCCGCGGCCCAACGCCAGGTGCTCGTGGCGGCGCAGCTGTTGGAACCCCAGTCCAATGACGGCGCCACCACCTGGAACCTGTTCGATGAGCGCCTCCGCATGGGCAAGTTCCACCCGGTGCTGCGCCTGCTGACGCGCGTGGCGGCGCGCTGAACCGGCGGATTCGCCTGCCTCCTGCGCTATATTTCAACGTTTGGCGTCCCGCGCGTGGCGGTGGCGCGGTCACCCAACTTCACGCGTCCAGATGCTCCGCAACACGCTGCTGTACCTGTCCAACCAGCAAGGCATCTTCGACTTTGTCCGCCACAACGGCGTGGCCAAGTCCTTCGCCTCGCGCTTCGTGGCCGGCGAGACGGTGACCACGGCCATCGAGGCGGTGCGCGGCCTCAACGCCAAGGGCATCACCGCCTCGCTCGACCTTCTCGGTGAAAGCACCACCAACGAGAAGGAAGCGTACACGTCGCAGCGCGAGTACCTGCAGCTGCTCGATCTCATCCAGCGCGAGAAACTCAACGCGAACGTTTCGCTCAAGCTGACGGCGATGGGGATGGACATCTCCGATGAGCTCTGCGTGCGCGTCACCCGCGAGATCCTCGAGCGCGCGAAGCAGTACGGCAACTTCGTGCGCCTCGACATGGAGTCCAGTGCCTACACGCAGAAGACGCTGGACCTGTTCGAGCAGCACTTCTACCCCGACTTCAAGGCGAACGTCGGCATCGTGCTCCAGAGTTATCTCTTCCGCACCGAGGCCGATGCCAGGCGCGCGTCCGAGCTCGGGGCACGCGTCCGCATCTGCAAGGGCGCCTACAAGGAGCCCGCCACGGTGGCGTACCCCGAGAAGGCCGACGTGGACAAGTGCTATGTGCGCACCATGCATCACCTCATGGAGCACGGCAACTATCCGGGGCTCGCCACGCACGACGAAGTGATCATCGCCGAGGCCAAGCGGTTCGCGAAGGAGAAGGGCATCGGCAACGATCGCTTCGAGTTCCAGATGCTCTACGGCGTGCGCCGCGACCTGCAGGAGTCGCTCGTGCGCGAAGGGTACCGCATCCGCTGTTACGTGCCGTTCGGCACGCAGTGGTACCCGTACCTGATGCGTCGCCTCGCCGAGCGTCCCGCCAACATGGCATTCATGGCCGGCAACGTGATGAAGGAAATGATCGGCGGGCGTAAGTCTGCATGATGCGGCCGTGAGCGGGACGCGTGGATGGTGAGCAGGTGAGCGGGCAGCACCTGCCGGCGGATCACAGCCTGGGCGACGCGAACACCATCGGGGGCTACGCCCTCGTGCACGGTCGCCCGGCAGCGTTCGAGGGGAGTGACGGCTTCTCCTATTCCGTCGAACTGAGCGTGGATCAGGTGAACGACGCCGGCACGTTCTGGGCGGCCTACCTGCTGTTCCTGCGCTGGCGCCGTCTCGGGCAGTCGGGCGTCGAAGGGCATCTCGAAACCGACTACCTCACACGCGCCGCGACACGCGATGCCGCACGCGCGGCGCTCGGTGCATTCACGTTGCAGCAGGTGCGTGAACAGCTCGAGCAGCGAATCGCCGAGACCGCCCCCAGACCCTCGCGCCGGTGGTTCGACGTCATGCGCGATGACGATGAGCCGCAGGCACAGGCCTCGCATGACTGAGCCCGTCACGCTGTCGCCGGACCACGCCGGCACCGTGCTCAGTGGCACCGGCGGCGTGTGGCGCGTGCGCCGTGCCGATGGCACCGTGGTCGACGCGGCGTTGCGTGGGCGCCTCAAGCGATTCGACGACGCGAAGGCCAAGCAGGCTCGCGTGGACAAGGATGGCGGTCGCGGCCGGGCCAGCGTCAAGTCGCGCGCCGACAAGCGCGACGATCGCAACGACGACCAGGATGCACCGTCGCTGAAACTCGCCGTCGGTGACGAAGTGCGCATCGAACAGGACGACGAAGGCAACAGCTGGGCCATCGCCGAGATCCTGCCGCGCAGGTCGCAGCTCGCGCGGCGTGCGCCCGGCGGCGCGTGGGGCCAGCGGATCGTCGCCGCCAACGTCGATCAGGTACTGATCGTGTTCGCGGCCGCCAATCCGGAGCCACATCCGCGCATGATCGACCGCTTCCTCATCATCGCCGAAGCCAACGACATCGCCGCGCGCGTCGTCATCAACAAGTCGGATCTCGTCTCACCTGAAAGTGTGCGACTGCGCTTCGCCGACTACGAACGGGCGGGGTATCCGGTGCATGTCACCAGCACCACCACCGGCCGCGGCCTCGACGCGCTCCGCGCGGTCCTCGAAGGTCGCACCACCGCACTCAGCGGGCCCAGTGGCGTGGGCAAGAGCAGCCTGATGAACGCCATGTTCCATGGCCTCGACCTGCGTGTCGGCGAGATCAGTCAGAGTGTGAACAAGGGTCGCCACACCACCGTGGGGGCGCTGCTGCATCCGCTGCCCAGTGGTGGCTTCGTGGTGGACACCCCCGGGCTGCGCGAGATCGGCATGTGGGGGCTCACCGCCGAGAACCTCGACGGCTACTTCCCCGAGTTCCGGCCGTACCTCGGCGAGTGCCGGTTCGCCGACTGTGTGCACGTCGTGGAGCCCGGCTGTGCCATCCGCGAGGCACTGGCCCGCGACGACATTGCCGCCGGTCGCTACGACACCTACGTGAAACTGCTCGACGAGCTGGCCAACGAGGCGGAGAGCTGGGAATGAGCGAGACGCCGTCGCCGGTCGGCCGCCGGGAGATGCTCGCCTGGGTGCTGGCCGGGGCGCTGGGGCTGGCACTGCTGGGCCGCGTCGCGTTCGACCGGGCTCCCGCACCAATCGCCACCGACGATCCCGCCGTGGGGCAGGCCCGTTCGGCCGTCACGAACCTGATGGTCCGAGACTCGGCCAATACCCGCATACCCCTCGCGCCCGTGGGTCGGCCTGCGATCCTGATGGTGAATTCGAAGACCTGCTCGTTCTGCCGCTCCGCGCTGAAGGACATCGCCGCCCTGCAGGGGAGTGACGGTGTCCCGATGCTGCGCGTCGTGACTCTGGAGGGAGAGGCGGTGGGCCGCGCGATGCTCGAATCGCTTGGGGTGCGCGGTGCGTTCAGCTCGGGCCCGGATGGCGAAAGCGATCAGGTGCTGCTCACCTTCCGGATCCCCGGTACGCCCGTGTTCGCCCGGACCGACAGCGCGGGCCGCATCGTGGAAACGGTGCCCGGTTATCCGGGACCGGAGTTCATCGCACGGTGGCTGCCGATCATGCGCGGCCAGTGATGTCGCACCACCCGGTGTCGTAGTCGCGCCGGCCGACGATCGGTACGCCGTTCCACTTTCGATCATCACGCCATTCATGTCACGTCGATTCCTGCCGTTGTTCGTCGTCGCCGCAGTTGCCGGATCGGCCGCGCATGCCCAGACGCTGGCCGACGCCCGCTCCTGCGAACGCGCCATCACCGGCAGTGCACGCGACCGGGCCTCGATGCAGAAGATGGCCATCGGCACCACGCCGATGGCGCACTTCGCGGCTGGCTGCATGAGTGTCATGTCGGCAGCGTGGGACAGTGCGGCCATGCACTTCGATGCCGCCGCCAAGGGCAATCCGCGCAGCAGCGCCGCCTTCCTCTGGGTCGGCAACATCAGCGGTCAGATCGCGCGCATCGGCAACGTGCAGACCAAGGTGCGCCTCGGCCCTTCCATCCGGGACGCGTATTCGAAGGCGATCACGCTCGACGGCGCCAACATCGATGCGCGCGAAGGGCTGATGCAGTATCTGCTGCAGGCCCCCGCGCCGATGGGTGGCGACAAGGTGAAGGCCGCCGAACAGGCTGCTGCCATCACGAAGCTGAATCCGTATCGCGGACTCGGCGCCAACCTGTCGGTGGCCGCGGCCACCAATGACAAACCGGCGGCGGAGCGGCTGCTGCTTGGTGCGACCACGCAGTACCCCGACAGCATCATCGGCTGGGCCAATCTCTCGGCCATGCAGGCCGACGCCGGGCGCACCGCGGATGCCTTTGCGACCATCACCCGCTGGCAGGCGCGCGGCACACACCCGATGTTCGCCCTTTTCAGCATCGGCCGCACGGCAGCGGTGTCGGGACAGCAGATGGCGCGTGGCGAGCAGGCGCTGCAGCAGTACCTGCGTGGGCAGCGCACGCCGAACGATCCGCCCGTGGCCAACGCGAACTACCGCCTCGGCCAGATCTACGAGAAGCAGAGCCGGAAAGCTGAAGCCAAGGCGGCGTACGAGGCAGCCCTGCGGTCCAACCCATCCTTCCGGGAGGCGTCGATGGCTCTCGACCGTGTGAAATGATCCCGCCGCCGACGATCGTGCTCGCGTCACTCGGCGCAGTCGCAGCCCCCGGCGTGCTCTTCGCCGTCACCAGTGCGCTCGACCGAGCGCCCGGTGTCGGTGCCCTGTTCCTGCTGTTGCCGCTGACAGCCTACGGCTGCTTCCGCGCAGTGAAACTCGCGCGCGCCGCGATGTTCGTCGTCGGCATCGGTGCGATCGGCCCGTTGTTCGCGGGGGTGATGATGACCTGGCCCGAAGCGAGCGGCAGCGTGCCGTACATCGTGGGCGCAGGCGCCATCTTCGCCGGGCTCAGTGGCATGCTCACACCGGCGGCCCGTGCCTGGCACGCCAGCAAACGCGCGCACGGGCTGCTCGACATCTGAGCCGCGATGCTCAGCGGCTGCGCAAGGTGCCGAGGCCACCGTCCACGCCGAGCGTCTGCCCGGTGATCCAGCTGTTCTGCGGATCGAGCAGGAACGCGATCGCGCGCGCCACGTCGCCCGGCTCGCCGAGTCGCCCGATCGCATGCATGGCCAGCGACGACTGCTCGGCGGCCGCATTGCCGGTGATGCGCGCGGTGAGCGGCGTACGCACCAGCCCCGGTGCCACACAGTTCACGCGGACCTGCTTGGCGGCATAACTCGCCGCAGCCGAGAGGGTCAGGCTCATGATGCCACCTTTCGCCGCCGCGATCGCCTCATGGTTGGCGAGCCCGATGCGCGCGGCTGCCGACGCCACCAGCACGATGCTGCCACCGGCCGGCTCGGTGTTGTTCATCATCGGGCGCGTTGCGGCCCGGACCAGCGAGAACGCCGAGCGCAGGTTCACGCTGATGACGTCGTCGAATTCCTCCGGACGTGTCAGGTGCGCCGGCTTGAGCAGGATCGATCCGACACAGTTGGCCGCGCCATCGATGCGACCGTAGGTCTGCACGGCCGTTTCCACCGCCCGGTCGATGTCGGCCGGCACGGTGGCATCCACCACCACGGTGGTGCAGCCGAGTTCGGCGCCGAGTGCCGCGAGCGCCGTCTCGTTGCGCGCCGCAAGCACGAGTCGGGCTCCCTCGGCGGCGAGCTGACGGGCGAGCGCGGATCCGATGCCACCAGTGGCGCCGAGGATGAGATGGACGGGGGAGGTCATGCCGTGCGAATGGCGCGGGCAGTCCACCGGTTTCCTCGGCGGCGCTGTTTGACCACGCGGACCCCCTTGCTCCCGCTCAGGGCGACAGCCGCTCCAGCACCCACGCACCGTCCTGCCGCCGGTACCGCAGCCGGTCATGCAGCCGGCTCTGCCGGCCCTGCCAGAACTCGATCTGCCTGGGTTGCACCAGATACCCACCCCAGTGCGGCGGCAACGGAGGCGACGTCTCGCCCGGATACCGCGCCTCGACCTCGACCACGCGCGACTCCAGCACACGGCGATCGCTGATCACGCTGCTCTGCTCGCTGGCCCACGCCCCGATGCGGCTGCTGCGTGGACGCGAGTCGTAGTACGTCGCCGACTCCTCCGCCGAGAGGCGCATCACGCTGCCGCGGATGCGGACCTGCCGCTCGAGCTCCTGCCAGAAGAACACCAGCGCCGCCTGCGGGTCCGCGTCGATGTCGCGCCCCTTCTGGCTGCGATAGTCGGTGAAGAAGGTGAACCCGCGCGCATCGACGCCCTTCAGCAGCACGATGCGCGCGTCAGGGCAGTGGTCGTGGCTGATCGTGGCCAGCGTCATGGCGTTCGGTTCGGCGATCTGCGCCGCAATGGCGTTGGCGAACCACTGCTGGAATTGGGCGATCGGGTCAGCGACGACATCACCGATGTCGAGCGATGCGAGCGCGTAGTCGCGCCGCAGGTCTGCAATGGAGCTCATGCGGAGGCGGGGTTATGCCGGCGTGGATTCGGTCCGCGGAAAGACCCGCGCAACCAGACGTTGCATCCCGCAGTCGCGCGCGGCCGCGAGGAGTTCACCGCGATCGTGCACGGACATCACCCGAGGCAGCCGCAACACGGGGCAGTCGATCAGGGCGCCGAGCGTTTCCTGAATGGCGGTCACCGCTTCCTCGTCCGCGGTGGGGGCAGCACCGTGGTCAGACAGCATCACGCCAGAAATCGACAGGCCACGCGCCACGAGCACCGACGACAGCAGGCGTACGTGGCCAACGGTCCACCGGCTCACCGGTTCCACGATCACGATGCCCAGCTCCCAGCGGGCGAGCAGGTCGAGCATGGTGAGTGATGGCGTGATCGGGTCGAGCACGCCGACGGCATCGCCGACCACCAGCACCGAGCGGCCCTCCGAGAGTGTTTCCCGGGCGCGGTCGAAGGCGGCGCCATGCAGCAGTGTTCCGGTGGCGTCGGCAGCGTGCATCGCCGACCGGTCGGCCTCGAGCGCAAAGGGTGTCACCTGTCGCGGATCGTCGAGGTGGCCGGCGGCCCAGCGGATCAGCGAGCCACGACTGCCGGCTTCGCACGGGTCGTCGAGCCCCGTTTCCACCGGCACCATGGCGGCCACGTTGGCGCCGGTGGCGGCCAGCAGCACGATCAGCATGGCGGCAGTCTGCGCGGCCGCGTCGTCGGGTGTCACGGCCGTCACCGCCAGCCCCGGCAGCAGGGCCACAGGCTGCGGGCTGGGAGTGGATTCGCCGGTCGTCGTCATGGATGCAAGCTTACGCGCGGGCGTCGCGATGCCAACCACCACAGCGGCATCGCCGACCTCGGAGCGGCAGTACCCGAAACAAAAAACGCGGAGCACCGGGTGGGTGCTCCGCGTTTCCGGTCGTTCACCGACGGTCAGTGTTCGGCCGCTGCCGGTGCCGCTGCTGCCGGCTTCACGGTCGACGTGTGTGGCACCGCGCCCTTGGCGCGGAACATCGGATCCGTGGGATCACGATAGGTCGCCTTGTGGATGCTCCAGGCACCAAACCACAACGCGATGGCAACGAGCGTCGTGAGGATGGCGTACGGCCACCCTTCCTTGGTCGGATCGATCGGGACGTGGCGTCCTTCGGGATGACTGGCCATCTGGCGATTGCTCCTCGTGCGACGGAATGCCGGGGCCTATCCACCGGCAGCAGAAACAATAACACTGCGGGGAAGCGCACGGTGCCCCCCGATGCGGACCGTCCCTCAGGAAGGGTCGGAACCCTCCACGACGGCCACCAGCGCATCGATGGAATACGGCTTCGCCAGCAGGCCGTCCACTTCCAACGCCTCGGCCCGGCTCATCATCGGTGATCCGGCCCCGTCGCCGGAGCTGAGCACGTAGCGCGCGCCGGCGCAACTGGGCAGCATCCGCATGCGCCGGATCAGTTCGACCCCGTCCATCTCGGGCATGTGGAGGTCGCAGACCACCACGTCGAAGGCGAACTGCTCCGCGATGCGCAGCGCATGCATGCCGTCGCTCGCCCCCACCACGGCGTGGCCTCGCGCGCTCAGGAACCGCGTCAGGAAGCTGATGATCGCCGCCTCGTCGTCCACGACGAGGATGTCCAGCGCCTTGCCGGTCGTCAGCATCTCCCCGCCTGCCGGGGGCAGCGCCATCTCACCGGTCACGGTCAGTTCCTGCGCCGCCTCCGGTGCGCCCACCATCGGCAGGCGCACCATGAACTCGGTGCCCCGACCCATCTCGCTGTGCACGTCCACCACGCCGCCGTGCTCGGTCACGATGCTGTGCACCACGCTCAATCCCAGCCCCGTGCCAACCCCCTCTTCCTTGGTCGTGAAGAAGGGGTCCCAGATGCGGCTCAGCAGCGACGGCGAAATGCCGGCACCATTGTCGGCGACCTTCACTACCACGAACGCGTCGTCCTCGATTTCGGTGGCGATGCGGAGTTCCAGCGGGGCCTGTACCATGGCGCGCGTGCCGCGCATCGCCTCGAGTGCCTGTCGTGCATTGACCACCAGGTTCAACACGACCTGCTCGAGTCGGGCCGTGTCACCCTGCACGTACACCGGCTGCCCCACCAGTGCGAGCAGCACCCGCACGCCGCGTGTATCGAGGGCATATTTCTGCGTGTCCACGATGTGACGGATCACGCCATGCAGGTCGACGAGTTCGCTGCGCGTCACGTTGCCCTGACGCGCGAAGGTCAGCAGGTCACGGACCACGCGCTCGGCGCGGCGGGCTTCGCGCCCGATGGTCGCCAGCGCCTTGCGGTCGTCATCGGGCCATGAGCCCCGCAACAGCAACTGCGAGAAGCCGCTGATCGCCGCCAGCGGATTGTTCAGCTCATGCGCCACACCGGCCAGCATGTGGCCCAGTGATGCCATCCGTTCGCTGCGACGCAGCCGCTCGTCGCGCCGATGCCGCTCGGTCACGTCCTCGGCGATCCCCTCGAACACCGGTGGGCCACCGTCCTCGTCCTCCACCATGCGCAGCGACAGTCGCACGTCGATGAGCTCACCGTCGCGGCGCCGCCATGTGACTTCAACCCAGTCATCGAGTTCGCCGTTCTGCGCCGTCCGCACCAGCCACTCATGATCGGAGATGTCGGCATACACATCCTGCGCGAGATCCAGTGCCATCAGCTCCTCGCGAGTGTCGTAGCCGAGCAGCTCCAGCATCGCGGGGTTTGCGTCGAGCATCCGCTGATTGCGTTCGGCGCGATAGACACCATACACCGCGCGTCGCACCAGGGCGTCATAGTTCGCCCGCGTCCGCACCAGCATCTGCTGCGCCAGCCGACGTTCGCTCATGTCGCGTGTGACGGTGATGTAGCCCGTCGCCGCGCCATCGTCGTCCCGCACGATCGACACCCGCGATTCCACCCAGAGCTGCGTCTTGTCGGCGCGTCGCAACAGCCAGGTCGCCACGGGGAAGCGCTCGCCGCGGGCGATGCCGTCCATCAGGATCGTCGCGATCGTCCGCTCGTTCTGCGACATCAGTGCCGTGAAGTGCCCGCCGATGTACTGGCTGGGCGACATCCCGAACAGCTCCTCGAAGTAGCTGGAGGCGTAGGTGACGATGCCGTGGAGGTCAATGACGATGACGGCCGCCTCGATCGTCTCGGCAAGAATCCTCGACAGGTCGCGTCCTGCGGCACCGATGGCGTCGGAGGCGGCAGGGGTCACGCGGTGGGGCCGCGTCTCCATCATCGCATGTCGCTGAAAAACATGGTCGTCAACTTACACGGAGGTTTCCGGCGGTACGGGATGCGCGCCTCCGGACACACGCAGATCAGCGGAGGCCACTCTCTGCGAGCGCGTCGGACCCATTGTCCTCACTCGCTGCCGGACGTCGCGGCCAGCGCCGCGTCGATGGCGGCGCGGACTGCGGGATCGCCAGCCGGAATTGCCCCGGAATGCCGCCACAACAGCCGCCCGTCGGCCGAGATCAGCCAGCTCTCGGGGATACCGACCGCCGCGAATTGCCCGCGGACGGCATCCGCGGGGTCCCGGCCGATCAGGAACGTCGCCCCCATCGATCGCGCACTCGCCGCCACATCGGCATCACCATCGGTGTCGATCGAAATCGCCACGAGGCGCAGGCCACGCGGCGCATAGGTGGCGTGCAGCGCCTGCAGCTCGGGGAACTCCGCCTTGCACGGCCCGCACCACGTCGCCCAGACGTTCACCAGCGTCACCGGCTGCGCCGCCGGGCCACCGACGCGCACCGAATCGCCGCCGATCGTCGCCACCGTGAACGAAGGCGCGGGCTCTCCCACTGCGGCCGCCGCGAAGGCCGTAGCGCTGTCCGGTGACGAGGCTGGCTTTCCGGCGCTGCAGCCCGCCAGCGCGACCGCAATCACCAGCATCTGTGCCGCAACGATCTGCACTCTCTTCATGGGCTCCCCGCGGTCACTGCGGTCTCTTTCGCTGAGGGTGGGCACGCCATCCGGACAGACCCGAAGATACGCGATCACCGCATGCCATCGCACCATTGCGGTAATCCATGAGGAGATGCATACTCCATATATGGACAATCCGACCCTGTCGAGTCAGGCCGACGCGGGCGTCATCACCGCGCTTCGCGATCTGACTCCAGACGAGGCCCGACGCCTCGGCGGCGCCGGCATGCGCACCTTCGTCGCGATCGCCGACGAGTGGCAGCTGCCCGTGGCGGCGCGGTGCACGCTCCTCGGCGGCATCGGGTCCTCCACGTATCACAAGTGGCGCTCGGGCGATCTGGGCGTCCCGTCGCGCGACCAGCTCGAGCGCCTGTCGCTCCTCCTCGGCATCTACAAGGCGCTCCGGCTGCTCTTCTCCGACGATGCGACCGGCATCCGATGGGTGCGGGCGGCCAACCGCGAACCCGACTTCGGTGGGCAGTCGCCGCTGGAGCGCATGACGCGTGGGTCGATCGAGGACCTTTATGCGGTGCGTCGGTACCTCGACGGCTGGCGCGGCAGCTGGCCGTGAATCCGGGAGCCGTGCCGACGACCCGGGTCCGCGGCCGCACCCATCGGCTTGTGCCCTCGCGGTTCCCGCCAATCGGCGTCTTCGATCATGTCGCGTCCCCGGCCGACGCCGTGGCGGCCATGACGCTCGAGAGCCTCACCAACGACCGGATTCGCATCGCCATCGAACGCAGTGCGATGCTTCCCGATGATGACTGGGTGGTCGGTGTGCCTGGCGCCACGCTGGTCATGGCAGCGTTCCTGCACGCGGCGCCGGAGGGTGGCCGCTTCACCGGCCCGAAGCTCGGCGCATGGTATGCCGCGCGCGATCTGCACACGGCCATGCGCGAGACCATTCATCACCACACCCGGCGACTGTCGGCCTCCGACATGGGATTCTTCGCGACGATCACCATGCGCGAACTCCTCTGCACCATCGACGCGCGCCTGCTCGACATCCGCCATCGTCAGGTCGAGCATCCATCGTTGTACGATCCCGACGCGTACACTGCATCACAACCGTTCGGCGAAGCCGTCCGTGCGCAGGGTGACATCGGAATCATCTGGAGCAGCGTCCGCCGTCCAGCCGGCGAGTGTGTCGTGATCTACCGCCCCCGCGTCCTGCTGCCGGTCACGCAAGGCCGCCACATCGAATACCGCTGGCACGGTCACCCCGAGCCCGAAATCCTGCGGCTCGAATCGCTGGTCTGACACGGCAACGGCACATCGCGGAACGGCTGAACTGCACTGCGGAACTGCGAAACGCAAAACAGCGCCAGGACGGACAGCCGCAAAACCGCTCTCTCGGCCGTTCGTATGCGATGCCACCCTCCGCGTCACCACGACGCTCCGTTGATTGTGGGGAACGGCACCTGCGAGTGCAGTTCCCCAGTCTTCTGCTGTTCGCGTGACAAGGATTCGTGCGTGTCGGGCACGGCGACCTCACGCGGTTTTGCGGCTGTCCGACCTCGCGCTGTTTTGCATTCCGCAGTTCAGCCGTTCCGCAATGCGCGGTTGCCGAGCCTCAGCCTTCGCCTGGCAGCGGCGTGACCACCAGTACCGCCGTGATCAGCAGCACCAGCAATGCCAGCAGCAGCTCGATGATGAGCGACTTTCGCAGCGCTGGGACACCGTCCACGAGTGCGAGGCGCGGGCCAAGACGGCGCCAGTTCACGGCACCCAGTGCCACGACGATCAGGACGAGCGCCGTCTTCACGAGCACGTATCGCCCCCAGTTCTCCGTCCAGAGGTCGCGCACGTCGGTGAGCTTGAGCACCGTGGCGATCACCCCGCTCAGCAGCAGCAGTACTGCACCCGGCAGCACCACCGGTGGCACGAGTGGCACCAGCAGGCGCAGTCGCGCATCGGCCCGTGCGGCGCGCGTCGGCGTCACGAGGCCATCACCGTTCGGGATCGCCACGCCCAGCAGCCCGATCACGCCGATGGCGCCGAGCCAGAGTCCGGCACCGGTCACGTGCGCGATGTCGGCGGCGACGGCGAGATTCGTGTACACCTCGCTGCCGATGGCATGGCCCTGCAGCGACGGTGTGGCGCAGAGCCCCACGGCGCCGAGCGCTGCGAGCAGCCAGCGTGCGCGCGAAGCCGGTGCTGCGAGCGCGAGTGCGAAGCCGCTCAGCGCAACCAGGGTCGCCATCGCCTGCCAGACGAAACCGGTGCCCCATGTGGTCGCGGTCATCAGCGGCGCGAAGCCAGACAGGAACGGGTCGCCGGGTGAACGCAGTGCGAACAACTGATCGGCGAGGCGCATCAGTCCAGCCGGAATCAACGCCAGTGTCGCGGCCAGCCCCACGCTCGCGCTGTCGCGCGCAGCGGCGATGCGCGTCGGTCCGTCAGCAGTGCTTCGCGGGATCACGGTCAGTGCCAGGACACAGGCACCGCCGGCCAGCACGGTGGCCACGAACGTCACCCACCGCGCAATGATCCATTCCACGTGCGCGCGTCGGTCAGCGCGCGGGGCGCACGTCGAACGGAATCACGCCGTTGAGCACATGACCATCGCGTGCCATCGTGCGCCACACCACCTCGTAGTGACCCGGCGCCAGTGCCGCACCCACGGGCGCCGTGATCGGCGAGTTCGCCGCCTCGGCGCGGGCCAGTGGCGCCAGCGCACGCTCCACGGCCGTCACACCAGTGCCGCTTTTCACCTTGATCGACGTCACCGACAGCTCCGGCTTCTGCGTGAACCAGAGCTTCACCTCGGTCGGCGAGGCCGTCAGCACGGCATTCGCCGACGGCACGCTGCGCGACAGCTTCAGGTGGAGCATCGACGCGCCGGCCAGTACGGGTGCACCGACGATCAGCAGTGCCAGCAGCCCCCGCCGCGTGATGGTCCGCGCGCTCACTGGCCCAGCACCAGCGCGAAGACCAGCGGTGCCACGATCGACGCGTCGCTCTCGATCATGAACTTCGGCGTGTCCACACCGAGCTTGCCCCACGTGATCTTCTCGTTCGGCACCGCGCCCGAGTACGAGCCGTAGCTGGTGGTGCTGTCGCTGATCTGGCAGAAGTAGCCCCACAGCGGCACGTCGTTGCGCTGCAGGTCCTGGTGCAGCATCGGCACCACGCAGATCGGGAAGTCGCCCGCGATGCCACCGCCGATCTGGAAGAAACCAAGCGACGACGTCTTCGTGAGCTCCGTGTACCACTCGGCGAGGTACATCATGTACTCGATGCCCGTCTTCACCGTGTGCACGTTCTTCACGTCACCGGTCATCACGTGACCCGCGTACATGTTGGCCAGCGTGGCGTCTTCCCAGCCCGGGACGATGATCGGCAGGTTCGCCTCGGCGGCCGCCAGCAGCCACGAGTTCTTCGGATCGATCTGGTAGCTGTCCTTCAGCTTGCCCGACAGCAGGATCTTGTACATGAACTCGTGCGGGAAGTAGCGCTCACCCGCCTGGTCGGCCTTGACCCACTCTTCCAGCACCACGCTCTCGATCCGGCGCATCGCCTCCATCTCGGGGATGCAGGTGTCGGTCACGCGATTCATGTGACGCTCCAGCAGGTCCTGCTCCTGCGCCGGCGTCAGGTCACGCCAGTTCGGGATGCGCTCGTAATAGTCGTGCGCCACGAGGTTGAAGACATCCTCCTCGAGATTCGCGCCGGTGCAGCTGATGCCGTGGATCTTGCCCTGCCGGATCATCTCGGCGAGTGACACGCCCAGCTCCGCCGTGCTCATGGCGCCGGCGAGCGTCACGAACATCTTGCCGCCGGCGGCGAGGTGCGCCGTGTAGCCATCAGCGGCCTCGATCAGCGCCGCCGCGTTGAAGTGACGGAAGTTGTGGCGGAGAAAGGCCGAAACCGGAGCGACAGTCGGTGTGGTCATGGCAGAGGCAGTCGGCGCCAGGAGGGGCGCACGGAATTTTTGGGTGGTGCGGGAACGGTGCAAGATAGCCGGTCCTGCAGCCGACCTCAGGTCGGCTGCCCCGTCAGGCACCCGTCAGGCCGGCACGACCTGGCTGATCACCGCGATGTAGTGACAGGCACTGCCCATCAGGACGAACAGGTGCCAGACCGCATGCGAGTAGCGCAGCCGCTCGTTGTGGTAGAAGACCGTACCCGCGGTGTACGCCACACCCCCCGCCAGCAGCCAGATGAGCGACGACAGGGGAATGCTCGAGATCATCGGCTTGATCGCGAAGATCGCCATCCAGCCCATGCCGATGTACACCATCGTCGAAAACAGCTTGAAGCGGCCGGTGAAGAACAGCTTGAAGGTCACCCCGACGGCCGCCAGCCCCCACGAAATACCGAACAGCCACCAGCCCACCGGGCCACGCAGACCATTCAGCGCAAATGGTGTGTAGGTGCCGGCAATGAGCAGGTAGATCGCGCAGTGATCGAAGACCTTCAGGCGCCGCTTCGCCGAAATCGACGGAATGGCGTGATACAGCGTCGACGCCGTGTAGAGCAGCAGCAACGAGCTGCAGAACACGATCGCACTGACCATCTGCACCCGCGTGCCATGCAGCGTGGCCAGCGTCACCAGCACGGCGCCGGCAGCCGCGCTGGCCAGCGCACCGATCCCGTGCGTGACCGCGTTGGCGATTTCCTCGCGCTGGATCGTGGTGGGTGCGATGGTCACGAGACGTTCGGGTGCAGGGGCGAAGGCAGAGGCCGACATTGAAAAGTTAGCTAGCGGACCACATAGGTGATCGTGCCGCTCGAGGCGTGGGCGGAACAGAATCCTCCGTATGCACCCGGGAGGGGAACGCTGAACGTCCGCGAAGAGTTCGCCGCCGCACCGAAGATGCCGAGCGTCTGGTAGACGGTGTCCTGATTCACGACACGCACCTTGGTATTCCGCCCCTTGGCCTCGATGAAGATGGTGTCGGGAAGGGGGCTGGTCCGGCCCCAGCGGTCCACGAGCACGCCGCGCCCGCCAAGGGCCACCCGCAACTCGACGGCTGGTCGCGGCCACGCCCACCAGGTTGCGCCTGCCGTGATCGCGACGACGCCGACCATCAGCAGGCGGCGTCGGCCCGACTCACTCACGGACCAGCACGCGCACGGTGTCCACCCGCGTTCCCTTGTAACGGAGGCGGACGACCACCGTATCCCCGACGCCCAGTGGCGCACGGAGGCCGGTCGCCATCACATGCAGGCCCCGCTCGCTGAAGCGCACCGAGTCGCCGGGGAGCACCACCAGCGAATCGACTGGGTGCATGCTCGCCATGTCATCGCGATCCATCGACTGATGAAATCCGGCCTGCTCCGCGACATCGATCTCGGCGCCGGTGAGGAAGAGCGTATCGCTCGACGGGTTGCGCAGGATGAAGTAGAGTGCCGACGACGCGCCCAGCTCTGCCGGGCGCATGTACGGTGTCAGGATGGCGGTGTCGTCGGCCTTCGGCGCGCAGGCAGCGAGACTGGCGGCGGCCATGGCGGCGCGCAGGGTGAGGGAGCGAAACAGGCGGGTCACAGGAGGGCGCGAATGTCGGCGGAAATCTGCGCCGGCGTCAGACCGGCGCGGTGCATGAGGCGCAGCTGGCCCTCGGGATCGATCACGAAGACCTGTGACGGGTGACTGACCGTGTACACCGATGTGGTGTCGCCGGGAATACCGTCGCGGAACGCCGCCAGCTTCCATTGCCGGAGCATGGCGTCGATCTGGTCGCGAGAACCGCTGAGCCCGGTAAATCGCGCATCGAAGCGGGCGGCATACCGCTGCGCGACCGCGGGGGTGTCGCGTTCGGGGTCGACGCTCACGAAGAGGAAGCGCACCGACTCCGCTGCGGTGCCGAGTTCGGCCGCAGCCTTCTTCCAGTCGAGCAGGGTTGTCGGGCAGATGTCGGGGCAGTGTGTGTAGCCGAAGAACACGAGCACGACCTTGCCTCGCTGCCCGCTGAGCGCAAACTCGGCACCGGTGCTGTCAGTCAGCGCGAGGGCGGGCGCAGGCTCGGGCGGATCGAGCACGACACCATTGAAGTCCGGCGTGGCACAGCCCCCCAGCAACAGCACCATCCCGGCGGTGCGCAGAAGAAATCGCATGCGGAATAGTATCCCGTCAGGGGACGAGGCTGGCATTGTGCCTTCCTTCGATTATCATGTGATTCTCAATAACGGTCCGCCGCACTGTCACGGCGACCTTCGGGACTGGTACGGACGAGTGCGTGGAGGCACGGGTGGAACGGAATACGAAACAACGCGGTGCCATCCGGCGCGTCTTCGCCGCCCTGCATCGCCCTCTGTCGCCTGCTGAAGTGCTCGATGCCGCGAAGGCCGAGGTGCCCACGATGGGCATCGCGACCGTCTACCGGACCATCAAGACGCTGCTCGACGAGGGGGAGATCCAGAGCATCGACATCCCCGGTGAGGCGCCGCGGTACGAGATCTCGCATCTCGGCCACCACCACCACTTTCACTGCCGCACCTGCGACAAGGTATTCGAGGTGGACGGGTGCCCCGCCGACATCCAGAAGCTGGCGCCCCCGGGGTTCGTGACGGACGGGCACGAGGTGATGCTGTTCGGGCGCTGCACGACCTGCGGCGTGGCGTGAGCTGACGGACTCGTCCATTGTGGACAGGGTGCGTGTGCCCGGGCTATCAGGGGCGGCTTGTCACGGCCGGTGAGAAACCATACTGTGGCGAGACGTAATGTCGGGTAGGATGTCGGCGACGCCGCCAGAGCTCCGCCCGCGGATCAACCACAGCTCAAGGAACAGGATGACGCCAAAGACCCTTGCCACACTGGTCGCAGTCGCTGCAGCCCTCGCAGTGCAGTCCACGCGAGTGGAGGCGCAGGTCTCGCTCGGCTACACGGATATTGGTGCCGTCGTCGGTCTTGGGAATCTGGGCGGGGCGAACCTCTCCTTCGGCGGACGCTTCGAAAAGGTCTTCAAGAAGTTGCCGGATCTTGGTGATGGGCTGCTGGGTATCGGCGTGAGCGCTGATGTCTACAGTTGGGGCTCCGGCGGCGCCGATTTCCGCTACATCCCGATCGGTGCCACCGCGAATTACCACTTCAAGCTCGATCCGAAGAACAAGCTCGATGCGTTCCTTGGCTTAGGCCTCGGCTTTCAGACGGTGAGCTGCTCGTACAACGGATCCGGCAATCTGTGCGGTGGGTCCAGCAGTGCGGTGTACTTCATCGGTCGCGCCGGCGGTCGCTATTTTCTGTCGCCGAAGACCGCCGTGTATGCTGATGTCGGTGCCGGTGCTGCGACGATCAACGTCGGGCTGACGTTCAAGCTCAAGTAAGCGAACGGTCGCCGGCGTGATCACGCCGGCACTGTAACGCAACGGCAATTCGCCGATGGCGTCCTTCAGCTGAGGGGCGCCATCGTCGTTCAGGCACGGGGGTGGCGCGCAACGCGGGCACCAAACGTGCACGCGCGTTCGGTGCGCTCCAGTTCGGGGGCGCTTCACTTCACCAACACGTTCAGCAATGCCATTCATGCGTATCAACACTCGCGCGCTGACTCTCGCCACGGCGCTGTTCCTCACCGCCGCCGCACCCGCCGCCGCCCAGGTGCGGAAGGGGTACTCCGACATCGGCTTCGTGCTCGGTATCGGTGACATCGGCAACGCCAGCCTCGCCTTTGGCGGCCGCTACGAAAACGTCTTCAAGAACCTTCCCGATCTCGGCAACGGCATGCTCGGCTTCATGGTGAGCGCCGACGTGTACAGCAACTCACGCCGCAACGGCAACATCCGCTACATCCCGGTCGGCGCCACGATGAATTACCACTTCCGCCTCGATCCATCGAACAAGCTCGATCTGTTTCTGGGGGCCGGGCTTGGCTTTCGCTCGGTCAGCTGCAACAACTTCGGTGTCGACGACTGTGGCTACAACAGCGGCCTCTACGTGATCGGCCGCGCTGGCGGGCGCTACTTCCTGAAGCCGAATCTGGCGCTGTATGGGGACCTTGGCCCTGGCGCCTCGACGCTGAACCTCGGACTGATGTTCAAGCTCCAGTAGCAGGACGCCATGCCCACAGGCGCGATGCCCCGCCTGCGCTGAGCCATGGAGCACAAAAAAGGGCGGGCGGTGCTTCGATGCACCGCCCGCCCTTTCGTGTCCATCAGGTTTTCAGCGCGCGTAACGCTTCTTGAAGCGGTCCACACGGCCCTGTGTGTCGATCATGCGCTGCTGGCCCGTGTAGAACGGGTGCGAATGGCTGGTGATTTCCATCGTGATGACGGGATACGACTTGCCGTCGGTCCACTCCATCATCTGGTCGCTGGACTGCGTCGAGCGGGTCACGAACGCGAAACCCGACGAGGCGTCCTTGAAGATCACCGGGTGGTACGCGGGATGAATGCCTTCCTTCATGGCTGCAGACTCGTCTTGAGGGTCATACGCCGGGCCATGCGGGTTCCCGGCAAGCCTTGAAAGGTAGCCGGTCCATCGGCCGCGTGGCAGGGGGCTCCTGAGCCGCCGCCAGCTCAGGCGCTGCGGAAGCGGCACCAGCACCGACCGGTCGGAGAGACCAACCCACGCACCGGCACGCTATTGATACTTGCGAATCAGTATGCGTTCTCAGTAGGTTCCTCCCCGTACGCATGGCCCCTTCGATTGGAGCGGACGCGTACGCCGATTTCTTCCTGGCGCCGCCGAATGCCTGCTCTGGATCACTCCCTCGAACGCTCGAACATCTCCCTCGACATCGTCGGGGCGGCGGCGTCGCTCGTCTGCGCCGTGCACTGCACCGGTGTGGCGCTGGTGCTCGGGCTCGTGCCAGCGCTGGAGATCGTCGCGCAGCCCTGGGTCGATTGGCTCTTTCTCGGCGCGTCGACGCTGCTCGGGGTCACGGCACTGGTGCCGGGCTATCGCCAGCACCGGCATCCCATGCCGCTCGTGCTGTTCGTCGGAGGCATCTCGATTCTGTTTGGCGCTCGCCTGCTGCACCTGCCGCCGTCAACGTTCGAATTGAGCATTGTGCTGCTGGCCGCTGCGGCGCTCATCACGGCGCACTGGCGTAACCGTGATGAACTCCGTGCCTGCCGCTGTGGCGGTCACATTGGCACTGGCGTCCTGCCAACGACCTGACGTCGCCGCGACGGCCCTACGCCGTCGCCCCCGGAACGCGCAGTTCGCCGCTCTCACCGTTCAGCACGGCGCGATAGTGAATCGGCAGCGCCGGATCGAGTGAATCCCGCACGCTGCAATACTTCGTGATGGCCAGTTCGATCGCGCGTTCGGCATGCGACCGGTCCACGCCCTCACCCGTCAGGTGATAGGTCAGCTCAGCCGACACGATCCGCTTCGGCGTGCTGTCGGCGCGTGTACCGACGGCGTCGATCGAGAGCGCCGACAGTGGCGTGCGACGCTTGGCGAGAATGTCGACCACATCGACGGCCGTACACGCCGCGAGTGCACTCATCACCGCATCGACAGGGCTCTGGCCCGTTACGGCGTCGCCGTCCAGGCGAAGCGTCGGTCCACCCGGGCGACCGGTGTCGAACCGGCGATCGCCGGCCCAGTTCAGCTGAATGGTGGAGACGAGCTTGGTCGGTGGTGTGGTCATGTCTGCGGTGAGGCGAAGGGCGCGGTGCCGGTGACGATCGGGGTGCGGACGGCATTGCCATACTCGGTCCAGCTGCCGTCGTAATTCTTCACGTCACGGTAGCCGAGCAGGTAGGTCAGCGCAAACCACGTGTGTGACGAGCGCTCGCCGATGCGACAGTAGGTGATCGTCGGTGCGCCGCCGTCGAGCTGCTGTTCGCCGTCGTAGATCGCCCGCAGTTCGACTGCCGACTTGAAGGTCCCGTCACTGTTCGCCGCCTTGGCCCACGGCACACTGCGGGCCCCGGGCACGTGACCGCCGCGCATCGCGCCTTCCTGCGGATACTCGGGCATGTGCAGCTTCTCGCCGGTGTACTCGGGCGTCGAGCGCACGTCCACGAGCTGGCCGCCCGCCTTCACCTGGGCCAGCACGTCGGGGAGGAAGGCGCGGATCGGCGCGTCATCGCGCTCGCCAGCGACGTATGCGGACGACGGATGTGTGGTTCGATCGGTGACCAGCGCGCGGCCTTCCATCTCCCACTTCAGGCGGCCGCCATCGAGCAGGCGCGCATTGCGGAAACCGAACAGGTGGAACACCCAGAAGGCGTACGCCGCCCACCAGTTGTTCTTGTCGCCGTAGAACACGACGAGGGTGTGATCGTCGATGCCGAGCCGACGCAGCAGTGACTCGAACTGCTCACGAGTGACATAATCGCGCATCACCGGATCGTTCAGATCGGTGTGCCAGTCGATTTTCTGTGCACCGGGAATGTGGCCGAAATCAAAGAGGAGCACGTCCTCGTCACATTCGAGGAGGCGCAGGGCCGGATCGCCGAGGTGATCGGCGAGCCACCCGGTGCTGACGAGCACCTCGGGGTTGCTGTAGCCGCGACCGGCGATCGCCGGATCGGGTGTATGGACGGCAGACGTCATGTGGATGGACAGAGATACGGGAACTGTTCAGTCGGCTTTCGGTCGCGCCGCTTTGGCTGACCGGTGAATCGGGCCATTGCTATCGTCGCGCCAGACGCGGTCTCGCGCCAGTGCGGACCGCCAGTGCGTCGGATCGGGGTAACTTACGGAATGGCCCGTGATCCCATGACACCCCTCTCGAGTTCGCTGGTGCCCGCTGTGTCCGCCGACGCGCTGCGCGTCTCCGGCGACGCCGTGGTGTACCGGCTCTACGACGTCGGGTACGAGATCGCCCTCGACGACGTTCTGGCGCTGCTGGCGACGCAGGCGCCGGAACGGGTGCGCCCGGTGCGTGGCGAGGCGCAGGCGCTCCAGATTCCCAATCCGCCGATCACCGTCATCCTCGGCACCGAGGACGTGGTGCTCGGCGGTGAACGGCTGACGCTGGAGGTGAGCGCCCGGATCTTCGATTTCGGGGTGATCAGCCTGCGGGCGAAGGTTCCGGCGCCGACGGAGATCACCTGGGCCGGCTTCATCGACTTCGGCGAATTGCTGGATGGCGCCGAGGTCATTCCGCTGCTCCTCGACACGCATGTCCGGTCGCTGGTGCAGCGGCTGGCCACCTGCATCGAGCGTCCGGCGATCGCGGCGCAGACGGAGGACTACATCGTCTACCGTGTGGCGCGCCTGACCGATGTGCAGGGAGCGCAGGCGCTGCCGTCGGTGCTGCACGAGCGCCTGCTGTCGCCGCTGCTGCTGAACGATCGACGCACGCTCAGCGCCGATGCGATGCGTGAGCTGTTGCCGCATCGCTTCAGCTACACCTCCGAGGATCTGGCCATCCTGACGTGGGACAATGCGCTGATCGTCGATCCCTCGCTGGTGGACACCGATGTGCAGTTCATCCTCGAGTTCGCGAATGCGCAGCTGCTCGAATTGCGATTCTACGACGCCACGCTGGATGCCGAGCTGCCCCGGATGTACGACCGCATCGAGGCGGCGCGACCCGGCGTGCGGGCGCTGGCGCTGTTCAATCGTCGCTATGCGCCGCTGCTGGCCGAGTTGCAGCGGACGGTGGCCGACAGCACGGAGCTGGTGGAGCGAGTGGAGAATGCGCTCAAGGTGACGGATGACGTCTATCTCGCGCGCATCTACGGCGCGGCGCTGGAGCTGTTCCGGGGGCGGGCGTGGCGTGCGGGGATCGATCGCAAGCTCACGATCATTCGTGAGACGTACGCCATGCTCAACGACGAGCAGCAGTCGGCGCGTAGTGAAGCGCTCGAAGTGGCCATCGTGCTGCTGATCCTGATCGAGCTCGTGCTTGCCATCTTCCGTCACTGACCGATGCTTCCTCTGATGGACCCGTACGCCAGGCATGTGATCGTCTGCACCGGTTCGTACTGCTCACCCGACCGCGGTGGTCGCCGGATCTACTCGGAGCTGGCGCGTTTGCTACAACGCGAAAACCTGCTGTTCGGTCCGGATCGGGTGAAGCGCGGCGAAACGCCCTGTCTCGGGGTCTGCGCTGCCGGAACGATCGTGGTGGTGTATCCCGAGGGGGTCTGGTACGCCAACGTGGACAGTGCCGTTCTGGAACGGATAGTCGTCGAACACCTGAGGCAGGGGCGGGTGGTGGACGAGCATGTGTTTCACCGGCTGGGCGGTGGCCGCTGACGGGTGTCGCGTCGGCGGCGCAGTGCGGTCAGCGCCTCGTCCAGCGCCCGCAGGTGGCGGGGCCAGACGTGGCGGGCGAACTGCCGGAAGTTGGCCAGCGCCGCCGGCTCATCGACGAGGAATTCGGCCAGACGGCGATGTCCCTTCCGCAAATTGCAGGTCGCACAGGCCGTCACTACGTTGCCGCCGGAGCCATCGCCGCCACGGAGCTGCGGCTGCACATGATCGATCGTCAATGCCGACGGTGCGAGCTGCTCACCGCAGTAGACGCACCGCCACTCGTCCCTCTCGAACACAGCCTCTCGTTTCACGATGGTCGAGTTTCCTGATCCCCGGCGGATGTTCTTCGATGCCGCCCGCAAGCTGATTTACGATCCTGATGGCCCTGCCGGCAATCTCGACGATGTGCAGGACATCCCACGACTCACGTCTCACACCCTGGATACGCTCCGTATGGCACGCACCCGCGAACGCATCATGAACAACCTCGAGGAGATGTACAAGGAAGCCTTCGACCGGGCGAGGGCGTCGGAGGATCCGTCCCAGCAGATCGCGCTCGACTTCGCGTATCGTCGAGAGCAGCTCTATTTCGAGATCCTGCTGGACCTGCGTGACTCGATGGATCGGCGCGGCAGTTGAGTGCCTGACGTGACGCTGGCGCTGGTCAACGGCCGCATCCGCACCGGTGACCCGCGCCGCCCCGTGGCCGACGCGCTCGCCATCGCCGGTGCGACGCTCGTGCTGGTGGGGTCGAGCGCCGAGGTGCGCAAGTTTGCCGGCAAGGGGCCCCGGGTGATCGACATGAAGGGGGCGACGGTGATCGCGCTTCCCAACGCCGATGCGGTGTTGCGCCGCGGTGGGCCGGCGTCGTTTGCGGTGTTCGACTCGGGCACCGAGTTCGAACGGTTCCGCATGCTCGACGGCGGGATCGTGCTCGACGAGTTCGCGTGATCGCAGCGTGGCTGCGTCGGCTCCCGCGCACCATCGGTGTGCTCGCCGTCATCGGGAACACGGCGCCCCTGCTCGCACAGGGTGCACCGGCGCAGGGTTGGGCATTCACGTGGACGGTGGCCTCGACCATGCGCGGACAGTCTGCGCCCGGCGCCGGCATGACATTCGACGTCGCGGTCTGGGGTGGCACGGCGCGCATCACGCCACGGGCCGGTCAGTCGGCGATGCGTGCACTGCTCGGCGATGCCGGTGTGATCCTGGCGAGCGACGGTGATTCGGTGCTCACGGTCCTCAACCATGCGAAGCGCGATGCGCTGCTCGCGACCCTTGGCGACCTGGCGGCGATGGGTGGCGGGCCCGGGGGGCTGCAGCTCACGGTCAGTGCGGTGTCGAGCACCGCGCGACCTGGTGGCGTCGCTCCCCCGTTCGATGGCCTGACGGTGCGACGCATCACACTCGACCAGCGCTATACGATGGCCGTTCGCGTGCAGGAGATGCAGCGTGAGGTGCAGGTGTCGGACGTGACCACACTGGATCTGAGTGCGGCGCTCGACGTGCGTGGCGCCGGCTTCCGGGCGTTCGCGTCAGAGTTTCTGCGTGCGCTCGGGAAGCCCCGTGAGGTTCGTGCCGCACTGCGGTCGAAGGAGGGGCGCCTGCCTCGCGGTGTGCCGGTGCGGACGCGGACGGTGACGGTCACGGTCGCGGGCGGCGACACGCTGCGCACCGAGACCACCGGCACGATGTCGTCGCTGCAGCGGGTGCCGGTGGACACCATGACGTTCCGGGTGCCGGCGGGATACCGGGTGACCGAGGCGCGCCGGCTGCTGCAGTCACGAGGCAGCGGGCCGACCTGACCCCTCGCAAGGGACGCCCCTCGCAAGGGACTCCCGCAAGGGACTCCGAGTCGCGAGGGGGGGCGGGACGCGGAGTCCCTTGCGGGAATCGATGGGCGGATCGTGACTTCGTCATGGCGGTGGCGGCACAGACGCACAAACGCCCGGCCCGCGTCGAGACGCGAACCGGGCGCAGGTGATGTTGCGTGCGGCGAATCAGTACGCCACGATCTTCCGATACGCCTGCCGGAACGTCTCCTGCTGCGGCAGCGTGGCGTCCTCGAGCTGCGGGGCGTAGCCCACGAAGGTGTCGGTGCTCGCCACGCGCATCACCGGCGCATCAAGGTACGCGAAGCACTCGTCGGCGATGCACGCCGCGATCTCGGCGCCGTAGCCCCACGACTGCGCGTCCTCATAGCCGACAATCACGCGGTTCGTCTTCCGGATGCTCGCGAACACCGTCTCCTTGTCCCACGGCGACAGGGTGCGCAGGTCGATCACTTCCGCGCTGACCCCTTCATCCGCCATCTGGTTGGCCGCAGCAAGGGCACGCTGCACCGTGGCGCCATAGGTCACCACCGTGACGTCGGTCCCGGTGCGCGCGATGCGCGCCTTGCCGAACGGAATCATGAAGTTCGGGCCCGGGTTCATCGCCTTGTTGTACGTCTGGCGATAGAGGTGCTTGTGCTCGAGGAAGAGCACCGGGTCCTCGCAGCGGATCGCCGTGCGCAGCAGGCCGCTGGCGTCGAGGGCGTTGCTGGGGCAGACCACACGAATGCCGGGCGTGTGCGTGAACAGCGATGCGCCGGTCTGCGAGTGATACACGCCACCACGGATGTAGCCGCCGTACGTGGTGCGAATCACCATCGGTGCCGCGAAGGCGTTGTTGGAGCGCCAGCGCATGGTGGCCACTTCATCACGGATCTGCATGAAGGCCGGCCAGATGTAGTCGAAGAACTGGATCTCGACCACCGGCTTGAATCCACGGATGGCCAGGCCCACTGCGCGTCCGATGATGTTGGCCTCGGCGAGCGGTGAGTTGAACACGCGGGCGCTGCCGAATTCCTTCTGCAGGCCGTGCGTGACCTTGAACACGCCACCCTTGCCCTTGACGGTCTCCAGCGCCTCGGCCCGGCTCGCGTCGGCCACGTCCTCGCCGAACAACAGGATACGCGGGTCGCGCCGCATCTCGTCCTTCATGCAGGCGTTGATCAGCTCCACCATGGTGGTCTCGCTGCCGCTGAACTGCGGATCGTCCTCGGTGTCGAACTGTTCACCGGTCGGGTCCACGTCGGGCGAGTACACGCCGTAGTACACCGTGCTGGCATCGGGCTGTGCGGCGGCGAGGGCGTCGTCGGTGGCCATGAGCAGCTCGGCTTCCACGCCATCGGCGACCACGGCGAGCTCTTCTTCGGTCGCGAAACCGTGCTGCTGCAGCCACGCCGGGAAGGTGTGCAACGGATCGCGCGCGGCGTCGGCTTCACGCTCGTCGGCGGGGCGGTACATCGTCTCGTCGTCGGAGAGCGAGTGCGAGTAGGGGCGGATGACCTTGGCGTGCACGAACGCCGGGCCGTTGCGCTCGCGGGCGTAATGCACCGCCCGCTGCATGGCCTCATAGCTGGCGATCAGGTCGCAGCCATCCACTTCCTGGATGTAGAGACCCGGGAAACCCTTGACCAGTTTCGAGATCGAGCCGCCGGCGGTGTTCACTTCCACCGGCACGCTGATGGCGTAGCCGTTGTCCTCGACCAGGTAGACGATCGGGAGCTTGAGGTTGCAGGCGGTGTTCAGCGACTCCCAGAACTCGCCCTGCGACGTGGTGCCGTCGCCGGTGGTGACCAGCGTCACTTCGTCGGTCTGGCTGCCGTCGAGCAGGCGGTTCCGCATGCTGCCCTCGGCGTTGCCGACGGCCTGCAGGAACTGGGTCCCCGTGGGCGACGAGGTCGAGACGATGTTGAGCGTGGTGCTGCCCCAATGGCTGGGCATCTGCCGGCCGCCGGAGTTCGGGTCGCGGGCGGCGCCGACGGCGGAAAAGAGCATGTCCACGGCGGTCATGCCGAGCTGCAGGCAGAGGGCGCGGTCGCGGTAGTACAGGTAGAACCAGTCGTGGCCGCCCTTGAGCACCATGCCGGCGGCAGTCATGATCGCCTCGTGGCCAGCCCCCGAGATCTGGAAGAAGATCTTGTTCTGGCGCTTGAGCTGCACCTCCTTGTCGTCGACGCGACGGGAGAGGAGCATGGTGCGCCAGGCGGCAAGCAACTGATCGCGGGAGAGCCCCGCGGTATATGTCTCGGACGTGGCCAGGGAAGTCATCCCGTGTCTCGGTCGGAAGGGAATGCGGCCCGCGCACGACGTGGCGCGCTGGGCAGTGTATGTGCGCCGCCGGCCCTGTTCCTGCAGCTGGCATGAAAATGGAAAGCTAAGCGTGCGGCCCCCCCCGGACCTACGGGCGGCCCGGCGCCTGCACGGGTGAACTGGTCAAGCGGCTGTCCGGACTGTCTCTTCATGGCAGGGGCGGCGTGACCCCGGCTCCGGCGTATCGTGTACGCAGGGAAGGGAGGCACCCTCCGCCGCGCACGATCCACGATCCAACCGGTATCCACGACGTGTCAGCACACTGTGTGTTCTGTGACCTGATGAAGGGCGCCGGCGAGGTGTCCATCTGCTACGAGGACGCCGATGCCGTGGCGTTCATGGACATCCAGCCGGTGAACCGAGGCCACGCCCTGGTGGTCCCGCGCGAGCACTACGCGTCGCTCGAGGACATTCCCGGCCCCCTCGGCAAGCATCTCTTCGACGTCGCGTGGCGCCTCGGCGAGGTCATTCGTGACGTCACGCGCTGCGACGGCATGAACCTGCTCGTCAGCAGCGGCAGTGCCGCCGGTCAGGATGTCTTCCACTACCACGTGCACGTCATTCCGCGCATGCATGGCGATGGGTTCGAGGTGCCGCTGCCGTTCACCGGCGGCGACCCGACCTCCCGGCAGCGCCTCGACGCGACGGCGGCGCAGATCCTGACCGCCCTGCACGATCCGATGCGGGTGCGCGCCGCGGTGACGCGTTACGCGCGGCGCAGCACCGATATGGAGTGATCGCGCCGCTGTGAGGCAACGGATCGTACCGACCCGCACGTCACGGGAGCGGGACACGCCAGTGACGTGACCGGTTCGTGGAGGGCCTTGCGCAGCGAGGTTCCTGCAGACAATTCTGTTGCTCAGACGCACGTGCACAGGGACGTCATCGGCCAACGAGGGCTCTGGATGATTCGTTCGGGACTGCGCTTCGGAGATTGTCTGGGGAAGGCGGCATGAGCGCCTTCTGGCACCATCACCACCTGCGCCGTCCCATTGGGCGCGCCACACGATGCGGCGAGCGGTTCGAACGCCGCGACAGCCTGCCCCCAGCCGTGCGGCGGGCACTCAAGACCGCCGCCTACCGCGACTGCGACCATCACTGCGTCTACTGCGGGTGGGTGATGCCCTTCGCCGAGGCGACGCTCGATCACGTGCAGCCGATCGCGCGCGGGGGCCGGTCACAGCCCGGCAACCTCGTGGTGGCCTGCGGACCGTGCAACCGGCTCAAGGCTGACCTCAACCCGCAGGATTTCTTCGCGCGCTTTCCCGGTGCCGGGGAGAACTTCATGCGATACGCCCGCGCGGTGCACCGGCAGCTGAAACGGTCGGCGCGCCGCGCGGTCAGCCTGGCGTGGGCTGATGCCGAGGCGGCATGAGGCTCCGGGCCGCTGGCTGAACTGCAACTCCGCTCACACGGAGACGCGGAGACTCGGAGGAAGAGCGACCGCTGTATGAACGGCAACCGCCTGCAGCGGTCCCTTTTCCCGTATCGTAGATGGTGCAACTCAGGCAGCAGCCCGCTGAACGCTTCCTCCGAGGCGCCGTGTCTCCGTGTGAGTGGAGTTGACGACCTCTCGATGCGAAAAAATGTGCCGCTCAGCGCACCCTGATCGCTGACGTCGGCACGCGCTGCAGCGCCGTCGCGAGATCACGCACGAGCACACCGAAGTGCAGGTTCGGCCGCCCCCACGCCATGCCGTCCACTTCGATCACCGCGCCGTTCTTCACGGCGCGCAGATCGCGCCAGCCCGGCGTAGCGCGCATGCGCGTGAGCGGTGACGCACCACCCTCGCGACGTCCGGTGATGATCACATCCGGATCGCGCGCCAGAAACGCTTCCAGCGAGAGCGTCGGAAACTCGCCCTGCACGTCGCCGAACGGGTTGTCGGCACCGGCCACGCTGATCAGCTCCGCCATGTAACTCTTCGCCGCCGAGATGATCACCGGCGACTGGCTGATGACATACACCGCCTTCGGCCGCGCACGCGTGCGCACCTGCTGCTGCGCCGCACGCAGTTCGGCGCGAAGCGCGGTCGCTGCGGCCGTGGCGCGCGGCACCATGCCGAGCAGCGCCCCCAGATCGCGCACGGTGGCGAACAGCGCCGTCGTGTCCTTCGTCTCGACGAGATACACCGGGACGCCCAGATCGCGCATGCGGTTCACTACCGCGGCGTTGCGCTGCCCATTCCACGCGACGAACAGGTCGGGACGGGCCGAGAGCAGCGACTCGATGCTCGGGTCCACGCCACCGCCGACGTTGATCGCCTTCGCGATGGCGCTCGCCGTGTCGTAGCGCGTGCGTGCCGCCACACGATCTGCCGCACCGAGTGCCACGATGATGTCGATGGCGCTCCCCATCAGCGATGCGACACGTTGCACCGGCGCTATTACCGTCACGGTCAGTCCCGCACCATCCCGAACCGTCACGGACTGCGCCTGCGCTGCGGCACCGAGCAGCATCGTTGCCGTCACGGAAACGATGCTGCGATACATCCTCGGCATGATCAGTAATCCACGGGTCGCAGGTAACTCTCACCGATGGCCGTGGGGCCGATCAGCGCGACGGTCGGGAGGCGACGCTTCCAGTGTGTGGACTCCAGACGGCGCCGAACGATCTCCACGTCGCGCGCATCGAAGCCGCGCATCACGAGCTCCTGCGGCGTCCAGCCGTTCAGCATCCAGTTGAGCAGCTCATCGGCGCGCGCGTAGCTGATGCCGAAATCACCTTCGTCGGTCTGCCCCTGGATCAGGTCGGCCGATGCCGGCTTGTCGATGATCTCCGCCGGCACGCTGAGATGCCGCGCCAGCGCCCAGACCTGCGACTTGTACAGGTCGCCGAGTGGGTTGATCGGCGGTGAGTCATCGGCGTGCCACGTGTAGTAGCCGAACAACCGCTCGGTCTTGTTGCCGGTGCCGAGCGGTACGCCGCGATGTTTCGCGCTCTGGTCGAAGAGTGTGATCATGCGGGTCCGCGCCATCACGTTGCCGCGTCGCGCCGGATCGGCGTCGGGCTCGTGCTGCAGGTACCCATCCACCGCCGCGGTGATCTCCATGTCGCGGGAGCCGATGCCGAGCGCGTCGATCACGAGCTGGGCATGGGCGAGACTGTCGGCGCTCGACGACTTGTACGGCATGCGCACGGCCAGCACGTTCTCCGCGCCCAGTGCGCGCGCGGCGAGATAGGTCGTGACGGCCGAGTCCACACCGCCCGACAATCCGATCACCGCCTTCGTGAACCCGCGGCGTGCCATCTCGTCGCGGATGAACTGCACCAGCCACTGCTCGACGAGTGGTGCGTTGATGTCGAGCGGCGCCGGGCCGCCGGAAATGCCGGCACTTGCGTTCGGCGAACCCGATGCCGCTGTCGGCACTGCGCTGAGTGGGATCACCGGCTCGTCGGCTGCGTCGTACGCCAGCATGGACGGGGCGCGGTTCATCGCGGCCTCGATGTTCTGCGTCAGGTGCGGCCACGCATGCGCCACGTCGCTGAGCAGTGGTGCATCGGCGCGGGCCCGTACGAGATCGCGCAGGTCACAGGTCAGCACCGCCATCGCCGGTGTGAAGAGCGGCAGCGTCTGGCGCACGTCACCGTGCGGGCCGCAGATGATCGAGCTGCCGCTGAACATCTTCCCCCCTTCGCTGCCGACCAGGTTGCTCAGCGAGACGTACATGCCGTGCTCCTCGGCGATGTCCCGGATCAGCCGCTCCCAGCGGTAGACGCTGGACGGGCCGCCATTGGCATCGGTGCGCGGCCATGGACCACGCGCCGGTGCGGCCGACGACACGAACACCACCTCGGCGCCGTCGAGCGCGGCGATGGTGCCGGTGATGGAGTGCCAGGCGTCCTCGCAGACGAGCAGTGCGGCACGGCCCCAGCGCGTGTCGAAGGCGCGGATCTCGCGACCCGCCTCCACGAAGCGCGCCTCGTCGAACAGCCCGTACGTGGGGAGGAAGTTCTTGCGATGCACGTGCACGATCAGCGGCTCTGTCCCGCCGAGCGTGACGTACATCACGCTGTTGTAGAGCGTGTTCCGCCACCGCTCGTAGAATCCGATGACCACGTCCAGCACCACGCCCTCGGGCGCGATTCGTGCGAAGTCGTGGTGGAGATCGGCGGCGAGTGTCCCGGCCGTCACGGCCAGGTCACGGACGCCCCCTTCCAGGAAATAGCCGGTGAGGGCCGTCTCCGGGAAATGCAGCACGTCCGGGCGGGGATCGAGCGCGACCGCGTCGGCCAGCAGGCCGGCGATCTGCGTGCGGTTGGCGGTGTAGTTGGCCTTGGCGGGCCGGAACTGCGCGAGGCCGAGGCGAAGCAGGCGTGGCATGCCTGAAAACTAGGGCACTCCGGAGGTTTGCGATGGCCGTCCGGAGTGACCCCTCCCATTTTCGATAGATTGCACCTGTGACCAGCTCTGGAAACTCCCTGCTTCTCGCCGCTGGCATCCTGCTGGCCGCTCCCCTCGTCGCCCAGCGCTCCGACCCGGCAGCGATCATCCCGCTGCCGCAGTCGTCGGTGGTGCTGGCCCGCGACGGGTCGGTGATCGGGGAGTTCGGCAAGCAGGTGCGAACGAGCATCGCCATCGGCTCGCTGCCGCGGTACGTGGCGCAAGCCTTCGTGGCGGTGGAGGACAAGCGCTTCTACGAGCACGACGGTGTGGACCTCGTCGGCGTGGCCGCAGCGATGAAGGACGCCGTCATGGGCGATGCCCGTGGCGCGAGCACGATCACGCAGCAGCTGGTGGGGAACATGCATCCCACGATCATCGATCGGCGCGATGGGTCGATCGGGCGCAAGCTGCGCGAGCAGACGGCGGCGCGTGACATGGAGAAGCGCTACAGCAAGGCGCAGATCCTCGAGGCGTATCTCAACACGATCCACTTCGGGCACGGGTGGTACGGCATCGACGCCGCAGCGCGACACTATTTCGGCAAGTCGGCCGCGCGCCTGACGCTGCCCGAAGCCGCCACACTGGCGGCGATGCCGAAAGGCCCCGCGCTGTACGATCCGGTGCGGTATCCCGATCGGGTGAGGCAGCGCCGCAATACCGTGCTCGCGCTGATGGCGGAGCAGAACTACATCACCGCCGCCGAAAAGGCGCGGGCGCAGTCGGCGGCGCTCGGGGCATCGCGAAGCGTCATCGACGAAAGCTTCAAGTACATGGTGAGCGTGGCGCGGGTGCAGGCCGAGCGCGGTGGCGTGAACGTGAGCGAGGGTGGATACCGCGTGTTCACCACGCTCGACCCCGTGCTGCAGCGCGCCTCGGCGGCGGCCCTGCGCGACGTGGTGGGCAGCGCCGAAACGCCGCGACGCAAGCCGAAGAAGGGTGCGGCCGCCGCACCGCCGGCCGGCACGTTGCAGGGCGCGGTGGTGATGCTGTCTCCGCTCACCGGCGAGGTGCTGGCTCTCGTCGGCGGCAAGGATTTTTCGGTGTCGTCATTCGATCGGGTGATCGACGGGCGCCGGCAGCCGGGGTCGAGCTTCAAGCCGTTTGTGTACGGCACGGCGCTGCTGCAGGGCATCCCGGCAAATACCATCGAGCAGGACACGGCGCTCAGCATCGCGCTCCCCACCGGCAAGCCGTATTCCCCCGACAATTCCGACGGCAAGTTCCTCGGGCCCCTCACAATGCGTGAGGCGCTGGTGCTGTCGCGCAATCCGGTCGCCGTGCAACTCGGCATGCAGGTCACGATCGACAGCGTGGCGGCGCTCGCGAAGCGGATGGGGCTGGAGGCCACGATCGCACCGTATCCGTCGAGTGCGATCGGCACGGCGAGCGTACGGCCACTCGACATGGCGGCAGCGTACGGTGCGATCGCCAACGGCGGCTCGGCCATCAAGCCACGCTTCGTACAACGTGTCGAGGATCGCGCCGGCCGCACCGTCTGGTCGCCGCGCGTGGCGGCGCCGCAGTACGCACTCGATACCCGTGTGGCCTTCGTGTTGCGCGACATGATGCGCGACGTGGTGGAGCGCGGCACGGGCACATCGGTCCGGCGCTACGTGCCGAAGGAGATTCCGGTGGCGGGCAAGACCGGCACCACCAACGGCAGCACCGACGTCTGGTTCGTGGGCATGACGCCGGAACTGGTGGGTGCGGTGTGGGTGGGCTACGACACGCCGAAGCCCATCGCCGGCGGGCAGGCCGCGGGTGGAACCATTGCCGGACCGATCTTCGGGCGTGCGGTGCAGGCGTACTACGGGGCGAACAAGACCAGCCTCCCATGGACGCCGCCGCCGGGCGTGGTCTCGATGGAGCTCGATCGCGAGACCGGGCTGCCCGCCACGCCGGAGACGCTGGCGGCGAAGCGTTACACGGAATGGTTCGTGGCCGGTACGGAGCCTGGGGCGATCCCCGTGGATGTCTGGAAGCTGCTGGAGCTGGGCGGGATCGGGCGGTGAACAGATTTTTCTTCTTGTCTTGTCAGGCACGGATGATTTCGTAACGTTCGGCTTTGATTGACACGGGCGCAAAAATGAGGCAGACTGAAGCAGAAAGCCGCCTCCCTCTGATTCCGTGAATCATGCTTCGCGTCGCTGCCGCGTTCTGCTTCGTACTTGCCCTGTCCGCCATGCCCGTCACGGCGCAGGACGTCGTCCTGGCCACCGTGCAGGGACCCGCCGCACCGCCGATGCTGCTGAATGCCGGCCCGTCAAATGCGACCTTCGAATCGGTGCGTACCTGTCCTCGCGTGCAGTGCGAGGTGACGATCGAGCGCGGCACGGTCGACGGAACACGCATCCGCGTCGGCGAAACAGGCAAGGTGATTCCGCTCTACCTGTCTGGTGCGAATGCGTACCGATTCCTTTCAGTGGTGCCGGCCGCCGCCGTCGAGGCGAGTGCGGGACGGAGGGTGCTTCGCAAGCGGTTGGGCGTCACGTTCATCGCCGTCGGCGCCGCGACCGCCGTGCTCGCGACGGCGAGATACAGGGGCTTCCAGAGCAGCAAGGTGTCGCCGCGCCTTGGCGTCGTGGCAGGCATTGCCGGCGGCGGCATCTACATGGCGAATCGCCTGCAGGCGCGATCCGAGCCGCACTTCGAAGAGGCAGTGCGCCTCTACAACAGCGCGCTGCCGCGCTGATGCTGCTGCCGCCGCCGCCGCACTCGGCGTCGGCAGCCGTGAGCACATCCGGCACGGCTGGACGCGGAAGCGCAGAGAGACTCGGAATACGCAGCGCTGTGCACGTTGGCCATTCGTGTTGGTCACAGTAAATTGACCAATCATGCCGACCATTCCGATCTCCGAAGCGAAAGCGAAGCTGACCGCGCTCGTCCGTGAGGTCGCCGCGTCGGGCGAGGGCTATGTCATCAGCGTCAACGGTCATCCCATGGCCGAGCTTCGTCCGTTCGTGCCCGTGCCGACGCCTGGCCGGTACAAGGGCGAGATCAGCTTCACGGATGATGCCTTCGCACCCATCGATGACGCGGACGCCGAGTCGATGGGGCTGTGACGGTGGCCGCCGCGCCGCTCCTGCTGGATACGGCCGCGTTCATTCTCTGGCACGCCGGCAGTCCGCGTCTGTCCGACACCGTGCGGGCCATGCTCCTGCAGGCTCCGACTCGTGTGATCTACGTGAGTGCAGCCAGCGCCTTCGAAATCACCACCAAGGTGCGGCTCGGGAAGCTCGTCGTGCCTCCAGCACTCGTGCACGATTTTCAGTACGTCGTCGAGGCGGACGGATTCCGGATGCTCGACGTCAATGCGAGCGCTGCGATTCGCGCCGGGCAGCTTGCCGGTGACCACGGTGATCCGTTCGATCGGCTGATCGCGGCGCAGGCGCTCGAGTTGGGCGCCGTGGTCGTGACGAGCGGTCCGGCGTTCGGGACGTTCGGTGTCGAAGTATGCTGGTGAATCACCGCGACTCGTCGAGGCAAGGGCACGAGTGCATCGCGAGGTGGCGGCCCTCGTTGACAAGGCTCGCCGGGGCGGGCGATCATAGTCGCATGTCTTCACGAAATAGCATTGCCCGGCGCTTGCGTCGACGACTTGCCCTCCTCCTCTCGGCGCTCATGCTGTCCCTCCCGGTGCAGGCGCAGGGGCCGACGGTTGCCAGCGCTCGTGCGGCAGTGGGCCCCTGCACCTATGAGACGTGTGCGATCCGTCTCGATCGGGGTTTTTTCAGCGGCCGGAAGGTGATCGTCGGCCTCGACGGACAGGAACTGGGTCTCGGCGCCCTCGGCGGAGGCCTCGTGTCCGTCGTGGATCGCGTGCCGGCGGCCGCGAGTGAGGCGCGCATGGGACGACGCAATGCGATCAAGTCAGCGGTTGCCGGAGCGCTCGGATCGATTGGGGTGCTCGTCGCCTTACGGAGGTACGGTGATCGGGATCTCGTGCTCGGGAACGAGGGCGCTGCCGTCGGCGTGCTGACGCTGGGCCTCGCCGGCGCAATCACCGCCGGCGTGCAGGGGATGTACGCCGAGCGGCACTACTCCCGAGCCGTCTGGCTCTACAACCGCGAACTGCCCCGCTGAACGGTCACGTCCCCCCGTACCACTCGTACCCCCGATCGCTCCAGTAGCCACCGTTCGCGGCAGGCAGCACCACGATCTTCGTCAGATACTTCGTGTTCTTGTATCCGAGCTTGATCGGGCCATGCACCCGCGCTGGTGCGCCATAATCAGGGCTCAGCGGACGGCGGTCCTTGGCCAGCACCACCATCGTCTGCGGATGCAACACGCTCTCGATGTCCCAGCTCTCGTGGTAGCCGTCGTCGAAGCTCATGAAGTCCACGACCTTCGCATCGGCCGTGGGCTGCACGGCGGACAGGATCGCCGTCATCGGCACACCAGTGAAATCCGCCACGGCGGTCCAGCCCTCGACGCAGTAGTGCGGCACACGCTGCGTGACGGACTTCATGGCGGCGAGGTCGTCGAAGGTGAACGACCGCGGTGTCCGCACTGCGCCGCTCACCTCGAGGCGCCAGATGCCCATCGACGCCACATCCCAGACGGGTGTGGTCTTGCTCACCCAGTACGTGGGAAACCGGTTGCCGGCGGGCTTGAGTCCCCCCGTCCGCGACGCGGTGGTCCGGCCGAGCAGCCAGCGTTCGAACGTTTCGTTCTGGCGCGTGGCGAAGGTCAGCAGCGATTGCGCCGATTCCGGTCCCCGGCCGTTACAGGCGGCGAGGACGGTGGCACTGATGCCCACCGTGGAGAGGCGCAGGAAGGTGCGCCGGTCGAGTCGGCCGGTGTCGCGTGCACGTTCGATGGTCTCGTCGGCGCGTCTCAGGATCTCACGATGTGTGCTCACTGGCCTTCCTCCACTCGCGCAGGGGCGAGGTTCACGAACGGTCGCGCATTGCGCGCCTCGGGCGAGAAGCGGTCCTCATCGTACCCACCCGTCGTCATCGCCCGCAGGGCGTACGGATCCACCGCGAACACCATCACCACATGCACGATCACCAGCACGCCGAGCAGTAGCATCGCCACGAAGTGCCACCACCGTGCGAGATGGTAGCCGCCCATCAGAGCAGCCAGCCAGCCGAGTGACACGGGCTTCCAGATGGCGACACCGCTGATGACCGAGACCACGCCGAGCACGATCATCGTGGAATAGGCGTACTTCTGCAGCGCGTTGTGCTTGCCCTGCACGGGGTGCCGCTTCAGGAGGCCGAGATAGAAGCGCGCCATCGTCACGGCATCACGCAAGGAACCTTTCAACGGTGCGAGCTCCCGCCATTCGCCGCGCAGGAAGAGATACCCGAGATACACGAGGCCATTGGCCACGAGCAGCCACATCATGGCGAAGTGCCAGTGTCGTGCGCCGCCAAGCCAGGCGCCGAACGTGAGATTGGCTGGTACCGCTGTGCCTTCCCATGGCCACCACGGGAAGGTCTGTCCCTTGGGGGCGAAGGCTGGATACGCATTGAAGATCCGCAGACCGGATGCACCCATGATCACGAGCGCCAACGCACTCACCCAATGTGTGATCCGCACGATCGGATGATGCCGCGCCCGCGTGGACGTGGCGGCGCCGACCGGATGTACTGGCTGCTGGCGGTGTGCTGCGGCGGTGTCGGAGGGAGGTTTCACCATCGGCTCGTCGGACATCGCTCGTCACTCCGCCATCGGGGGCTGATCGGCTGGGATGCTGCAGTGGCTGAGCTATCGGCGGCATCGTGGATCGGTTCCCGGAGTTCGTGTAACGAAACGAAGGCCCCCCGGATCGCTCCGACGGGGCCTTCGTTTTCCGACAGGGTCGCCGGAGCGCCCGTTACAGCGCCGCCAGCTCCCGCTCGATCACCTTCTCGACCTCGCTTTGCGGAACGAGCGCCACCTTCAGCACTTCTTCCAGCGTCTGCACCGGGTGGAACGTGAGCGTCTGACGCACCTCGTCCGGCACATCCTCGAGATCGGCCTCATTGGCCTTCGGGATGATCACGTGCCGGATGCCGGCGCGATGGGCACCAAGCACCTTCTCCTTGATCCCTCCGATCGGCAGCACGCGGCCTCGCAGCGTGATCTCACCGGTCATCGAGACATCGCGGCGTACGGGGCGACCACTCATCTCGCTGACCAGCGCGGTCGCGATCGCGATGCCCGCGCTCGGACCATCCTTCGGAATCGCGCCCGCCGGCACGTGGATGTGCGCTTCGACAGCGCCCAGCCGGTTGGCAGGAATACCCAGCGATGCCGCGTTGTTGGTGGCGTAGGTGAAGGCGGCGCGTGCGCTCTCCTTCATCACGTCACCGAGCTGCCCCGTGAGGATCAGTGACACCGGACCACTGACGCCCAGCCCATCGGTGATGGTCTCCACTGCCGTCTCGGCCACACCGCTGCGCGGCACCGACTTGGTGCCGGGGCGCCGCACCGACGCCTCGACGAACATGATGTCGCCACCCATCGGCGTGTAGTACATGCCGTTCGCGATACCGACGGCATCGGTGTCGCTGATCTTCTCCGGATGCACGCGCGGGCGACCCAGCAGCTCGCGCACGTCGCCGCTGTCGATCACCGCGGGCACCTTCGCCGCCTCGTCGCCACCCACCGCCAGCTTGCGTGCGATCTTGCGTGCCACGGCGCCGATCTGGCGCTCGAGCTGACGGACACCGGCTTCACGCGTGTACTGCGTGACGACGGTCATGACGGCATCGGGGGTGAGCGTGATGCCTGCACTCTTGAGCCCTGACTCGTCGAACTGACGCGGCACCAGGTACTGCGTGGCGATGCCGGCCTTCTCCTTCTCGGTGTAGCCGCTGAACTCCACCACTTCCATGCGGTCCAGCAGCGGGCCAGGGATGTTCTGGATGAAGTTCGAGGTTGCGATGAAAAGCACCTCGCTGAGGTCGAATGGTACGCCGAGGTAGTGATCGGTGAAACTGTTGTTCTGCGCCGGGTCGAGCACCTCGAGCAGCGCGCTCGCCGGATCGCCCTGAAAGCCGGTCCCCAGCTTGTCCACTTCATCCAGCAGGAAGACGGGATTCCTGGTGCCCGCCGCCTTCATGCCGTTGACGATGCGTCCCGGCATCGCACCGACGTAGGTGCGGCGATGTCCGCGGATGTCGGCCTCGTCACGCACACCACCGAGGGCGATGCGCACGTACTCGCGACCCAGCGCACGGGCGATGGACTTGGCGATGGACGTCTTGCCCACACCCGGCGGACCGTTGAACAGCAGGATCGGGCCACGGGCCATCGCACGCGACTTCGCTTCCTTGTTGTCGGTGATCGGTTCCGCGTTGGCAGGTGCGGCTTCGTCGTCGGCCACCACCTTGGCCACCGGCAGTTCGCCGGTCTCCTTCAGCTCCGCTTCCAGCTGCCTGGCACGCAGCTGACGCACCGCGAGGAACTCCAGCACGCGATCCTTCACGTCGCCGAGTCCGTAGTGATCCTCCTCGAGCACCGTGACGGCGTGATTCAGGTCGAGCTGGTCGTCGCTGCGCGTATTCCACGGCAACTCGGCGATCGACTCGAGGTAGGTACGGATAACCTGTGCTTCCATGCTCTCGCGACCGGCGCGCTCGAGGCGACCGAGCTCACGCTCGACCTCCTTCTGCGCCTCCTTCGGCAGCTCGAGCCTGGCCAGCTTTTCGCGCAGCGCCTCGACTTCCTTGCTGGAGTCGTCGTCGCCCAGCTCCTTCTGGATCGCCTTGAGCTGTTCGCGGAGGAACATCTCGCGCTGACGATCGCCGAGCTCCTCCTGCACCTGGTTCTTGATCTCTTCCTGTGCCGACAGCATGCCGATCTGGCGCTGCACGTGCACGAGCACACGACGGATGCGCTCCTCGACGCTGAGTGTCTCGAGCAACGCCTGCTTCTGCGGGACGTCCACATCGAGATAGCCGGCCACGAGGTCGGCGAAGCGACCGGGCTCGGTCACGCTGTCGAGCACCTGATGGACCGCCTCTTCGGGGAGGCCACGCTTTTCGCCGAGTTCCGTGGCACGCTCGCGGGTCTCGCGGTGCAGCGCCTCGAAGGCGGGATCCTTCGGGTCGATCGGCTCCATGTCGGCGGTCGGGACGACCACGGCCGACAGGAACCCGTCGGTCTTCGAGAACTGGAGGGCGGTGGCGCGGGTCTCACCCTGCAGCAGGAGCTGCACGCCGCCAAGCCCACGCTGGATCTGACCGATGCGGGCAATCACGCCGGTGGTGTAGAGCACGTCGCCCGACGGCTCCTCCGAGGTGTCGCGCTGTGCGACGGCGAAGACGAGCCGGTCGCCCTTGAGGGCCGTCTCGATGGCCCGCAGCGTCCCCGGCCGGCCAGCGGCGATCGGGGCGGTGAGGCCGGGGAAGATCACCTGTCCCCGGAGGGGCAGGACGGGCAGGGTCTGACGTTCAGCCATGACGGCGTACTCCTGATACTCGGGACGGCCTGGCACGATCACCCCGGACACGATACGGACACGACCTGCGGAATTCTGCCAGACCGGCGCTCATGCCAGAGCCCTCGGTCCACGATGAAGCCGGTCGCGTCACCTGCGCACTCCTGTTGCAAGGCCCGGGCGCACCCCGACGTGCCAAGTCGGCATCCCCGTCCAAACTTTTCCGGCCCGGATGGCGTATGGGGTGCCAACGGGTCAGCCTCGGTGGCTGCCGGGCAGGAGCGGACCGCCCTGATGTCAAGGTCCGACCGTCATGCTCAGGCTGCCATCGAGCCCGGCCTTCTTTCCTATGGGTGGGTGCGGGATGCTATCCTACGTTGCTTCCAACTCCGTCACTTTTCGCTGGTCACACGTGCCTGATCCGGTAGATGCCACCGCCGACACCGAACTGTTGGCGCGTGTCGAGCGTGCTCTTGCCCCTCAATACGAGGTGGAGGGAGAGCTCGGCCGCGGCGGCATGGGCATCGTCTATCGTGCGCGTGACACGCGCCTGAAGCGCTCGGTGGCGGTGAAGCTCCTGCCGCCGGAACTGGCGTATCGCACCGAGATCAAGTCACGGTTCCTCCGTGAGGCCGAGATGTCGGCCCAGCTGTCACATCCGAACATCGTGCCGATCTATTCGGTCGATGAGAAGGATGGGCTGGTGTACTTCATCATGGCCTGCGTCGATGGCGACAACCTCGGCAAGCGGATGGCGGCGCAGGGGCCGATGCCGGTGGCCGAAGTACGACGGATCCTGCGCGAGGTCTCCGGCGCACTCGCCTTCGCCCATGCGCGCAAGTTCATCCATCGCGACATCAAGCCCGACAACATCCTCATCGACAAGGATGACGGGCGCGCCATCGTGACCGACTTCGGCATCGCACGCGCGATTCAGGACGGCGCCGAGACCCGCCTCACGGCCACCGGTATCGCGATCGGCACGCCGGCGTACATGAGTCCGGAGCAGGCCGCCGGTGATCGCGAGATCGACGGTCGCGCCGACCTGTATGCGCTTGGCACGCTGGGCTACCAGATGCTGGCAGGGCGCCTTCCGTTCGAGGCCAACAGCACGCCGGCGCTGCTGGTGAAGCAGCTGTCGGAGAAGCCCATGCCGATCGTCGAGCGTCGTCCCGATACGCCCCCCGACCTGGCGGGCATCGTGATGCGCCTGCTGGAGAAGGATCCGGCGGCGCGCTTCGCGAGTGCCGACGAACTGACGGCCGCGCTCGAAGGGCGCATTCCGTCAGGGTACGTCGCGCCACCGCCGCTGCCGCAGCCAGCGCCCCTGCTGGGGCAGTCGCAGCAGCCGTCGTGGGTGTTCGACGGCTCGCGTGCGCCCATGGGTGCGCCGTCGCCGCTGCCGCAGTACGCCGCCGCGACCGGTGACGAGATGGCGCGCTGGTATTCGCCGCAGGTGGTGAAGTTCCGCAAGGGACTGGCACCGTTCATGGCATTCGCCGGCGTGTCGGTGGTGATCAAGCTCTTTGGTGGCCCGGACTTCACGTTCGTGCCGGCGTTCTGGTCGATCGGCATCGCGATGAGTTATGCGAAGCTGTGGCAGGCGGGCTTCGACTGGCGCGACGTGTTCAAGCAGCGTCGCGAAACGTTGCTCGCCGACGTGGTGTCGGAGAAGGCCGAGGATTTCGCCGCGCTCTGGGACCCGAACAAGCGCAACACCGTGCGTGAACGCGCGCGGTTGCGCCGTCAGTCCGGCAGCGGTGACATGTTGTTCTCCGACACCGACCGCATGCTGGCCAACGGTGGCGTGATGCCCCTTGGCGCAGCGCCCGGCACACCGGCGAACGAGCAGCTTCGCTACGGGACGTGGTACGACGCCGTGCGTGATGGCACCAGCGACCGCGCCGAGATCCAGCGCATGTTCGAGTCGTTGCCGAAGGGCGAGAAGAGCATCGCGAGCGGCATCGTGGCGAATGCCGATGACCTGCTCGCCGCGGTGAAGAGCGAAGCTGCGCAGCTGGCCGACCTCGATCGCAATCCGGTGCAGGTGGCCGATGTGGCGCGCATCGACGCGGAGATCGCGCAGCTGGAATCGCAGGCGAACCCGCTCGAGGCGCGCAGCGAGGAGCGCATCCGGCGTCTCGTCAGCCTGCGCCGCGAAAGCCGGCAGGCGACTGCCGAGTCGAGCCGCCGCCGTCACTCGGCGGAACGGCTGGAGAAGGCGCGCGCGGCGCTGCGGTCGATCCGGGTGGAACTGGTGAAGCTGCGCTCAGGTGGCGCACAGGCCGGCTACACGGGGAACGTCACGCAACTCGCCGAGCGGGCGCAAGAACTGGCGCGGGATGTCGATGCGGTGATCGCTGCCGTCGGCAGCGCGAAGTCGCGCGCATCGTCGTCGGGCACACGCTGAGCACGGGGCAGACCGCCCCATGAGCGCCCCGGTGCCGAACGGCAGCGATCCGCTGCGTGACCGGCTGGCTGCAGCGCTTGCACCGGCCTACACGGTGGAAGGTGAGCTGGGCCGCGGAGGCATGAGCGTGGTGTATCGCGCGCGCGACGTGCGACTGCGCCGCGACGTGGCCATCAAGCTGCTGCCACCGGAGCTGGCGTTCGTGTCCAACGTGCGTGCGCGGTTCCTGCGCGAGGCGCAGACGGCGGCGCAACTCGCGCATCCCAACATCGTGCCGATCTACGGCGTGGAAGAGCGAGACACGCTGGTGTGGATCGTGATGGCGCTGATCGAGGGCGAGACCCTCGGCGAGCGTCTCACGCGTGACGGAAAGCTGGCGCCGGCGGAAGCGCAGCGTGTGCTGTCGAGCGTGAGCGATGCGCTGGCGTACGCGCATTCGCACGGCGTGATCCATCGCGACATCAAGCCCGACAACGTGCTGCTCGAACGTGACACGTTGCGGGTGCTGGTGACGGATTTCGGAATCGCCCGCGCCGCGGAAGGTGATGGCCGACTGACGCTGACGGGTGTGGCCGTCGGCACACCGGCCTACATGAGCCCGGAACAGGCGATGGGCGACAGCGAGATCGACGCACGTTCCGACCAGTACTCGCTGGGTGTGGTGGCCTATCAGATGCTCGCCGGCGCGCCGCCGTTCGAAGCGAACAGCACGCCGGCGCTGCTGCTGAAGCAGGTGAGCGAACCGCTGCCGCCGCTGTCGTCGAGGTCCACATCGGCACCGGCGGGGATGGTGCGTGCGATCGAACGCGCGCTGTCGAAGAAGCCGGCCGATCGGTGGGCCACGATGCTGGAATTCCGCGATGCGGTGTTGAGTGCCACCGCACCATCGCAGCGTGCGCCGTTGACGAGTCCGCCGGCGATCGGCGTGCCAGCGGTGAAAGTGGCATCGATCTCGATGCCCGAGCCGGACCATGTGCGCGCGCACCCGGTGGCGCCGGCAGCGCCGCGCGCACCGCAGGCTCCGCTCGCCCCCCCGGCGTTTTCGATTCCGGTGCCGCCCCGTCCCCCGGTGCCGCTCGCGGGCGCGAATGCGGTGCCGGCGTGGGTGTACGGGGTGAATGCCAACACGCCGAGTCTCGCGGTGCAGGCCGAGCTGTTCCGCAATCGCGCCATGCGTACAGCCGGCACGCTCAGCTTCCTCGCACTGGTCAACGGAGTGACGTCGCCGCACTTCGCCTGGGTGTTGTTTCCGGCGTTCGGCATGCTGATGGGGCTGAATGCAAAATGGCGCCCACTGGGTGATGCCGGGCTGTCGTTCCTGTCGGTGATGCGGAATCGCGACGCGGTGAAGGCGGCGGGGATCGAAGGGTCGGTGCCCGCCACGCTGTTCAGCAACAGTCTGGCCGGTCGTGCGCGCCGGTTCGTGCGGCGTGTGAAGACGGCGGCGGTGGCGGCTGGGGTGTCGGCGGTTGCGCTGATCATCGGGGCAAACGCCGAGGTCAAACCGCTCATCGTGCCATTCGTCGCGGGTGGAGCGATCGCGTTCGTGTCGCTGATCAGTGCCTGGCGCGCCTACCGCCCGATGGGCCGCCTCGGATTCAAGGTGAGGGATGTGTTCCGTGGCACCTGGCGTGACAGTGAGGCGGCACGCACGGCTTCGCTGGCGTTCCGGCTGCGTGAGGAAGAGGTGTCACAACTGGCGCCGCCGGACGTGGTGATGAGCACCCATGGCGAGCGGCTGCGACTGGCGGTGGATGATCGCACCGCGATCCGGCAGCAGATGGGACGCCTCGGTGGCGACGAGCGGGCGGTGCTGCCCGACATGCTTCCGACCGTGGACGCGCTGGTGATGCGCGTGTCGGAGCTGGCGACGGCGCTGCATCGTCTCGACCGCGACATGGGCGTGGTGGCCGACGGCTCCCTCGACACGCGGATTGCCGAGTTGCGTCGGCAGCGCTTCCCGGACAGCGATCGCACGCTGACGCTGTTGCTGCAGCAACGCCAGTCGCTGTCGGAGCTGGAGGGGCGTCGGACGGCGCTGCGGACGCAACTCGAGAGTGCGTCGCTCAGCCTGCAGACGCTTCGGCTGGATGTGCTGCGACTGGGGTCACTGGGGCTCGAGTCGCCGGCGACGCCGAGTGCGGGGCGCGCGACGGAGCAGGCGCGCGCGCTGTCGAAGGATCTGGCCTATCTGCTGGAAGGGGCGCGCGAGGCCGATCGGCTCTGACGCTGCGAGGGCACCATGGTCGGTCCCGCAGGTCCCTCATGGACTCCCCTCATGGACTCCCTCATGGACTCAGAGTCGATGGCCTACGGTGGACTCAGAGTCGGTGCCCGTCTGCGGGGAAGGAGCCGGAAAGCGTCGGCGAATGTGGTACGGTCAGCGCTCGATCAATTCCGTGATCAGCTCGGCGAGCCGTTTAGGATTTTCTTCCGGCAGGAAGTGGCGCGCCGACTCCAGCACCTCGAGGGTGGACCCGCGGATGGCCTGATGCAGCCGACGCGCGGCGGTGAGGGAGAGGAAGGGGTCGTGGGCGCCATGGATGATGGCGGTCGGCGCCGGAACGGCGCCAAGGCGCGCGCCGATCTCCATCGTGTCCGATGACTGCAGCGCTTCGAGATGGGCGACGAGCAGGTCGCGGCCAGCGGGCGTCGCGAAATTCTTGATGTACCGGTCGATCGAGCGGGCGGCCAGGTCCGGATCCACGAACCCCCGTTCCAGATCGGTCTTGAGCACTGTGAGCAACCAAGTGGCCGGAAGGTGTCGCGTGAGTGGCAGGGTGGCGCGCGCCATCTTCACTTCGCGGGACGGCCAGTCGTCGAAGCCCACGCTGCTGATCAGGCAGAGATGTGACACCCGATGCGGGGCGCGCACGGCCATGGCCTGTGCGATGCCCCCGCCGACATCGTGCCCGATCAGGCAGGCGCGGTTGATGCCGAGCAGATCGAGGAGGATGAGCAGGCGATCGGCGTGCGCCTTGATGTCGAGGGGGAGGTCGCCTGGCGGGTCGCTGCGTCCGTATCCGAGCAGATCGACCACGACCACGCGCCGCCCCTCGGGGAGCAGGGGGACCAGCTCCTGCCAGAGGTGCGAGGAGGTGGGAAAGCCGTGGATGAGCAGCAACGGCTCGCCGCCGCCGCGTGTGCCGGCTGCGTAGTAGTAGAGTCGGGCGCCGCCGACGTCGAGGAATTCGCCGCGCACTACGCGTCCGCCCGTCGTTCGATGGTGAAAATCCGATGCTCCAGCGCCCGGGTGCCGCTGCCGGCGGGGTGGTCAAGGGCTCGCCGTGCGACTGGAGAGCCTCGACGGAGCGATAGTGTGTGGCCGAAGGGTACGCCAATGCCGCGCCGGAGCCAACTGAGCTTTAAAAGCTATGGTGATGCAGTTCGGTGCGTGCCGCTGGGTGATTCGGGGCACGATTACCGGAAAGGTGGCCAAAAGTGGCAGAAAAACCGCCGATCCCCGTGCAGGCGCCGGAATCCTGTGCTAGCTTGGAGGTTGTTGTGGCGCAACGTGTTCCGTCCGCATCCCTCCTGTGACTGATCTTCCAGATCTCGAAACTGGCCTGCCGGCCGCGCCGTTGACGCCGTTGGTCGAGGCGCCTGCCGCTCCGCCGCCGCCCCCGCCGAAGCCCGTCCTTCCCGACATGCCCGACTCACCGGTGAAGGTCCCGGTGCGCTGGCTCATGCGCGAAGGCACGGGTGCCGTGCAGTACCGGGCCATCGTGGAACTGGCGAAGTTGAAGCCAGCCCTCGACGCACAAACGGTGACCCTCGTCCAGGCGAGCGCGCTGCGTTGCGCCGTGACGATGCACCTCGACGGGACGTGGGGTGGCCGCCTCTTTCCCAAGGCCGGGGAGCCGCCGCACACCGCGACCTTCTCCGCCTTCCGGCATCTGCTCGAGTGCGGATGGGATCGCGACTCACCGCCGTTGGCGGTGTCACGTCGCTTCCTGTTCCGGCTGCTCGCGATGGATGAAGAGCCGTCGATGCTCTACGAGCTGGCCGAGTCGGCGAGTGGCAGCAAGGAAATGGCGAAGCGTTTGCGCGCGAACGTGCGTGTGGAAGCGGCGGCGCTGCTGGCGCAGGCGGGCTACGAACGCGACCCTCGCGTTCGCGGCGCCGCGATCCGGGCCACGCAGAAGGTGATGGACTACCTGCGCTCGCCGCTGGCGGCGAAGCCGTGGATCCGCGTCGGCAACAAGCAGGTCCTCGACCAGGCGGCGTCTCCGCCGACGATGAGTTTCCTGCGGATGGCGGCCTTCATGCCGGAACTCCGCACGGAGTACCACATGGGGATGGAGTTGCTGGGCCGTCAGTTGATGCAGCCGGAGCCGCGTCAGGAGCCGGTGCAGCAGATCGACGGGATGCTCGTGCCGGTGCCGAATGTGGTCCTCGGTGATCGGCTGCCGCATCGCAATGCGCTGGAAGCCGATGTGCCGGCGGCGTTGCACTGGCTGGAGATCATGGTGCGTCTTGGCGTGTTCCGCCGTCACGAGCCGTGGATCAAGATGTTCGAGCGTTTCGTGGAGAGCGCGGACCGGTATGGCGTCTGGCATCCGATGAAGGGTGACGACATGCCGACGACCACTGCCGCGGACCTGATCGGCTGGTACCCGCTGGAAGATCAGACCACGGAGGGTGAGCGTCGCTGGAGTGACGTCACGTTGCGTGTCTCGCTGATCGCCAAGCTGATCGGACGCGACCTGACGCTGGTCTGATTCGCGATGTTGCGGGTGCCGTCGACGCCGCGGCGTGTGCACCTGGCTCCGGAGGCGATGTGGCCGGCGCGTGACGCGACGTCGATGGCGCGCGTGGTGACGTTGCCCGATGGTGAGCGGGTTCGCGTCGTCGAGTCGGGCAGTGGAGACGCACCCCCGGTCGTGCTGTTGCACGGCTGGGGGTGTTCCGCATACGCGTGGCGCTTCATCGCGCCGGCGTTGGTCGTTGCGGGTTATCGCACGATCGCGATCGACTTGCGGGGCCACGGCTTGTCGGACCGTCCTGGCGATCCGGCGAAGTACACACGCGACGCGATGGTCGATCATCTCGCTGCCACCCTCGACGTCCTCGACGTGTCGTGTGCTCCGATCGTGGCGCATTCGATGGGGGGCGCGGTGGCGATGGGTCTGGCGCTGCGCACACCGGAGCGGGTGCAGCAGCTGGCCCTGTTCGGCGCGGTGGGATTCGGCGTGGTCGATCGCGCGGCGTGGACGCAGCTGCTGCCGCCGTCGCTGACGGGCGCACTCCTGCCCACGCGCATTCCGCGGTGGGCGGTGAAGTTCGCGCTGCAGCATTCGCGGGGTGAGCGCGGGATGAGCGATGAGGACGAGGTGGACGAGTACTGGGCACCGACACAGTTTCCGGCGTTCCTGAACGCGATGCGCCTGCTGCTGCACGGGTTCACCTGGTCACCGTGGACCCCGACGGAACTGGCGGGGGTGCGGCAGCCGCTGCTGCTGATGTTCGGTGACAAGGATCCGGTGGTGCGACCGCAGCAGGTGGTGCCAACGCTGGCGCGGAGTCTGCGCACTGCGACGCTCGAGGTGGCGCAGGGGGCAGGGCATGTGGTGCCGGAGGAGCGACCGGAGTGGGCGCTGGGGCACTTGCTGCCGTTTCTGGGTGCGCCAGCACGCGGCTGAGGCCGGACCGGTTTCGGTGCGCGGGTGTCCGTCGTTCGCTGGGCAGAGTAGGTTCCCTACTGAACGGCCGTCGCGCCTGGGCGGCATGTTCACCGGCTGCGCGCGTCCCTCTGACGCGCCGGAATGCCGGCGTCCCTCGCGACGAGCACTCCGTGCACCCGCGGTGGTCGCCCTGACGGTCCGTGACGCTTCCCGTTGCGGCTGTGGGCGGCATCCGTGACGGCACCGGATCCGGGACCGCTGACGACCGCACCACAGGACGGCGCAAGCCGCACAGGCGACCTGGGCGCAACACACCATACCACGTGCCATCACGTACACGACGCCCGCGCACTGGCGGACGCCCCCGTCAGGGAAGTGACGCTCCGACGACGGTCAGCGAGGCAGAGCACAATGCAGAGCCTGAGGCGATCGAGTCGACGCCCGAGAGCATCGCGGCACAGATCGCCGCCGACGAGGCGCGCGTCACCTTCCAGCAGCTCGACCTCGATTCGCGACTGCTGGAGTCGGTGATCGCGGCAGGGTATGAATACCCGACGCCGATTCAGCGCGAGGCGATTCCGCTGGCGCTGCGGGGCTCAGATATCATCGGCCTGGCGCAGACGGGCACGGGCAAGACGGCGGCCTTCACGCTGCCGCTGATCAGTCGCCTGCTCGATGGTCCGAAACGGACCCGCGCGCTGGTGCTGACGCCGACACGTGAACTGGCGCTGCAGGTGGAGGAAAGTGTGCGCAAGTATGCGCGCGGCACCGGCATCGAAGTGGCCCCGATCTTCGGTGGCGTGCCCTACGAGCCGCAGGAAACGGCACTGCGTCGCGGTGTCGACATCGTGGTCGCCACGCCGGGCCGCCTGCTCGATCATCTCGAGAAGCAGAACATGGTGCCCGACGATCTCGAGGTGCTGGTGCTGGACGAGGCGGATCGCATGCTGGACATGGGATTTGCACCGCAGATCAACCGGGTGGTGGAGCAGATTCCGAAGTACCGGCAGACGCTGCTGTTCAGCGCCACGATGCCGCCTGAAGTGGAGGCCCTCGCGCGCAAGTATCTGCGCCGCCCGATCGTGGTGCAGGTGGGTCGCCGTTCCAGCGCTGCGGTGACGGTGGCACACGCGGTGTATCCCGTGCCGGCAGAGAAGAAGGTGGACCTGCTGGTGCACCTGCTGCAGCAGCCGAAGATGGACTCGGTGCTGGTGTTCACGCGCACGAAGCATGGCGCCGACAAGGTGGTGCGCAATCTCGAGAAGCACGACATCGCGAGCACGGCGATGCACGCCGACAAGACGCAGGCGCAGCGCATCAAGGCGCTCGAAGGCTTCCGTGATGGCAGCATCCGCGTGCTGGTGGCCACCGACATCGCGCAGCGCGGGCTCGACATCAACGGCATCTCGCACGTGATCAACTACGACGTGCCGCAGCAGGCGGAAGACTACGTGCACCGCATCGGTCGCACGGGTCGCGCGGCGGCATCGGGTGATGCGGTGACGTTCATGGCGCCGGACGAGATCGCGATGGTGCGGACGATCGAGCGGGTGATCGGGCAGGCGATTCCGCGTGTCTCCGTGCCGGGCTACGACTTCGGCACGGGCTGAGGCGTCGGTATCCGTGCGCCGCTGAACAGGTGAACTGCTGAACAACCTGACGCAAAGACGCAGAGGCCGCAGAGGCGCAAAGCGATCCGCCTGTCACGCACACGGTGTCGCACGTTGGGGATCGTCGGACTGATGGGAACTGCAACAGCGGGTGCAGTTCCCATCATCCGTTTCAGCGGAACACACCACATCCGAAGACTCGCGCAGAACCCTTTGCGTCCCTGCCGTTGCCGTTGCCGTTGCTGTTGCCGTCGATGCCGTCACGTGCGCCGGATGCGGCCGATGCGCGACACGGCGAGGGCGGTGGAGGCGCTGCCGCGGGTGATGGTGATGGTGGCCGTGGCGGCGCCCCAGCCGATGCCGGTGGGGCCGAAGGCGATGGAGTCGCGCGTGGTGCGCATGCGCACACCGTACATGTCGAGGTGGAGCGTGCGCACCGTGTCCGACCCGGCGTAGACCGTCAGTGTGTTGGCGCGAGCGTCGATCCGCACCGCCGTGCGCCTCGCGGCGGTGAGTGCGACGGTGCGGGCGTCGGCGAGGGCGCGTGCTGCATCAGTGGCGGCGAGTCGCACGGTGATGCGGTCACGCATGCCGAGGAGCGCCGGCAGCGAGATGCCCGCCAGGATGGCGGTGACGGTGAGAACGATGAGCAGTTCGATGGTCGTGAATCCGGCACGCATGACGACGGGCTCCGAGTGGCAGGTGCCGCCATGATGTGCGACGCCTGCGCTGGCCGCACACCGGAATCACGCACGCATCATCGTCAGAGCGCGAGGAGTGCCGGAATCTCGTCCATCGACATGACCACGTGCGTCGCGCCGGCGGCGCGCATGGCATCGGCGCCGGTCATCGCGGCGTAGCCGATCACCCGCATCGACGCAGCCAGTGCAGCCTGGATGCCAAGCAGCGAGTCCTCGATCACCAGGCACTCATCGGGTGCAACCTGCAGCCGCTCTGCCGCCAGCAGGAACACATCGGGCGATGGCTTGCCGTGTGCCACTTCCGTGGCGCTGGTGATGCGGCCCGCCACGCGCGGCAGCAGGCCGGTGATGCCGAGTGTGGTCTGCATCTTGTCGTGTGACCCGCTGCTGGCCACGGCGTAGGGAATGCCGTACACGTCGAGCAGGTCGAGCAGCGCTTCCACGCCGGGCACCGCTTCCAGGTCCTGCTCGAAGGCGGCGTAGGCGCGCACGTCGAGCTGCTGCAGGAAATCGTCTGGTGCGGAGCGGCCAAGCTGCTGCTCGACGATCTGCATGCAGCTCACCATCGATCGTCCCATGAAGGTGCGGATGGTGTCGGACGGTGTGTACGGCAGCCCGATCTCCGTCAGCATCCCGGCGAAGACGACGCTCATCAGTTTCTCGCTGTCCACCAGCACGCCGTCACAGTCGAACAGCACCGCACCGGGACGATGGTTCACTTCAGGACACCGATCGGCGGCACGCCGTTCAGCAGCGCGTCGATGGCGAGCGCGCTGAGCGCCTTGATGCCGGTGGGTAGCGACGCTTCGTCGACGTCGTACATCGGCGAATGATTGGCCGGCGTGTTGAACGGATCACGGTCGCGCGGGGTGACGCCGAGGAAGGAGAACAGGCCCGGCACCTTGTTGAGGAACAGCGAGAAATCCTCGGCCGGCATCGACGGCGCGCTCTCGAGCACGTTGGCGGTGCCGACGGTGTTGCGGAGCACGTTGGCACCGCGCGAGAACCACGCCGGGGTGTTGGCGGTGGTGGGATAGCCGAACGAGATCGTCACGTCGGCCCTGCCGCCGGCGGCCGTGGCATACTGCTCGGCGATGGCCTTGATCTGCGTGGCGATGGTCTGGCGCGCCTTCTCGTTGAAGGTGCGAAAGGTGCCGATCATCACGGCGCTGTCGGGGATGATGTTCTCGCGCACGCCGCCATTGAATGCGCCGACCGTGAGAACGGCCGGTCCGGCGGTGAGATCGACGTTGCGGCTGACGATGGTCTGCAGCCCGCCGATGATCTGTGCACCAACGACGATGGGGTCGACGCTGCGCCAGGGCTGTGCACCGTGCGCCTGTTTGCCGTGCACGACGACACGCCAGTTGTCGCCGCTTGCCATCATGCCACCGCTGCGGGTGGAGACGGTGCCGGTGGGGCCGGGCCAGGTGTGCAGGACGTAGACCGCCTCGACCCGTGGGTTGTCGAGCGCGCCGGCCTCGATCATCGCCTTGGCGCCGCCGTTCGGGGCGCCCTCCTCGGCGGCCTGAAAGAGGAAGGTCACCGAGCCGGGGAGCGTTGCCTTCATGCCGGCCAGCACCTCTGCCACGCCCATCAGGATGGCGGTGTGGGCATCGTGGCCGCAGGCGTGCATCACGCCGACCGTCTGATTGTTGTACTGCGTGGTGACCTTGGAGGCGAACGGCAGGCCGGTCTGTTCGGTGACAGGGAGGGCGTCCATGTCGGCCCGCAGTGCAACGGCCGGGCCCGGTTTACCACCTCGCAGAATCCCGACGACACCGAAAGTGCCGCCCACGTTGGTCTTCACTTCGAGACCCAGCGCGCGGAGGTGTGCCGCGACGACGCCGGCGGTGCGCTCTTCGGCGTAGCTGAGTTCCGGGTGCTGATGCAGATCCCGTCGCCAACTCACCACGCGCGGCGCCACCTTCGCGATGCGTGCGTCGAGGTCGCGGGTGACCGACGCCGGAAGCGGCGGCGTGAGGGGGGCCTGCGCCGGCAGGGACGCGGCGGCGGAGCTGACGACGGCGAGGGCAAGGGAGAGTCGCATGGAAAAAATCTATCGATACCCGTGGGAACGTGGCCCGGGCCGGTTACTTTCCTTGGCTGACTTCACCTCCCCAACACCCACGTCATGCGTATTGGTCTCTCTACCGGTGGCGGAGACGCGCCGGGTCTGAACGCCGTCATTCGCGCGGCCGTCCTCTCCGCTCTCGATCGCGGCTGGGAAGTTCTTGGCATCAAGCGCGGCTACTACGGACTCCTCGGTGAGGACGACGTCGTTCCGATGACCCGGGACATGGTCTCGGGGATCGGACATCTCGGCGGAACGATCCTGCGCACCACCAATCGTGGCAATCCGTTCGCGTATCCGGTGGCCAATGGCGACGGCACCTACCGCGAGGTTGATCGCTCCGATGAGGTGGTCGCCAACGCACGCGCCCTCGGCATCGATGCGATCATCACCATTGGTGGTGACGGATCGCTGTCGATTGCGCAGCGTCTGGTGGAGAAGGGGATGAAGATGGTGGCGGTTCCGAAGACCATCGACAACGACGTGAGCGGCACGATCACGACCTTCGGCTTCGATACCGCCGTGACCACGGCGATCGAGGCGATCGACAAGCTGCACACGACGGCCGAGAGCCACGATCGGGTGATGGTGCTCGAAGTGATGGGTCGTGACGCGGGTTTCATCGCGCTGCATTCCGGCGTGGCCGCAAGCGCGGACGTGGTGCTGATCCCCGAAATTCCGTTCGACGTCGAGGCGGTGGTGAAGAAGATCCGCTCGCGCGACCTGGCGGGGCGCCGCTTCTCGATCGTGGTGGTGGCGGAGGGCGCGGTACCGATCGGTGGTGAGGAGTCGATCCTCGGTCCGTCGATGCCGGGGCAGGCGAAGCGCGTCGGTGGCCTGGCCGGTCCGCTGGCGCGGACGCTGCAGGAAAAGACGGGCAAGGAGGCGCGCTCGATGGTGCTGGGGCACCTGCAGCGTGGTGGGCAGCCGACCGGCTACGACCGTCTGCTGGCGACACGTTTCGGTGGGGAGGCGGTGCGTGCAGTGGCCGAGGGCCGCTGGGGCCACATGGTGGCGCTGCACTCACCCAACATCGTGACCATTCCGATCGTCGAAGCGTTGCGCGAAGTGAAGCGCGTGGACCCGAATCATGACATCGTCCTGACGGCGCGGGCGACGGGGATCTCGTTCGGCGACTGAGTGTCTCCGGTCAGGGAACCTGATCGGCTGTCGGTTGTCAGAGTTTCCTGGGTGGGACAGGTGTCCACCGCAGGGGACGAACGGACCGGGTCCAGACCGCGTACTGATTCGGTAAGTGATTGCAGGTCTGTCGCTTACCGAATTTGTGCGGAATGGCACCGCCCCTGCTTGGGTGGGGTAGGAGCGTCGTGCACAGCCGAGGCGCGTCAACCGGTGGAAGGAGTCGATGTCGTGATGAGTGTCTGGTGGACGGGGATGACGGGGCTGTGTCTGGCGGGAGGTGCCGCAGTGGCTGCGGCGCAGTCGCCGACGTCGCAGTCGCCGAGCGTCCCGGCCGCTTACGTGCCGCCGTCGGGGATGTGCCGCGTGTGGCTGCGCGATGTTCCGCCGATGCAGCAGCCCGCGCCGACCGATTGCCGCTCGGCGCTGCGAACGAAGCCGGTGGGGGCCACGGTGATCCATGGCCCGGAGCCGAAGCGCAGCGGTTTCACGCCGAGCGACTGGTCGCGTCCCTCGGTTCGTCCGTCGCGTGACGATGACCGCACACGGACGCCGTTTCGCAGCGGCAGCGAGGTGTGCGTCGACAGCAATCGCGACGGGATCTGCGACGAGGCGCAGGGTGGGGAGTCGTGCGTGGACGCGCGCGACATGCGCTGCGAGGAATCGGCACCGGCGTTGCCTGCGATGCGCAGCGCGGTCCTGTGGACGGAGGGGCAGCGCCCGGCTGATCTGCAGCGGTGGTTTGGCGGCATGAACGTGGCGGCGCGATTCGTGATGCCAACACGCAGCCAGGCGCCGGATCGGGTGCAGTGGTTCGATCTTGACGGCCACGTGGTGCAGATCTGGATCGACCGCAACGGTGACGGGCGCGCGGATCGTGTGGAAGTGTACAATCACGATGGCACGCGCATCCGGGTCATCGGCTCGTAATTCGGACTGCGGTCCATGCGTAGAAATCCGGACGGTGGCTGGCATTGACAGCCCGTCCGGGATGGCTAAGTATCGGAGACAATCGAACGCCGTGGTCATTTGCCGCCTCTTGCCGCCACGTAAAATACCGAGCTAAAACGCGACGCCCGGCGGCTCGATGCGCCGGGCTTTGTCGTATGTGGACGGCATCACCGTGAATGAAGAGTGCCTCATGTCCCGTCCGCCGATTGCGATCTATCACGAGCACCCCGACTGGTTCCGTCCGCTGTTCGCGGAGCTGGAGCGTCGCGGGATTCCGTACGAGCGTCTCGACGCTGCCGCACACCTGTTCGACCCATCGGAGACCGCGTCGCCGTGGTCGCTGGTGTTCAACCGGGCGAGTCCGTCGGCGTATCTGCGCAACCATGCGCAGACCACGTTCCACACCCTGCACTGGTTGCGCCATCTGGAAGGGATCGGCGTGCCAGTGGTGAACGGATCGCAGGCGTACGCGTACGAGTTGTCGAAGGCGACGCAGCTCGACCTGCTGCGTGAGCTGGGACTGCCGTTCCCGAAGGCGCGCGTGATCAATCATCCGTCGCGTGCCGTGGACGCGACGAAGGGCTTTCGCTTTCCGGTACTGGTGAAGGCGAACATCGGCGGCAGCGGCGCCGGCATCGTGCGGTACGAGTCGGCCGACGCGCTGGCCGACGCGGTGGCGGCTGGCACGGTGGATCTCGGTGTGGACAGCACGGCGCTGGTGCAGGAGTCGGCGCCGCTGCGCGACGGCCACATCACGCGCGTGGAGACACTGGGTGGCAACCATCTGTATGCGATCAACGTGTATCCACCGCAGAACAGCTTTGACCTCTGCCCCGCCGACGCGTGTCAGACCACGGGCGGCGCGGAGCTGGTGCGCGGCGCCTGCGCCATCGATGCACCGAAGTCGGGAATGCGGGTGGAGGCGGCGCATCCGCCGGCCCACATCATCGCGCAGGTGGAGCAGATCTCTCGCGCGGCGAACATCGACGTCGGCGGGATCGAATACCTGGTGGATGATCGCGACGGTCAGCACTACTTCTACGACATCAATGCGCTGAGCAACTTCGTGGCCGATGCGCCGAACGTGATCGGGTTCGATCCGTTCGCGAAGCTGGTGGACTATCTCGAGGCGCGCGTGGCTGGAGCGCCCTCGCTGGTGACGACATGAGGTACGGCTACTGGCTGCCGGTGTTCGGCGGGTGGCTGCGCAACGTGCCCGACGAGGGGATGGAAGCGACGTGGCCGTACGTGCAGCGGTTGGCGCGCCGGAGTGAGGAGATCGGCTTCGACCTGACGTTGATCGCGGAGCTCTTCCTGAACGACATCAAGGGTGTGGCGGCGCCTGCGATGGATGCGTGGAGCACGGCCGCGGCGCTGGCGGCGGTGACGACGCGCCTGGAGCTGATGGTGGCGGTGCGGCCCACGTTCCATCACCCGGCGACGCTGGCGAAGCAGGCGGCGAACATCGATCACATCAGCAACGGGCGGCTTTCGCTGAACGTGGTGTCGAGCTGGTGGAAGGATGAGGCGCGTCGGTACGGCGGCACGTTCGATCTGCACGACGACCGGTATGTGCGGACGGCGGAGTGGCTGGAGGTGCTGAAGGGGGCGTGGACGGAGCCGTCGGTCACCCATCGCGGCAGGTTTTATGACGTCGAGGAACTGGTGGTGGAGCCCAAGCCGGTGTCGAGCTGGTCGCGGCCGCATCCGGTGCTGTACGCCGGTGGCGAGTCGGAGGCGGGCAAGACGTTGATCGCGGCGCAGTGTGATGCCTATGTGATGCATGGCGATCCGGTGGAACGGGTGGCGCCGAAGATCGCGGACATGCGCGCGCGGCGTGAGGTCGCCGGCGGTCGGCCGATGCAGTTCGGCATGGCGGCGTACACCATCGTGCGTGACACCGAGGCGGAGGCGCAGCGGGAGCTGGAACGCATCACGAATGTCACGCCGGGATCGCCTGGGTATCACAACTATCAGGACTGGATCGGCAACACGCAGCTGGAGCAGCAGGTGTCGCTGCAGGACTACTCGGTGAGCAATCGCGGGCTGCGTGCAGGGCTGGTGGGGACGCCGGAGCAGGTGGCGGACCGGATCCGAGCCCTCGATGCGGCGGGGGTGCACCTGTTGCTGCTGCAGTGCAGTCCGCAGCTGGAGGAGATGGAGCGGTTTGCGGCCCAGGTGATGCCGCTGGTGGGGCAGGGGGTAGGTGTGCGCTGAAGCGACACCATGGGGGCAGTGTGATAGAATGGGGCATGGCCACCCGCACCGAGCCCAGCGCTTCGCACCGTCTCCGCTCGATCATCGGCGGTTCCGTCGGAAATCTCGTCGAGTGGTACGACTGGTACGCCTACTCGGCCTTCTCGCTCTACTTCGCGAAATCGTTCTTTCCGCCGGCCGACCAGACCGTGCAGCTGCTGAATGCGGCGGCGGTGTTTGCGGTCGGCTTTCTCATGCGACCGCTCGGCGGATGGCTGATGGGTCGCTACGCCGACCGGCATGGGCGACGCACCGCGCTGACGGCGTCGGTGTTGCTGATGTGCGCCGGATCGTTGCTGATCGCGATCACGCCGTCGTATGCCAGCATCGGCATCGCGGCGCCAGCGCTGCTGGTGATCGCGCGCATGATGCAGGGCGTGAGCGTGGGGGGCGAGTACGGCGCCAGTGCGACCTACCTGAGCGAGATGGCGGGTGCGAAACATCGCGGCTTCTGGTCGAGCTTCCAGTACGTCACGTTGATCATGGGGCAACTGCTGGCGCTTGGCGTGTTGCTGGTGCTGCAGCGGACGATGAGTGTGCCTGACCTGGAAGCGTGGGGATGGCGCATTCCGTTCGTGCTTGGAGCGTTGTGCGCGCTGGTGGCCGTCTGGCTGCGGCGCGGGATGGTCGAGACGACGGCCTTCACCAGGTCACGCACGCCAGGCGAGGCACCGGCATCCACGATGCGCACGCTGATGGCGCATCCCCGCGCGGTGGCCACGGTGGTCGGGCTCACGGCGGGTGGCACCGTCGCGTTCTACACCTTCACCACATATGCACAGAAATTCCTGGTGAACACCGCGGGGTTCACCAAGGCCGATGCGACGCTGATCTCGGCGGCATCGCTGGCGATCTTCATGTGTGTGCAGCCGCTGGTGGGCGCGATCTCCGATCGTGTCGGGCGCCGACCGGTCCTGATGACCTTCGGCGTGGTCGGGACGCTGGGCACCTTGCCGCTGCTGACGGCACTCGCGGATGCCCGAAGCTTCGGCGCCGCCCTGCTGCTGCTGACGCTCGCCCTGCTGGCCGTGAGCGGCTACACGGCGATCAATGCGGTGGTGAAGGCGGAACTGTTCCCGACGCATGTGCGCGCGCTGGGGGTGGCCTTTCCGTACGCGATCGCGGTGTCGGTGTTCGGCGGCACGGCGGAGTATCTCGCGCTCTGGTTCAAGAACATGGGGCACGAGAGCTGGTTCTACTGGTACGTGACGGTGTGTGTCGCCGTGAGCCTGGTGGTGTATGCGGCCATGCCGGAGACGCGGCACAGTGCGGCGATGCGGGAGCATGACGGGTGAAGGGAATCGTGCTGGGCTGACGGGGAGTGCCGCGAACTCTGCGGCAACATCCCAGAGACGACCGGTCATCGCCCGACGGCGAATCGCGTATCACGTCACCGCTCGCCGTACGACGCATCGGTGAGGTGCATGGTGCGCATGAGGGCCGTAAATCGCGGGGTGGCACGGAGCGACCCGAACGCTGAGATGCAGGCGATCGCAGGTAGTGCCGGATCGCGCTCGAGCGCGGCACGCTCCAACAGGTCGAGCGCGCGTGCGGAGTCTCCGGCCATGGCAGAAAGCACTGCGAGGCTGAACGAAGAGACATATCGATCACCGCGAGACGTTGCGAACGCTTGCAGCTGCAGGCGCGACCGTTGCGTGAGAAACCGGTGCAGTCCGGTCTGGCCCTGCGCTGTGGCCAACAAGCGCGTCATGCCTGAGTCGCGCGTGATCCTGGCCACCGTGCGCCAGCTTTCGAGGGCACTCTCCGGTTGTCCACGCGCGGCGTGGACGTCGGCGATCATTTCATGCGCCGTGACGTAGGTGGGGCTGATCACCAGCGCGCGTTGCAGCCACACGAGCGCCGAATCGAGCTGGCCGGCGCAGCGATACACGTGGCCCATCTGGTAGGTATAGTGTCGTGCCAGCGGATCCAGCGACCGCGCATGCTCCACCGCCTGGCGTGCCTCGTCGAAGCGGCCGGTCATTCGCAGTGACGTGCCGAGCATGTTCCACGTGGTCGCGCGCCACGGCTCGAGCGTGAGCACCTGTCGAAGCTCCCGCTCGCCATCAGCCCACTGCCAATACCGCACGTTGCGTTCGTGGGCCAGCGCGGCCATCGCCATGGTCTGAGCCGGGTCGAGCGCGAGCGCGCGCCGCGCTGCTGCGTCGGCGAGTTCAAATGCCTGCGGTGCCGAAATGACGCCGTAGCTGCCAAGTATCCCGTATACACCAGACAGGCGGCTGTACGCGTCAGCGTACAGCGGATCACGTTCGATCGCCTCATCGAGGAGCATCTGGGCGCGTCGCACACTTTCCGCATCGCGATTGAGCATGAAGTGCTCGGCTCGCATGACGAGCAGCTGCACTTCGCCATCGCGCGGACCGGTGTTCCTGCGTCGACCGCGTTGCAGGCCCATCGCGATTCCGACGCTGTCGGTGATCTCGGCGGCGAGAGCGGGCATTCGTGCGGCATCGATGATGAATCGTCCGCCGCCGATCCGTACGCCTTCCGGGGTCGTCAGCTCAGCGATCCAGCGGAGCGAATCCTCCTCGCGCACCAATCGTGAACGGAAGAGGATCGCCGCCCTGCCCTGCCGTGCCAGCGTGCTGTCACCGCGCACGGCCGGAAGAAACTGCTTCATCACGGCGGGAGGCACCACGTGCAATGCCGGTACCCGCTGCAGCGCGTCGTGCACCATGGTCTCGATCCCATCCGCAACGTATTTGACACTGTCGCCAGCGAAGTTTTCCACCGGAAGGATGGCGACTGCGCGCGCATCGGGCTGCAACGGCGCGTTCGCTGGCCGTGTCACGCGGACGGTGACCACGAATGCCAGTCCGAGCAACGTCGTGACCGCTGTCACGCGGCGCCACGTGAACGGACTCCACACAGACTGGACAGGCGGCGCTCCAGCAGACGGTTGCGCTCCCCGCTCCGGCGGTGGATCGCTCCGGCGTTCTTCTGGCGACAGTCTGTTCGATCCGGTGGCCTCCGGGTGCACCGCCGCGCCAGAACCGAGGGGCGGTGCGCCGCGCAGCGTCTCGGCCAACGCGGCGACGTCCATATCCGGAGAGGCGCCGAGCTCGTCATGCAGCCGGTGCTGGAACGCCTGCGCGAGCCGCAGCGCGCCGGCGCGATCATGTGCTGCTGCCATACCGTACATCGCCTCGAGCGTCGCGGGCACGCTGAGCGGATCGGCTGAGGTGAGCAGCTGGCACCACGACGTCGCGGCATCAAGATCACCGCGTTCCCGCGCCGCGCGCGCCGACGAGAGCAGGGCGCTCCGATACCGCAATGCCAGACGGGTTCGCTCGGTCGAACTCCACTCGTCGAACTCGCCGGCGTCGGACAGGTGAAATCCATCCAGAAAAGGTCCGTGGTAGAGCCTGGCGGCCGCTTCCCACGCACCGGCATCGAAGGCCGAGTCGAACAGGGTGACGTCGTACGTGAGGTGCGCCGGATTCACACGCAGCGGATCGGAGCCGAGGAAGATGTCGGCGCCACCCTGCTGCCGGAGGTAATAGAGCAGCTGGTGCAGGGAGTGACGCGCGGAATCGGTAGGCCGCTCGGGGCTCAGGTAGGCGATGAGTTTGTCCCGCGAGATTCCGCGCTCGCCGGCGGCCGCGACGATCGTCAGCAGGGCAACGCGCCGGCGCTGTCCAACGAGTGGCACGCCGGCCGGGTCCACCAGTTCGGCGCGGCCGAGCGTCAGCAATCGCAGTGGCGAACCGGCGTGAGGATCGCGAGAGGCTGGCATGAGGGGGCCGGAGTACGGTGCGCTTTCCTGCGGTCGATGGCGAGCATCGACCGCACCCGCGACGGGGGTCAGTCCGTCGGATCCTTCACAGAGTGAGGAACGATGCAGATCCGCAAGGACATGCGCACCAGTCGGCGGTCGTGGTGCGCACTCATGGCTGTTGCTGTGCTCGCCTCGGCATGCGCCGACCGATCGACACCGACGGCGCCTGATCTCACGACCGGTGTCGCCGTGCGCGCGACAAAATCCGCACCGAAGTTCTGGGAAACGAATGCGGCGGCCAACTGGAATGAGATCGCGACATCGCTCAATGCGAGCAGGCCGAGCAATGCCGCACGGCTCTACGCGTATCTCTCGCTGGCCCAGTTGCGCGCCGCCGAGGATGCCGATGCGGTGCGACCGCACGGGCCTGTCAATTCGGCGATCGGACATGCCTCGGCCGGCGTTCTCCGGTTCTTTTTCCCGGCTAACGCCGCGCAGATCGACGCCGCACTGGCGGCCCAGGAAGCGGCAGTCGCGTGGCCGGTGAGCAAGCACGAATCGTGGTCACTCGGTACACCGATCGGGAATGCCGCCGCTGCACGTGTTCTTTCGTATGCTGCAACCGACAACTGGGGCCTGACCGACCCGGGAAGTCCGCCGATCGGTCCGGGCTTCTGGCGCGGTGGCCCGAGTGTGCGCGGCGGCTTCGGCGCACGACCGTTCTTCCTGTCGTCGGCGAGCGAGTTCCGCGCACCGCCACCGCCTGCCTTCGGCTCCACGGCTTTCGTGGACGCGCTGGCCGAAGTACGACAGATCTCGGACACTCGAACGGAGCAACAAGCAGCCATCGCACGATTCTGGCACGTCAATCAGTCGCCGGTCAACGCATCGGTGCTGAACAACCTCGCCGTCGAATTGCTGCGCACCCACCGTCGGCACGAACTCGAGTCGGCCCGTCTCCTCTTCCTCATCAATGGCTCGGCGTATGACGCAGCCATTGGTTGTTTCGACAGCAAGTTCGCGTACTGGTACATTCGGCCACCACAAGCCGACCCCTTCATTCGCCTGGTCGTCGGTCTGCCGGCACATCCGTCGTATCCCTCAGCGCACTCGTGCATCTCGGGGGCATTGACGGAGAGCATGGCGCTGGCCTTCCCCGACGAGCGGCCCCGAGTGGAGGCCCTCGCGACGGAAGCAAGCCTGTCGCGACTGTATGCGGGCATCCACTACCGGTTCGACATGGACGCCGGGCTCGCGCTCGGGCGCGGCATTGCCCGCAAGGCGGCGGCGGCGGAACTGGAGACCATCGGCGTGCGATGAAATACTACTCGCGATGCGGCGGCGATCCGAGTCGATCGCCGCCGTACGGCGATCAACGCGGTGGTGATGGCGGAGCTGTTCCCGACGCATGTGCGCGCGCTGGGGGTGGCCTTTCCGTATGCGATCGCGGTGTCGGTGTTCGGCGGCACGGCGGAGTATCTCGCGCTCTGATTCAAGAACATGGGGCACGAGAGCTGGTTCTACTGGTACGTGGCGGCATATTTCGGCGATCTGCTCGATTGATCGGCGTTGTTCGATGTCATGCGCTGAAACGGTGACGCTCGCGCTGATTCAGGTCGGTAGGTTGGACGTGTGCGTTGCAGCATGGGCGCATGGTTCATCACCACGGCTTGTTCGCAGAGGGACACACATGGCCAACCGATCCGGCGTGCAGCACGACTGGACCATCGAGCGGCTGCGCGAGTTGCCGGACGACGGCAATCGCTACGAGATCATCGACGGGGTGCGGTACGTGACGCCGGCGCCGCGGCCGAAGCATCAGCTCGCGCTCAGTCTGTTGTACGACAGGCTGCAGCCGTTCGCGATCTCACTCGGCTTACGGATGCTCTGGTCTCCGTCTGAGATCGAGTACTCGGAGCGTACGGTCGTGCAGCCCGACCTCTTCGCGTTCATCCGGACGCGAGGCATGCCGCTGCTGGAGTGGCGCGACGTGCAGCCGCTGCAACTCGTGATCGAAGCGCTGTCGCGATCGACCCGCCTCCGCGATCGTACCATCAAGCGCGACCTCTACATCGCGCAGGGCGTCCCGGAGTACTGGATCATTGATACCGACATGAACGTGATCGAACGCTCCCGGCCCGATGGGCGCGAAGTGGAGCGCCTCGATTCGTTTCTCACATGGCAGCCGGTGTCCGGCCAATCGTCGCTGACGATCGACCTGACCGACTTCTTCGGGGACGTCCATGCGTGACAGCCGAAGAGACCCGCGCGGCGACGATCATCGCTGATCGCCGCCGCGTCGGGCAAGCTCGCGCGTTGCGCCTACTCGTGAAAGTCGGTCGAATCGCTGTCAGTAGTTCGTGAACAGGAGCCGGTTCGGCGAGTTGCGACCAGCGCTGGTGACGCGGCCTGTGGTGGAGTTGTTCGCGAGTGCATCGCGCACCGTGGCCGGTGAGGCCGCCGTGTTGGACTGCAGGTACAGCGCCGCCACACCAGCCACATGCGGGCTCGCCATCGACGTGCCGCTGATCGTGTTCGTGGCCGTCGAACTGGTGAACCAGGCACTGGTGATGGCAGAGCCCGGTGCGAAGATGTCGAGACAGCGGCCGAAGTTGGAGTAGCTGGCGCGGGCATCGGTGCTGGTGGTGGCGCCCACGGTGATGGCCGCCGGTGTGCGGGCCGGCGAGTAGTTGCATGCATCACGATTGCTGTTGCCAGCGGCGACCGCGAAGGTCACGCCGTCGGCAATTGCGGCGGCCACTGCGTCATCGAGCGCCGTCGAGGCACCGCCGCCAAGCGACATGTTGGCCACGGCCGGCACACCGGCGAGGTGGTGGGTTCGCACCCAGTCCACGCCGGCAATCACGCCGGAGTTGCTACCGCTGCCAGTGCAGCTGAGTACACGGACGGGAATCAGTGTGACTCGCTTCGCCACGCCGTAGGTGGTGCCGCCGACGGTGCCGGCGACGTGCGTGCCGTGGCCGTTGCAGTCATTGGCATTGCCAAGCGCCGTCACTGCGTCGAACCCGGCGGCGAGGCGCCCGGTGAACTCGGTGTGCGCGAGCAGGATACCAGTATCGATGATGTAGGCGGTGATGCCGGCACCGGTGTTGGTGTAGGTGAAGTCAGCGCCGACCACCGGAGCGCGCTCGTCGATGCGATCGAGTCCCCACGTGGCAGGATCTTGCGTGATGCTGGCGCGCATGACCTGATCCTGCTCCACGAATGCCACTTCCGGATCATTCGCGAGCGCCCGTGCATCCGCCTCGCGCATCCGCGCCGAGAAGCCACGCACGGCGGCGCTGTACACATGGTCGACCCGCCCCGCGCGCCGCGCCGCGAGTCGCTCGGCCACGGCGCGCATCCGTTCGCTGCCCTGGCCGCGGGCGGCCGCGACTTCGGGGGCATCATCGTCGAGCACCACGATGTACTGACCCGGAATGAGCTCAGCGTCTGCCGCCGAGCTGACGCGGAAGTTGGCGGCGTCCGGAGCCGATGGTGCCGGTGTGTCGGTGGCACAGGCGGCGAGGAGGGGAAGGGAGAGCGCGAGTGTCCAGTGACGCTTCATGCACATGCTCCAGCGTGGGGAGACAGCGGGCGGAGTAAAAAAACGTGGGGCTGATTCCGACGGTATCAGGCGGGACTAAATTGTGCCAGAGGCAGGGGGTGGCGTGATGTTCATGGGGCACGGCGTGCGCCACGGTTCCGCTCGCCAGCTTTCGGCTCCCTGCCGGTCCCCCCCGGGGCTCGTCCGGTAGATTGCGGCATGCGTGACATCCGTGACCGATACCTGCCGCCTGACCACGACGCCTTCGTGGCCGCGCGACCTGCGCGTGGACGCGTCATCATCATCGCCCCGACCCGCGCGGCGTGCGAGACGATCGAACTGGCCTTCACGCTGAACCTCCAGACGTACCTGGAGAAGAACCATGGGGCGCGGCTTCGCGAACTCGCGGCCAGCGGGCGCGGGTTCGGGATCGTCGCCGGCACGGGCACCGGCAAGACGCTGGCGGTGCGGCCGATCGCCGAGACGATCCTGGGCGAAGCGCTGCGCGTCGGGGTCATCAACCGCGAGCGCGAGGCGACGCCCGACACACCGCAGTGGAACGTGATCATCGTCACCACCGGCATCGCACGCCGCTGGTTCCAGGATGGGGACATCGACCAGCACGACACGGTCATCGTCGACGAGATCCACCAGACCTCGGCCGAGCTCGAACTCTGCCTGGCACTGGGCAAGCGCGCGCGGTGTCGCTTCATCTGGCTCTCGGCCACCGTCGATCCATCGTTCTACTCGGAGTACCTCGGCAGCGGTGACGTGCTCGAGGTGTACAGCTTCGACGAAGCGAAGAAGGCGACGGTGGAGGTGCTGGCGCGCAACCCGGCAGACTTTCTCGACGACAAGTTCCTCAAGAAGGTGATTGCCGAGAAGCGCGGCGTGGCGATGTTCCTGCCGACGCGGGCCGGTACCGAGGATGCGGCGCGTCATGTCCAGGAGAGCTTTCCGAAGATCCACGCGCAGCACTATCACGGTGGTGAGCCGATCCGCGTGATCCGGCAGTACCTCGATGAAGGGGGGGTGCCGAAGCCCTTCTTCCTCTCGATGACGGCGGCCGGGCAGAGCGCGATCACGGTGCAGGGGCTCGACACCGTGATCATCGACGACACCCGCTTCACGAACATGGTGGACAAGGGCCGCAACGTCCTCACACGTGTGCACCTTGGCGCGAACGAACTGCTGCAGATGGCGGGACGGGTGCACGGCCGCGTGGCGGGTGGTCGCGTGTTCATTCTCTCAGACCGTCGTATTCCGTTCGAGTCGCTGAAGCCTGTGCTGCCGGAGTTTCAGCTGGCGGGCGACAGCGAGCGTGTGGCGTTGACGTGTGCGGCGATCGGTGTGCGTGCCGACGATCTCGAATTGCCGGTGCCGCTCGACAAGACTGCCTACCGTCGGGCAGTGGCATTGCTCGAGACGCGCAACATCGTGAAGAATGGCCGGCTCACGGACTACGGCCGTCAGGTGGAGAAGATGCCGGTGGAGCGGCCGTGGGCCGAGCTGCTGGTGAACAGCGACGACGACCTGGTGCCGTTCGTGGCGGTGATGAGTGGCGTGGAGAGCCTGCATCGCATGACGCGCGAGGACCGCAACCTGGACAGCATGCTGGTCCCGGGCAGCGATCATCTGACGGCGTACAACGTGTATGCGGAGGCCTTCACGAAGTACGGCTATGTGGGCAATGTGTTCGGCCTGCCGCGCCAGCTGTTCCACGACGAGATCGCGGAATGGGCCGAGGTGAAGGGTGTGCTGGTGAAATCGCTGGAGGATGCGGCGCTGGCGATGGCGAGTGTGTACCGCGCGCTCAATGCGCCGCTGCCGACGGCGCTGCTGAAGGCCAGCGAAGCCACCCGCGCACGGTTCAGCGACCTGATCGCGCAGGTGATGCCGTTCGATCTGGTGATGGACGAGCAGACGGCGTGGGGCGAGAGTGCGCGTGTGGGCAAGACGAGTGTGTGCGGCAGCTGGGGCGCGGTGGCCGGCACGCTGCGCTTCTTCGCCGATCGCATGGGCATTCCGCGTGCATCGATCGAAGGGACGCAGCTGCCGCCGGCGCTGATCCGGAAGTACGCCACGTACGGCGAGAGCACCATCGCGTACGATCCGCACAAGAAGCAGGGTGCGCTGGTGCGCACGCGGAAAGTCACATACGGTGGCTTCGAGCTGGAGCGCGAGACGGAGGTCATCGCCGATTTCACGACGGAGCAGGCCGAGCTGGCGCGCGAGGTGCTGGCCGAGGCCTTTGCGACGGAGCGGATGCGTCACCCGGCGGTGGACCGGAACCGGCCGATGATCGCCGAGGCACGTGAGGTGTGGCGCCGGAGTGGTGGCGTCACGCGTCGCGTGCTGCAGTCGGATGTGACGGCGTGGTATCGCGAGCGGATCGCGAGTGTGGAGTCGGTGCTGGATCTGCGACACCTGCAGCTCCGCATGTCGTGGGACGACTGGATCACGCCCGAGGAGCGCGCCCGCTACGACGAGCTGCCGCACATGATCGAGGTGCGGGATCGTCAGGTGCCGATCGAGTACGACGTCGAAGAGCGCGACGACGGCACCTACTACGGCGTGGCCCGGCTGCGGCTGCCGGAGAAGCTGGCGCGGACGCTCGTGACCGAGGAGCTGCCGGCATTCGACCGGCCATACCGGTTCGTGGTGGTGCGCGGCCAGCGCGGGTCGGCGCGAGGTCGCACGCTCGACGAGCTGCAGGATGCGCTCGATGCGCCGTGGATGCCCGACGAGCTGGCGTCGGTGGGTGATACGTACGACAAGCGGAAGGGCGGTCGCGAGCGATCACGCGAGGAGTATCAGCGCGGGAAGGAGCGTCGTGCCGTGATCCCGCCGAAGCGACGCGGGCGGAAGGGGCGCTGAGGAACACGGCAGAACGGGGTCCGGCAGTGGGCAACGGCGTAGGACCAATCGGTCCGACAACATGGTGAACGTTCGGCATCTGCGTCCGGGGTGCCGGACGTTTCTTGTTTCGTAAGTGGTTGTGGAATAGCGGCTTAGGCGATATCTGCTGCGGGGGTTGCGTTTAGGACCGATCGGTCCTAGTTTCCGCTTCGTGAATACTCGTCGCGCCCAGATCCTCGATGCAGCGGCCGTCCTGATCGGACGGCAGGGCTACACGGCCACGTCGATCGATGACGTCATCCGGGAGTCGAAGCTGAGCGGCAAGAGCCACTTCTATCACTACTTCCGCAGCAAGGAAGAGCTTGGGTTCGAAGTGCTGGACCGGCAGTTCGAGCGGTTTGCCGAACGTGGCCTGGCCATCCTGCGGGAGCCGATGATCGACCCGCTCGAGCGGCTGCACCTGTTCATCGACTCGCTGGTGGCGGCACATGCCGAGCGCGGATGCCACGGTGGTTCGCCGTTCGGTTCGCTGGCGGTGGAAATGGCCGACGCGCATGAAGGTTTTCGTTTGCGCATCGCGCAGGTCTTCGTCCGGTGGGCCAGTCAGATCCAGTCGTTGCTGTGGGAAGCACGTCCGCAGTTGCAGGACGACGTGGATGCCTTGCGACTGTCGCGTTTCATCATCGCGGCGCTCGAGGGCGGACTGATGATGTCGAGGGTCAAGCGCGACATCGTGGTGCTGGAAGGGATCGCGGAGGACCTGAAGCGTTTCATCGCTTCGCACGTGCGCGAGCCGGTTCGTGAATCGGCGCTGGTGTCTGCATCCAAATCCGGGGTGCTGACGAATGCATGAGACCAATGGCAGGCACGGCCGCGAAGATCGCGCCAGTGCACGCAACGTGACTGGATCCACTCTGGAGCATACCATGGCTGCCACGCAGCGTCAGGATCGAACGGGAACGGTGATGGGTTCGTCGCCGCGCAGCGAAGCGGTGCCTGAGGGACGGGCGCGGTTCGAGGCTGAAGCACTCGTGCATCTCGATGCGATGTACAGCTTCGCGCTCAAGCTCTCGCGGTCGCGCGACGACGCGGAGGACCTCGTGTCGGACACGATCCTGCGCGCGTTCGAGCGGTGGGAGCAGTATCGCCTCGGGACGAACATCCGGGCGTGGCTGTTCACGATCCTCTATCACGTCTTCGTCAGCCGGAAGCGTCGCATCGACGCCCGCGAAGTGCAGGCGACCGACGAGACGGATGGCTGGGGGGCGTTCGAGCCGGTTGGTGAGCCGAATCCCGAGGCTCGTTTTTACGAGACGTTCCTCGACGCGGAGATCACGACCGCGATCGACAACCTGCCCGACGAGTATCGTGCAGCAGTCGTGTTGAGCGACATCCACGAGTTGCGGTACGCTGAGATCGCACACATCCTCGGCGTGCCCGAGGGTACCGTGAAGAGCCGCCTGTTCCGCGGGCGTCGGATCCTGCAGAAGAAGCTGGTCGGCTACGCGATGGACATGGGATACATCAAGTCGGTGCCCGAGGCGGCGTAGTGGTTGCGGAGTGGGGAGACACACCACTCACACGGAGACGCGGTGCCGCAGAGGCCTGTAAATACAAGGGGAACAGCACTCCGGTGTGCTGTTCCCCCTTCGTTTCGTCTCGGTGCCGTCGTGGCTCCGTGTGAGTGGAGTAGCCGTTCACTCGGTCACGGGGCCGACCTCATGAAGCGGTGAACGGCCGGAAGGACGACGTCGGTGCGATCGTTCGCATGGGCTCGCGGGCGCGGTGTCGGGCGGCCTTGGCGCGATTGCCGCAGGTGGCCATGTCACACCAGCGACGGCGACCGTTCTTGGTGCTGTCGAGGAAGACGCGACGGCAGCGCGGATCGCTGCAGCAGCGCACGCGGCCAAGTTCTCCGGCGATCAGCGAGTCGGCGCCATCGTCCACGATCGGCATCATCAGCGCAGCGAACGCATCGCCGCCGGCAACGAAGTTGCGCGTGTAGGTGCCGTCGGACGCGAGCTCGAGGCGTCGCGTCCCGGCGCTTCGGCCGAGCACCCGGTTGATCTCGGCCACCGCTTCGGTGCGGGCGTCGCCCGAGACGGCGCCATGTTCGGCGAGAGCCCGCAGCGCACTGCGGACACGCCGTGCGTCGAGCAGGGCAGCGGTGGCACCGGCAGGCTGCTGTTCCGCGCGTCGCATGATGGCGACCCGTCGGTCGTGATCGATCACACCGACGGCCGCCAGCCACTCCAGCATGGTGCCGAAGTCGCGGAGGGCGTCGCGGCGCACGCCAAGCTCGATGTCGTCGGTGTTGACGAAATCGAGCCAGAGACGATCGCCGACGAAGACGAAGGTGCGGCGATCAGAAGGAGCTACGACGAGTGCAGACACAGTGGGCCTTCGCTGAAGGGGGTACCGACGACGTTACCCCTGGAATGCATTGCCGCAAGCAAACGCCCGCATCACCCCGATAACTTGGGTACATGGCCTCGTCAATCCTGCTCCCCGATGTGCGCCGTGTCGTCGTCGGTTCGGAAAATCCGGTGAAGGTCGGGGCGGTGCAGGCGGTGCTCGTGAAATGCACCACATCCGTTGTCGTGTATGGAGTTCCAGTGCCGTCGGGGGTGCCGGATCAGCCGTGGGGCGATGCACAGACACGTGGTGGCGCACTGGCCCGGGCCCGTGCTGCGATGCTCACGGACCCGGCTGCAGATCTGGCCGTCGGGCTCGAAGGCGGCGTCGTGCGCGAGGCGGACGGGAGCGTTCGGACCTGCGCCTGGGCGGCGATCATTGACCGGCAGGGCAACATCGGCGTGGGTGGCTCACTGGCGATGCCGTTGCCCCCAGCGGTCGTGGCGTTGCTGGACAGCGGGATGGAACTGGGCCACGCGATGGACACGATCGTGCAGGCCAGCAACATCAAGCAGGGCCGCGGCGCCGTGGGCGTACTCACGGGCAACCTGATCTCGCGACAACAGGCGTACGAACCGCTGGTGACGTACGCGCTGGCCCGCTGGATCGCCGCCGATCTCTGGACGGGCGCCGCGCCGACGGCCTGAGGGTACCGTCAGCGCATCGGGATTTCGCGCCGCGGGCCGCTGTCCTGGTCGACCCGGGGGGCTGATCAGGGGGCGATCCCACGGGGTGGGTGATGACGGGTCCGATCATAGGGTCAGACACCATCGTCGCGGACCAAAGGGGTCTGACCCCTTTGATCGACCCCTCTGCGCGATGGCGCAGGAGGCAGATGGGCCCGGCGGCGCTAGATTTCGTGAATGCCAACCGCAGACGAAGAGACGTATTACCGGAAGGGCTTCGGCCTCAAGTCCGATGTGCAGGACACCCTCGCCGACGATTACACCGGTCGGCTGGTGGACCTGCTCCGCGCCAGTGAATACACGCTCACCTCGGGCGACGTGACCGTCCGCCTGGCCAAGGAGTTCGGCTTCTGCTACGGCGTGGAGCGGGCAGTGGAGTACGCCTACCAGACACGCCGCAAGTTCCCCGATCGTCGGGTGTTCCTCGCCGGTGAGATCATCCACAATCCGCATGTGAACCAGAAACTGCGGGAGATGGACATCACGTTCCTCGAGGCCAAGGGCACCGGATTCGACTACGACCGTGTTCAGCCGGACGACGTCGTCATCCTGCCGGCATTCGGCGTGACGATCCAGGATTTCGAGACGCTGCGTGCGCTGGGCTGCATCATGGTGGATACGACGTGCGGCTCGGTGCTGAACGTCTGGAAGCGGGTGGAGAAGTACGCGCGCGACGGCTTCACGTCGCTGATCCATGGCAAGCACTACCACGAAGAGACGCGCGCCACCGCCAGCCAGGTGCAGAAGTATCCGGAGGGGCGCTACCTCGTGGTGCGCGACATGGCCGAAGCGCGGCTGGTGTGCGATTACATCGAGGGGAAGTGGGATCGTGCGAGCTTCCTGCAGAAGTTCGCAGCCGATCGCGCCTCGCCGGGCTTCGATCCCGACCTGCATCTGACGCGCATCGGTGTGGCGAATCAGACGACGATGCTGGCGCGCGAGTCGCTGGCCATCGGCGAGGAAGTGGGTCTGGCGATGGCGCGAGCACACGGCGCCGAATATCGCGCCACCAACTTCCGCACCTTCGATACGATCTGCTCCGCGACGCAGGACCGTCAGGATGCCGTCGACGAGCTGCTGCAGGAGCCGCTCGATGTGATGCTCGTGGTGGGTGGCTACAACTCCAGCAACACGCTGTCGCTGGCGGCGATCTGCGCCGACAAGGTGCCGACGTATCATGTGGAGGATGCCGAGGGCATCGATCCGGCGAGTGGTGTGGTGCGGTTCCGCCCGATCGGGTTGCACATGCCGGAAGAGACACGGGCGGGGTGGATGCCGGCGAGTGGTCCGGTGCGCGTGGGGATCACGGCGGGTGCGAGCACACCGAACAACAAGATCGGTGAAGCCGTCTCGCGGATCTTTCAGACGCGCGGCATCGACCCGGCGCTGATCGGGTGAGCGGCGCAGGATTGCGGGCGTTCGCCCGGTACCTCGCGCTCGGTGATGGACTCTCGGCGGACCTGACACCTGCGCTGGACCTCAAGGTGACGGACATCAGCGTGGCGCTGGAGCGGGACGCCCGCAGCGGCGAGGTGCCGCCGGTCGGTGCAGCGTCGCTGCTGTTCGAGAATGACGGCGACCGGTATCCGGACTACATCGGTGACGATCTCCGTTCGCTGACGGGCTGTGACGAGATCGTGCGGCTCTGCACGGATGGTGCGAGTCTCGGTGACATCTTCGATGAACAGGTGATCGACCTAGAGTCGAGCGACCTGCCGACGCTGATCACGATGACGGCGGGGGCCATCGACCTCCTGAGTGCCGTGGCGACCAAGCCGGCACCGGCACGCATGGACGCCATCGTGCGTGATGCGGTGTCTGGGGTGATCGCGCTGGCCGAGACGCTGCACTCGAGATTCTCTGATCTCACATTGGTGCTCACGACGTTGCCCGACCCGACCGACGGGCTCGGCATTTTCACGGATGAGCGCGATGGCGTGGCGGTGCCGGCGTCGGCGTTGCTGTTGTTCAACTCGCTGCTGCGTGAGCGCGGCGCCGCACTGCCAGGCACGCTGGTGGCCGAGGCGCATGCGGCGTTTCTTGGGCACGGGTTGACCGCTCCCGAGGCCGAGCGCTGGTTCTGGCGCCGGAGTCCGCACGAACCCAGTGCGCTCGGCGCTGCGGGGCTCCGTGATTGCTGGATGCGCACGCTCTCAGGGGCGCAATAGCGCAATCATGCCAAGCGGACTCGACGACGATACGAGTCCGCAGGATGCGGAACCAAATCTGTCCGCCAGAACCTTATTGGCGCACGGCGATTCCGAGGGTATGGTAACCGTCGTACGGTTGCTCACGGGTGGGCAGCGTCCAGCACCGCGGACGTGGGCGGTGCGATTTCACGCAGATGGAGCAGAGCATGTCGGCAACGCTCGAGCAGGACGGAATCGCGACCGTCCCGGATGCAGCAAGTCGGTTGCGGATGACGATCCCGATCCGGTCGCGGTACGAGAACTGGATCAACGGTGCCTACGCACCGCCGGCGAAGGGGCAGTACTTCAGTAATCCGAGTCCGGTGACCGGCCAGCATCTGTGCGACGTCGCGCGCGGTACTGCCGAGGACATCGAGCGCGCACTCGACGCGGCGCATGCCGCCTTTCCGTCGTGGGGCAGGACGTCGGCGACGGAACGCGCCATCATCCTGAACAAGATCGCGGATCGTGTCGAGGCCAATCTCGAGGCGCTGGCGGTGATCGAGACGATCGACAACGGCAAGCCGATCCGTGAGACGATGGCGGCCGACCTGCCACTCGTCATCGACCACTTTCGCTACTTCGCGGGCTGCATCCGTGCGCAGGAAGGCAGCCTGTCGCAGCTCGACGACGATACGGTGGCGTACCACTTCAACGAGCCGCTGGGTGTGGTGGGACAGATCATCCCGTGGAACTTCCCGCTGCTGATGGCGACGTGGAAGCTGGCGCCGGCACTGGCGGCTGGAAATTGCGTGGTGATGAAGCCGGCCGAGCAGACGCCGGTGAGCATCATGGCGTTCATGGAGCTGGTGGCCGATCTGCTGCCGCCGGGTGTGGTGAACATCGTGCAGGGGTTCGGGATCGAAGCGGGCAAGCCGCTGGCCAGCAGCAACCGCATCGCGAAGATCGCCTTCACCGGTGAGACGACGACGGGTCGCCTGATCATGCAGTACGCGTCCGAGAACCTGATCCCGGTGACGCTCGAACTCGGCGGCAAGAGCCCGAACATCATCTTCGCCGACGTGATGGACGCGGACGATGATTTCTTCGACAAGACGCTGGAAGGATTCGGGATGTTCGCGCTCAACCAGGGCGAAGTCTGCACCTGTCCCTCGCGCGCACTGATCCAGGAATCGATCTACGACGCCTTCATGGAACGGGCGACGGCTCGGGTGGCAGCCTTCAAGCTTGGCCATCCACTGGAGCTGAGCACGCAGGTGGGCGCACAGGCGTCGAACGATCAGCTGGAGAAGATCCTGAGCTACTTCGACATCGGCCGTGCCGAAGGCGCGAACGTCCGCCTCGGTGGCGAGCGCCTGATGCAGCAGGGCGAGCTGGCCGGCGGGTACTACGTGAAGCCGACGATCTTCGAAGGCCACAACCGCATGCGCGTCTTCCAGGAGGAGATCTTCGGTCCGGTGGTGTCGGTGGCGAAGTTCAAGGACGAAGACGAGGCACTGCAGATTGCGAACGATACGCTGTACGGGCTCGGTGCCGGTGTCTGGACGCGGAACATCAATCGCGCCTACCGCTTCGGTCGCCACATCCAGGCGGGCCGCGTGTGGACCAACTGCTACCACGCCTATCCGGCGCACGCGACGTTCGGCGGCTACAAGCAGAGCGGCATCGGGCGTGAGAACCATCTCAAGATGCTGAACCACTACCAGCAGACGAAGAACATGCTGGTGAGCTACAGCCCGAAGGCGCTCGGGTTCTTCTGAGCGCTGATCGTTGCGCAACAGCGCGGCAATGCTTGGCGCTGCGTGACGCTGAAGCGCAGAGGAGCGCGGAAGGCGCGGAAGATATGTTGGGATTGCGTTCTGATCAGTGATGACGCCCGCCCCGGCGAATGTCCTCTCACATCTTCAGCGTACTCTGCGCTCCCCTGCGCTTCTGCGTCATGCAGTGATTGAGTTTCCCGGATGCGAGGATGTGCAGCATGGCTGAGCGAGTGGACTGTACTCCGGAAGGGGCGGCGATGATCGACCGGCTGGTGGCGCAGCATGGACCGGTGCTGTTCCACCAGTCGGGCGGGTGCTGCGATGGCAGCGCGCCGATGTGCTATCAGCGCGGCGAATTCAAGGTCGGGTCGCGCGACGTGCTGCTCGGCATCATCCACGGTGAGACGCCCGTGTACATCGGTGCGGCGCAGTTCGAATACTGGCAGCACACGCGCCTGACGATCGATGTGGTGCCGGGGCGGGGCGCTGGATTCTCGCTCGAGGCGCCGGAGGGGGTGCGCTTCCTGACGAGGTCGCGATTGTTCACCGATGAGGAAGCGGTCGAAATGCTGCTGGCAGGGCCCCCGCTGCGTGGGCCGGAGGCGGCGGGGCTGGCGTAGGGACATCCCGTCGGGACTCCGCGTCGGGACTCCGAGTCCCCGGTGGGGAGTGCGACTCCGAGTCATCTGGCGAGCGTCGCCGATCAAGGACTCTGACCCCTTGAAGGGGGATCAAGGACTCTGACCCCTTGAAGGACCCCTTGACGTCGGTTCGGGTGGAGCATCGGCGCCGGGTGATGTAGGCTTCCGCTTCGTGATGCCACTTCATCCCCGCTGACAGGCCGTGACTCCGTTCCAATTCAGGATCCAGACCGCTGACGCGCGCCGATGCGCGTCGCTCCTGCTGCTTTGCCTTCTCGTGCCCGCGCTCGCCAGTGCGCAGCAGAGCACGCGCCGGAAATCGACGAGGAAGAAGGCCCCCGCTGCGGCCGCGGCGCCGCGCGACACCACACCGGCCCGGCCACGTACCCCGCCGCGCCCTCCGGTGCTGCCGGGTCGGCGTGCCTCCGACAGCAGTGCGATTGCCTCACTCGACCGCGACTCCGTCGGTGACACGCGCTGGCCGGTGCGCACCCCCGCCTACGCGCCGGGTGCGCTGCTGCCGGGACACCGCATCATCGCGTACTACGGCAACCCACTCTCCCGCCGCATGGGCATCCTCGGCGAACTGGACCCCGAGCCGATGCTGCGCAAGCTGGATACGGAAGTCGCGGCGTGGCGCCGTGCCGATCCATCCACACCCGTCATGCCCGCACTGCACCTGATCGCCACCGTGGCGCAGGGCTCGGCGGGACGCGACGGCAAGTGGCGCGCCCGCATGAGCGACTCGCTGATCATGAAGGTGATCCGCTGGGCCGAAACCCGGAACGCGATCGTGTTCCTCGACATCCAGGTGGCGAAGAGCACGATTCAGGTGGAACTGCCGCCGCTGATGAAGTGGCTCGAGCGCCCGAACGTGCACCTCGGTATCGATGCCGAGTTCTCCATGAAGGACGGATCGAACCCGGGACGCCGTGTGGGCACCTACGATGCCCGCGACATCAACTGGGTGCAGGAGCAGATGTCGGAGCTGATCCGCCGCCGCAACCTGCCACCGAAGGTGCTGGTGATCCATCGCTACACGCGGCCGATGATCACCAACTACCGCAACATCGCCTTTGATCCGCATGTCCAGATCGTGATGCACATGGACGGCTGGGGCACCCCGCCGGTGAAGATCTCGAGCTTCCGGGCGTACATCCAGTCGGAACCGGTGCAGTTCGCAGGCTTCAAGCTCTTCTACAAGAACGACGTGCGCGCGGGGTCGAAGATGATGCTCCCCGGCGAAGTGCTGCGCCTCTGGCCGAAGCCGTTCTACATACAGTATCAGTAATCAACCCATCGCCATGACACACGGCCGCCGATCACATCGCGTGACCGGCGGCAGTCAGCAGTTCATTCCCTTCCAAACGGCGTCCTCTGCGACCCTCTGCGCTTCTGCGTCAGTCAGGTGTCGGTCAAGCGTACGGCGCACTGCATGACGCAGAAGCGCCGAAGGACGCAGAGAACGCTGAAGTATTGAAGGGGGCTGCGTCAGGGGATCAGTGCGGTGGTGTTGATGCGGGCGAGGGCGTTGAGGCGCTTGGTGATGGCGGCGAGTTCGGCCTTCAGGGTCGCCAGTCGCTGCGTGGCGTCGCGGGGAATGCGCTGGTCGGCACCGAGGGTCATGTTGTAGAGATACTCGAATTGAGCGACCAGCTTCGGGGCCTGATAGCGGCCGTCGGCGGTCTCGAGTGCGCGGACGATGTCGTCGGCCTCACGCTGCATGGGTGCGCCGCGGGACTGCATCTGCGTGCGAGTCTCGCGGGCGCGTGCGGCGACCTTGCGCGCTTCCTCGATCGCCGATCGAACGGCGAGTTCGTGACGTTCCTGCGCGACGAGCACGGCATCGGTGATGCCGTCGGCACGAATGCGTGGATCGGCCTGCACGACCAGTGGCTGCGTGAGGGTGTCGCCATCCACGATGAGGCGCACGGCATACCGACCGGGTGCCACCATCGGGCCGCGGCCACCGGGCGTTTCGGCGTGCATCAGGTCCCACGTGAAGCGGTTTGCGCCGACGGTGTCGCTGATGGTCGTACCGGCTGCCGTGCGGCGACGCGGCGCGCGCATCGCCTGCTCGGTGGTCGTGCGCGTGGCTGTCCCTGCCGTGGTGAAGGTGCGCACGAGCGCGCCCGTGGCCGAGCGGATTTCGAGCACCGGGGCGCTGGTCGGCTTGGCGCCGAGCCAGTAATCGATGGTGGCACCAGCGCCCGGATATTCCGGCGTGCCTGGCGCGGCCGGCGACCCCTGATGGCGCCAGCGAACGGCAGGACGCGGCGTGTGCAGCGCCGCCTTCTTCGCCGTATTCGCATCGGCGTACTGCACCAGCGGCGTCAGGTCGTCGAGAATCCAGAATCCGCGACCCATCGTGGACAGCACCAGATCGCGGCGCTGCAGCTTGATGTCGGTGATCGGTGTGACGGGGAGGTTGCGCTGCATCTGCTGCCACGACGCGCCGTCATTCACACTCACGAAGAAACCAAATTCGGTGCCGAGGTAGAGCAGCCCCTGACGATCGGGATCCTCGCGCACCACACGCGTCGGCGTGTCACCGGGAACGCCGTTGGTACCGGTGGTGAGGCGTGTCCAGGTCTTGCCGTAATCGGTGGTGCGGTAGGCGTACGGCGTGAAGTCGCCGAGCAGGTAGCGATAGACGGCGACGTAGGCTGTGCCCTTGCGATGGCGGGACACGTCGATCTGCTGCACGCGGCCACCGGGCGGCAGGTCAGGCGGTGTGACCTTGGTCCACGTCACACCGTTGTTGCGTGACACGTGAATGGGGCCGTCGTTGGCACCGGTCCAGATCACGCCGGGCTCGATGGGGGATTCGGCGATGGCGTACAGCGTGGAGTAGAACTCCTCGCCGGTGACGTCGCGCGTGATCGGGCCGCCGCTGATCCCCTGCGTCTGCGGCGTGTTGGCGGTGAGATCGGGGGAGATGCGCTCCCAGGTGATGCCGTCATCGCGCGAACGGTGCACGAACTGCGAGCCGAAGTACACCACACCGCGCGCGTGCGGCGACACATCCATCGGCGACACGCGCTGGAAACGGAAGATCAGGTCCTTGGGATCGTTGCCGTACAACGATTGCGCACCGACCCACGAGTTCTGCTCCTGCCCGGTGACCATGTGCAGGCGCGAGAACTGTCCCTTGCAGGCGCCATAGACCACGTTGTCGTTCCACGGGCTCGGCACGATCGGGCCGGTCTCGCAGCCGGGTCCCTGCATCCAGTACTGCGCCGGCTGATCCGGGCGATTGGTGAACAATGGCAGCGACGGCACGATCACCGTGGAATTGTCCTGCTGCGCGCCATAGAGGCGATAGGGATAACTGTCGTCGAGGAAGACCTGATACAGCTCGGACGTGCTCTGGTTGTACTGCGTGCTCCAGGTGCGGCCGCCGTCGATGGAGACGTTGGCACCGCCATCGTTGGATTGGATCAGGATGTTCGCGTCGGTCGGGTTGAACCAGATGTCATGATTGTCGCCGTGCGGCGTGTTCATGGCGGCGAAGGTCTTCGCCGCGTCGCCGCTCTTCCACATCGTTTCGTTCTGCACCCACACGTTGTCGGCGTTGGTGGGATCGGCGTCGATGTTGGTGTAGTAGAACGGGCGCAGCAGCAGCGCGTTCATGTCGGTGGTCTGCGTCCAGGTCTCGCCAGCGTCGTCGGAGCGATACACGCCCGCCTTCGGCTTCTCGGCCTCCATCAGCACGTAGACGCGGCGTGGTGCGGCCGCCGACACGGCGATGTTGGACTTGCCGATGATGCCGGTGGGCAGGCCACCACCCAGCTTCTTCCAGGTGCTGCCGCCATCGGTGGAGCGGTAGATGCCGCCGTCGTCCTTGCTGCCGGAGATGATCGCCCACGGACGACGCACGCCGTACCAGGCAGCGGCGTACAGCGTGTTCGGATCATCCGGCTTGGCGACGATGTCGGTGATGCCGGTGGAATCGTTCACGAACAGCACCTTGTCCCACGACTCGCCACCGTTGGTGGTGCGATACACCCCACGATCCGTCGAGGCTGTGAACGGCAGTCCCTGTGCCGCCACGAGGGCGATGTCGGGGTTGGTGGGATTCACCACGATCGCGGCGATCTGGCCCACGTCTCGCAATCCGCGGAACGCCCACGTCTTGCCGGCGTCGTTGGAGCGATAGATGCCGCGGCCCACGATCACGTTGGAGCGGATGCCGTCGGAGCCGGTGCCGACCCAGACCACGTCCGGATTGGACGGCGCCACACGGATCGCGCCAACCGAGCCGGTGGAGAAGAAGCCGTCGGAGACGTTGTTCCAGTTCTGGCCGGCATCGGTGGTCTTCCACACGCCACCGCCTGTGGCGCCCATGTAGAACTCGTACTTGCGCTGCGGGACGCCGGTGACGGTGGTGACGCGTCCACCGCGGAAGGGGCCGACGTTCCGGAAGCGGAGCGACTGTGCGGCGCGGCTGTCGAAGCCACCCGGCTGCTGGGCGTGCAGGGGCGGGAGCGCGAGCAGGCCGAGGGTGGCCAGACGCAGGGCGGAGCGGAGAGGTCGATGCATGACTTGAAGTCGCTGGAGGGACGGATGACCGTCTCAGTTTACGCAGCGGACGGTGAGATCGCTCCGGCTCCCGCAGCCTAGCCTCAGACCGACGTCGCGCTGCCGGCGGGTGTCGGTTCGGGTTCCTGCACCAGGAGCCAGAGCAGCGCTGCGGTGAATGCGACGGCAGCCCAGACTCCGATCGTGGCATTCCAGCCCCACGCATCCGCCATGCGTGGCGCGAGCCAGATCGACAGGACGCCGCCGAGGTTGCCCATGAGGTTGAGCAGGCCGGCCGCCGCCCCGGGATTGGCGCTGCCGAGGGCCGTCGCCGTCGTGAAGAAGGGCGACTCGGCACCGTTCACGAAGCCCGAGGAGAGGCTCAGCGCGAGGATCGCCAGTACGGCACCGGGCGCGATCGCGCCAGCCACGGCGCTCGCGGTCGCACCGAGCAGGCACGCCATCGCGACACGGCGCCGCGCGCGGGGACTGCCGATCCTGCGGCCGAGCCGATCGGCGCCAGCGCCGATGATTGGTGCGCAGACCACGCCGGCGATGTTGGGCAGGCTGGCCCACACGCCGCTCGCGAGCACGGTGAACCCCCGCCCCTCGGTGAGGTAGCGGAAGAACCAGAAGATGGACACGAACAGCACGGCGGAGTGCAGCAGGTAGGCGAGCGTCAGCCATCGGAGGCTCGCGTTGCGCAACAGCGCGCGCGTTCCGTCGAGCATGTCCGCCAGACGCTGCACGGGTGCGGACTCTCCGCCCGTCTCGGCGTCGGGCATCAGGACGGCGCAGGCGATGGCGGCCGCGGCACCGAGGACACCGCTGAGGATGAAGACGGCACGCCAGCCGTACGATTCCATCACCGGTGCCATCAGCAGCGGCGCGATCGCCGCGCCGAGCGATGCTGCGGAGATGGCCATCGCCATCGCGCTGACGCGCTGCTCACGCACGACGAACTGTGACACGGCCATGGCGACCACGGGAAAGACTGCGGCCTGCGACACGCCGAGGAGAATGCGGGTGGCGATCAGCGTACCGGTGGCGATCGACTCGGGCATCAGGCCAGTCACGACGGATGCGAGGCTGGATCCAGCGAGTGCGAGGGCCAGTGTGCGTCGTGCACCGAACCGCTCGCCCGCCAGCGCACAGGGAAGCTGCAGCAAGGCGTAGCTGAGCTGGAACGCCCACGCCGTGATGGCGCCCATGTCGGCCATGGACAGGCCGAGGGCGGGCGCCATACGCTCCTGCGCCACAGCCACATCGGTGCGTGTGAGGTATGCCACACCGGAGACGAGGCAGAGCACTGCGACGACGTTCCAACTCTTGTGCATGCGAGCGCCGGGGAGGTGTGAACTGGGTGGCGCCGGATTCGCTGAGCGGGCGCGGCACTGCACGACGACCTGCTATAGCTGCCCCGTCGATCCCCAGCGTGCGAGCATCGCCCGATACGCGGGATCGTCGTACCGATCGAGTCGGAAGGCGCGGTGATACGCCGGCAGGGTGCCGCCGGTGATCTGCTGCGCGATCAGTTCGCCTCCTGCCGGTGCTGCCATGAGCCCGTATCCGGAGAGCGCCGCATTGACGTACGCGCCGTCCACACCCGTCGGGCCGATCAGCGGTCGGTTCTCCTCCGTCTTGGTGTAGTAGCCACCATCGATGTAGACGGGCGGCAGACGGTCCACGTATTGCGCGAGCCCCGGGGCCAGTTTCACCATGCCGCGCATCACGACCTCCGGATAGAAGGGATCGTCCTGCATGGGCAACTCGGCCACGTCGTAGCGATGCGTGCTGTGATAGTCCCAGAGCATCAGCACGGTCTGGTTCTGTCGGTAGCCTTCGGGGCGCAGGTGAATGCCGGCGGGGAGCGGCTCGGTGAGCCAGCGTGTGGCGTCGTCGGCAGCAAACTCGGCGCGTTCCTCGTCGGACCAGTCGAGCACCTGCGCATCGTCGAGGATCACGAGTCCGGTGTTGCGATCGACCACACCGAGTGTGTCCTCGAACGCCACCTTCAGGTGCATCTCCGAGAAGAGGGGCAGCGTGACACCGGTGAGGGCCGCGACCTCCTTCGCGAAGGGGCCGGCGCAGTTGACGAAGGCAGGTGTGGTGATCGTGACGTCAGTGCCGTCGGTGCAGGCGACACGGACAGCGCGCACGCGGCCACCGGTGACGTCGACGGATTCGACGCGTCCTGACAATAATTTCACACCGAGTGCCTTCGCGTCCTCCAGCAGCCACATGCCGAGTTGCTGGCCACTCATCCAGCCGCAGCGGCGCGCGTGCAGCACGGCCACCACGTCGTCGGCAAGCCAGGGAAAGTGCGCGCGGATGGCGTCGCGATCGAGAAAGAGATCGGCGCCGGTGGGATGATCGCGATAGCCGGTGTGGGCGCTCGGCACGTACGCGGTGGCCTCGGCGGCGCTGCGGTAGGTGCGGACGTCGCCCGCACCCTGCGATTCGGCGCGTGCGGCGTCGTCGATGAACTGCGCCGCCCTTTCGGCGCGCGCGGTGGCGTACACGTAGCCACGGCGGTTGAGCAGGAACCGGTCGTTGCTGGCATCGGCCCACTGCTCCAGCAGGTCGATGCTCCGGTTCATGAACTGCACCATGGCATCGTCGGGACCGGGCCACCAGTTGCGGTACGCCTCGGTGGACTTGTCGCTGGTGAGCGTCAGCGGGGAGCGCTCGTCGATCAGGGTGACGTTCGTGATGCCACGGGTGGCCAGCGCATGGGCGGTGGCGATGCCGGCGATGCCGGCGCCGCAGATGACGACGTCACTGGTTCTGGTCATGCGGGGAATGGTATCGGGACGGCTGAGCTGATGGGATGTTGGTGCGCGTTTTTGGTGATGGTCCGGAGGTGGCGGGAGTGCATCGTGTGGCATGCGCACTTGCCAGCCCCCTCATGTCGAGAGCACACTATGGCCATGCCCGCAGTTTCCCCACGCCGCTGGACGGCGGACGAGGTCCGTGCGCTTCCCGATGAACCGGGGAAGCGGTTCGAATGTGTGGACGGCGAACTGCTGGTGAGCCCGAGCCCGCGACTCCCGCACCAGTCGATGGTCGGCGCGCTCTGGCGTGCGATCGAGGATTACGTCCGGGCTCAGGGGATTGGGGCCGCATTCATGGCGCCGGGTGATTTGGAGTTGGACCGATTCACGCTCGTCCAGCCCGATGTGTTTGTGCTGCCGCTGGTGGACGGTCGCCGCCCGCGGGTGGTGGAGGAGATCGGCTTCCCGCTGCTGTTCGTGGAGGTCCTGTCGCCCAGCACGGCGCGGTACGATCGCGTGGTGAAGCGGGGGCGGTATCAGCGCTACGGCGTGGAATACTGGATCGTGGATCTCGAGGCGCGACTGGTGGAGCGGTGGTTGCCGACGTCGGAGCGGCCCGAGATCCTGACCGAATCGATCCACTGGATGCCCGATGGCGCAGCCAGGGCGCTGGTGCTGGAGCTGGAGCCGCTATTCGTGGAGTCGGTCGGCGAGATCTGAGCCGCCGGCAGGTTCAGGCGCGTCGCAGGTAGAGAATCGTCATCAGCAGCGCGACCAGCGTGGCCGCACCCGCGATGCTCCATGGCACCCAGTATGGTGCCGACGCGATGGTGTCCACGACGGGTCCGCGTCCGGAGATTCGTGCCTGGCGGGGATCGGTCAGCCCCTTGACTATCTCGTCCCCGGTGGCCGGCCTGTCGGCAGGTCGCTTCTCGAGCATCCGCATCACGACGGCATCCACATGGCGCGGCAGGTCGGCGCGCCGACCCGTCATCGATTCCGGTTTCTGCGTCGCGTGCGCCTCGATCATCTTCTGTGGCGACCGGCTGACGAAGGGCGGATGCCCGGTGATCATCTCGTAGGCCACCACGCCGAGTGCGTACAGATCGGCGCGATGATCCAGTCCGGGGTCGCCGGCGGCCTGCTCGGGCGCGATGTACATCGGCGTGCCGAGGCTCATGCCGACCTGCGTGATGCGGAGCTGATCGCTGTCGGTGGTGGTGGCCTTCATCAGTGCCTTGCCGATGCCGAAATCGAGCACCACCGCCTGCCCGTGGAAGAACATGACGTTCTCCGGCTTGATGTCGCGGTGCACGACGCCTTCCTCGTGCGCATAGGCGAGCGCCTTGGCCACGGCATCGAGGATCACGACGATGTCGGCAATGACCATCGGTCGCTCGCGGTTCATCCGGTCGCGAAGCGATTCCCCATCGACGAAGGGCATCGTGTAGTAGAGATGTTCGCCTGCAAGGCCCGACGACAGCAGCGGTACGATGTGCGGATGCTGGAGCCGCGCAGCGAGACCGATCTCGCGCCGGAACCGTTCGCTGGACAGGGTGGCCGCGAGTTCCGGGGCGAGCACCTTGATCACGACCCGTCGCCGGAGCGCCGTCTCCGTGGCGACGAACACGCGCGACATTCCCCCTCTGGGCAGTTCGCGTTCGAGGTCGTAGGTCGACGCGAGGGCGGTCTGCACATCGGCCTGCAGAGAATCGTGAGGCATGGCCGGTACCGGGTGAGTGGGGACTACCGGAAGGTATCGCCGCGGTGGCACGGTGGGCAGCGAACCGGCCGCACACGGTGGGATGCTGGGGGATCGTCGCCGTCGTCCATCGGCGCCGTGCTGCCCAGGCGTGCCGTGCTCAGCGCGGCGCTGCGGGCCGCTGCTCCGCCGTGATCCGGCCCCGCGAGATCGTCATCAGTACGGTGCCGCGCAGCAGATCGCGTGGTGATGGCAGGCGGAAGGGATCCACGTCGAGCACGGTGAGGTCGGCACGAAAGCCGCCCGTCACCACGCCAGATTCGGTGTCGTCGAACCCGGCGAAGGCGTTCCAGCGGGTGTAGCCGCGCACCGCTTCCTCGGGCGTCATGCGCTCCTCCGGATACCAGCCACCGGCCGGCAGGCCCGTCGTGTCCTGTCGGGTGATGGCGGAATGCAGGCCGTAGAAGAGCGAGAAGTCGGAGCCGGGGAGATCGGACGAGAACGCGACCGATGCGCCTGCACGTCGCAATGAGCGCCACGCGTAGGCACCGCGCACGCGCTCCGGCCCGAGCCGCGTTTCGGCCCAGCCCTTGTCCTCCACGGCATGCGGTGGCTGCACCGAGGCGATGATCCCGAGCGATCGGAAGCGGGCGAGATCCTGCGGTGAGACCACCTGCGCATGTTCGATGCGGTGCCGGGCGTCGCGCGCTCGGCCCGGATTGGCGCGCATCACGGAGTCGATGAAGTCGAGGGAGGCGCGATTGCCGGCGTCGCCGATGGCGTGGATGCCCACCTGAAATCCGGCGGCCATCGCGTCGCCCACCACGTGCCGGTCGAAGCCGTAGGCGCTGCCGGCCACGCCGCGGTGGCCGGGACGGTCGGCGTAGTCGGCGAGCAGCTGCGCACCACGCGAGCCGAGGGCCCCATCGTAGTATGCCTTCACCGCCCGCACGCTGAGCATGCGGTTGGGCGACGTGTACGGTCCACGGGCGATCCACGCGCGAATCAACGCCGAATCACGGCCGCTCAGCATGGCGTGCACCCGCAGCGGCAGGGAGTCGCGTGCGGCCAGTCGTTCGAGGGACGCCAAAACATCAGGGGCGACGCCGGCCTCGTGGACACCGGTGAACCCGGCCCGTGCCATGACGTGCAGCGCACGCAGTACCTGCGCATCGCGCTGCGTGGGTGTGGGTTGCGGTACGGCATCGTCGAGCAGCGGCACGGCGCGATTGAGCAACAGGCCGGTGGGTTCTCCGGCGGCGTCCTTCACGATCTCGCCACCGGTCGGGGCTTTCGTGTCGCGTGTGATGCCGGCCTGCTTCAACGCGAGATCGTTGGCCCAGGCGGCGAAACCGTGCAGGCCCCGCAGGAACACCGGGTGATCGGGCACACGCTGCGAGAGGAGCCGTCGGTCGGGGTAGTGCGTGGCCCACGCGCCTTCGTCCCATCCATAGCCGATGATCCACTCCCCCTTCGGCGTGGACGCAGCGCGTTCGACGATCTTCGCCACCGCCGCGGCCTCCGTGGCGATGCCGGTGACGTTCACGCGGTCCAGCGCCTGTCCCATCTCAGCCACGTGCGTGTGGGCATCGACGAAGCCGGGAAGGACCACTGCGCCATGCAGGTCGATGACGCGTGTGTCGGGGCCGCGCGCCTCGAACGCTGCCGTGTCCGAGCCGACCACGAGCAACTGGCCACCGGCGATCGCGACGGCGGTGGCATCGTGGTGCCAGCCGTTCACGCTGTCGTACGGGGCATCGGCTCCCGGGGTGCCGTCTGGCGACGGTGCATCCCAGTTCTGCGTGTAGACCCGCGCGTTGTGGAGGATGAGATCCGCGCGTGCGATTCGCGGCGTGGGTTCGCCGCACGACGCGAGCAGCGTCACGCCGACGACGGTGAGGATGTCAGAACACCGCATGATCGCCCCGTTCCGCGGCGCCACCCGTTCGTGCGAGCAGCGCATAGTAGTCGTGAAGGGTTTGGCGTCCAGTGGACGGCGTGGCGTCGGCATCATAGCGGCCAGTGCGCGGATCGAGCACCAGCATCGACTCGGTGGCATAGTACCGACCGATGCGCGCCAGCTCCGCTATCTCGGCGAGCGCGGGCACCACGCGTCCGAGCGTGCCGAGTGTCGCGATGATCACGTCCATCATCGCGATCGGGACCTGCGTGTACTTCGGCGTACGGCCGAGCAGCGCGAAGAGCGCCTCGCCCTGTTCGCGCGGCGTGATCGCCGGACCGGGCCCACCGATCGGCAGGATCCGGTCGTGCCGCGCGGTGTCGTCGAGACAGTCCGCGAGATAGGCGCCGAGGTCATCGTCGCTCACGGGCTTGCAGGCGGTGAGGGTTCCGTCGCCGAAGAGCAGGAACGACTTGCCGTTGCGCACCCGCTCGATCTGGCCCGACAGCGACTTGAAGAACGCCGTCGCCCGCACGATCGAGTATGTGAGTCCCGAGGCGATCAGTTCCTCCTCGAACGCCAGCTTGGCGTGCTGGAAGGCCAGCAGCGGCTTCTGCACGCAGATGGCCGACAGCAGCACCATCTGTGTGACGCCGTGTGCTTTCGCGGCGTGCAGCGCATGCAGGTGTGCCTGATGGTCGACGGCCCACGCGTCCCTGGGAGTGCCGGTGCGCGATGCCATGCAGGAGACGACCGCGTCGAACGATTCTCCGCGGAACCCATCGCGTGCGAGTGACGCGGGATCTCCGACATCGCCACTGCGGACCGTGGCTCCTGCGATCACCGGCGCCGCCCTGCCCGAGGGGCGCACGAAGCAGACCACCTCGTGCCCACGCACCACCAGCGCACGTACCGTGGCGCGACCGAGGGTGCCGGTGGCGCCAAGCATGAACACACGGCGCGGGCGCGCCGACGGCGGGCCGGGTGTGGGCGCCGTCATGGTGCGTGCGTGGTGACCGTCAGCACTCGCTCAGGCACGCGCAGGCTTCCGGCGCGCATGCAATGCCTCGATCGCATCGGCGAACTTCGCCGGTGCTGCGGCGTCCATGCGCAGGTACAGCGACGGTTCGATCAGCTCCGCTTCCATCAGCGCCAGCCGGCCGTCATCGAGGCGAATGAGATCGATGCGTGCCTGAAACGGCACCGGGGCGATGGACGCCAGGACCTGTTCGGCCACGCGTTGCAGCTCGGGCGTGGCCTTGATGGCGATGATCTCGCCGCCATGCTCTTCCTGCACGCGGAAATCACCGGGCTTGGGCACCTTCTGGATGGCATGGCTGTAGCGACCGTCGAAGTAGAACAACGAGTACTCACCTTCGGTCACCACCGCGCGCACGAACGGCTGCGCGAACCAGTCGCGCCCGTCGAAGGTGTCCACCAGCTGTTGCAGCATCATGTCGCTGAGCGGTGCGTGCAGCCGGAAGGTGTCCTTTGCGCCACCGCTGATGTTGGGCTTGAGGACGATCTCGCGGTCCTGCAGCGTGGCGAAGAGTGCGGTGAACACGCTGGCCGAGCCACCGTTGCCCCAGACGGACGGTACCACCGGCACACCACGTGCTTCGAGTTCGCGCAGGTAACACTTGTCGATGTTCCACTCCACCACCCGCACGGGATTTTCGAGCTGCGCGCCACTCGCCTCGATCGCCCGGAGCGTGTGCAGAAACTCGTCGGATCGATCCGAGTAATCCCAGGTGCTCCGGATCAGCACCACGTCGTACGTGCTCCAGTCGGTGGGCACCGACCATGGCACCTCGGCGGCGTCCCAGCCGCGGCGCCGGAGTTCAGCGACGGCGAGATCGTCGTCGATGACGAAATCGGCGACGTCTTCGAGGGTCAGGAATGCAATGCGGGGTGGCATGCGTACGAGTGTACGCTACGCACCAGACCCTGTCGAACCCCCTTCGGTGCGTCGCAGGTCGCGGAGTCTTGCTTCGGCCACCGCGATGTCGATGCCGGGGGCCACCTCGGCGTCGCTCATGCCGAGGATCTCGCGGGCGCGGACCACCACCGGTGCGCCACCGGGGGCCTGCTCGCCGAATTCGATTTCGGCGCGACGGCACATGCGTTCCTCGTCGGCGATGTTGGTGCGGCGGCGGTCCACGCGCATGGCGGTGACGCGGGCGTGGACGCCTTCGTGCAGGATCGTGGCGGCCACCTGTGCGAGCGTGAAGGTCGGGTTCACGACGAAGGTGGTGTCGATGACCATGATGCGCGTGTCGTGGAAGAAGACGCCACGGTTGGGCCAGCGCTTCACCCAGATGCAGTGCACGTCGCGCCGCAGGCGCCGGAGATTGCGCGGCATGTAGCGCCCGATCAGCCCGAGGGCCTCGGCGAAGCGCGACTGGAGCTGTGCATCGTCGATGTCCGCGCGTTCGTTGAGGAACCAGGCCGGCACGCCATCGATCGTGCGCCGCACCGAGCGGTTGGCGTCGTAGCGATCGCGGAGGGCGGGGGGGAGCAGGTCGCGAAGCATGATCGAAAGATGTCCGCGGCTACTTCTCCGACCACCCTGTATCGAGGATGATCTTCCAGGAGCCGTCAGGCTGGCGCTGCCACATGGTGAGGTAGCGGCCGCGCGACAGGGTGTCGGTGCGGGCCGTCTTGCGTACCCAGGCAGAGCGGCCGACGGTCACACCGGTGCGGCCGTCGGCATAGGCCACGGCGTCGGTGGGCTCCCAGAGGAGGAGGCGGGTGGGGTCCGCGAACATCTCCTTGTCGAGTCCGCTGACGGGGGTCACGCCGCGGAGCATCACCAGCCCGCCGGCGCCGGGTTTGGCGATGTCGGGCGCAAACCGGGCCACCCATGCCGTGTGCCCGCTGTCGGCCACGGCGCGGGCGTAGGCGCGGTCCGCCGCGAAGAGTTCGTCCTGCAGCCCTGTGTCGTTGCCCGGCGTCGGCGTGGGCAGCGCCACGGGTGGCTTGCAGGCGGCGAGCGCTGCGGCGGTGGCGAGCAGGAGTGGGAGGCGCATGTGGGGTCGTTGATGGTGATGCCGAACGTACCCACTCCGTCACCGGTCGTGCCTTCGTCCGGGCCCGGCGGAGTGGCATCTGCAACCGCCGGGACCGCCACTCACACGGTGGCGCGGAGGCACGGAGGTGATCAAAGGGGTCAGAGTCCTCGTTCAAGGGGTCCGTTCAAGGGGTCAGAGTCCTTCGTTCATGGGGTCAGAGTCCTTGAACGGTTCATGGGGTCAGAGTTCTTGAACGCGCGTTCATGGGGTCCGTTCAAGGGGTCAGAGTCCTTGAACGCGCACCGGCGAGGGTAGCTTGCGAATGACCATCATCTGGAGCGTCCGTGGCGCGTTCGTCGGTTGACCTGAAGCCCTACCGGGCCGGACGTGCGGTCCGGCTCGGTCGCATCGACCCAGCCGCCCGGCCGCTGGCGGGGAGCAGCAGCGAAGCGGATGGCTCGCGTCTCGCCGAACTGTGCGCGCAGATCGACACGCTGCAGGACCTGCTCCACGCCAATGGCGTGGCCGGTGGGTCGCGCAAGCTGCTCATCGTGCTGCAGGGTCTGGATACCTCCGGCAAGGATGGCACCGCGCGAGCGGTGCTCAGCCGGTGCAGCCCGCTTGGCGTACGCGTCGAGGCGTTCAAGGCGCCCAGCGAGGCCGAGCGTGCGCGCGACTTTCTCTGGCGCGTGCATCAGGTCGTGCCGCGCGCCGGCGAAATCGTCCTGTTCAACCGCAGTCACTACGAAGATGTGCTGGTACCCGTCGTCGAGGGCTGGATCACGCCAGCCGAGCGCGATCGCCGGCTGGCGCACATCATGGCGTTCGAGCGCCTGCTCACCGACACCGGAACGGCAGTGCTGAAGTGCTGCCTGCACATCTCGAAGGGTGAGCAGAAGATCCGGCTGCAGGCGCGTCTGGATGATCCGGACAAGCGCTGGAAGTTCGATCCCGGCGACTTGAAGACCAGGGCGAAGTGGAAGGCGTACGCCGCCGCCTACAACAGAGCCCTGTCCGTCACGTCCACCACCACCGCGCCGTGGTACGTGATTCCTGCCGACAGCAAGAGCAACCGGAACCTCATGGTCGCCACGCTGGTGCGTGACACGTTGCGGGCGATGAAGCTCACGGCGCCCAAGCCAGGGTACGACCCGGACGCGATCCGGATTCGGTAGCGGGTGACCATGGTGTCTGACCCCATGGTGGGATGCATGGTGGGATGTCTGTCCCTTTGGTGAAAGCCGTGCCCCCCCATGCCCGAAACGCTCAGTGGAAGTCATGGCTCCTCGCATGCTCCGCCCCCAACTGCGCATCCAGCGGCACGAACAGGCGCCCCCGCACCGTCACCACGTTCGACTCCACCTGCAGCGTGCCCCGCACCAGCAGCAGCGGCGACGTGCTGATCTTCAGCGCATCCCGCTCGAAGCGCTGCGGTGAGACGACGATGTTGAGAATCCCGGTCTCGTCCTCCAGCGACAGGAACACGAAGCCCTTGGCCGTGCCTGGGCGCTGCCGGCAGATCACCAGTCCAGCCACGGCGACCTGCTCGGTGTCGCGCCCGTTCTGCTGAATGTCGCGTGCCGTCCGTATCCCGTTGGGTTGCAGCAACGGCCGCAGGTGCTGCATGGGATGCCCATTCAGCGACACCCCCGTCACGCGATAGTCGGCCTCGGTCAGCTCGGCCATCGACATCAGCGGCAGTGCGGCATCGGGCAACACCACCGACGGGGCCAGCGGGCCGGCGTCGCCACGCACCGCCGCCAGCACCTCCCACAACGCGCGACGCCGACGTGTGGCCACTGGCTCATGCATGAACATCCCATCGAACGCCCCCGACTCGGCCAGCAATCGCAGCGCACGACGATCGAGCCGCGTGCGACGCACCACGTCGGCCACATCGCTGAACGGTCCTTCGGTGAACGCCGCCTCGAGCTTGCCACGCGCCGCCGCACCGAGCCCGCGGATGCTGCGTACACCGAGTCGTACCGCCGGTGCTGCCGACTGCGGCTTCCGCAGCTCGAGCGTGGCGTTCCACGACGAACGGGTGAGATCCACCGGTCGCACTTCCACACCGTGCCGCTTGCCATCCTCGATCAGCGTGCCGGGCGCGTAGAACCCCATCGGCTGCGCATTGAGCATCGCCGCCAGGAACTCGGCATGGTAATAATGCCGCAACCACGCCGAAGCGTACACCAGCAGCGCAAAACTCGCGGCGTGACTCTCGGGAAATCCGTAGTCGGCAAAGGCGTTGATCTGCGCGAAGATGCGATTGGCCACATCCTCGTCGATGCCGTTGGCCTTCATGCCGGCGAGCATCTTCACGCGCAGTGCTTCCATCCGTTCGTGGCTGCGCTTATGCCCCATCGCGCGACGCAGCGTGTCGGCCTCGCCCGCCGTGAAGCCGGCGCAGGCGATGGCCACCTGCATCCCCTGTTCCTGAAAGAGCGGCACGCCGAGCGTGCGCTTGAGGATCGGCTCCAGCGAGGGATGCGGATACACCACCTCCTCGGTACCCGCACGACGGCGCAGGTACGGATGCACCATCGCACCCTGGATCGGCCCCGGACGGATCAGCGCCACCTCGACGACGATGTCGTAGAAGCAGCGCGGCTTGAGGCGCGGCAGCGTGTTCATCTGCGCGCGACTCTCCACCTGGAACACGCCGATGGTGTCGGCGGCGCAGAGATCGTCGTACACCGCCTGGTCGCTGGTGTCGAGCAGCGCGAGATCGATGGTCACGCCACGCGTCTGTCGCACGTACACGAGGCAATCCTGCAGCACGGTGAGGATGCCCAGGCCGAGCAGGTCGATCTTGACGAGGCTCGCCGCATCGAGGTCGTCGCGCTCCCACTGGATCACGGTGCGGCCCGGCATCGACGCCGGTTCGATGGGCACCACGGTGGAGAGGGGCTCGCGTGTGAGCACGAAGCCACCGACATGGATGGAGCGGTGCCGCGGCAGTTGATGCAGGCCGTCGACGATGTCGGCCAGCGCACGCACGCGTGGGTCGGCGGGGTCGAGGTTGGCACGCTGCAGGATATCGACGGGCGGCGTCTTGCGCGGGTCGGCGCTGGGACGCACGGGTGCGGGTGTGGTGGAGACGTACGGGGCACCGGCTTCCTGCACCGCCGTCATCACCGGCCCCGTCACCGATGCCGCCGTCGAGGCATCCATCTGCGCCGTGGCGTTGGCGGTGACGCGACGCACCCGTTCCGCGGGAATGCTGGCGAGGCGTGCGGCGACATCGTCACGTGTCGGCTCGCGCGACGGGCCACAGGCGGCGGGGGTGTTGCGTGCGGCGCTGATGTCGACGACGGCGGAGAGACGCTCGTCGCGCTCGAGTCGCTTGCGGAACACGGGGCGTCCGGCGGTGCCGTCGCTTCCCATGCCGTCGAAGCCATCCACGTCGGCCGATGCGGTGCGAATGGCGGGACGGGTGACGGTGAGCGGCACGTTCGCCTCCGCACTGGCCGCAAATGCCTTCTTCGCTTCATCACGCTTCATGTGCGGACGTTCCGCATCGGCCACGTCGGCGCGATGCACGGGGCCCGTGGCGCCGAGCGTGTTGGGCGTCGCTTCGACGAAGCTGCTGCGGCGCAGGTCCTCGGCGGTGGCATTGCCGATGCCGGCACGCAGTGCCGCAGCCGTGCTGCGCGCGCTGAAGCGATCACTCACGGCCGCCAGTGCATCGCCCTGTTCCAGCGAGAAGCCGAGCACACGCGCTGCGTCGCGCACGGCACTCCGTCCGCGATAGGTGATCTGCTCGCAGACCATCGCGGCATGTTCACGTCCGTAGCGTTCGTACACGTACTGCAGCACACGTTCACGCTCGCGGTGGGCGAAGTCGATGTCGATGTCGGGCGGCTCGCGGCGTTCCTCGCTGAGGAACCGTTCGAAGAGCAGGTTCATGCGGATGGGGTCCACCGCCGTGATGCCGAGGCAGTAGCAGACGGCGGAGTTGGCCGCCGAGCCGCGCCCCTGGCAGAGAATCCCCTCGCGCCTGGCGTAGCGCACGATGTCCCACACGATCAGGAAGTAGCCGGCCATGTCGAGCCGTCGGATCATGCCGAGTTCGTGGGCGAGCTGCGCGTCCTGCTGCGGGGTGCGTGTGCCGCCCCACCGTTCGGTGGCGCCGGTTTCCACGAGCTGTGCGAGGTAGTCGTCCTCGCTCACGCCGGGCGGCAGCGGGAAGCGGGGCAGTGACGGCTTGATCTGCCCGATGCGGAACTGGCATCGCTCGGCGATGGCACAGGTCGCGCGCAGGCCGGCTTCGTGACCCAGCCAGCGCTTGTAGTGCAGCGCGGTGGATTTGAAATGCCATTCGCCGTTGGGGCGGAGGCGCGTGCCCATGGCATCCAGCGGACGGCCGTGTCGCAGTGCGGTGAGGGCGTCGTGCGTGGCACGACCCTGTCGTGTGGCGTAGTGCACGTTGTTGGTCACCACCCATGGCACACCGAGCCGTCGGGCGATGGGAATGAGCTGGCGCACGAGGGCACGTTCCTCGGGGAGGCGATGATCCCACACCTCGATCGCGAACGATTCGTGAAAGAGATCGCGGTACATGGCGGCAAGGCGGTTGGCCTCGTCAACGTCGCCGGCGGCGAGTGCCTGTGGAATGGCACCGCGCGGACAGCCGCTCAGCGCATACAGCCCGGCGGTGTGTTGGGCGAGGAGTGCGACGGGCACCGATGGCGCGCCACGTTCGTTCACGTCCATGCGCGCACGGGTGAGCAGCGTGCTGAGGTTGCCGTAGCCAGTGCGTGACGTGGCCAGCAGCGTGAGATGCTGCAGCGCACCATCGGCCTGCACGGTGAGCTCGGCACCGACGATGCCGGCAATCCCGGCGGCATCGGCGGCCTGTGCGAAGCGCACGGCGCCACCGAGTTCATCGTGATCGGTGAGCGCGATGGCGCGCTGGCCGGCAATCACGGCCCGTGCCACCAGCTCCTCGGGTGCGGAGGCGCCGTCCAGCAGCGAGAACGCGCTGTGGCAGTGCAGTTCGACGTAGTCGGCGGTCATGCCAATCTCTCCTCATTATATTCCGCCAGATGGACACTCCCGATACGCCGCGGCGCGATGCCTTGCGCCTGACTCCTGCGTCGCATGAGGCGCACAAGGCCGAGATCCTGTCGGCGGCGGATCACATGTCGGGGGAGGAGCTGGACCAGCTGCCGTACGGCATGATCCAGCTCGATGCGACGGGCCGCATCCTCAAGTACAACGCCGTCGAGAGCCGTCTCGCGCAGCTGCCGCAGGCCACCACGATCGGCAAGAAATTCTTCAGCGAGATCGCGCCCTGCACCAAGGTCCAGCAGTTCTACGGGCAGTTCAAGGACGGCGTGCTGCGCGAGTCGCTCGACACGACGTTCTCCTTCCACTTCGCCTTCAAGCAGAACCCGCGCGACGTGACCGTGCGCCTGTTCTACAGCAAGCGGACGCGCAGTGTCTGGGTGATGATCTCCGACCGTGAAGGGAACCCGATCGGCTGAGTTCTTCTGCAACGGAAACGGCAACAGAAAAACGCAAAGACGCAGAGGCGCAGAGGCGCAATGCGGTCGTCGCGGTGAGTCAGCCTCCGTGTGGAGTGGAGGGACGAAAAATTTGGGGGAACTGCACTCGCCAGAGGAGTTTTTCTCGTCATCGCCGGCTGTCGTGCTGTGATGATCGGTGCCTGATGTACCCACAAAAAAATCAGGTGCGCATTCACCTGTAGGCCCGCTCCCCCGCACAGCAGTCGCGGTTTCTTGCGTCTCTGCGTCTTTGCACCTTTGCGTTTTTCTGTTGCTGTTGCTGTTGCCGTTGCCACTGCCGCGAATGGCGTCAGTCATACCAACCCTGCAGCAGCCACGACTCGGATTCGTGGTAGATGAGCAGCGTGCCGACTTCGCGAGTGCGGAGGTACCAGTAGTCGCGCGCGAAGGGGGTGCGCCACCAGGCACCGGTGAGGCGTTCGGGGCCGATGCTGTCGGTGATGGTGAAGGTGTGTGACTGCCAGGTGCCGGTGACGGGCCGGTGCAGGTCGTCGCAGGTGATGCGCACGGGGTGCGGTGGATCGAGCAGGCGGAGTGCGGCGGGTGTGGCGGCACGATCGGGAGTGAAGAGCGGCAGCCAGGCACCGGTGTGCGATGTGACGGCGGCGTCGTCGCTGCGTGACGGCACGGCGTTCTGTTCGACCTTCGCCGCAGCCGCCATCGCGGCATCGTCGCCATCCACCAGTTCGGCCCACGCACCGGCGCACTCGGCGCGATGATCGTCGCGCAGTACCGGACGCATCACCGCGCCGGGGCCGAGGGTGCTGCGCAACCGCTCGAGTGCGGCCAGTGCCGCGCCCGGGTCACGCCAGCCGGCGTCCAACAGGTCACCCTGCTCACCGGTGGCCGGCAGGGTGTTGGTGAGCGTGACGGTCACGCCACAAATGGGTGCATCAAGCACCCAATCCGACAGCAGCGCGCGACACCGCTCGAACAACGGCGCCACCCGGGCCAGCGGATGGGCCGGTCGCACTTCGCGCGTGATGGTCTCGGCCGGCGTGAGATCGTCGCGCTGCTGGCGGCCACCATCGAGGTGCAGCGTGATCGACACCGCACCGGCGGCGAGCCCGTCGCGGACGAGGTCGCGCACCAGCGTGTCGAGCGCGGCCCGCACCAGGAAGAGCGCTGGCTCCATGGTGTCGCTGCTCCCGCCGAGTTCCGCAGTGACGCTGCGCTGCGCCTCGAGGCGGGCGAGGACGGGGCGGCGGGGATCGTCGCCGTGGGCCAGCCGCCAGGCGCTGAGCCCCATCTCGCCCCAGCGCCGCTCGATGTCGGCCACGGGCAGCCCGGCAAAGCCGCCCAGGGTGCGTATGCCGAGGGACTCGAGCGAGGCGACCAGCTCCTCGTCGAGGGGGAGGAAGGCGAGGGGTAGGGGGGCGAGGAAGGCCGGGTCGCCGCCGGAGGGGATGCAGAAGGCTCCCAGCTGGCCGTCAGGGACCTTCTGCCAGGTGGCGGCGCGGGCGGCGGCGCAGGAGTCGGCGATGGCCACGCGGGCGCCGGGGTGCCAGCGCTGGGCGATGGTCAGCAGGGTCTGCGCCAGCCGTCGCTCGCCGCCGATGGCATCGAAGCCGGTGGCGCCGACCCACCAGGTGCCGGTGCTGGCACCGGCGGGGGAGACGTGCGGGCTGGCCTGGATCAGGGCAGCAGTGGCGCGGGTGAGGGCGCCGGTGATGGCGATCTCGTCCCAGGGCAGGATGTCGAGCCGGCTGCAGCGGGCCTTGGCTTCGGTGACGGTCATGCCGGCGCGGACGCGGGCCCGGCCGGCGGCGGCGCTCACGGCGCGGAGTTTGGTGCCGTCGGCGAGGGCAAGGAGGCGCTCGTCCCAGTGCTTGCCGTCGTCGACGGGTGTGGCGGGTTCGGGGGCACCGAGCCCAAGGCCCAGCTGCTTCGGCCCCTGCGCGGCGCGCCAGACGGCGCCGACGGGGAAACGGGGAATACGGACACAGGCGACGCGCCAGAGGGACGGCATGGGACAGGGGGCACGTGGCGGGGAACGGGGGTCGGGTGGGGCGGCTGGCCGTCAGGGTGGGGGATGGAGGACGATACCGAAGAAACACCGAAGCACAAGCAAGGCGACAGTGCTGGCGGGAGGGTTGAATCGGTACGGGCTGCGCGGATTTGGTGATGGTGGTCGTGGGTCGGGGTGCTAGGGTATGGCATGACTCGCCGCCGCCATTCAGAGATGATTCGTGAAGTCGCTGCCCGTCCATACAGTTCGGACAGGCGAACCGTCGGCATTGCGGTGCTCAGGCACCGGATCCGCGAGTATCTGCGGCGCGTGGCTGCGGGCGAGACGATTCTGGTGATGGAGCGCGATCGGGTCGTCGCCGAGTTGCGTCCTCCGTCTGTGGCGCATGCGCTGCCGGCGCATCCGCTGCTGGCGGACCCGCAGATTGCCGACATGGTCCGGCGAGGGGTGATGACGTTGTCGACGGTCGTGGGCGGGCCGCTTCCGCCGCGGGTTCCGGTCATGTCGCTCGCGGAGATTCTGGCCGATTTAGACGAGAGCCGAGCTGACCGTGATCTATCTCGATAGCTCCGTCGTGCTGGCGTATCTCTTTGGTGAGACTCGGGGACCCGACGCAGAGTTGTTCGATGCGCCGGTGGTGAGCAGCCGATTGCTGGAGTACGAAATCTGGAACCGGCTACATGCGCGCGGGTGGACGCCGTTTTATGGTGAGGCCGTCCAGACACTGCTCGCGCGGGTGATGATCGTCGAGTTGACGCCTGATGTCCTCGAGCGCGCACTGACGCCGTTCCCGGTACCGGTTCGTACGCTCGATGGACTCCATCTCGCGTCCATCGAGCATGTGCGACGCGAACGTCAGTCAGTCTCGCTGGCGACGTACGATCAGCGGATGCAACTGGCGGCAGCGGCGATGGGCATACCGTTGACGGCGTTGTAAAAGGAGGGAGCGATGTCGTACGCCTGCGGCATTCCCATCTCAGCGCAACGGCCGCGGATCCCGCGTGGAGACGTTCACCGTGCCCAGCACACACTTCCCCGTGATCCGCACGATCCGGTGCGCGGGCTGCGTGAGTCGCGACCGGTTCTTGTACTCCACCGACGCCAGCACACCATCCACGCGCATCTCCACCGTGACATCGGGTGGCATCGTGAGATTGACGTTGCCGAGGAGCACGTCGACGATGATCTCCGTCACACCGTCGTTGAACCCTGCGTCACGAAAGTCGAGCTCCAGCGACGCCACGCGCACGCCGTACTCCACCAGCGGCGGCATCAGGTCGTGCACACGCTCGTCGACGGAACTCAGCATCACGCGCCGGAGCATGGCCGGCTGCTGGTAGGGCGTGACGGCAGGCGCGGCGGGTCGCGGTGCGACTGTCGCCTGCTGCGGAAGGTCGGCGACGAGCCGCTCCAGGTCCACTGCATCGTTCGCGGCAAATGCGGCTGAGACGCGACGGTCGAACTCCGCCTCGTCAATGACCTCCTCGGCCCACGCGTTGCCGAGCCGGGTGACGATGGCGTCGCGGCGGCTGGTGATCGGGAAATCGCTCATGCTCGAACTTACTTCGGCACCGCGACATCCAGCGCGGCGG
>JANOCB010000096.1:0-129241 GCA_031411975.1 Gemmatimonadaceae bacterium
CCAAAACATGCACGGCCACACCATTCGCTCCGCCAAAGCCTGGCACGAGGCCATGAATCAGTTTGCGATCGTCTATGGCGACCGCTTTACGAAACGCACCGCGTAACCTCACCCCTCATACACAAAATTCCTGACACGTCCAGCGGCCGCCCGCCATCTTTGTCACGCTCGACCACTGCGCAACGTCGCGACGCGCCTAGCACAGCGATCGAAGCATCTCAGGCGAAAACGCGCACCGCCGCTCGGGCAACACCAGCGAACCGTCTGGGTGCAGCTCGGCTGGCTCGATCCACAATTCATCATCAGCGACAAACGGCGCCATGCACTCGTCGCGCATCGCCTCGTCGTGAAGTTCGGCCCACGCCGCGCGTTCGACTTCCGCCGCATCCAACGTGTCGTACAGAATGACACCGCCGTCCGTGCTCCATTCGCCCGGAACGACGCCGTCGCAGAGCGTGTCCCGCACGAGAATGAAGCCGCGGCGGACGGTTGCTGACGCGGATGGGGACTTGCGGGATCTGCGCTGGCTCATTGCACGTCCTCGAAGAGCGCGGCCATGTCGATCTCGAGCGCCTCCGCACCGGCCACCGGCTGCCATCGCAGCGCATCACCGACGGTATACACGTGCACGAGGGTCGAGCCTGGTCGCCACACTTCCACCGTGCAGGCATCCAGATCCACGATCCAGTACTGATCCACCCCCGCCGACGTATAGAGCTGTCGCTTCTGCCCCCGGTCGACCGCAGCCGTGGACGGCGACAGGATTTCCACCGCGAGCAGCAGCAGCGACATGGGCTCCCACCGCGTGCGTCCCCTCTCCACATGCCGTCGCGGCAACGCGAGCAGGTCGGGCTCGACCTGCGTCACGATGGACGCGCGCACATCCACCGGAGCCACCGCGACCTCGATGCCAAGCGGTTCCGCAAACGGAAACAGCTGCATGGCGAGACGCAGCAGCATCCGCTGATGGGCCACGGCCGGAGCCGCACTCACGAACAACTCCCCGTCGATGAGCTCGTACCGCTTCCCGTCCGCAGGCAGCGCGTCGAGATCGTCGGCAGTGCGAGGTACCTTGGGCGCGCGCATGGCCATGCTGAGCACTCGGTGAAAAGGGAGGTCGGGACGGGCATGCGCACACCATTGCGCATGACGTCGTACGATACCGCCCACAATTCGCGCAAGCATCACCGTATTCATGCACAGGTCTCAGTAGGTTGCTGGAGTGAGCACCGCAGACCGCCCCATCGCCTTCCGCGAGTTCGTCGCCCTCATCGCCGCCCTCACCGCGCTCAACGCGCTGGCGATCGACGCGATGCTTCCGGCCCTGCCACAGATCGGCACCGCCCTCCACGTCGCCTCCGACAACTCCAGACAGTGGGTGATCACCGCCTACCTGCTCGGCGTGAGCTCCACCCAGCTCCTCTACGGCGTGCTGGCCGACCGCTTCGGACGCAAACGGGTGCTGCTCACGGGCGTGAGCCTCTACACCCTGTTCGCGATCGTCTGCGCGTTCGCGACGACGTTCACACAACTGGTCTGGGGCCGCGCCCTCATGGGCGCCGGTGCCGCCGCCGTGCAGGTGCTGGCGGTCTCACTCATCCGTGACCGATTCGCCGGCGCGCAGATGGCGCGGGTGATGTCGCTGACGTTCATGGTGTTTCTCACCGCCCCCGTGCTGGCGCCCAGCATCGGACAGGCGATCATGGCGGTGAGCGGCTGGCGGATGATCTTCGGCTTCCTCGCGGCCTTCAGCCTCGTGCTGCTGACGTGGGCGGCCATCCGCCTGCCCGAATCGCTGCACGCCGAAGACCGGCTGCCACTCGAATGGCGACGCGTTGCGCAGTCGTTCCGCACGGTATTCAGCTCGCGCATGACGGTGGGCTACATGCTGGCCGCCGCCTGCGTGCTGGGCGCACTGTTCGGGTTCATCAACTCGGTGCAGCAGGTGTTCACCGACATTTTCCACAGGCCAGCGCTCTTCCCGGTGATCTTCGCCGGCATCGCCATGGGCATGGCGGCGTCCTCGCTGCTCAACTCGCGCATCGTCGAACGGCTCGGCGTGCGCTACGTGTCGCACCGTGCGCTGCTGGGCTTCATCATCGCCGGCGCGGCGCATCTGGTGGTGGCGCGCTCGGGGTATGAGTCGATCGCGACCTTCGCCCTGCTGCAGGGGGCGATGATGTTCTGCTTCGGCATGATCGCCGCCAACTTCGCCTCGATCGCCATGGAACCACTGGGGCATGTGGCCGGTACGGCGTCGTCGATCTACGGCTCGATCACCATGGCGGTGGGGTCCACGCTGGGATTCCTGATCGGGCAGCAGTTCGACGGGACGGCGGTGCCACTGACGGTGGGGTACGTGCTCTGCGCGCTGGCGGCGCTGGGGATCGTGGCGGTGACGGAACGAGGGGTGCTGTTCGGACGGGCGACCGCGCGCACCGCCTGAACACGCAGCGTCAGAGTAACTCGTCGAAAAGCGACTGCAGCTCGATTTGCAGCGGCGTGGATTCTGTAACAGGCTGCCACACCAGTACCTCATCCGAGTGCTGGACTATGGGCGTGCCAACACCCGGTGTCCATATCTCCACCGTGTGCGCTTCGACGTCGACGATCCAGTACGGATCGACGCCTTCCGCCATGTAGAGCTGTCGTTTCCGGCCGCGATCGACTGTCGCAGTGGAGGGCGACAGTACTTCGATCGCCAGCACCAGCATCGACATCGGCATCCAGCGCGTCTGGAGCGCATTGGCCTCGACGCGCGAAAACACGAGCAAGTCGGGTTCGACCTGCGTCACCGGCGATACCCGGACGTCGACGGGCGCGAACAGGACTTCCAGACCGAGCGATGCGGCGTAGGCGTGGATGCGCATGAGCAACGCCAGCGCGATCCGCTGATGCGCCCGCGACGGCGTGGCCGTCACGTACAGCACCCCGTCGATGATCTCGTACCGGTTTCCGTCCCTCGGGATGTCGTCGAGATCGTCCGCCGTGCGCGGCCACGACTGCGCGCGTTGGGCCATGGTTCACTCCGGGTGTGAGGCGAGAGTGACGGCGACATGCGTCACAGTGCCGCTGACACCTCTACACTAGCTCACCGGATGCGTGCGTGCATCATCGCTTTCGTGCGCAGTGAGATCGTGACCAAAGCCGCTCACACGGAGACGCGGGGGCACGGAGAAGACTGACGACGTTGCAGGGATTCTGTGGCTCGGGCCACGCGCAGCCCCCGCACAACCGTTGCGCGCCTCCGTGCCCCCGCGCCTCCGTGTGAGCCCGGCAGGTCACCGCGAGCATGACGAAATCAGCGCCACACGAGCATCTTGCATCCTGCCTTCAGACCAGTTCGCCGAACAGCGCACCGAGGTCGATCCCCAGCGGCGCCACGCTTGCCACAGGCTGCCATCGGAGGACATCGGCGGCGGTCAGCGCAACGGGATCGTCAGCCCCCGCCGCCCACACCTCTATCGTCTGCGCAGACAGGTCCACGATCCAGTACTGATCGACGCCCTCCGCCATGTACAGCTCCCGCTTGCGGCCGCGATCGACTGTCGCAGTGGAAGGCGACAGCACTTCGATGGCGAGTACCAGCGCCGACATCGGAGCCCAACGAGTCAGCAAGCCGACAGCCAATGCCCGCGGCAATGCGAGCAGGTCTGGTTCGACCTGCGTCAGTGAAGAAGCCCGGACATCGAGGGGCGCGGTAAGAATGGCAAGGCCAAGGCTTGCAGCATACGGTCGGAGCGTCGCGGACAGCGCACAGAGCATCAGCTGATGGCGTATCGAGGGGGCTGCGCTCACGTACAGCTCCCCGTCGATGATCTCGTACCGCTTTCCGTCCGGCGGGATATCGTCGAGATCGTCCGCCGTGCGCGGCCACGCCTGTGCTCGTTGAGCCATGGTTCACTCCGGGTGTGAGGCGAGGGCGACGGCGACATGCGTCACAGTGCCGCTGACACCTCTACACTAGCTCACCCAGTGCACGCAAGCGTCATCATTTTGCTGCGTGTGAGGTTCTGAAAAACTCTGCTCACACGGAGGCGCGGCGGCACGGAGAAAATCAACTGCTTCGAAAAGATTCCGTGGGGCGGGTCGCGCGCAGAGCCCCAAACGCAGTGGCCATCCTCCGTGCCCCCGTGCCTCCGTGTGAGCCCAGTCGCGGTGTCGGGCTAGACAGATGCCCGCGCATCAGCACGCGCCTGACTGGCGGTACTGTCCGCCCAGAGCTGCTTCGTCACGCGCAGCAGCACCAACCCGCTGACCACGAACACCGCGAGCAACATCCAGGCGGCAGGCCAGCGCGACGGATCGCCGGGGGCATACAGGAAATTGCCGATCGCGAACAACGACGACCAGATCACCACACATCCCGAGATCCATCCCACGAATGCGGCACCGATGCGATTCTCCTGCGCGACTTCCCCATCGCTGATGCCGGCGGCCTTGCGGATGTCAGTCCAGCCGGGGCCTGCGGGCTTCACCTTCTGCACGAACGAAATCAAAGTGGCGCGATCGGTGACGGGGCCGAGGAAGGCGGTGAGCAGCCAGGCGACGGTCGTGATGCCGACCTGCACGATCGTGACCGTCGCAAAACCGGCGCCGGGCATCAGCTTCGGCACCGCGAGGGCGGTGATCAGCGAGACGGCCATGGCCACGATCTCGCACCACGCCGACACGCGCCACCAGAACCAGCGGGCGATGTAGAGCAGCCCCGTGCCGGCGCCGATCGAGAGCAATACCTGGAACGCCTGCTGCGCCGACGTCATGCCGAGGCTGAGGAAGGCGGCGAAAACGTAGAGCAGGACCGTGGCCACGCGGCCGGCATTCACGTAGTGCGTCTCGCTCGCATCCTTCTTCACGAAGCGACGATAGAAGTCGTGAATCAGGTACGACGAGCCCCAATTGAGGTGCGTGAGGATCGTTGACGAATTCGCCGCCAGCAGTCCGCCGATCATCAGTCCCACGAAGCCTACCGGCAGGAACTTCAGCATCGCCGGGAAGGCCGAGTCGTGGCCAATGAGGCTCGCGTCGGCATTGGGGAACGCCGACTGGATGGAGGCCAGGTCGGGATAGACGATGATCGAGCAGAGCGCCGTGATGATCCACGGCCAGGGGCGGAGCACGTAGTGCGCGATGTTGAAAAACAGTGTGCCGCCGAGTGCGTCCTTCTCGGACTTGGACGCCAGCATGCGCTGCGCGATGTACGAGCCGCCTCCCGGTTCGGCACCGGGATACCAGTTGGCCCACCAGCTGATGCCGATCGGCAGGATGAAGATCATCAGCGCCAGTTCCGACATACTGAAGTTGGGGAGCATGTCGAGGATCGGCTGCCCGCTGCCATCAGACACCGACATCACCGGCTGTGCGTCACCGGCGCCCTGCACCACCTGCAGCGTCGCCAGCTTGCCCACCAGCAGCTTGAGTCCGAGCCAGCCGCTGGCATCGTTGCCCAGCCGGCGTCCCACTTCGACGAGCGAGAACCAGGCGGCCGCGAACACGGCCGTCATCTTGATGAAGAACTGGATCATGTCGATCACCAGCACTCCCCAGAGCCCGGAGTGTGCGGCGAAGGCGACGTTGAGCAGGCCGGTGATGAGGATGGTCTGCCACGCGGGCATGCCGAACAGGATGTTGGCGATCTTGCAGGCCGCCAGCGTCACTGTCCCCATGATGAAGCAGTTGAAGAACAGGCCGAGGTAGACCGCGCGGAATCCGCGGACCACCGACGCCGACGTGCCCGAGTAGCGGTGTTCGTAGAACTCGAGGTCGGTCATCACTCCCGACCGCCGCCACAGTCGCGCGAAGAAGAACACCGTCGCCAGCCCTGTCAGCACGAAGGCCCACCACTGCCAGTTGCCGGCCACACCGTAGCGTCGGACCTGCTCGGTGACCCAGTTGGGGGTGTCCGACGAGAACGTGGTGGCCACCATCGAGAGGCCGGCCAGCCACCACGGCACACGGCGGCCCGAGGCGAAGAATTCGGAGGTGCTGGCCGACGAGCGCTTCGCGAGGAAGAGTGCCGGCAGGAAGCAGATGAGGATCGTCGCGGCGGCGATGACCCAGTCGATCCAGGAGATGATCACGGCGTGGGATGGACGGGAAAAAGGGTGCCCCGAGGGTGCCCGGGTGTCGCAGAGAGCAGAGGTACCCGATTGCGCATGGCGGGCGCAAGCGCCATGGTCAAGTCGCCGCGACTCCACCACGACCAGTCTCCGCCACCGTCGTACCATCCGGGTGTAAACTGCGCCGGAGATGCAGGCGGTCCGATGCAGTGCCCGACGCAACGGCCCGGTCCCGCTCCTGCAATCCCTCACCCGCCCACGAGACCCGAGACCGGTGCTTCCTCCGTCAGTTGCCCGATGGTTTCCGGACCGCATCCGTCATCGAGGTGACGCGATCGCCACCGGCCGCCACGTGTTCTTCGTGGAGTCGACACCCGACTGGATCGAGGCGATCGTGACCGGCACTCAGGAGTACTTCGTGTCGGCCACCGCACAACCTCGCAGGCTCGAGCTGTCGTGCTCCTGTCCGTATGCCGAGGACCACGGGGCGTGCAAACATCTCTGGGCGATGCTGCAGCGCAGCGACGAGACGGGACTGCTGGCACCGCTGTTGGAGGTTGCCGGCCCGAAGCCCGCCACGCACTTCGTCGTGGTGATGCCCGATGATCTGGACTTCGGCGATACCGAGCCGACGACGGCAGCGAAAGTCGATCGGGACCGCACCGCGCGCGATGTCGCGCTGCCCACGAACGACCGTCATCAGCCGACGCGGCCGTCCGCCCCGGCCGCACCAGTGGTGCGCACTGCCGCCCCCATCGTACCGGACTGGATGCGTGTCATCGACTCGGCCCGGATGCAGATGCAGTACCAGCCGCCCCCGGCCGCCGCCGACGCCGCCGTCTGGCCTGCCGACCGGCGTCTCGTCTATCTCATCGATCTCGAAGGCAGTGCGGCGACGTCGGGAATCCTGCTCGACGTGGGCTCCCAGCGGCGCACCCGCGATGGCGGCTGGAGCGCGGCGAAGCGGTTCACGATGGGCGCACCGGTGTGGTTCGCTGCACCCGATCCGGTTGACCAGCACATTGCGGCCATGCTCTGTGGCGCAGATGCGGCGTACGGCTTCGCGCCGCAGCGGACGACGGGATTCCTCATCGGAATGCGCGCCTTTCCAACCACGCTGCGGACCATTCTCGAGACGGGGCGCTGTCAGCTGCGCAGCAGTACGCCCGAGCGTTCCGGGCGAGTACTCCGCTACGACGACGGCCCGCCGTGGGTGTTTCGCGTACGTGTCAGCCACGAGCCATCGGGTGAGGCCCAGCTCAGCGGCATGCTGGTCCGCGAGAGTGCCGAGATGACCATCCACACACCGCTGCTGCTCAATGCGTCGGGGTATCTCATCGTTGAGGACAGCATCGCGCGCTTCGAGGATGGGGGTGCCTTTTGGTTGCTGCGGGAGATGTGCATGCATGCCGGCCCGCTACCGGGTCCAGCCGACCTCACCGCGTTGCTCGAACAGCTGTACACACTGCCGCACGTACCGACACTCGACCTGCCGCACGGGGTGTCGGTGGTGGATTCGCACATGCCGCCAGTGCCAAGTGTGGTCGTCACGGCGGGCCGAGGCGGGTGGAACGGCGCGCACACCTGTCAGGTGAGTTGTGAGTTCGTGTACGGCACCCGGCGGGTACTGCCATCGGCACTGGCGAGGTCGCTGTTCGATGCGCAGGAGCGTGTGGTATACCACCGCGACGCCACCTTCGAACGCGGCGCGCTTGCCCGACTCACGGCGCTGGGTGTGCGCGAAGAGTACGACTACATCGTTCGCGCTCCTGCGCGGCTGATTGCACGCAGTCGGCTCAGCAATTTTGCGCTGACGTTGGTGCGTGAAGGGTGGGATGTGAGTGTCGAGGGCATCCGATACGCGGTTCCGGGTGTCATCAGCGCGCAGGTCTCCTCGGGCATCGATTGGTTCGATCTGCGCGGCACGGTGGAATACGGCGGTACCACCGCGCCGATTGCGGCCGTGCTCGACGCGCATCGACGCGGCGATGCTTTCGTGAGCCTCGGCGATGGCGCGATGGGACTGATGCCGACGGAGTGGTTACAGCGGCTCGGACCGCTGGGCGCCATCGGCGAGGGCGTGGATGGCGCGGTGCGCTACCGCCGGTCGCAGCTGTCGCTGCTCGATGCCCTGCTGGCGACATTGCCCGAGGCGAACGTGGATGCGACGTTCGAACGCGCGCGTGCGGAGCTGGCGACGTTCGCCGCCGTGCAGCCCGCCGATCCGCCCGCCACTTTCCGCGGCACACTGCGCGAGTATCAGCGCGAAGGGCTCGGCTGGATGCACTTCCTGCGTCGCTTCGGGCTGGGCGGGTGCCTGGCGGACGACATGGGGCTCGGGAAAACGGTACAGGTGCTGGCGTTGCTCGACGCGCGCCGGCAGGAGGGATGCGGCCCCTCGATCGTGGTGGTGCCACGGTCACTGGTGTTCAACTGGCTGCGTGAAGCGGAACGATTCACGCCCCACCTGCGCCTGCTCGACTTCAGTGGCAGCGATCGCTCACCGGCGTCGATCGATGCGACCCAGGTGGATGTCGTTGTCGTCACGTATGGCAGCCTGCGGCGTGACGCACCAATGCTCGCCGACATCCAGTTCGATTACGCCATTCTCGACGAAGCGCAGGCCATCAAGAACGCCACCACGGCCACCGCCAAGGCGAGCCGGCTGCTGCGCGCGGAGCATCGGCTGGTGATGAGTGGCACCCCGATCGAAAATCGCATCGAGGAGCTCTGGAGCCTGCTCGAGTTCCTGAACCCCGGGATGCTCGGCGCTTCCGCGAAGTTTTCCTCGCTGGCGCGCCCATCGGCGACGACGGTGGGCGAGCCGCTGACCGCCGATGTCGTGGATGGCCGGGCGTTGCTCGCGCGCGCGCTGCGGCCGGTAATTCTGCGTCGCACGAAGCAACATGTCGCTCCGGAGCTGCCCGCACGCACTGAGCAGACGCTGGAGGTGGAGCTGGAGCCGAAACAGCGCAAGTTCTACGAATCGATCCGGAAGATGGCGCAGGCGCGGGTGATGGCGCACGTGGACACGAAGGGCATCAGCAAATCGCAGGTGCACATCCTCGAAGCGCTGCTGCGGCTCCGCCAGGCGGCCTGCCATCCGGCCCTGATCGACCCCACCAAGATCACGCTGCCGAGTGCGAAGCTCGACGCCCTGATCCCTGCGTTGACGTCGATTGCCGGGGAGGGCCACAAGGCGCTGGTCTTCTCGCAGTTCACGACCTTCCTCGCGCTGGTGCGGCAGCGGCTCGACGCGGCGCAGATCCGGTACGAGTATCTGGACGGCAGGACGCGCGACCGCCAGGCGCGGGTGGACCGGTTCCAGCGCGATGACGACTGTCCGGTGTTTCTGATCAGCCTCAAGGCTGGCGGCCATGGACTCAACCTGACCGCCGCCGACTATGTCTACCTGCTGGATCCGTGGTGGAACCCTGCAGTGGAGGCGCAGGCGATCGACCGCGCCCATCGCATCGGTCAGCGTCGCAGCGTGATGGCGACGCGACTGGTGGCGCGTGACACCATCGAGGCGAAGATCCTCCAGCTGCAGGCAACGAAGCGCGAGCTGGCCGATGCCGTGCTGATGGCCGACCGGGGCGGGCTGGCCTCGATCGGCCGGAGTGAGCTGGAGCTGTTGCTGGGATGACGGCTGCAGCGTGGCGCGGGGCGAACGGCGGCAATGGCACCACCGTTCGGCCCCGGCGGAGCGTCAGCGCGTCGTGAACGGACGCGCCGTGGCGTCGTTGCGCAGTTCACGCAGCATGCGATCGTCACCGGTGAGTTCCCAGTACACGAGCGACACGGGGATCATGCCGACGCCGTTCACTTCGTCGAAGAAGCGCTTCATCGTGAACTGGTCACCGAGCTGACGCGCGCGCTGCGCCATGGTCTCTTCCATCAGTCGGCCGCCCGTCACGTAGCTGGCGCCGTACCCCGGCTGACGCAGGTACAAATGTTGTTCGAAGCCCAGCAGCGGGTCGCGGCGCATCCACCCACGCGGCGTCCAGTCCACGTGCATGTCGGCGGCCTGCGCCATCGTCAGCTCGTTGCTGTGCGCGTAGAGGTTGCCCAATCCACGGGCCGCGCGGGCGGCGAGCATCGCCCAGACGATCTCGCGGCTGCGCGGCGACGTGTCGTACAGGCCCGCCTGCATCATCCACTCTTCCATGCTCGTGGCCATGCCTTCGGCGCGGCTCATCCAGACGTTGTACAGCAACGGCGTGCGGCGGATCAGGCGTGCGTGCGGATGTTCGCGGATGTTGCCGTTGTCCCACCAGTGCCAGAGGTGCGTCCAGAGTGGGATCGGGTCGCGGTGGTAGGTCTGCGCAAAGAAATTCCGCGCATCGGGCGACGTGAACGGGTGGATCCGTTCGCGCAGTGCGTTGTCCATCCACGGCTCCCACGTCACCATGCCCTTGTCGCGCACGAAGGTGGTGTAGCGTGTGATGGCGGCGTTCTGGTAGTCCATGTACTGCTCGCGCGATTCCATCACCGGCATCGGCGGCAGATCCTTGTTGCGCTGCTCCTCGAGCCGGAGCGACGCATGCGAGCGCGCCAGCTCCCGACGCGTGATCGTCACTTCCTCGTCCCATGAGAGCGGCACGAGGAGCACGTTCTTCAGGAACCAGGTGTAGTTGGCCTTCCCGATGCCCGATGGGCCGGTCTTCTTCGGCGCCTCGACTTTCAGCCACTCGGCGAACTGCTCGCTGGCGGCGGCAGCGGCATCGATGGCGGCGAGAAGTGCGGCGTCACCACGGGCAGCGGCACTGAGCTTCTTCAGTTCGACGAGCGCCTCGTGCTGTTCCTCGAACGTTTTCACCGCGCCGACCCAGAGATCCTTGGCGTTGCCGCGGGCGAGGTTGATTCGCGCCTGCCGGAGCAACGGCGGAATCGTGCCGAGCCGGGTGGTGAGATCGGCCGACAGCTCGGCGCTGAGCGGCTGCGAGGTCTGCTGTCGGGTGCGCGGCCAGATGGGGTACTTCCAGAGCCGCGTGGTGCCGTGAATGACCGGACCTTCCTCAGCGGGGGTATCGCTCTCCTCGGTCTTGATCGAGGCGTAGTACGCCGGGTCGCGTGACCAGGGGGTGAGGATGTTGAGGTTGTACAGCATCCCGTTCATTTCGGCGCGCACGATGTGCAGATCGACCTGTTCGGGGATGCGCCAGCCGGTGGTGTCGATGGCGGCGAGGCGGGCCTGCATGCGCTTGAGCTGCGCGAGGCGGCGCGTGTTGGTGGCGGGTCGGTAGTCGGGGATGCCGCCTACCCGCGGCGGCTCCTCGAAGGTGCGCCACTCGGTGAAGAGTGATTCGAGCTGGTTGTAGCTCCGACTCGGCGACTGCGCCGAGATGGAGACGGGGGCCACCAGACAGATGGCAGCGGCCAGCACGACGGCCAGCCTCGGGCGGGAGATGGGCAGGGAGCGCATCCCCCGAATGTACGGCGGGGTTCGGCAGGGTGCGCCGGTGGCCCGGCTCAGCCCCGGAACAGGTCGGGGAGATCGATGACGAGCGGGGCGGCGGCGCCCGGGAGGTGCAGTGTGAGGCGCTCCCGCTCGAGCTCCGGCGCGTCGAGGCCCGGGCTCCAGACCTCGACGGTCCCGTGCTCGCCGTCCACGATCCAGTACACCGGCACGCCCTCGCGCATGTACAGGTCCCGCTTCTCGCGGCGGTCGGTGACTCGTGACGAGGGAGAAATGGCCTCCACCGCGAGAAGCAGGTGGCCGACGTCTTCGAAGCGCTGCGCCCGCGCTCCATCAGCGCGTCGGGGAATGACGAAGAGATCCGGCTGCACGCAGGTCGCCGGTCCGAAGGTTACGTCGGCCGGTGCGAGGTACGCGTCATGACCTGCCGCTTTCGCGTACGGGTGGATGAGGACAAACAGATCTCCGAGAACACCCTGATGCCCTAATGTCGGCGACGGCGTCACGAACAGCACCCCGTCGATGAGCTCGTACCGATTGCCGTCGTCCGGCAACGCCTGCAGTTCAGCGAGCGTGAGCCGCATCCCTGCCTGAATCGCAGCGGTGGCCATGATAGGAATACTCCGCGGTGAGGTGACGGTCGATGCATGCGACGACGGTGTGTCGCCTGCCCGTACTCTACTGCCTCGAATTCACGCCAGCGTCACCATTTCAGCGCAGACAAAGGCCGGAACGCAAGAAAACCCGGGTCCACGCGGGATGATGGCGCGTGGGCCCGGGTTCTCGTGTTCGTCATGCCATCAGTCGCCGGCTCTCACCGGCACCGCCGTCAGCGGCGGCGCGACCGGTTGCGCGTCGCGATCAGCACCAGCATGCCGAAGCCCGTGACCATCAGCATCCAGGTGGACGGCTCGGGAATCACCTCATTCGCGATCACCAGATTGTTCACCGTTGGCCAGGCAAAACCACCACTGGCCGGCTGCATTGCCTCGACCGTCAGCGACAGCAGATCGGCCGACGCCACGAAGCCGAGGAATGTGCCGAGGGTGGTGTTGAGCAGCGTTTGTGTGCTCTGACCGCTGGCGGTGCGGGCCGTCAGCATGATCGAGGTGTTCGCGCGGAAGGTGCCGCTGGCGGTGCTGCCGAAGAACAACCCGCCGATGCCACGTACCCCTGCTCCGAATCCACCGAAGGTGACGATGTCAGTGGCGGTGTTGGTGGAGAGCCAGCGATCGGCGGTGCTGCCGGCGCCGAAGAACGAGGTGGTGTTCACCGTCGCGGTGTAGCCGAAGGCGCCGGCCGTGCGGGAGAGCGGCGACGGCGTGGTGCCGGTGATCGAGAGATTCTCGAAGTTGTCGGTGCCGGGATTGCTGGTGGCAGCAAGGAAGCTGACGAGGTCGGTGTACACGGTGAACTGTGCGCTGACACGCTGCGGCAGCAGGACGAACATCGCTGCCAGCAGCAGCCGGGAGATGGTCTGGACGCGCATGGAAGAAATCCTGTGTGTGGTGATGGTCACGGGCGAATCCGTCGTCATCAGAAGGCCGAGCAGCTGAGGGTGCCGCGCCGCAGCGCGATGCCACCGGTTTCACCATCATCAGCCCAGAGGGCAGGACGGCGGCCGTTGACGCACTCGGCCAGCGGCGCAAAGGTGAAGCCTTCGTTGTTGAGATCGGGCATGCCGCTGGGGCGTTCGAAGCGTCGTGTGATCACGAACCGGCCGAGCGACGACGAGCCGGTCTGGGTATCGATGCGCAACACGGTGGAGCGACCGTTGCAGGTGTTGTCGCAGATCGACCAGAGCTGTCCGAGCTCGGTGTCGAAGGCGAGGTCCATCACGCCGGTGAAGCCGCTGTTGAACGTCGCGATTCGGGTGAAGCCACCTGTCGCGTGATCCAGTGCATACGCATGCACGTTCCCACCCGCCTCGACACCGACGAAGAACAAGGCCCCTTCGTGATTCGGATAGTCGGCCGGGTTGTAGGCGCGTCCGCGGCTTTCGTCGAAGAAGCCGCGGGCGACCAGGTATGCATCAGGCACGCGCGTGATCGCTTCGAGGCCGAGGTTGGCGCCGTTGGCCGGCAGGTCGGCGGTGATGTTCCACTCGTGCGTGGCGACGAGTTGTTTTGCGTTTTCCTGTGTGATGTCGTAGCGCAGGATGCTGTTCCGGCTCACCGAGTTCGCGGCATTGTTGCGCTCGGCCGCGACGTACACCGCATTGCCCACCGCCACGACCCCTTCGGCATCGACGTCGCCGGTGCCGTTCGGATACCGGAGCGGCTTGCCACCGATCCACGAGCGGGTGGCCGACGGCGTCCAGAGTCCGTTGATGAATGTGAGGCGGAAGAGTGTGCCCGGGCCGTTGCGCACGGCCCAGATCACACCGGTGGGCAGGCCGGCCAGCGGCTGGTACGACAGACCGCTCATGTTGCCGTTGAACTGTGCCCCGCCGGCATCACCATTGACGATCTCGCCATCGCCGGGCCATGCGTCGGCTGGGGTCTGTGGTGGTGGCGGTGGTGGTGCCACGACCGGGCCGCAGTCGTTCGGTGCGGACTTCGTGGAGGTGGCGTTTGGCGCGAAGGTGCCGGTGCCATCGGGGCAGCGACCGAAGGTGATCGAGGCGTGTGCGGTCCACGTATGGCTGTCGACGAGCGTGCCACCACCCGGCGCAAAGAGACGCGCGGCGTCGGCAGCGCCAAGGCCGAACCCGAACTGCGCTTCCTCGAGCACGAGGAAACTGCGGGCAGGAATGACCGTGCCGACGGGAATCGTGTAGCCGCGGGTGTCGTCGTTGTCGCGGAAGACGTAGCCGGTCAGATCGACCGCTGTGGTCCCGGTGTTGTACAGCTCGACCCAGTCACCCGGAGTCCCACCGTTCGACTCGACTTCGTTCACCTTCACATCGGCGCTGGCCGCGCTGCAGCTGTTGGCGGTGCCCCGGGTTGCGGCGGCCGTCGTGACGAACGCGCCCACGCCATCGGGACAACGTCCGTAGGAGGTCGTCGCGTGCGCCGTCCAGGTGTAGCTGTCCACGAGCGTCGTGCCATCAGGGCGGAAGAGGCGCACGGCATCGGCGGCGCCGAGCCCGAAGCCGAACTGCGCCTCGTCGAGCACGAGGAAACCGCGGGCGGGGATGCTCGTGCCAGCTGGCATCACATAGCCAGCGGCATCGTTGTCGTCGCGGACGACGTAGCCGCTGATGTCGGCGGCGGCATCGGTCGGGTTGTACAGCTCGGCCCAGTCGCCCGGCGTGCCACCGCTCGACTCGACTTCATTGATGAACAGGCGCACGCTGCAGTCGTTGGCTGCACCCTTCGTCGTCAGCGTGGTGGTGGCAAAGCTGCCGGTGCCGTCGGGGCAGCGCCCGTAGGTCGTGGCGGCATGTGCGGTCCACGCGTACGAATCGATCAGCTGCGTGCCGCCCGGTGCGAAGAGACGCGCCGCATCGGCGGCACCGAGGCCGAACCCGAACTGTGCTTCATCCAGCACGAGGAACCCGTTGGCTGGAATCACCGTCCCGGCCGGCAGGGCGTAGCCGCGCGTATCGTCATTGTCGCGGAAGACGTAGCCGGTGAGGTCCACCGACGTGCCGCTGCTGTTGTGGAACTCGACCCAGTCGCCAGGCGTGCCCACATTGGACTCGACCTCGTTGACGCGAACACTGGCCTGCGCCACGGCTACACTCGCGGCACTGCCCGACGGGGTGCTGCCGGGCGCCGTAGTACTGGCGTCACGCCCGCAGCTGGCCAGCGCCAGCAGCGCGCCGGCGCCAACGATGGAACGGAATTTTCCTGACACGCAGGCCTCAGCGATCGAAGGTGAAGGTGCCCGCGTGCAGGCTGCTGCGCGTGGCACCGCATCGCTAATCACCGTGCGTGCGGTCACATCGTCACCGCATCGATGTTTCGGTCGCGTCACAGGTCGCGGCGTTTTGTCACGATCGGCCACGGTTCAGTGACACTTGATTGACGACACGAACACCGCGATCGCGATGCAGTCGCTATCCTCCATCTGTGCCCCCACTCCATCGTCGCGCCGACCGCGCCGCCCGGAAACGCCGCCAGCAGACCGGTGCGCCACCGCACGCCGTCGCGCATCACCAGCGCGGCACGGCGTTTCGGTTTGCCGATGTGCGGCGATCACGCAGGTCAGCACTGTTGGCCTTCTTTGCCGTGCTCGGGCCTGGTCTGCTGGCCGGACTCTCCGACGATGATCCGGCCGGCATCACGACCTACTCGGTCCTCGGTGCCGACTTCGGATACCGGCTGCTGTGGATCATTCCGGCGTCAACCATTCTGCTGATCCAGTTTCACCTGCTGGCGGTGCGGATCGGCGCGGCGACGGGGAAAGGGTTCGTCGGCGTCATCCGCCATCGCTGGGGGCGCATGGCGGGCTACGCTGCACTGCTCGGCCTGCTCTTCGCGAATTTCGGGACGATCTGCGCGGAGTACGCAGGGATCTCAGCGGCCGGCGGATTGATCGGTATACCGTCGTGGATCAGTACGCCGATGGCCGGTGTCCTCATCTCGCTGGTCGTGGTCCTCGGCTCGTTCCATCGCGTCGAGCGCGTCCTGCTGGTCATCTCATCGACACTCGCGCTCTACATCGTTGATGGGTTCCTCGCCGGACCGGACTGGCCGGCGGTGCTGAACAATTCCGTGATACCGCGGATGCCCGAGACGTCGGCGGGGTGGGTGGCACTGGCTGCGGCACTCGGTACAACGCTCGCCCCGTGGGGGCTGGCCTTCATCCAGAGCTACGCGGTCGACAAGAAGATCACGATGGACAAGCTACGGCTCGCCCGTATCGACGTGATCATCGGCTCGGTGCTGACCGGGGTCATCGGGCTCGCCATCGCGGTGGCATGCGCTGCAACCCTCAACAAGGCCGGCGTGCACATCGAGAGCGCGGGTGACGCGGCACGTGCACTGGAGCCACTTGCCGGCAGGTTCGCGACGGTGTTGTTCGGTGCCGGCTTGCTGGGCGCCTCACTGCTCGCTGCCGCCGTGGTGCCAATTGCCACGGCGTACTCCATTGCGGAAGGCGTCGGCGAGCCGGCGTCGCTCGATCTGGATTCGCATCACTTTCAGTGGTTCTACGCCGCCTTCATCGGCTTGACGGTGGCGGCGGTGAGCATCGTCTCTCTGCCGAATCTGCCGCTGATTCCGCTGATCTATTCCAGTCAGGTGGTGAACGCGGTGCTGCTGCCGCTGCACGTGGTCGCGCTGCAACTGCTGTCGTCAGATGGTGATCTGATGGGTGAGGCGCGATCGACACCGTGGGTGAGAGCCGGTGGATGGATCAGCATCACGTTGATCGTCGCCTGCATCGGCGCCCTGGGCTGGAGCTGGCTGCAGTGACGCCGAGGCACCACCCGTTACGCTCCGTTTCGCGAACGCGCCGTGCGCAGATGTGCGGGCGCGACGGCGCGCTCGGCCAGTGCCAGCAGCGCATCGACCGCGATCGCCAGCAGCGCCGCCGGGATGGCGCCTGACAGCACGAGGCGCATGTCGGCCAGCCCGAGGCCGGTGACGATCGGTTCACCCAACCCGCCACCGCCGATGAACGCGGCCAGCGTCGCGGTGCCGATCGTGATCACGGCGGCGGTGCGAATGCCGGAGAGGATGATCGGCGCCGCCAGCGGCAGCCGCACCCAGAGCAGCGCCTGCCTTGGCGACGCGCCCATCGAGATGAGCGCGGCGGCCGCATCGGGATCGGCCACGCGCAATCCGGTGATCGTGGCACGCGCAATCGGGAGCAGTGCGTAGGCAAACAGCGCGAGTGTGGCCGGGAGCGCGCCGATACCCAGCCACGGAATGAGGAAGGCGAGCAACGCCAGCCCGGGTATGGTCTGCACGACGCCGAGTCCCTGCAGCACCGCACTGCCGAGCGCTGGCCGGGCGGCAAGCCAGAGTCCGAGGGGGATGGCAACAACAATCGCCGCGATCAGGGCGAGTCCGACCAATTGCAGATGTTCGAGCGTGAGGCGCAGCGTGGCATCCGACCGTGACCGGATGAACTGCCAGACACCGGTGTTGCGGCTGTCGCTGCCGCTGTTCGTGACGACCGGCGCGGGTGTCCCCAGCCCCACGGCGACGAGCGCCTCGCGTGCCACCTCATCGAGCGGCCGGTGTTCCACTTCGATGGCGCGGTTCCACGCGCGCATCTGCTGCTCCGACACCCGGCCACTCAACGACGTGAGCACTGCCACCGTCGCGGGGTCCTCGGCCATGAGCCGCGCCGACACCAGCGCGGCGGCATCGTACGGGGGAAAGAAGTGGCGATCGTCGTCGAGCGTCACCAGATCGAACATCGTGAGCAACCCATCGGTGCCGTACCCGTCGATGATATCCACCGAGCCACGGGCGAGCGCCTCGTATTTGAGCGCCGGCGCCAGAGGCCTCACATCGGCCAGCGTCAGGCCGTACGCCTTTTGCAGGCCCGGCCAGCCATCACGGAGGCCGATGAAATCGGCCGTGAATCCGGCGGTCAGCCGCGCTGGCGAGGCGGCGAGATCGCTCAGGGTACGCAGCCCGTAGCGTGTGGCCGTTTCCCGACGGACGGCCATCGCATAACCATTCTGAAAACCCAGCGGGGGAAGCCAGTGGACGCCGAACCGCTCGCGGCTGCGCGTGGCCACGTGCGCAAACACACGTCGGACATCGGCTCGCATGACGGCGGTCAGGGTGTCACCGAGAATAGCGGCGAGGCCGGTACCGACGTACTCCGGATAGACGTCGATCGCCTCGGCGCGAAGCGCGGAGAAGGCCACTTCGGTGGCCCCGAGTCCCACGCGGCGCTGGACCGTGCGACCGCTCCGCTCGATCAGCTGTGCGAACATTTCCGCCAGCAGGTAGCTCTCGCCGAACGGCTTGGATGCAACCACGATGGCACGTGGCGCGGCGACCTGCGCCTCGGCCGGCGTGACCATTCCGGGTGTGGCGATGACGAATCCCAGCGAAAACAGAACCGCCATAGCGGCGCGCGATCCACGCGCACCGGACGTCACGCGGGCACCAGAATGCGCGCGGTGGCCTGTGCCCGCTCCAGCAGCTCACGCACGTACGGCGTGGCCGGAGCTGCCATCAGGTCGGCTAGCGAGGCACACTGCTCGATGCGGCCCGCGCGCATCACGGCGATGCGGTCAGCCAGACGGGCTGCCTCACTGATGTCGTGTGTCACGAGAATTGCCGTGAACCCCAGCTCAGTGCGCAGCGCGACGAAGGCCTCCAGCAATTCGTGTCGCGAAATCGCATCGAGGGCACTGAACGATTCATCCAGCAGCAGCAGATCCTGCGACGCAGCGAGCGCGCGGGCCAGCGCCACACGCTGCCGCTGCCCGCCCGACAGCTCATGCGGAAAGCGTGCACCGAATCGATCGACCGACAATCCGCACCGGTGCAGTGCAGTGGTCGCGGCAGCATCGGGATCGGGGGAACCGACGAGCCGTGCCACCACACCGGCATTCCGCAGCACGGTCCAGTGCGGCAGGAGCCCGCCATTCTGCGGCACGTAGCCAACGCGCCGACGCAGCGTGACGGCATCGAGCGACTGAACGTTCGCGCCGTCGATGGCAACGACTCCATGCTCCGGTTCGACCATCCGGTTGAAGCAGCGGAGCAGCGAGGTCTTGCCCGAGCCGCTCTCACCCACCAGCGCGAGCAGGGAGCCCGACGCCACCGTCACGGAAACATGTGACAACGCCGTCACCGGGCCGTAGCGGTGGCTGACGTCGCTGACCGACAGATTCGGGAGCACGGAACGTGCGCGGGGGTATATCGTTTCGTATGTCGTCACGGCCGGGAACTTACTTCCGGCGGTCATGTCAGACGCAAATTGTCGCGCCCGCTGGTCGCGGCGCGACGCGGTGTTCGGCGCGACACCGTTCTTCACCTTCGCAGGCGCATGACTCCGGACACCATTCCTGCAGCACCCGCTGTTCACCCGGTCAATCCCGGCATGAACCACGACCAGCCCGTGCGCGACCTGGCTGCGCTGCGCCGTCAGTTCTGCGCCGTGCGCGCACAGACCGAACTGCTCTGTGACCCGCTGGTCACGGAGGATTTCGTGGTCAGCAGCATGGCGGACGTCAGCCCCACCAAGTGGCATCTGGCGCACACGAGCTGGTTCTTCGAGACCTTCGTCCTCACGCCGCACCTGCCGGGCTATCAGGCGCTGAACGCGCAGTACGCCTTCCTGTTCAATTCGTACTATGTGCAGGCGGGCGAGCGCCACTGCCGCGCACAACGCGGGCTGGTGACACGCCCGACGGTGCATGAGGTGTTTGCCTATCGCGCCTGGGTGAACGATGCGATGCAGTTCCTGATGGACTCGCTCGCTTCCGACCCTGCCCATGACGTCTGGTCGCTGATCGAGGTGGGCGTGCATCACGAGCAGCAACATCAGGAGTTGCTCGTGACCGACATCAAGCACGTCTTCTTCACGAATCCGATGCGGCCGGCGTACCGCAACGAGCCGTTGCTGCCGGCCGGTGCCGGCGTGCAGGGCTGGCAGCGGATCGAGGAAGGTGTGCACGAGATCGGGCATGCGGGCACGGGCTTTCATTTCGACAACGAGGCCCCGCGGCATCGCGTCTACCTCCGGGCGGCCGAACTGGCGCACCGACTCGTCACGAACGGGGAGTATGCCGAGTTCATCGCGGACGGTGGGTACGCTCGGGCACCCCTCTGGCTGAGTGCCGGTTTCGCTGCCGTGAACGATCAGCGCTGGACGGCCCCGCTGTACTGGGAGCAGGTGGACGGCGCGTGGCACGAGTTCACGCTGCGTGGCCTGGCGCCACTGGATCCGCACGCGCCGGTGACGCACCTCAGTCATTTCGAGGCCGATGCGTTCGCGCGCTGGGCCGGCATGCGCCTTCCCACTGAGCCGGAGTGGGAAGTGGCATCACGCGCACATCAGCTCGAGGGGCGTTTCGTGGAATCACACCGCCTCCATCCGTCGGGGGACGCCGGGACCGGTCCGCAGCAATTCTTCGGCGACGTGTGGCAATGGACGTCGAGTGCGTACCTCGCCTACCCGGGGTATCGTCCGGCCACAGGCGCACTCGGCGAGTACAACGGCAAGTTCATGAGCGACCAGTGGATCCTCCGTGGCGCGTCATGTGCCACACCGATCAGCCACGCACGACACACGTACCGGAATTTCTTCCCCAGCGATGCACGGTGGCAGTTCACCGGCATCCGTCTCGCCCGTGATCTCCGATGACTGCGACATATACCCCACCGTCCGCGCCGGTCGTGCCTGCGCCGCATCCACTGCGCGCCGCGATCCTCGCCGGTCTTCGCTCCACGCCGATGACCCTGCCCGCCACCCTGTTCTACGATGAGCATGGCGCCGAACTCTTCGAACGGATCTGCACCCTGCCGGAGTACTACCTCACCCGCACGGAGGAGTCGGTTCTCGAGGCGGAAGCGGCGGCACTTGCCGCACTGATGGGCTCACATGTGGCCGTGATCGAGCTGGGCAGCGGTGCGGCCACCAAGGTACGCCCGCTGCTTCGGGCGCTGCGTGAGCCGGTGGCATACATCCCGGTGGACGTCTCACGCGAGCAGTTGCTGGAGGTGTCGGCCCAGCGGGCGCGTGAGTTCCCTCAGCTGACGGTGATGCCGGTCTGGGCCGATTACACCGCGGGGGTTTCGCTGCCCGACGCGGTGGGCGATGCTCGCCGGGTGGCGTTCTTTCCGGGGTCCACGATCGGCAACCTGCACCCTGGCGACGCCAGTCGGTTCCTGCGCACGGTCCGTGATCTCACCGGTCCTGACGGCGGGTTGGTGCTCGGGGTGGATCGGCGCAAGGACGCTGCCACGCTGAATGCCGCCTACAACGATGCACAGGGTGTGACGGACGAGTTCAACCTGAACATGCTGTCGCACCTCAATCGGGAGGCCGGCGCCGATTTCGACCTCTCCGCGTACCGGCATTTCGCGTATTTCAACGAAGTGGACAGCCGGATCGAGATGCATCTGGTGGCGGTCGTGTCAAACACGTTCCGGATCTTCGGCGACGAGTTTCACGTTGCCGAAGGCGAGTCGATCCTCACGGAGGTGTCGTACAAGTACGATCGGGCGCGGCTGGATGCGGTGGCGAATGCGGGGGGATGGACGGTGGAGCGCCTCTTCACCGACGAGCGCAACTGGTTCTGGGTCGCATGGCTGCGACCGGTCTGATCACGCACTGGAGAGCACGCAGATGAAGGCAACATGGAATGGCACGGTGGTGGCGGAAAGTGACGACACGGTGGTCGTCGAAGGCAACCATTATTTCCCGATGGCAGCACTGGATCGGTCGCTGGTGACCGAGAGCGGCACCCGGACCAGCTGCCCGTGGAAGGGAGTGGCCAGCTACTACTCCCTGCAGGTGAACGGCAGCGAGAACCGCGACGCGGTCTGGTTTTATCCATCACCGAAGGCCGGAGCCGAGGCGGTGAAGGATCGTGTGGCCTTCTGGAAGGGCGTGCAGGTCACGCCGTGAGCGGCGTCCCGGTCGAGGTGGATGTCGCCGCGATCGGGACGGGCCAGGCGGTGCCGGCGCTGGCGGCAGCGCTGGCAGCGCGCGGCCGGAGTGTGGCCGTCTTCGAGTCGTCATTCGTGGGCGGCAGTTGCGTGAACGTTGGCTGCACACCGACGAAGACGCTGCGGAAGACGGCGCGGGTGGCATATCTGGCCCGACGCGCGTCGGAGTTCGGTGTGCGGGTCGGTGAGGTCTCAGTGGACATGGCTGCCGCGATGCTCCGCGTGCAAGAGGTGGTGACGGCGTCGCGCAGCGGGCTGGAACGCCGGCTCACCGGAACGCCTGGCGTGCAACTCGTGCGGGCGCGAGCACGTCTCGCGGGCCGCGACGGCGAGCGCTTCCTGATCACGGCACACGGGCAGCAGTTCTCGGCGAGCTCCGTTTACATCAACACCGGCACCCGACCGTCGATGCCGCCGGTGCCCGGGCTTGCCGACGCCGCGCCGCTCACCAACGAATCGATCCTGATGCTGCGCGAAGCACCGCCGCATCTGGTGATCCTCGGCGGCAGCTACATCGGACTCGAATTCGCGCAGATCTTTCGCCGCCTCGGCAGCGCGGTGACGGTGATCGAACACTCCGAGCGGATCGCCAGCCGCGAGGAGCCCGACATCTCCGCGCGCCTGCAGGCGATGCTCGAGGCCGAGGGCGTTACAGTGGTGACGGGTGCGCACATTGCAGCCGTCGAGCGGTCGCCGTCGGGCGCGGTGATGGTCAGCCTGGGCGGCGCCGACGCCCCCGTCACCGGCACTCACCTGCTGGTCGCCACCGGGCGGGTGCCGAACACCGACGATCTCGGCCTCGCAACGGTGGGGGTGACGACCGATGCACAGGGGTACATCCCGGTCGACGCCTTCCTGCAGACGAATACCGCCGGGATCTGGGCGCTGGGTGACGTGAACCGACGCGGCGCCTTCACGCATACGTCGTATCAGGACCACGAGATCGTCCTCGCGAATCTGAGTGGCACACACCGCAGCGCGGCCGGACGTGTCACGACGTATGCCATGTACACCGATCCACCGCTGGGGCGCATCGGCATGAGCGAGAGCGACGCCCGCCGTGCGATGGCCAGCGGCCGGCGATTCCTGATCGGAACGCAGGAGATGGCGAACGTCTCGCGCGCCAGGGAGGAAGGCGAGACCACGGGAGTGATTCGCGTGCTGATCGACGCCGAGACGCGCCGGTTTGCCGGGATCACCATGCTCGGCATACACGCCGACGAGATTGTGCAGGTGATCGCCGCCATGATGGCGGCCAACGCTCCGTACGAGGCCCTGCGGGACTTTCTCCCCGTGCATCCGACGGTGACGGAGTTTTTTCCGACGATCCTCGGGCAGCTCGTGCCCCTGACATGACGGCCCCCGTTCCGGCGCGGCATATTGCACGGCTCCGTCTCACATCTTCCGCCGCTGCATGTTCGACATCGTTCTCTACACTCCCGAAATTCCGCCCAACACCGGCAACGTGATCCGGCTCGCCGCCAACACGGGCGCGCGACTGCATCTGGTGGAGCCGCTCGGCTTCAATTTCGAGGACAAGCAGCTCGAACGCGCGGGGCTCGACTACCGGGATCTCGCCGACGTGTCGATCCACGCCGACTGGGCGACGTGCCGGAGACATCTCGGTGACGCGGCGCGGTGGTTCGCCTTCTCGGCGCGCGGCACGATGCGCTACACCGACGTGGCGTTCGCGCCGGGCGACGTGCTGGTCTTCGGCCCCGAGTCGACCGGCTTCTCCGACGCGATGCTGTCGGACTTCGAGCCCGAACACCGCATCCGCCTGCCGATGCAGCCAGCGCGCCGCAGTCTCAACCTGTCGAACTGCGTGGCGATCGTGGCATACGAGGCATGGCGGCAACAGGGCTTCGCCGGCGGCGCCTGAGCATTGCTTCCCGCGAGGGCGCCGCGTTCCTTTCCGGACTCCCTCAGCGATCGCACCATGCCCATCCGTCATATTTCGCTACTGCTCTGCCTTGCGGCATCGACTGCCAGCGCACAGAGCGCATTCGTACAGGTGCTCCGCGGTGACACCGTGGTCGTGGAGAAGTTCACGCGCACCGCGACGCGGCTCGACGTCACGCTGGCCGCGAAGGGTGCCGGTCTGCAGTACCTGACAAGCGAGATCGGCCCCGATGGCACACTCGGCGCGATCACGCTGACCGTGCTGGCCCCCGGCGCAGCCGCCGGCGCCGCACCGATGATCACGGCACGGGCCTCGATTGCGGGTGATACGGCGATCGCGGTCATCGAGCGTGGTGGCGCGCCGCAGACACAGCGCATTCCGACGAAGGCCGGGGCACAACCCGCCATCGCCAATCTCGTGTCCTACATCGAAACGATGCTGCTGGCGGTGCGTCGTGCGAAGACGGCCACGGGAACCGTCACCACCTTCTCGATCGTGAATGGACAGACCGCGGCGCTCACATTCGCGAACACCCTGAGCGACTCCGTGACGGTGTCGGCCGGTGCCGGGTCGGTGTACGTGATCACCGACAGTGCCGGCAGGATCCGTCGCGGCGGCAGTCTCGATGGCGCGCTCGTCTTCTCTCGCGTGGAGGGCGTCGCCGTCACCAAGCTGGCCTTCGCCAAGCCCGACTACTCGCCGCCGCCCGGTGCACCGTACACGGCGGAGGCGGTGACCGTCCCGACACCACTCGGTCACACCCTGGGTGGCACATTCACGAAGCCGACCGGTGTGACGGTGCCGCTGCCTGTGGTCATCAGCATCAGCGGCAGCGGCCCGCAGGACCGCGACGAGTACATCAGCCTCATACGGAATGGCTACCGCCTCTTTCGGCAGGTGGCCGACACCCTTGGCCGGCGCGGGGTGGCGATGCTGCGCATGGACGATCGCGGCGTGGGAGAATCAGGCGGCAACTTCGCCACGGCGACGAGCCGCGACTTCGCCAACGACGTGCGCGCCGCCATCACGTACCTGCGGACGCGGAACGATGTCGATGCGCGCCGAATCTTTCTCGTGGGTCACAGCGAAGGGGGCCTGATCGCGCCAATGGTGGCAGTCGATCAGCCGTCACTGGCAGGCATCGTGCTGATGGCCGGACCCGGACGCACCGGCCGCGAGATCCTGCAGTTCCAGAACCGGTATGCCATCGAGCACGACACGACGCTCTCGCCCGCGAAACGCACGGAGATGCTCGCGAAGATGCCGAAGATGCTCGATTCCGCGTTGAGTTCCACGCCGTGGCTGACCTTCTTCGGTGCCCACGATCCGCTGGCGACGGCGAAGCAGGTGAAGGTTCCGGTGCTGATTCTGCAGGGCGCCGATGACCAGCAGGTGATCGCGGCCGAAGCGCCCATACTGGCGAAGGCATTCCGCGCCGGCGGGAACCGTGACGTCACGATGCAGGTATTCCCGGAGTTGAATCACTTCTTCATCCGGCAGCCCGGCGGGGCACCGGCGGGGTACTCCACACTGCCGACGAACCTGGCGTCGGCCGAGGTCCTCGGCGTGGCCGCCGACTGGATCGTGCGCAAGGCATCGCGCGGTGCGGCGCACTGATGCATGTTGTTCGCAGAGAAGGTGTCGACTTGCTGCTAACCCTGACTTCTGAATTCATGCCGTCTCGCCTGACCTGTGTTGCCGCGGCCCTGCTGGTCGCCACCTCGCTGCACGCGCAGAAGCCCGTCCGGGTGGATCCCGATATTCGCAAGGGTGTGTTCACCTTCAATCCTTTCGCCCTGTTTGCCGAATATGTGGCGGGCGATCTGGAGGTGAAGGCGGCATCGACCGTGACGGTTGGCGGCGGATTCAGTGTGGTCGGCATCGACGATTACAACAATTACCGCGCGCTCGAGGCCAAGGTGCGGTACTACCCGGCGGAGAAAGCGCTGCAGGGCTTCTCGGTTGCCGGTACCGCCGGTTTCGCGACCGGCTCGGATCTGGACTACAGTACGCCGAATGGTCCCACCCGCCGGCGTGTGACCCGCCCGACGATCGGGACGGAACTGAGCTACCAGTGGATCATCGGACCGTCGTCCCGTTTCGTCGCCGTGACCGGTCTCGGTCTGAAGCGGTTTCTGGGCGACGAATCCAACGCCGATCCGCTGAATGTGCCGATCCTGCCCACCGCGCGAATCAACATCGGCATCGCGTTCTGATCGCCGCCGTCACCTGACGCCGCACCGGCCGCCGCTCCCCACACCTGGAGCGGCGGCCGACGTGTTTACGGGAGTGTTTGACACCGGGCCGACCGCAGAGCAGCCTTGACCTGTTCCCGTCGTCCGGCCCCCACCCCCGGAGTTTGCCCGTGTCGTCAATCAGAGCGTCCACCATCGCCGGTCTCGCGCTCCTCGCGCTGCCGGGTGTGCTGCACGCGCAGCCACGCGTCACCGTCACCCTGCCGGCTGCACGTGTCACCGCGCCGCAGGATGGCCGGCTGCTCTTCCTGCTCTCGGCCGACTCGACCGCCGAGCCGCGCTTCCAGATCCAGTTCGGCGCCAACACGCAGCTCGTCTTCGGCAGCGACGTGGACGGCTGGGCCCCGGGATCGGCGCGCACCGTGCCGGGGGAATCGTTCGGGTTCCCGATCCGGAGCATGAAGGATGTGCCAGCCGGCACATACCGCGTGCAGGCCTTCCTGAACCGCTACGAGACCTTCACGCTCGGTGACGGCCGCCGCCTCAAGCTCGCGCCGGATCGTGGCGAGGGGCAGCAGTGGGCCTCCAAGCCGGGCAACCTGTACAGCACGCCGCGCACCATCACCTGGGACCCGAAGCGGCCCGCCAGCATCGCGCTGTCGCTCGACAACGAGATCGCCGCACTCCCGGATCCGGCCACGCGCGAAACGAAGTACGTGAAGTACGTGAAGATCCGCAGCGAACGCCTGTCGAAGTTCTGGGGCCGCGACATGTATCTCGCGGCGTGGGTGCTGCTGCCATGGGGCTTCGACGAACATCCGTCGTCACGCTATCCGCTGGTGATCAACCACGGCCACTTCCCGATGTCACTCACCGGGTGGCGCGAGACGCCGCCCGATCCGAACCTCAAGCCCGACTTCAGCACGCGCTTCCAGCTGGCAGGCTACAATCGCATCCAGCAGGAGCTGGGCTACGAGTTCTACAAGGACTGGACCGGCAAGGGATTCCCGCGGGCGCTGATGATCGAGATTCAGCACCCCACACCGTACTACGACGACTCGTACGCGGTGAACTCGCCGAACAGCGGGCCATACGGCGACGCCATCCAGTACGAACTGCTCCCCGAGATCGAAAAGAAGTATCGCGGACTCGGTGCCGGCTGGGCACGATTCGTGTTCGGCGGCTCCACCGGCGGCTGGGAGTCGATGGCGGTGCAGATGTTCTACCCCGAGGAGTACAACGGCGCGTGGGTGGCCTGTCCCGACCCGATCGACTTCCGTCATTACACCACGGTCAACATCTACGCCGACACGAACGCGTACTTCATGACCAGCCGCTTCAAGCGCACGCCGCGGCCGGCACATCGCAACTTTCTCGGCCACGTGGATGCGACCGTGCAGGACATGAATCACTTCGAGTATGCGCTGGGATCACGCGGCCGCTCGGGTGATCAGTTCGACGTGTGGGAGTCGACGTTCTCGCCAGTGGGGCCTGACGGATATCCGGCGCGCATCTGGGACCGGGAAACCGGAACGATCGATCCCAAGGTGGCCACGTACTGGCGCGACCACTGGGACCTGTCGTTCATCCTGAAGCGCGACTGGGCCACACTGGGCCCGAAGCTCAAGGGCAAGCTGCGGATCTACGTGGGCGACATGGATAACTACTACCTCAACAACGCCGTCTACGAGGTGGAGTCGTTCCTGAAGACGGCGTCGCCAGCCGCCGACGCCGTGGTGGACTACGGCGACCGTGATGAACACTGCTGGAACGGTGATCACACGCGCAGCAATGCGTACTCGCGGTTGCGCTACCCGCAGATGGTGCTGCCGTGGGCGGTGGAGCGGATGCTGACGACCGCGCCAGCGGGCGCCGACCTGCGCAGCTGGCGGTACTGAGACGGCTGATCAGTCCTGCGCGGCGCCGCCCGGGTCAGCGGCGCCGCGCGGTGATCAGCACCGCGATGTCATCAGGCCGCGGGTTGATGAAGTCGAGGCGCACGCGACCGTCGGGCAGGGTGCTGACGGTGGCCGGAATGGAGCTGTTGGTGAGCAGCCATCCCGCTGGCAGCACCACCGCGTTGGCGGGCCGCCCGAAGCTCCGGTCCCACACCAGTTCGTCGTTCACGACCGTGTAGCGCGCCGGATCGGTGTAGGTCTCGAACATGCGAAGGCGCACGGTGCTACCGGCGATCACCGGTGCGAACCGGAACACCACCACCTCGGTCTGCGGCGTCACATCCGGCACGGCGAGCCCCGCCTTCGTGATCGCCTCACCCTTCAGCACCTCGTGGCGCAGCGGCTCGCCGGTGTCGAGGTTCATCGCACGCGGGTTGGTCACGGTGCTTCCGGCGCGCACGATGTTGAGGTAGGTGGACGTGCCGGTGCGCGACTCGGTGTAGTCGTGATACAGGTCGAAGGCGTGCGTTTCCGGCTGCTGCAGGAAGTACACGATCTCGCGGTCCTGGTGTGCCCGCTCGCCAAGCCGAGCCGCCACGCTCGATGCCCCCGCACGCAGTGACTTCGCCGGCAGCGCACGCAGCGTCACCGCCGCCTCGCTGGGCGTGGCGTTCCAGAAGCTGATGCCGACGCGCCCATCGGGTTCCTGCAGCACCTGCGCCGGAAAGCTGGAGGCGACCAACTCGTACCCCACCGGCAGCACGACCGCATTGCGCTTGATGCCGAGCGGCCGCGTGAAGACCAGCGTGTCGCCGCGGGTGAAGTAGCTGAGGCGATCCTCGTACGTCTTGAGGATCAGCACGCGCTGCTCGCCACCGTCCGCAGGCACCGGCCGCGCCAACGACACGCGGATGTAGGTCTGCAGGCTGTCGCCGCGTACGCCGCCCGCGCGGGCCGCCGCGGCTCCGACCTCTTCGAAGGGCAGCGGTTTCCCCGACGCGCGGTCGAACACACTTTCGTCGGTGGCGATGCTCCCTTTGCGGATCGGATTGAAGTAGTACCGCGCTCCCGGCGTGGTGGCGGTGACCTCGTAGATGATGCGGAACTTCCCCGAACCTGGCGCGAGCAGCTCGTAGCGCGTGTAGGCGTCGGCATCCGTCTGCCGCGGCGCCTCTTGCGCGACGAGTGGCAGGACGGCGAGACTGGCAGCGGTGCTGCAGGCGAGGAGTTTGCGCATCGGTCGGCGGGCAGTGGGAGATGGTGACGCCTGACGCTACGGTGCTGCGCACCCGTTTGCCATACACGCCGGCGCACGGCACCGCGCCATTCTGGCTCCGCTGGGCACCTTCCACCCCGACTGCCGCTCGTGTCGCTCCTCGCCCTCCTCGATCACACCCTGCTGGGCGCCGCGTCACGGATCGCCCTCGACGCCGACACGCCGGCGGGCACCACCGAGTCGTTCACCTTCGGTGACCTCGAGGTGCGCAGCAACCGGCTGGCGTGGGTGCTCAACGATCGCGGCGTGCGCAGCGGCGACCGGCTCGCCTTTCTGCTGACCAACCGCATCGAGATCATCGATCTCTGGCTCGCCTGTCTCAAGCTCGGCGTGATCGTGGTGCCGGTGAACGTGCTGTACCAGTCACGGGAGATCGCGCACATCGTCAGCGACGCCGAGCCGACCGCCGTGATCACCACCCCGGATCGCAGTGCCGATCTCGCCGACGGCGTCACGGTCTGGAACATCGAGCATCTCACCCGCGCGTGTGAGGCGCTCACGCAGGTCCGGGCCCGGCCTCTCTGCGTGCAGACCACCGTCTGCACCGCCGACACGCCGCTGGCGCTGGTGTACACCTCCGGCACCACCGGTGCGTCGAAGGGTGCCGTGCTCACGCATGGTAATTTCTCCAGCAACGCGCTGGTGCTGAACGCCAGCTGGGCGATGCGCGACACCGATCGGCTGCTCTGCGCCCTGCCGCTCTTTCACGTGCACGGGCTCGGCAATGCGGTGCATTGCTGGCTGCTCAGCGGCTGCCATCTGAAGCTGGTGTCACGCTTCGAGGTGCAGAAGGCGGCCGCGCTGTTCAGCGACTACGCCCCCAGCGTGTTCTTCGGTGTGCCGACGATGTACGTGCGCCTGCTCGAAATCGAGGCGAACGTCGCCCGGTCGATCGGCGAACAGGCGCGGCTCTTCGTGTGCGGCTCGGCACCGCTGCCGCCCCAGGTGCTCGAGGAATTCCGGATCCGGTATGGGCACGTGATCCTCGAGCGCTACGGCATGACCGAAACGCTGATGAATGTCAGCAATCCCTATTTCGGCGAACGGCGCGCCGGCACGGTGGGCCTGCCACTGCCCCTGACTGACGTGCGCATCGTGGCCGACGATGGCACCGACGTCCCTGATGGCACGAGTGGCGAACTCTGGGTGCGCGGTCCGAATGTCTGTGCGGGATACTGGCGGCGGCCTGACGCCACGCTCACGGCCTTCCGCGATGGCTGGTTCCGCACCGGCGACATCGGGGTCCGCGCGGTTGACGGCTACATCACGCTCGAGGGACGCCGCAGTGAGCTGATCATCTCCGGGGGCTTCAACATCTACCCGCGTGAGATCGAGGAGCTGCTGCTGGAGCAGTCCGGGGTGCGCGAGGCCACCGTCGTCGGCCGCCCCGACGCCACACGGGGTGAGGTACCGGTGGCCTATCTCGTCTGCGACGAGACCGTGGACACCGCGGCACTGGAGGCACGCCTGCGCACGCAGCTCGCCTCGTTCAAGATTCCGCGCGCCTTCGTGCGCGTCGACACGCTCCCGCGCACCGCGCTGGGCAAGGTCCAGAAGCACCTGCTGCCAGCGGCACCATGACGCCGGCGATGCTGTCGCTGGGCGCACTGCTGCTGGTCATCCTCGGCAGTCTCACGTCGCGCATCAATGTCGGCGTGCTGGCGGTCGCCCTGGCGTGGCCGATCGCGATCTTCGCGGCAGGCTGGAAAGTCGATGCGGTGATGGGGACCTTCCCCAGCTCGCTCTTCCTCACGCTGGTGGGTGTCAGCGTGCTGTTCGGCGTGGCACAGGCCAATGGCACCATGCACGCCATCGCGACGTCTGCGGTGGGCCTGCTGCGGGGGCAAGCGGCGATGTTGCCACCACTCTTCTTCGTGATGGCGTGTGCGCTGTCCACCGCCGGCCCCGGTGCGATCTCGGCCACTGCCCTGCTCGCCCCGCTGGCGATGGGCATCGCGCTGCAGGCGAGGATGCCGGTGTTCCTGACCGCGCTCATGATCGGCAACGGCGCCAACGCCGGCAACCTGTCACCGATCAGCGCCGTCGGGGTGATCGTGCACAGCGCGATGGAGAAGATCGGGCTCGACGGGCATGTGTGGAGCGTGTGGTCGGCGAACTTGGCGGCGCATGTACTGGCCTCGATCGCGGCCTGGGTGTTGTTCGGCGGCCCGGCGCTGCGACGCGCTGGGACCGTCACGACCCTCGCCGCGGCCCCGCCGCTGACGTCGCGGCACTGGATCACCATTGGCGTGATCACGACATGGGTGATCGCCGTGATCGCGTTCAAGCTCAACCCGGGCTTGTCCGCCTTTGCCGCTGCGAGTGTCCTGCTGATCGCCGGCATCGGCGATGACGCCGAGAGCGTGAAGCAGATTCCGTGGGCGGTGATCCTGATGGTGTGTGGTGTGAGCGTGCTGATCGGTGTGCTGGAGAAGACCGGCGGCATGGATCTCTTCACCACGCTGCTCGCACGCATCGCCACACCCGACACGGTCAACGGCGCCATCGCCGGGATCACCGGCCTGATCTCCACCTACAGTTCGACGTCGGGCGTGATCTATCCAGCATTCATTCCGGCGGTGCCCGGCCTGGTGCAGAAGCTCGGCGGCGGCGACCCGTTGCAGGTCGCGATGAGCATCAACGTCGGTGCGGCGCTGGTGGACGTCTCGCCACTGTCGACCATCGGCGCGCTCTGCATCGCCGCGTTGCCGCAAGGAAGTGCCGATGCGAAGAAGCTCTTCCGCAATCTGCTGTTGTGGGGCTTCTCGATGACGCTGGCGGGCGCGGTGTTCTGTCAGCTGTTCATCGGGTTCTTTGCCTGACGACAGTCCCACCTCCGCTGGGCTCCGCATGCTGACGCCACGCCGTATCACATCGCTCGTTGCCGCCGCTGCGTTCTGCGCCGCACCGCTTCGCGCCCAGCGAAGCGATGCGCCCGTGCCCGAGGTTCGGCAGATCGTCACCTTCCTCTTCCAGCCCGGACGCTCCGCCGAGGCCGCAGCCATCTACGAAGCGCAGCTGAAGCCGATCTACGCCGATGTGGCGCCGATGATGCGGTTCCGGGCCTATCGCGAAGCCGAAAGCCCGGAGCCGCTCGACCTCGTGGTGGTGACCAGCTACCGGGGCATGGCGGGAATGGACGCGGCCAACGAGACGCTGCGCCGGCCGCACGTCTCGGGTCGATCAGCGTTCGCGCTCTACGGCACACTCTCCGCCATGACGCAGTCGCATCACGATCAGTTCGTGGAGATGCTGCCGCCGATCGGCCCCACACCCGACGACAGCGCGGGCATCACCGTGTTCGAGTATCTACGGGTCTCCACCGCTGATCAGCCCCGGTTCGTGCGCCTGCTCGACCCGTTCCGTCGCGCCGAGCAGGCGGCGGGGCTGTATCGGTGGTCGGAGATGGGGCGGATGCTGGTGAGCGACGGATGGGACTTTCTCCGCATCCATCACATGCGGTCGCTGGCCGACTGGCAGCGCTACCGGACGTATCAGCGGCGCCAGGCCTCGAGTGGCGGGCCGCTCACGCTGATAGCAGCCCGCAAGGCGATCATCCTCAGGCAGGATGCGAGGCTGTCGGTTCGCTGAGGCAGCAGCGAGGTGCCCAGGGGCGTGCTACCGTGTGGTCCCACGCCGACGGCCTGGCCGGAAGACCGGGAGAGAGATCGGCAGGTCAGGGCTGACCTGCGCCGCTTTGGTCCACGAATCGAGCGAACTGTAGCATTCGAGCGACACCTGCACGGTGAATGTAGCGACCGCGACTGGAACATCAGAGCGCACACAAAGTGTGCCAGCGGACACTACAATACTTAAATCGTTTCAGGACAACGATTTATCCACAGCGTGACGTGAAACGGACCCGACTGGAACACCCCATGCCATTCCTCACGGTGTCCGCGGTCGGCTCCGACCTCACTCACTGATGCACAAGGATGAATCGAATGCGTAAGACTTCGCTCGTGACCGCTGTCGCCGTCGCCGCGCTCAGCGCTGCGCCGCTCAGCGCCCAGACCTGGCAGGCAATCGGTACGCCGAACAACACCAACACCGGCGCCTACTGGAACAACCGCTCGGATGACAACAACACCGCCGCTGTGGCGGCGGCAACATGTAACGTCGGCGCCATCCTGACCGGCGTGCCGGTCGGCGGCACCACCGCCACCGCCTGCGCCAACCAGGCGCCGGTGTTCCTGCCGCTCGCCTCTGCTCCACTGGCCACGACCGACGTGTTCCTCGGCGGCCTCAGCGGCGCAAACCCCGGCGCATTCCGCTTCTCGGCCGGCATCTACAACATCTCGTTGATCGGCCGCATTGCAGGTGTCTCCACGACCTCGTGGGGTGTCATCACCGACGGTGGCACGGTGATCAGCGCCGCCACGCTGGCGCTCGGCAACACCGACATCCGCTCGAACTTCGCACTCTGGATCACGCAGGCCGTGCCGATGAGCGTTGCCGGCACGATCTACACCACGACGCAGTCCACCGGCGCCCTGGCGATCGGCTCGCGCGCGGCTTCGGTCAACCAGCAGTTCGCCATGTTCACCTCGGCGTCCACTGCTGCGATGACGACGCTGGCGAGTGACACCTTCGGTGCGATCATGACGGGTGTGGAAGGCCGGATGTACTACGTCGGCATGGAAGACAATGCGAACTGCGGCCGTGGCTTCACCAGCAACCAGTGCCTCAGTGGCCCGATCTCTGACCGCGACTACAACGACATCCTGGTGTCGGTGCAGCCGGTGCCGGAGCCGGCCACGATCGGCCTGATGGGCTTCGGCCTGCTGGCGCTGGCCGGCGTCGCCAAGCGTCGCAACAAGGCCTGAGACTCAGGCCCGCAGTTGCTCGACTTTCGATGAGGTGATCTGCAGATAGCGCGGACACGCTCCTGCAGGGCAGAACGGGTCGGCTCGCCTCCACAGGCAGCCGGCCCGTTCGTCGTTGGCCTTACCGCCGGATCGCCTGCAGCAGCGTGGCTGTGCCCTTCCGCCGCGCGGCTTCACCCTTGTCCGAGCCGCGGTACTTGCCGATGCGCACGATCACGAGCTCGTGCGACGGCACGATCCACGCGCTTTGTCCCCCGGCACCGAGCATCGCGTAGGCATCGCGCGGCATCGGCTCGCCACCGTCGCCGTTCACCCAGAAGAATCCACCGCCGTACACCGGGCGCCCATCGGCCAACCAACCCGGCGCTATCGTCTTTGCGTAGTTCACATAGCCGGCCGGCAACAGGCGCTCGCCGTTCCAGACGCCATCCTGCAGGTAGAGGTTGCCGAGTCGCGCCCAGTCACGGGCGGCGATCACTTCCGCTCCCTGCCCGAGAAAATTCCCGAACGGATCGGTGTAGATCACCACGTCGCGCATGCCGATCCTGTCGAACAACGCACGCGTCGGAAAGGCGTGGTAGTTCTCGCCACGCGTCTCGGCGCCGAGCCGCACGAGGTAACTCGCCAGCACCGGGTCCACGTTGCGATACCTTCCCACCTGCCCCGGCTTCCACTGCTGCGACCGCGTGGCCGCGTACTGGTACGAGTTGATCGCGCCAGCATACAGATAGAGATGTTCGGGATAGCCGAGGCTCCGGTCGTAGCCCGGGTCCTGTGGCGCGCGCAGGCGCAAGCCGCTCGACATGCGCATGATGTCGCGGATCCGGATCATCCGTCGCGGATCACCCGACTGCTGCCACTCGGGAAACGGCGCCGGCTGATCGAGCCGGAACGTCCCCATCTGGATCAGTCGTGCGACGAGTGTGCCGGTGAGACTCTTGCCCATCGACCAGCTCTCGAGCGGCGTGTGGATGCCGATGCCCTGCGCGTAGCGCTCGCCGATGACGCGCCCCTTGTGGGTGACGACCACGGCCAGCGTCATCGCATCGGCTGGCCCGAACATCTCGTCCAGCGCACGTTCCAGCATCATGCGGTCGATGGTCGCCGGCAGCGGTGTGTCGGGCAGCACGTCGCCCATCGGCCACGGCGTGGTGGCTGCCGGTGGCAACGCTGACGTCACCACACTCGGCGTGAATCGCACGGAGTCGGCACCCACCGGCAGCGGCACACATCCCTGACTGCCGTAGACACGAGCGACACGCGTGACGCCATTCTTCAGCGTCAGGCGCACAGTCCGGGTGGCGTAGTCCACCACCGTGTCACGCACCTCACGGCGATACTCGAGCGGCCCGGTGAAGAAGCCGACGTTGGCGGCAGCATCCGCCGGCGTGAGCCCGGTGAGGAAGACCGCACCGCACAGCGTTGTCGCAAACCCGGCGGTGTAGTGCGACAGTGCGTCACCGGGCACCGGTGGAAACGCACCGGGCAACTGCAGCGAGTCGCCGCGGGCAATCACCTCCGCAATGGTTGCCACGCGTGGCACTGCGGGTTTGGGCTGCGCAGGCAGGACATGGGCCACGAGTGCGATGCCACTCAGTGTGATGACGACCGTGCGAGCGATCATGGCGGGCGGGGCGGAGGGCCGTACGGCACCGGGGTGAACGCACGAAGGAAGTTTCCGGACCACTGCCCCGCCAGAGCCAGCCGGGGCCGACCATGTCAGCGTGCGATCGAGACCTCGAGTGTCACCCAGCCGCCACGGATCGGATCGGTGAAGCTCTGACTGCGGGTCCGTCGCGGAAACCGCGCCGACACCGTCTGTCCCACGCTGCCAGCCGCTCCGCCCACCTCCGGCGTCACCGTGATGAAGCGGCCCAGCGGCACCGCGACGCCGATGCTCGCACTGGCCGTGGTGCCGCTGGCAGCGAGCGTGGCGGGAATCCCGTTCAGTGTCGCGCGCGCGTTGCTCGACTCGCGCAGCACGCTCACCATCGGCAGCACGGTCAGTGCACCCACCGGAATGGCGGCCGTGGCGGTGGCGCCGGTGAAGTCGCCGATCGGAATCAGGCGGGTGGCCACGTCGGGCCGCTCGATGTCGATGGGGCGCGCATAAAAGCCGCTGACGGCCACGAACCCCGCGCCATCACTGCCCACATACCGCAGCAACCGCGCATCGGCGGTGAGCATGCCGCCACCGGGAAAGAGATTGCGCCCGCCGAGTGAGTCGGTGAAGCTGCGGGTCAGCTCCACGCTTGCACCGACGGTCATGTCTTGCGCCGCGTGCGAGACGCCGACGAGCCCGCGCACCGTGGTGCCGCGCCAGCTGACCACATCAGTGCCCGCCGGTTTCGGGTCGTACTCCGCACCGGTGCGCAGCGAGAGCGACACGCCGCTGCTGCCCACGGGCTGCGTCAGGGCGTAGCGCAGGCCCATACGCGACGTGATGCCGAGTGCGCCCGCGTCGAGATCGATGGTGCTGGTGCCCACTGCGCCGATCGCCTGCGCCTGTGCGGCCGTGAGCGCCCCGGGCGATGACATCGACTGGGCGAAGACGCGCAACGTGTCGCTGGAGCGCACGCGAAGGTCGAGCCGGACACTCACCGGTGTGACGCCGCCGAACTCCACCGGTGGCCGGCTTGCCGTGGTACTGGTGTCACCGGTGTAGCTGAGCGGAGTGAGGTCCACACGCAGGCTGGCGCGACGAAAACGTCCCGTCCAGCTGAGGGACGAGGCCTGTTCCGTGGCCCGGATGGCGCCCACCGTATAGCTGCGGTACGTCGGCCGGATGATGAAGGCCTGCCTGAGGCGTTGATCCAGCAGCGGCAGCGGCTCGTCGAGGAGCTCGAGCGTATCGGCGAGCACCTCGGCGATGATGCTGTCGCGCACGCGCGTGCTGAGGGTGTCGGATCGGGGACGCGGTGTCTGCGCGAGCGCGGGCGTGCTGACCAGCAACGGCACGACCGCCAGCAGCACCAGGGCGGCGCGGCTGGCGGTGAGGTACGGCACTCCCAGTACAGGGGTCATCTGGTCGTCGGTGCTCCGGGCGCTTTCCGTACCCACGAAGGGATCACGGCGACCTTGGGGACGGCTTCGTGGACGCCGGGTTGGTGGGACGGTTCGCCGCACGGTAGGCCCTCAGCTGCGTGGCCATGTCGTCCGCGGTGATCGTCCCGGCCCTGACCTGCGCGCGCAGGTCTCCAGCCCGTTCGCGGAGGCTTCGCTGGTAGGCACGCATGTCGGTGCGGAACTGCGCCTGCCCCTCCGGCATGCTGCCCATCCGCTCGACGCGTCGGGTGCGGGCGGCCTCCCGCTGCTCGGGAGACAGTGCCATCCGCCGGTCCCCGACCGCTTCGCGACGGGCGGCGGCAGCCTCACGGCGCTCGGCGGCCTGTTCGCGACGGGCCGCGGCGGGATTGGCCATGCCGGTGCTCTGCGCCTGGACGGCAGGCACGGTCAGCAGGGCGATGGCGGCGAGGAGAACGATGCGATGGGTCATGGCAGTCGATGACGAAGGTATCAGGGGAATCGCGCCGCGGTCATCGGCAGCGTGCCGAGGACCGCGGCGCAGCGGGACGGAGATTACGGCTTGCGGGCGGAGTCGGCGCGCAGGTCCCGCACATCGCGGCGGCGGTCACGCTTGTCGGCCCGCAGGTCTCGCTTGTCGCGTCGCAGGTCGCGCGTGTCGCGCTTCAGGTCGCGGCGGTCGCCGTTGATCTCACGACGCTCCTCGCCGGTCACGGTGCCGTCGGCGCGGGCGTCCTTCACGTCGCCGCGGATTTCGCGACGGTCACTCTGGATCTCGCGACGGTCGCCCCGGATCTCACGGCGATCCCCGCGGATCTCGCGGGTGTCGCGGCGCACTTCGCGCGTATCACGTGCCACTTCGCGGCGCGCGCCCGACTGGGCCTCCATGGTGACCGGGGCGGCGAGGAGGGCAACTGCAGCGAACATCAGGGTCCGGATACGCATGGGAAGGCTCCTGCGGCGTCTACCGCGTGTGATGTCTGTCGTGGCCGTGGTGGCCTCACCCACACAGACGCCAGCCGACGCGCGACGTTAACGACCGCATGGCGATGCCCCCCTGGCGGGCACCCGGTGGTGCCGCTGCTCGCATCCTGCGGTGAGAGTGCGGTATCGTTGGAGATCCCTTCACCACGCCGGAACTGCCATGCCGCTCACCCGTCGCGACTTCATTGCACGCACCGCTGCCACGGCCGCGTCGCTCACGCTCACCGAACGCCTGCAGGCGATGCGCCTCACCGAGCCGGTGCTGCCGGTCGCTGACGCTGCCGTGGTGCCCCGTGTGATCAGCTCCACCAATGGCCTGCGCGGCGTGGCGCGGGCGTGGGAGATGCTGCAGCGAGGAGACGACACCCTCGACGCGATCATCGCCGGCGTGAACATCCAGGAGCTCGATCCTGACGATGATTCGGTGGGCCTCGGCGGTCTGCCCAACGAGGATGGTGTGGTACAGCTGGACGCGAGCTGCATGCACGGTCCGACACGCCGCGCCGGGGCGGTGGGATGCATCGAGGACATCGCCACGCCATCGCTGGTGGCGAAGGCGATCATGGACTACACCGACCACATCATGCTGGTGGGCAGCGATGCGAAGAAGTTCGCCCTCGAGATGGGCTTCACGCCGCAGAACCTGCTGACCGAACGGTCGCGCCAGAACTGGCTCCGGTGGCGCGCGCGGCTCAATCCGGGTGACTTCCGCCTCGACTTCGACGACGACGTGGTGATCCGCGACACCCATGGCACGATCAACATGAATTGTGTGAATGCGAAGGGTGAGATGAGCAGCGTGACCACGACGAGCGGCATGGCGTACAAGGTGCCGGGCCGTGTGGGCGACAGTCCGATCCTCGGTGCCGGCCAGTACTGCGACCAGAGCGCCGGTGCGGCAGGATCCACCGGCCGCGGCGAGGCCAACATCAAGGCCTGCGGCGGATTCCTGACGGTGGAGTTCATGCGTCAGGGTTTGACGCCCGAACAGGCCTGCCTGAAGACGCTGGAGCGGATGGTGAGCATGACCGAGGCGCGGCTGCTCAACGACAAGGGACGTCCCCGCTTCGACATCAACGTCTACGCGATCGCGAAGGACGGGCGGTACGGCAGCGCCAGCATGTACGAGGGTGGCACCTTCGCGGTGGTCGATGACAAGGGCGCGCGCGTGGAGAAGGCGGCGTTCCTGTTCCGGAAATCGGAGTATCCCACGGGCCCCGTTCCGGTGCAGCGCGCGCGGGCTCGCTGATGCCGTGACTGGCCGAACGGCACCACGCCGCGTACGCTCTGTGGATGCGCATTCACACATTCCTCGCCGGTGCCATCGGCACCCTCACGATCACGACTGCCACCGGCGCACAGCGCCCGGCGCCGTTCCGTCTCGACGAGACGACCATTGCCGACGTGCACGCCGCCTTTCGGGCGAAGCGGCTCACCTGCCATGCGCTGGTGCAGGCGTATCTCGACCGGATCGAGGCGGTTGACACACGGGGGCCGGCGATCAACGCGCTCGTCACGATCAACACGAAGGCACTCGCCACCGCCGACTCGCTCGACCGGTTGTACCTGGCTCGCGGACCCGTCGGGCCGTTGCACTGCATTCCGATGATCGTGAAGGACAACATGGAGACGCACGACCTCCAGACCACCGCCGGATCGCTTGCACTCAAGGGCTGGGTTCCGCTGCGCGATGCCACGATGGTCGCGCGCATTCGCACGGCGGGCGCGATCGTGCTGGCCAAGAGCAACCTCGCCGAATGGGCGTTCTCGCCGTACGAAACCGTCAGTTCGATGCTGCCGGGATACACGAAGAACCCGTACGCGCTCGATCGCGTCACCGCCGGCTCGAGTGGTGGTACGGCGGCGGCGATCGCCGCCAGTGAAGGCACCGTGGGGCTCGGCACCGACACCGGCAACTCCATCCGTGGCCCGTCGTCGCATCAGGCGCTGGTCGGCATTCGCTCCACGATGGGGCTCACCTCGCGCGCTGGCGTGGTGCCGCTCGCCAATGGCAGCGACATCGCCGGCCCGATGGCGCGCACCGTCACCGATGCCGTGGCGGTGTTGCAGGTGGTGGCGGGCGCCGACACCGCCGACGCCGTCACCGCACCCGCGGCGCAGCGCCGCGAGGTGGACTACACCCGCTTCGTGATCCCCGGTGGATTGAAGGGCGCTCGCATCGGGGTACTCCGGCAGGCGTACGAGCGCCCGACCACCGACCGTGAGGTGGTGCAGGTATTCACGTCGGCACTCGACGCGATGCGCGCGCAGGGTGCCACGATCGTCGATCCGGCGGGCATCGATTCACTGGCGGCGGTGCTGCGTGTGGCCGGGCCCGGGTGCGCCACGTTCCGGCACGACCTCGAGCGATACTTCGCGGCCCGCGGGCAGAACGCGCCCGTGAAGACCATCCGCGAGATTCTGCGGAGCGGCAACTTTCATCCCGCCGCGCAGCTGCGTCTGCAGGCCGCCGACACGGTCGTCGTCGCCCCCGAGGACAACCCCGGTTGCGCCGCGCGTGAGGCCATGCGCACGCGATTGCGCGCCGCAGTGACGCGGATGATGGACTCGTTGCAGCTCGACGCGCTCGTGTATCCGACATGGAGCAACCCGCCGCGGCTGATCGGCGACCTGAACACGCCGCATGGCGACAACAGTCAGCTCTTTTCACCGACCACCGGCTTTCCGGCGATCACGGTGCCAATGGGGTACACGCGGAACAACACGCTGCCGGCCGGCATCACCTTCTTCGGCCGCGCGTGGAGCGAGGGGAAGCTGATCACGCTGGCCTACGGCTACGAGCAGGCGACGAAGCACCGGCGTGCACCTGCACTCAGGGCAACACGCTCAGCGCTTCGCCGTGGTGATCAGCAGCGCACCTGAGCCGTGATCCAGACCAAACCGCGCCGACGCCTGCATCGGATCGAGGAACCGCACCAGTTCGACGTTAACCGGGTTGAGCTGTCGCAGCTCGTCCAGCCCGCCCGGCAGACGCTGCATGTCGAGATACACCTGCAGCACCGATGACTTGCCGAAACTCTCGGCGGTCCTCGTCCGGACCCAGTTGCCGCGCAGCGCGCGGACCACTTCGAACATGTTGTTGAACTGTGTCGAGCGGATCTCGTCCCGGGTGATCGTCGAGCGGTCGCTGCGCGCCGCCGGTGAACCCGGAGCCACAGCGCGGAGCACCCCTGCCACCGAGTCGGGGGTGGTCGCTGTCACCACGCCCGAACTCGCGATCGATGTCGCGGTGCCGTCCGGTGCAGGTGCCGGTGTCGGCTTGGCCGACGAACAGGCGCTGAGGGCGGCGATTGCACCGAGGGACACGACCCACTGACGGCAACGTGGCGGCATCTGGACAGGTGGCAAGAGGGACCGGCCCGCCGGACACCGGCGACGCCTTCTGGGGACAATGATGCCCCAGCACAGGGTCATACACCAACCGGCCAATCGCCGTTGGGCTGCAATCGATGCCGGACGCAGGCGCGCGGCTGCCCCAGCGCCCGGGCCAGGTGTCCGCGAGCATGGCATCACACCCGGCCCCCTTCCGCACCGCCGTCCGTGGGCCGATGATCACCCTCCGACGGGCAGCAGACACCCGGGGTGCCGCGTACTGGCATCACGTCAGACTGCTGTCGCCGTCCCCGCGCCGGTGCCTGGCGCGAGGCATGCCCCCCACACATCTCCCCGCACATGACGCGTTTCCCCTCGCGATCCGCGGTACCGCAGCTGCTGCTCGCCGCTGCCGGCGCCACCCTGCTGGGTGCACAGCAACCGGCCCGCGGCGCAACCACGGCGCCAGCAGCGCCCAGCCCCGCCGAACTGCTCAAGCGTGTCTCGTGGCGCTCGGTCGGACCAGCCAACAATGCCGGCCGCATCTCGGTGGTGGTCGGCGTGCCGGGCGACCCGCTCACGTACTACGTGGCCGGTGCCAACGGCGCAATCATCAAGACCACCAATGGCGGCACCACCTTCACGCCGATCTTCGACGAGCAGAGCTCCGGCTCGATCGGCGCCATCGCCATCGCGCCGAGCGATCCGAACATCATCTACGTCGGCACGGGCGAGGGGAATCCGCGCAACAACGCCTCGGTGGGCGACGGGATGTACAAGTCCATCGACGCGGGCGCACACTGGACGAAGATCGGCCTCGAGAAGTCCGACAAGATCGCCCGCGTCGTCATCGACTCGCGCAACCCCGACATCGTCTACGCCTGCGTGCTCGGCCGTGAGTGGGGCGCCAACCCCGATCGCGGCGTGTATCGCACCGCCGACGGCGGCACCACCTGGAAGAAGGTGCTCTACATCGACGAGCAGACCGCCTGCTCCGACATCTCGGCCGATCCGAACAACAGCAACATCATCTACGCCGGCATGTACACGTATCGCCGGTGGGCGTGGCACCTCGAATCGGGCAGCGGCCAGACGTCGGTGTGGAAGTCGGTGAACGGCGGCACCACATGGGAACGCCTCTCCGGCCCCGACATCCTGCGCGGCCTGCCGCGCAAGGCGATGGACCGCATCGGCGTGGCCGTGGCACCGAGTGATCCCGACATCGTCTACGTGATCAGCGAAACGAAAGATGAAGGGGAACTCTGGCGCAGTGACGACGCCGGCAAGTCATGGCGTACGGTGAACCGCGACCCGAACATCAACTTCCGCCCGTTCTACTACGCCGACATCCGCGTCGATCCGAAGAATCCGAATCGTGTGTTCACGCTCTCGGGTGGCCTCTACTTCAGCGATGACGGTGGCCGCAACTTCACCACCATCGCCCGCGACGTGCACGGCGACCACCAGGCGATGTGGATCGACCCCGTCGATCCGCGCTACATCCTGGAAGGGAGCGACGGCGGCTGGCAGGTGAGCCGCGATGGCGGCAAGAGCTGGGACGTGGTCAACACCTTCGCGTTCACGCAGTTCTACCACATCAACTACGACATGCAGGTGCCCTACCAGGTGTGCGGCGGTCTGCAGGACAACGGCAACTGGTGTGGTGCCAGCAACTCGCTCAGCGGTCAGGGCAACCGGCAGGCCGACTGGCGCAACATCTCGGGGGGCGACGGATTCTTCACCGTGCCGGTCCTCGACAAGCCGTGGCTGGTGTACAGCAACTCGCAGGGCGGCATGCTCAACATCACCGACCAGCGCAGTGGTGTGCAGAAGACGATCTACCCCTACCCGAACCGGGTCGGCTCCGTCGGCGACGCGATGCTCGGCCACAAGTACCGCTTCAACTGGAACGCCCCGATCGCGCTGTCGCCGCAGAACCCCGGCATCGTCTACTTCGGCGGCAACGTCGTCTTCAAGTCGAAGGATTATGGACTGAGCTGGGAGGTGATCTCCCCCGACCTCACCACCAACGACCCGAAGAAGCAGGTCTCATCGGGTGGTGAGATCGTGGTGGACAACACTGCGGCGGAGTTCCACTCGTCGCTGCTCAGCATCGCCCCGTCCACGCTCGACGCGAACGTAATCTGGACGGCGTCCGACGACGGCCTCGTGCACGTCACGCGCGACGGCGGCACGACCTGGACGAAGAGCTTCGAGAACGTGCCGGGCCTCAAGCCGAATGCCTGGCTGGCCACGATCGAGGCCTCGCGCTACGATGCAGGTACCGCCTACGTCACTGCCGATCACCATCAGGACGACGACTACGCACCGTACGTGTTCATGACCACCGACTACGGTCGCACGTGGAAGAGCATTCGCGGCGACCTGCCGGAGCGTGCCTGGTGGACCCATGTGATCCGCGAGGATCCGAAGAACCGCAACCTGCTGTACGTCGGCACCGAAGCGGGCGTCTGGGCCTCGTGGAATCGCGGCGTGAACTGGGTCTCGCTCCGTGGTGCACTGCCGATCACGCCGGTGCGTGACATGCAGATCCATCCGCGCGACAACGACCTGATCCTCGCCACGCATGGGCGTGGCCTCTACATCCTCGACGACCTGACACCGCTGCAGAATCTCACCGCCGCGCAGACCGCCGACGCCGAGCTGTTCGATATCCGTCCCTCGATCCGCTGGAACATCTGGAACCGCGACGGCAATCTCGGACAGCGTCGCTACGCCGGTGAGAACCCGCCGAACGGGGCGATGATCTCGTACTTCCTGAAATCGCAGCCCACCGGTGAAGTGAACATCGAGGTCGCCACCGCGTCGGGGGCCGTCGTGCGCCGGTTCCGTCGTGTGCCCGACGACGCAGGCGTCAATCGCATCACGTGGGACCTCCGCTACGAAGCCCCGGCTGGCGGTGGACTCGGTGGCCGTGGCAACCGTGGTGCCGCCGGTCCGGCGGTGGCCCCGGATACCTCACTGAAGGGGCTGCGCGAGCGACGTCGTGCCGCGGAAGCGGAGCGCGGCGGTGCAGGTGAAGAAGAAAACTTCTTCGGCCCGTCCTCGGCCGGTGTCTTGCCGGGGACGTATCAGGTCACATTGGTGGTCAACGGCAAGCGCTACACCAAGCCGGTCACCGTGCAGAACGATCCGCGTATCGAGATGACGGCGGCGCAGGTGGCGCAGCAGCACGACGCCGCCAAGGCCATCGAGGCCACGCAGCTGCGCGTGTCGCGTGTGGTGGCCGGTGTGGACGACCTGCTCCGCCAGCTGACCGGTGTGCAGACCACACTGCGCTCGGCGCGCAATGAGGCCCTCACGCCTGCCGCCACGGAGATCGACGGGACCATTCGCGACCTGCGGCACTTCCGCGATTCGGTCCTCGCACGACCGCTGGCCGGCCTCGGCTATCGCCAGTATCCCCGCCTGCGCGAGGAAGTGCAGACGATCAGCGGCATGATCGCCCGACCGATCTGGCCCATCACCGCCGGTGAACAGCTTCGCAGTGGCGAACTGGTGGTCGAGACCGACGATGCCCAGCGCCGCCTCGATATCATCGTCCGTGACCGCGTCGGCAAGATCAACGACCTGCTCAAGGGCACACAGCACGTCATCACCCCGAACACGCCACGAGTTGTGCAGTAGGACTTGAACGGCCGGCTCACACGGAGGCACGGAGCCGCAGCGATGACCGAGAGCACTGCTGTGGGAACTGCGCGCGACCGGCGCAGGGTTGTTCCCCGTCAGTCTTTCTCATCGTTTCTCTGCGGCTCCGTGTCTCCGTGTGAGACTGGTTGCCGTTCTCTGTGGTGTTGATGCCGCGCTACACGAGAAGCGTTCAGCCCAGCGCGGCCCGCTCACGGGCGTCGGCCACGCGCATGATCGTCGTCAGGTCAGCCCGTACCACGTCCACCGAGCCCACGCGTGCGATGCCACGCGTCTTGCAGACGCCGCGCTTGAACTGCTGCAGCTCGATCGTCAGGTCGAGCACGTCGCCCGGCGCGGCGCGGCCGCGGAACCGCACGTTGGTGATGCCCAGGAAGTAGCCCACTGCGCCGGCGCTGCCATCGATGAGCGTCACCAGCACCGCCGCCGAGAGCTGCGCGAGCGCCTCGACGATCAGCAGATGCGGCATTTCGAGCGCGGCGGCATCACGGGTCGAGCCGATGCTGCTCCATTCGTTGCCCGTCACCGTCTTCACACCGGTCGCGCGCTTGCCCGGCTCCACGCTGGTGATGCGATCCACCAGCAGCAGCGGGAATCGGTGCGGGAGCAGCGTGAGCGGCTCGATCGATGCGGGCGACACGGGTGACGTCATCCCGACAATCTACCCGCCGAGAGGCAGCGCAAGCAGCGGGATGAGTGCCCACCAATCGATCCGCCCCGGGAAAAGAATCCTCTGCACGAGGCCGATACTTCATCCGATGACGATTGCGAGGCCGGTGCCCACCAGCACGCCACCACTCCCGCCGGATCCGTTCGACCGTGCGACCACCGACGGCGTGGTTGATCAGTCGCCCGTGCGTGTTCGTCTCGCACGCATTCTCGCTGGCCGCGATTTCCCCGCACTCTCGCAGCAGATCGCCGACACGATCACGGCCCTCGACGACAACGCCGGCTCGATGCAGCGGCTGACGAACATCGTCCTGCGCGAGTACAGCCTCACGCTGAGCGTCGTCCGCACCGCCAACAGCGCACAATACCGGCGCGCCGACAAGCAGATCCAGAGCGTGACCCGCGCCATGATGCTCCTCGGTGCCCGAACGGTCCGGCAGCTGGCAAGCAGCCTGCTGCTGTTCGAGAACTACCGGAAGCACTCCGCCGGGCTGAAGGAGCTGATGCTCCTCTCACTGATCACGGCGAACCACGCCCGCGCGATTGCACTCCGCCTTGGTATCATCGATCCCGAGGAGGCACATCTCAGCGGCATGTGCCGTAACCTCGGCGAGGTGCTCGTGGCCTGCCACTTTCCGGTGGACTACGCCCGCATCCACACCCTCGTGCGCGAGCGCAAGCACCACGAGGCCAGCGCCGCACTCGCCGTGCTGGGATTCCGCTACGAGGAACTGGGCCAGGCCCTGTGCCGGCACTGGGGCATGCCGGAAGCCGTCGCCGAGAGCATGCAGAGTCGTGTCAGCAAGGCGAGTTCGCAGGTGAGCGCGGTGACCGCGTTCGCGCACGACCTCACGTCGATCATGTACCGGCGCGACGTCGATTCAGGTGATGCGCGCAAGGATCTCGATGCCGTCGTCGCGCGGCATGCAAACCGAATCCGGCTCACGCGTGCACAGGTGGCCGAGGTGGTGGCGGTGGCGCTCGAGGAGACGCGCGAGCTCTTCCTGACGGCAAACGTGCACATCGACGCACTGCGCATGAAGCAGCTCTCCGAGGCTGCCTGCACCGCGCTCGGTGTGACCGCACTGGGCAATGCCGTCTGGGACGAGACGCAGGATGACGCCAGCGCCGCACGACTCGCGCCGCTGCGCGAGCGGTTGCGTCAGGATCTCGAAAGCAAGGTGGACCCGGCAGCTGGGGTCGATCTCGGTCAGTTGTTGCTGCTCGCGCTCGAAGGTGCGTTGCGCGGTACACCGTTCGATCGCGTGGTGGCCTGCGTTCTGAGCCCCGATCGTACCCGCCTCCGCGCCCGTTCCGGCCTGGGATTCGGCATGGAGCGGTTGCTGGTGGAGTTCGATTTCCCGATGACACCACAGGGTGGCGCCATTCCCGCCGCGCTGCTGCAGGGTAAAGCGGTCTACGTGCCCGGTGACCGCGCGATGACCGTGCTCGAACAGCGCCTCGCCGGCAAACTCGGCATCGCGCAATTCGGCCTCTTCCCGATCATCGTCGACGGACAGATCGTCGCCTGCCTCTATGGCGACCGGGCGGTGCGGGAGCCGTTGCCGGATGCCGAGGCGCTCGAGCACGTGAATGGCCTCATCTCGCTCGTCGTACGTGCGATCGAATTGCGCCGGAAGACTGGTGCAGCGTCCACCCCTGCGTCCACGCCGCCGGTCCCGCCCGGCGAAGACCCACGACTGACAGCAGAAGCCAAGGCCAACCTGGTGATGCGCCTGCTCAGGGGTGAGTCACTCGCCATGGTCGCGGAGAGCAGCGGCGTCAGCGCCGTGACACTCGAACTCTGGCGCACCGAGTTCCTCGCCGGTGCCATGGCGCGACTTGGCGCGACGGGTACGAGCAGCTGAAAGGCTGAACGCCAATGACGGCCGCGCGAGCCGGCGTCAACGCCGACCCGCGCGGCCGTCATACCCGGACCGTCAGCGCTGCGCGATCAGTCCCTGGATCTCCGGGATCGTCGTCCGGTAGCGGAGATTGATCGCCCGCGCCGCCGCCCTGGCCAGCACTGCGTGCCCTGCCTCACTCGGGTGAATCCCGTCGAGGCTCAGGTAGACACCGTACGGCAGCGGCGAGCCGAGCAATGCCTGCGTACTGTAGGTCGGCTTCACGTCCGAGCGCCCGTACAGCGCGTTCAGCGCCATGTAGGCGAACCCGATCCGCTCCGCCTCGGACTCGATGTGTGCGTTCATCGCGGCGAGCTGCGTGTTGATCAGGCTGGCGTCCGCCGGGGTGAGCACGTAGTCCTGCGTGCCGGGAATGTCGGCGCAGGAGAACGGGAACGCGCCCAGTCCGCGCGCCCTGTACACCGCAGCCGTCCCGACCGCCGTGGGAATGCGCACGGCGACGAAGTGCAGGTTCTGATCGCCGTCACAGTTGGCGTTGACCGCCACGTTGAGGGCGGCCAGAACGAAACGATCCGCCCAGAGCTCCGATCCGCGGCGGAAACTCGGGAAGGCAGCCACGTCGTCCACGAGGCCGACGAGGATGCCGCGCTTCACCTCGCCTGCGACCGCGTCGGCGATCTGCGTGAACACAGGCCTCCACGCAGCGACTGGCACCATGGTCAGGCCGGGCACGGCAAGGCCACTGCGTGCACCGAGCACTTCGTTTCCGCCAAGCTCGACCGAGATGAACTTCGGCTTCTGGGCGAGTGCCGCTTGCAGCTGGGTCGTTCCCGGCTGGAGCACGCGGGTGTACATCGGCCCGTACTCCGTTCCTGCCTTCGACTCCGGTGTCGCGTTCACGACGTCGGACGTACGCGCGGCGACGATGGAGACATTCTGCGCGGGCAGGGTGATTCCATCTTCGTTCAGGGCGCACGAGAGCGTCAATGGATTCGCCCCGGCCCCTTCGCCGGAGAGACGGACTCCACTGCCGAGCGGTGCCATGAGTGGCGAGCGGCAGCCGGGCGACGCGATCAGCGGTGCCGACTGCTGGCGTCCCGCCAGACGTGCGAGCTGGCTGGTCCAGCCCTGCGCCTGTGCGGTCCCGGTGACACCGTCGCTCTGCCAGCCCATGCTGATACTGGTCCCGATCGAGACGAAGCGGTGGAACATCCCTTCTTCGTCGACGTCGGCACTGGCGCTCAGTGCCGGGCCGGTCGCCAGTGACGGGCTGGTGGCGTCGTCGCAGGCGGCGAGGCCGACGACGAGGGTGGACAGCGTCAGGATGCGTGTGACGGATGACATCTCTTCCTCCTTGCGATGGATGGTGCGCGGTGAGTCCGCGCACCATCACAGTCGCGCACCGACCAGAGACGCCCCATCCGTCAGATGACGTAGTGGGGGGTGGCACGTGACGTAGGAGGGCCTTCCCGACAACTCACATCCGTACTCCCTCCCGCGCGAAGACCGTGAGACGGGAGGTCCGGTGCCTCACCTCGCCAGCCGCAGGCGAGGACGACGCCGCGTTCGCAAGCTCAGCGCGAACCGCCGACGACGCCGCATGCGATGCGTGCGCCGCTGTTACCTGACGGATCGGTGCGCTGGTCGTCGGCTGCCGTATGAATCACCAGTGTTGCGCCATCGCTGTCGATCACCATGTTCGTGCCGCGCAGAGAGCCGCCGCGCGTCACGACGAGGATGCTTGCCGAGCTGTCCGCACCGACGGTGATGTTGTTCAGGTCACCGAGATGTGGGCCCTGCTTATTGTCGGTGCCGTGCTGCTTGCTGGTCGGATTCCAGTGCTCGCCGGCTGTGTCGAACGTCGGCGCATCGCACCGACCCACCATGTGCAGGTGAATCCCGTGTGAGCCGGGCGCGAGGCCGCGCAGCGTACCCGAGATCGACAACACCTGTGCGGCTTCGGTGATGTTCAGCGAGCCCAGATCGCGACCGCTCGACGACTTCATGGCGACCGTCGTGCGCATGTTGCCGCCGATCGAGTCCATCGTGGTACGCGTTGCAGCGACGGTGGAGTCTGCCGCTGAGCGAGCCGAGCTGGTAACGGTATCTGCCGTGCGTCGCGTGGCGTCGAGGATCGAGTCACGCGTGCGCCGAATGGCTGCGGTGGCAGAGTCGGTCGAGTTACGACCGCCCAGCGAGTCGCGCCTGATCGAGTCGGTGCGTGACGCGAAGGTCGAGTCGCCGGGAGCAGGCGACTGAGTGGAGTTGGGTCCGGCGGTACTGCAGGCAGCGAGGAGTGCAATGGCACTCGCGCCGACCAGATGTGTGTTGCGCATGTGAGCTCCAGACGGACGACAGCGGAGCACATCACATGCGCCGCGCGTCATCACGCCGATACGTGTGATGATGGCACAGTTGTGCGAAGCATGTTTGCGAGAACCGTACCACGAGTGGCACCGAGCGAACTGGTCCTGGGGCAGCATCGGGGGTGTCCATGCCGACAGTGACGGGCGCTCACTCGAACACCGCGCGCAGTGCACAGGCGAACCCGGGGAGCACGTCCCCCGCCGTCAGCACACCGTCGTCCGCCACCGCGAGTTCGCTGCCGTCTGCGAAGAAGATCGTCGCTCGCCGCTGCTTCGGTTCGATGAACCACGCCACTCGAACTCCCGCCTCAATCCAGTCGTGCATCTTGGCGACGACGGCCTTCCGGCGATCGCTGGGGGACATGATCTCCGCCACCAGATCAGGCACGATGGCCGGGTAGCGATCCTCATCACGGCTCGGGAGACGATCGGCGCGGATGAAGGCGAGATCAGGCGCGAGCACCGTGTCCGGGTCACGGGCGATGGGGAATCCCGTATCCTGCCCAAACACGAAGCCCAGACGCTTCGCGCGGGCGTAGTTCGCGACGAACAAACACAGATTCGCGGCATAGAGCCCATGCCACAGCCTCGGAGGCTCTCGCACGATCATCCGCCCCCGCACCAGCTCGGTGTCCTTGTCCGGCGGCTGCCATTCAAAAAACTCGTCTGCAGTGAGCAAAGGCACTGGAGGCATGGAATGCTCCGAAGCTGAAAGTGGCACCGTGTGAACCCGCCACACGATGCCACCCTGTCGCGCAAGATGCGTCACCATTTTCACGCACCCGACATCAGATCACCCCTGCGCGAGCACCGGCGTCAACCAGCCAAAGGTGTCGTCCGCACGACCGTTCGCGATGTCGAGAAAGGCCGTCTGCACATGCTTCGTCACCGGCCCCACCTTGCCCGCGCCCACTTTGATGCGGTCCACGCTGCGGACCGGCGTCAGTTCCGCCGCGGTGCCGGTGAAGAACACCTCGTCGGCCATGTACAGCATCTCCCGCGGAATCGTCTGCTCGCGCACCGGTATCCCCTCGCGCTGTGCGATGGCGATGATGCTCGCACGCGTGATGCCACCCAGCAGCGACCCATCCAGTGGCGTCGTGATCAGCGCGCCCTCCGACACCAGGAACACGTTCTGGCCCGATCCCTCACTCACGGTGCCATTCGTGTTGAGTGCGATCCCTTCCGCGAACCCGTTGGACAGCGCTTCCATCTTGATCAGCTGTCCACCGAGGTAGTTGCCCGCCACCTTGGCCAGCGACGGGATCGTGTTCGGTGCGAAGCGGTGCCAGGTCGACACGCACACATCAACGCCCTGCTCCAGCGCCTCGTCGCCGAGGTAGGCACCCCACGGCCAGCAGGGCAGGTACACCTCGATCGGGCTGGCGAACGGCACCATGCCTGCCGCGCCGTAGCCACGCACCACCATCGGGCGCAGGTAGCACGAGTCGAGCTCGTTCTTCACTACCAGCGCGCAGCACGCCGCACTGAGTTCATCCAGCGAGTACGGCAGCTCCATGCGGTAGATCTTCACGGAGTTGAACAGTCGCTGCAGATGCTCACGCAGGCGAAAAATCGCCGGACCGTTCGGCGTGTGATAGCAGCGGATTCCTTCGAACGCCGAGGAGCCGAACTGCATCGAGTGGGCGAGCACGTGCACCTGCGCGTCGTTCCAGGGGATGAATGCCCCGTCGCGCCAGATCCACTCGGTGGCCGCAATCTGACTCATGATGTCGTCTGTCTGGTGAAATGAGATGGTCGTTAGAGCAGGGAATTGACGGCGCCGCCGTCCACGAGAATGGCCTGCCCGGTGATGAATGCCGCAGGCTCCGACGCCAGGAAGGCGATCGTCGCGCCGCACTCTTCGGGCTTGCCCAGCCGTCCCGCCGGCGTCTGCGCGACCCAGCCAGCGAAGACCTGGTCGGTACTCACGCCTGTGCGCTGCGAGTTGGCGGCCGCGAGGGCATCGAGCCGCTCCGTCGCCGTGAAACCGGGCAGCACCGTATTGACGGTGACGCCGTCCTTCGCCACTTCGTTCGCGAGCGTGCGCAGGTATCCCGTCACGGCTGCGCGCAGACTGTTGCTCAGCACCAGCGACGGCACCGGCTCCTTCACCGCCTTGGACGTGATGCTGAGCACGCGGCCCCACTGTCGCTCGCGCATCCCCGGCACGAATGCGCGCGTGAGCTCCACCACACTGCGCAACAGCAGCTCACTCGCCTTCGTCCACGCCGCCCAGTCGTGTTCCATCGCCGGCGCCGTGGGGGGGCCACCGGTGTTCGCGATCAGGATGTCCACATGCCCGTAGCGTGAATGGGTTTCCCGCACCACGGCCTCGATGCCGTCGGCCGTCGACAGATCGGCCACGATCGTCAGCACCGGCACGCCCAGTGCCTCGAGCCGCGTCGCGGCCGCGGTGATCGACGCCTCGTCACGCGAACAGATCGCCAGCGAACACCCCTCGCGCGCCAGCGCTTCCGCTGCGGCGAACGCAATCCCCTTGCTCGCGCCACACACCAGCGCGACCCTGCCGCGGATGCCGAAATCCATGACTACTTCGACCCGCTGCGGATGTAGGCGTCGGTGCCGTCGAGCCAGTCCTGCCGCGGCGGATTGAACACATCCATGTCCAGCGTGTCCTCCAGTGCTTCCGCGCGATGCCGCACCATGCTCGGGATCACCAGGACGTCGCCGGGCCGCACGTCGATGTAGGTGTCGCCGGGGTTGTCGGCATGTGCACCGATCCAGAAGCGCAGCGCGCCGGAGAGGATGTAGGTGAACTGTTCGTTGATGTGGTCGTGCGCCGGAACGATCGCCCCCTGCTTCAGGTGCACATGCGCCAGCATCATCTTCTCTGAGGTGATCAGCTGACGGCTGATCAGCGGGGTCAGTTCCTCGACGGGAACGGTGTCCCAGGTGAGGTGACGCACGTCGGACATGAGTGGCGGAGTGAGGGTGATGCGTTCCGTGACGGTGGCCGCGCAATCTACGGGGACCGGTGGCTGGCTGCTGACGGCAGGCGAATCGCACCCACGTCGCACCACCGCACCCTCTCTGCAACGACCGGCCACCAACCGCCTTAGATTCGCAGCGTGCCCGCCGAATCATCCCATCGCTTTCAGGTCCGCTGCGACTCCGGAATGCACCGGGTCGCCCTCGAACCCGAGCGATACTGGCGTCCCGCCAAGTGTCCGTCGTGCCGCGCACGGATGGACCGGCACCGTCTCCGGCGTGCGCGCCAGTGGCTGCTCGGCAATGCCCCCCGATCGGCCGTGCGCGTCGGCGACCGCCTCCGCATCGTGCCGGTCGAAGGCTTCGCGCTGCTCTTCCTGGCGCTGATGCTCCTCGTCACGCTGGTCCTGCACACCGTTGCCGATCTCTGGTGGCCAGCCACCGCGCTGCTCTTTCTCGGACGGTGGCCCTGGCTGCTCCCCGGCACTCCGATCCTGGCGCTGGCACTCGGCCTCGCCCATCGACGCGCCATCGTGACGACGCTGGCCGCCGGCATCGTCGGTCTCTTCGGAGTACTGAAGGTATCGCCGGGCGTCGGACGATTCGCCGCAACCGCCGATGCCGCCGGACAGGTACGCGTGATCTCGTTCAACATCGGTGGCACGGTGGTCGCACCGATGAGTCTCGTGGCGATGATGGCCGAGTGGCAGCCTGACATTCTTGCGGTGCAGGAGTGCGGGGAGACGTCCATCGAGCAGCTGCGCGGCATGTCGAACTACTACCATGACATCGGCGTCACCTGCCTGTTCACGAAGTATCCGATCATCCGCATCGACTCGCTGCGCCGTGAAGCCTTCCGGAATGCTCAGGGTGCTGCGTGGGTGAAGCGCTATCGACTCAAGGGTCCCGATGGCGACTTCGATTTCACGAACCTGCACCTCGACACCCCACGCAAGGGGTTCGAGGCGATGATGGATGGTCGAGACGACGCCACCACCACCATCGCCGACAAGACGGAGATCCGCGACCTCGAGTCGCGCCTGGCGCGCCGATGGGCCGACCTCGGTCCCGGCCCCCGACTCGTGGCCGGCGACTTCAACATGCCGACCGAAAGCGCCATTTACCGACGCCATTGGAGCTCGATGACCAACGGCTTCTCACAGGCCGGCTTCGGCTTCGGGTACTCGCGGCGCGCCGGCTGGATTCAGCTGCGCATCGACCATGTGCTCGCCGACGACGCCTGGGTGGTGCAGGCGGCACGTCTCCTGCCCGACTACGGCTCCGACCACCGGCCGATGATGGTCGACGTCGCCCTGCGGACGCGGTGATCAGCGCTTCGTCTGCGCATCGTCGTTGTGGCGCACCGGCACCTCGCTGCCATTCGCGCTGACCTTCGCCAGCAGCCCCTGCAACACCGCCGACGGATCGAACCCGTTGGCCCCACCGACACCCTCGAGCATCGTCTGGATGGCCTGCAGGCGCTGCCCCGCTGCCTGCGAGAGACCACCGCTGCCGGTGCCGCCGTCCATCACCACCATACGGTCCACCGTGATGGCGCCCACCGCATCGGCCGCCGTCCGGAACAGCTCGGGATACATCTGCAGAACCAGCAGCTGCATGCCAGCCTCGCCGCTGTTGCGGATGTTCTCCAGGATCACCGCCGCCGCCTCGGCCTTCGCCTTGCCATCCTCGCGGATCGGCGCCGCCGCAGCCTCGGCCGCCAGCTGCGCCGCCTGCAGCCGTGCACGCGCCGGCTCCACCTCGCGCACCTGCAGCTCAAGCTTCGTCAGCTCGATGCGCTGCAGCTCCACCTGACGCATCGCCGCCGCCTGCGCCTCCTCGGCCTTCGCGCTGGCGGTGCGCTCGGCGATCTGTGACTGCTGTTCGAGTTCGGCACGGCGCACGCGGAGCAGATTCTCCGCCTCGGCGACCTGCGTGCTGTTCTGCGATTCGGCCACCTTGGCCCGCTTCTCGGCTTCGGCCTGCACCAGCTTCGTCTCGGCACGGGCGTTCGCTTCGGCGATCTCGGCGTTGCGCAGCACCTCGGCCGTCCGCATGCGACCGAACGCCGCCAGATAGCCCGCCTCGTCGGCGATCTGCTGGATCTTCAGCGTATCGAGCTGCAACCCCAGCTTGTTCAGGTCGCGGGTCGCTTCCTCCGCCAGCGACTGCTCGAACTTCGTGCGGTCCTCGTTCGCTTCTTCGGGCGACAGCGAGGCGAGCACACCACGCAGGTTACCCGTCAGCGTCTCCTGCGCCTGCTTCGCGATCTCGTTGGGGTGCACCCCCAGGAAGCGCTCCACCGCATTCCCGAAGACGCCCTCGGGCATCGACGCGATCTTCACGTTGGCCTGCGCCTGCACGTTGATCGGAATGCCGCCGCGCGCAAAGGTGTTCTGCACGTTGACGGGAATCGAGAAGGTCCGCAGGTCCATGTACGCCACCGTCTCGAGCAGCGGAATGCGGAACGCGCGCCCACCGCGCACCACGCGATAGCCGATTTTCGCCCCACTGTCGGTGGTGCGGTTCGGGCCTGTGATGATCGCCACCATGTTCGGCGGCACGATGATCAGGCACGACTTGATGATCGCCACGAGGGCCACCACGAGGCCGAAGAGCACCAGCGGAATCCCGATGAACGGGAGCAGCGACGACAGGTTGTCCATGGCAGGCAGGTTCGGAAGTGAAGGCGTGATTCAGGAAACGAGCTGTCGGGCGAGCGGCATCACGAGGGCTACGTCACCCTCGAGCTGCTCCACCTGACAACGGCGGAACGCCTGGGAGGGCACGGTGGCGAATGCCGGTGCCCGACGCGCGGCGATTTCAGTCAGCTGCCCGCCGATCAGCAGCGCGATGCGCCCCACGCCCGACGCATCGAACGGCACCACCAGCTCGGCTTCGGAGCCGATCCACGAGGCATCGGCGAGCATCGTCCCCGACTCACTTCGGCGCAGATAACGGAACAGCATGCCGACGCCAACCCAAACGCCGGCGCCCAGCACACCTGCCAGCGATGCGGTGAGCACCGGCGACCAGCCGCCAAGGCTGCCCAGCGCACCCACCGCGCCGAACGTGAGCGCGCCGAACGCCAGACTGCGGAGCGAGAAGAGCGCCCACACGCCGGCATCGTGTTCGACACCGCCGTGATGCTCACCCTCGCCGCCGGCGATCGCTCCCCAGCCCACGAACAGCAGGCCGAAGACCGCAGCGGCGACATACAGGGGAAACGGCATGGTTGTGCTGGGAGAGGTGACGTCAGGTCCTGACGGCCGGGGCGCGCCGGGCACTCGAGGACGCGTGTGCGATCCCGTCGTCCGCAACGACCATCCGGTCCGTGGGGCCAACGGTTTCGTGCGAGGGAATCATAACGGTACTTATCACTGCCGCGTACCACCACGTGGCGACCGGAGCACGTGGCGTCGTGCCACGCGTCCGGAAGGCGTCACTTGAGGCGAGGCCGTCCGGTGGCGGGATCCAGTCGAACGTAGCGACCGGCAATCAGCATCAGCTCGGGAAGCAGGATGTCGCTCTCGAGTGAGTGCACTGCACCGGAGGGGCGCGTCGCACCCTCCACTCGCGCCGTCACCTCCGGCGCCAGGACTGCCGCCGGCAGCGTGAAATCGTCGTACGCTTCCGGTTCCACGTTCCAGCCAAGATCGCGCAGCGCTGCGACGGTCACGGCGGAGGTGGGCTGCGCCGCACTGATCAGTGACGGTGCCATCAGCTCACCGAGAAAGGCATCGGCGCGCCAGTGCCCCCGCACATTCGGCTGGATCGGCACCGTGCGCCGCGTGAACCGACTGCTCTGCCCCAGTCTCGAAAACGCCGCCAGCGCATTCGGTCCGACGAAGATCGGATCCGGCGCGAGACTGTCGCCGTCGATCAGCGGAGCGAAGGCCCCGCGACCCCAGATCGTCCCAAGTCCGAGCACATGGCCGACCTCGTGCTGCAGCAGGTCGTCGAGCTTGCGATCACTGAGCGTGCCGTAACTGAGGATGTTGAGCGAGACGGTGCCGAGCAACGGCAACCCGGTGGAGCGGATCACGCAGGGCCCGCCCTGACCGGCAATGCGCGGCGGCAGCGTGTCCAGCTTGACCAGCACGCGGATTCCCGTGATGAACTGGGCCACTCCCACGGCATTGCGACACTCGCCGGCGGTCAATCGGACGAACTCCCCGCCGGGCGCACTGCGAATCACACTCCGCCACCTGGCCGCCACCCGCTCCATGCTCAGCCGCACCCGCAGCGGCAACGGGTTCTGCGCATCGCCATCGACGATGTCCAGGGGGAACTCCGACGGTCCCTGCGCGGTGAGTGTGTCGCGGGAGATGAGGGTCCCGTTCGTGACGCTCACCACCACCCGGCCGAATGTCAGCGCCGTCAGGTGGCCACTGCCCACCCGCATGGCCCCCGCAGGCTCGATGCCGATCAGCACCACACGGGTCGGCATCCCACGTCCGAGTGAATCGCGGGCCGTGATCGTGAAGGGGACGCTGTCGCCAACTGCCACGACACGGGGGGCGATGGTCACGCTCAGCTCCCGCAACGGGGTGACGCGCACCACCAGCCGGCGCCGTGTCGTGTCACGACCGATGATCGCCAGCAGTGTCGTCGACCCTGGGCGCACTGCCTCGACCGTGGCCGTACCGACCCCGACCGGCTGCACGCGAGCAACGCTCGTGTCGGTCGACCCAAAGCGCGGTGCCACCTCTGCCAGCGGCTGCCCCGCCGTCGTCTCCACCCGTGACACGAGCTGGATCTGATCCACGAGTTCGACGCTGTCAGGGGCCTGCAGCGTGACGCGGACCGCGCGGCTGACGACGCGAATGGTGCGCGTCCCAAGCGCACCGGCTGAGGCCGCTGCCAGTTGAATCGACCCGACATTCCGGGCCCGGATCACACCGCCGTCGCTGACCGAGATGACATTCGTGTCCGTCGTCGACCAGCGGGTGCCGACGAGCGCCAGGACGTCCCCGACACGGTTCACGCCGCGCGCCACTGCCTGCACCGTATCGCCAAGGAGCACCGTGTCGCCGTCAACCTGCACGTCGAGCCGCGTCAGCGTGGTGAGCGGGAGCGGTGGTGCGTCGGTCGCGCCGCCGCCGCACGCCGCAACGCCAAGCGCCAGCGCGACGAATCGCAGGGCGGTCGGCAGGGCGCGCGACGCGCTTTCAGAGGGAGACGGCACGCGGGTAAGTTAGAGAGTGGCGCACACATGCGAACAACCGAACTGAACCGACAGATGCCTCCCGGCATCCAGACCCTGCCGATGTCCGAGACCCCTGTCCAGCCCGAAACCCCCGCCTACGATCCCTCGGCCGTCGAAGCCTTCTGGCAGCAGCGCTGGGCCGATCGCGGGACCAACTCCCCCGACCTGGGCAAGGGCGCGGACCCGTACTACCAGCTGATGATGTTCCCCTACCCGTCGGCGGAGGGGCTCCACATCGGCAACCTGTTCGCCTTCACTGGCGCGGACATCCATGGCCGGTACCAGCGCCTGCAGGGCAAAACGGTCTTTGAACCAATCGGTTTCGACAGCTTCGGGATCCATTCCGAGAACTTCGCGATCAAGGTCGGGGCCCATCCCGCCCAGCTGACCCCGCGCAACGTCGGGAATTTCCGCCGGCAGCTCCACCGCGCCGGCCTGATGGTGGACTGGCAGAAGGAAGTCGTCACCAGCGACCCCAGCTATTACAAGTGGACGCAGTGGCTCTTCCTGCAGCTGTACAAGCAGGGGCTGGCGTACAAGAAGGCCGCCGCCGTGAACTGGTGCCCCAGCTGCAAGACGGTGCTGGCCAACGAGCAGGTCAAGGACGGACACTGCGAGCGGTGCGACTCCCTGGTGGAGCAGCGGCTGCTGGAGCAGTGGTTCTTCCGCACGTCGCAATACGCGCCCCGCCTGCTGGACAACATCGCCACGCTCGACTGGAGCGAGACCACCCGTCAGGCCCAGCGCAACTGGATTGGCCGCAGCGAAGGGGCGCACGTCACCTTCCGCGTGGCGAACGCCCACGACGTGACGGTCTTCACCACCCGCCCCGATACCATCTTCGGTGCCACCTGGGTGGTGCTGGCCCCCGAGCACCCGCTGGTCCACGAGATCACCACGCCGGGCCAGCGTGCTGCGGTGGACGAGTACCTCGAGCGCACCAAGACACAGGACGTGGTCTCGCGGAAGGTCAGCAAGGAGAAGACCGGTGTCGCCACCGGTGCGGTCGCCATCAATCCGGCCACTGGTCAGCCCATCCCGGTCTGGATCGCCGATTACGTGCTCATGGAATACGGCACCGGCGCGGTGATGGGCGTGCCGGGCCACGACGAACGCGACTTCGAGTTCGCCCAGAAGTTCGCGTTGCCGATCGTGCGCGTGGTGGCCGGTGCCGACGACGACGCCAGCGCCCCGCTGGCCGAAGCCTACGCATCGAAGAGCGACGCCGACCTCCTCGTCAACTCCGCCCACTTCTCCGGCATGCCCGTGCCGCAGGCGAAGAAGGCCGTGGTGGCCTGGCTCGAGGAGCGCAGCAGCGCGACGCCGGTGGTGAACTACCGCCTCAACGACTGGTGCATCTCGCGGCAGCGCTACTGGGGCCCGCCGATCCCGATCATCTACTGCGACAGCTGCGGCCCGGTGCCGGTCCCCGAGGACCAGCTCCCCGTCGTGCTGCCGCTGATCGACGATTTCCGTCCCGACGACAGCGGCATCTCGCCGCTGGCCCGCCACGACGAGTGGTATCGCGTGCCCTGCCCGCAGTGCGGCATCATGTCGCGCCGCGAGACCGACGTCAGCGACCCCTTCCTCGACAGCGCCTGGTACTTCCTGCGCTATCCGAGCGCCGATCGCGCCGACGTGCCGTTCGATGCCGCGCTCACGAAGAAGTGGCTGCCCGTCACCACCTACATCGGTGGCAACGAACACGCCGTGCTGCACCTGCTCTACTCACGCTTCATCACCATGGTGCTGAAGGACGCGGGGCTGATCGACTTCGAGGAGCCGTTCACCCGCTTCCGCGCGCATGGCATGATCATCCGCGAAGGCGCCAAGATGTCGAAGTCGAAGGGCAACGTCGTGAATCCCGACGAGCTGATCGACCGCTGGGGCGCCGACAGCTTCCGCACCTACCTGATGTTCCTCGGCCCCTACGAGGAAGGTGGCGACTACCGCGACAGCGGCATCACCGGCGTGCGTCGTTTCCTCGATCGCATCTGGGGTTCGGTGCACGAGAGTGTCACCACGGGCACCACCGATGCGACCGTGATGCGCAAGCTGCACGCGACCATCAGGAAGGTCACGGAAGACATTCCCGCCCTCGGCTACAACACCGCCATCGCGGCGATGATGGAGTACGTGAACGTGCTGCGCGCCAGCGAGCGCATTGTGCACCGCGACGAGGTGCTGCCGCTGGTGCAGCTGGTCGCACCGTTCGCGCCACATCTCGCCGAGCAGTGCTGGGAAGTGCTCGGTCACACCGGCTCGATCTTCGACGCCGGCTGGCCCACCTTCGATCCGTCGATGCTGGTGCGCGACACCCTCACGATCGCCGTGCAGGTCAACGGCAAGACACGTGGCACGGTGCAGGTCAGCACGAACGCCACGCAATCCGATGTGTATGCAGCCGCGATGCAGGACCCGAACATCGCCAAGTTCGTGACCACCGAGCCGAAGAAGATCATCTACGTTCCGGGGCGTCTGCTCAACATCGTCGTCTGACATCGAGGCGGCACACACCAACGCGAACGGCAACCTGGACCAGCGCGGCAACCTTCGGACGCGGAGCCGGTGTCAGACGGTCGATTCGCTCGCCGACGCATGCCGCGCCGGGAGTCTGACCGCCGGAGATTCTGATGACGACGCTGCCCCTTGCCCGCTCCGCCCTGCTGATCGGTTTCTGCCTCCCCTTCGGCGCCCAGCCACTGCTGTCGCAGCGGACCCCGCCACCGCCGCCGCCGCGACCGGCGCCGGCACCGCGGCCGCAGATCTACCTCAACGGCATGACGATGGCGTCCGGTGGGCTGCTCGGGATCACCCTGCGCTCCTCCTCCGGCCCCGCCGACACCCTCGGCATCCTCGTCGAATCGGTGCAGGATGACCTGCCCGCCGCGAAGGCAGGGATCACCGAGGGCGCACGGATCGCAGCGATCGATGGCATCGATCTCCGGCTCGAGCCGCGTGACATCGGCGATTCCGCCGCCGAGCGCCTCCCGGAGAGCCGGCTGCGTCGGGCCATCGCCACCAAGGCACCCGGTGAAAGCGTGGCGCTCGAAATCCACCAGGACGGCCGCACCCAGTCCAAGCGCGTCACGCTCGCCGAGTCGCCCGGCGCGCGCGTCTTCGCCGCGGCGAACCAGTCCGCGCGCCGTGTGCTCGGCGTCGGCTTCGCCCAGCGCGGGAGCATTCGCGACACCGCCGGCCTGCTGATCACGAGCCTCACCGACGGCGGCGCCGCCGAGAAGGCCGGCCTGTTGGAAGGCGATCGTGTGGTGAGCATCGATGGCATCGACCTGCGCGTGCCCGCTGCCGATGCCGGCAGCCCCGAGGGCGTCGAGGCGCGCATCTCGCGCCTCCGCCGCGCACTCGATGCGGCGCGCGACTCGCAGCCTGTACGCCTCGAAGTCCTCTCCGAAGGTCGACGCCGCACGCTGTCGGTGATACCGAAGCAGGAGACCGGCTGGGGCTGGAGCATCTCACCAGGCCAGATGCAGGGCCTCGCCTCTGACATGCGTGCCAGCCTCGATCGCAACATGCGGCTCAGCGACGACGATCGACGCGAGATCGAACGGGCACGCAGCGAAGCGGTGCGTGAGGGGCAGCGCGCACGTGAGGAAGGCATGCGCGCCCGTCAGGAGGCGATGCGCGATGCGCAGCGCGACATGGCCGAGAGCCAGCGCGAACTTGCACGTGCGCGCATCGAGATCGAGCGAACCACCCGTGATGACGATGCGGACGACTCCGACATGCGCTCCACGCGACGCGACGACGCCCGTCGCCCGGGCGGCATGCTGCGCGGCCGCACCGACGGCGCGACACTCTCGCTCGACGGGTTGTCGCTCGCCACCGTCGACCGGGACTTCGGCCAGCAGTTCGGCAAGGGCGCAGAGCGCGGCGCGCTGGTCGTGCGTGCCCGCGACGAGTGGGAACCGCTGCGCGCCGGCGACGTGATCCTCACCATCGAGGGCCGCTCCGTGCGCGATGGCAACTCGCTCGACGTGACCATCGACCGCAGCCGCGACCAGCGCATCGAGATCCTCCGCAATGGCCGCCAGCAGACCATCACGCTCCGGCCTTCTCGCTGACCTGCGCTTGGACTGTGGAACGACAACAGCACATCGCCGTTGCCGCGCTCGCGAGATCGCCCGCTAGTACCGCACGCAGTTCCGCCCGTCGTTCTTGGCGCGGTAGAGGGCGGTGTCGGCGGCTGACAGCAGGTCGTCCACGGACGTGATCCGCGGTCCGGGAAAGAGTGACACGCCGATCGACACGGTCAGCGGCAACGTCACGCCCTGACCGCCGCTGAACGGCGTCGTCGTGATCCGCTCGCGCAGACGCTCGGCGAACGTCACCGCGCCTTCCATCGACGTCTCCGGCAGGACGATCACGAACTCTTCGCCGCCGTACCGCGCCACGAAGTCGGCGCTGCGCACCGCGCCGCGGAGAATTTCGGCCGTGTCCTTCAGGACCCCGTCGCCGATCAGGTGGCCGCGAGTGTCGTTGATGGCCTTGAAGTGATCGAGGTCGAGCATCAGCACCGCCACCGAATGCCCGTAGCGTCGGGCACGATCGAGTTCGGAGACGAGCCGGTCGGTGAGCGCGCGACGATTCAGCACCTGCGTGAGCGGGTCGGTCTGCGCCAGCGCGGCCAGGCGCACGTTGTCGGCACGCGCCGTCTCGAGCAGGTGCGCGCGCTGGATCGAGGCCACCGCGGCCTTCACCACCGCGTCGGCGAATGCCACGTCCTCGTCGTCCAGCGGTGGCTCGCCCTCGCCACGACGCAGCAGGAACACCCCCGCCTGCTGGCGATCCACAAAGAATGGCAGCGCGATCACGCTGCGGGTCGGCACGATGGTGCCTTCACGCGCCCAGCGCTGCCGCAGTTCGGCGAACAGCGGATGCACCGACACATCGGGGATCAGCACCGGACGCCCCGCTTCCAGTGCCACGCGGACTTCGGGATACTTGTCGAGGTCCATCGGCAGGTTGCGCAGCGACGGGTCGTCGAACGCCGCCGGGATCACAGCCGTCGTCTCACCGGGCCGCGCCAGCACCACTGAACAGCGGAACAGCCCGATCGCCCGCGCCACGCGGCGCACGAGCACGTGGTAAATCTCCTCGCTGCTCAGGTCCGCGCTGACCTCGCGCATGATGGCCATCAGCGTGCGACCGGTCTGCGCCTCTTCGCGCGCCTGGGCCAGGGCTTCCTGCGCGGTCTCCAGCTGGCGTCGCGTGATGTCGAGCATCGAGCGGGTGCGCAGGTTGGCGCCGATTCGCGCCAGCAGCTCGCCGGATCGCAGTGGTTTCCGCACCACGTCGGTCGCGCCGCTGGCCAGCGCACGCTCGACGATGTCCTCGGGGGCACTCGTCGACGTGACCAGCACCGGCAGGTCGAGCCAATGCTCCTCACCCTTGAAGGCCGTCAGGGTGTCGGCGCCGCCGTCGTCGAGCAGCTCCGAGTCCATCAGCAGCAGGTCGGGCACGAAGTCGCGTGCCGTCTCCACCGCCGCCACGCAGGAGTTCACTCCGCGCACGTCGTAGCCATGCTCGCGCAGCACCCAGGCGATGGTCTGCTGCACCGCTGGATCACTGTCCGCGACGATGATTCTCGGTGCCGTCATCGTCGCGCGTCGCTCATCGGTCGGAACGGATTGAAGGGAGGAGACCACCGGAAAGACGCCCATCATGCCTCGCTGGTCACGCGTGTTCGGCCGCCTCCCTCCATCGATCACTCAGGCGTCGGGCGCGCCACCGTCGCCAGCATCCCCGCCCTCGGCCCCATCACCAGCGTCATCGCCGGCCACGCCGTCGTCCCCATCCTTCTCCTCGGGCACCACACGCGCCACCGAGATCACCGAGTCCTTGTCGTCGAGCGCCACCAGCTTCACGCCCTGCGCATTGCGACCGGTCTTGCGGACTTCGGCGGCCGACGAGCGGATCAGGATGCCCTGTCGCGTGATCAGGATCATCTCGTCTTCCGGCAACACTTCCATCAACGCGACCACGTTGCCGGTGCGCGCCGTGTTCTTGAGCGTCAGGATGCCCTTGCCGCCGCGCTTCTGCACGCGGTACTCGGAGACGTCGCTCACCTTGCCGAGACCCTTCTCGGTCACGACCAGCAGGGTCGCGTCCCGCTTGATCACGACCATGCCGACCACGAGGTCTTCGGCGCGCAGTTCGATGCCCTTCACGCCCGTCGTGTCGCGACCCATCTCCCGCACGTCACTTTCGTGGAAACGGCAACTGAGGCCGAATCGGGTCGCCAGCACGATGTCGTTCGTGCCCGACGTCTCCTGCACGTCGATCAGTTCGTCCCCTTCCTCGATCTTGATCGCCTTGATGCCATTGCTGCGCACGTTCGTGTAGTCCGACATGCGCGACTTCTTGACCGTGCCGGCGCGCGTGCTGAAGAACAGGAAGCGTTCGTCCTCGGCGGTGATCTTCTCGAGGTCGCGCACCGGCACCACCGCGCGCACCCGCGTCTCGGGCGACACGTTGATCAGGTTCACCATCGGCTTGCCGCGCGCCCCCGCGCTCGACTGCGGGATCTCGTAGACCTTGAGCCAGTACATGCGCCCATCGTCGGTGAAGATCAGCAGATAGTCGTGCGTACTGCCGATGTAGAGGCGGCTGACGAAGTCCTCGTCCTTCAGCCCCGTGCCCGTCTTGCCACGCCCGCCGCGGCGCTGCCGCTTGTAGAGCGACACCGACGTCCGCTTGACGTAGCCCGTGTGCGAGATCGTGACGACGACGTCTTCCTCGGCGATCAGGTCCTCGACGCTGAACTCCCCTTCGTCGCTGACGATCTCTGTCTTGCGCACGTCGCCGTAGGCCTCGGCCACTTCCATCAACTCGGCCTTCAGGATGGTCATGCGACGCTCGCGGCTGCCGAGAATGTCACGCAGGTCGGCGATGAGTGCGCGCACCTCGGCCAGCTCCGCTTCCAGCTTGTCGATCTCGAGGCCGGTGAGCTTGGCGAGGCGCATGTTCAGGATCGCCTCGGCCTGCCGCTCCGAGAGCCCGAACCGGGTCTGCAGGTTCAGGCTCGCCGTCGGCGTGTCGTCCGCGGCGCGGATGATCCGGATCACTTCGTCGATGTTGTCGACGGCGATCTTCAGCCCTTCGAGGATGTGCTCGCGCTCGAGCGCCTTGTCGAGATCGAACTGCGCGCGACGGGTGATGACTTCGTGGCGATGGTCAATGTAGTGCTGCAGCACCTCGCGCACCGGCATGACCTTCGGCACCAGCTGCCGGGTCTTTGCATCCGGTACGAGCGCCAGCATGATCACGCCGAAGGTCGTCTGCAGCTGCGAATGCTTGTAGAGCTGGTTCAGCACGACGCGAGGGATCGCGTCGCGCTTCAGCTCCATCACCATCCGGATGCCTTCCTTGTTCGACTCGTCGCGAATGGCGCTGATACCCGCCACCTTGCCGTCGCGGACGAGGTCGATGATCTGCCCCTTGAGGCGTTCCTTGTTGACCTGGTAGGGGATCTCGTTGACGACGATCTGGCTCTTGGTGCCGCGTTCGTTCTCCTCGATCACGCAGCGGGCGCGCACCTGCAGGCGGCCGCGACCCGTCTCGATGTAGTCCTTGATGCCCGCGCGGCCGTAGATGAAGCCGGACGTCGGGAAGTCGGGACCGGTGATGATCTTCCGGATGTCGTCGGTGGTGATCTCCGGATTGTCCACCATGGCCACGATCGCGGCCGAGACTTCGCGCAGGTTGTGCGGCGGGATGTTGGTGGCCATGCCCACCGCGATGCCCGTGCTGCCGTTCACCAGCAGGTTCGGGAGCCGCGACGGCAGCACCTTGGGTTCTTCGCGCGTGTCGTCGAAGTTCGCGCCGAAGTCCACCGTGCCACGGTCGATGTCGGCCAGCATCTCCATCGCGATGCGCGTGAGGCGCACCTCGGTGTAGCGATAGGCGGCCGCGTTGTCGCCGTCGATGGAGCCGAAGTTGCCCTGGCCATCCACCAGCGGATAGCGCAGCGAGAACTCCTGCACCATGCGCACGACCGCGTCGTAGACGCTGCTGTCGCCGTGCGGGTGATAGCGACCCAGCACGTCACCGACCACCGTCGCCGACTTGCGGTACGGCCGGCCCGCCGTGAGGCCGGCCTCGTTCATCGCGTACAACACGCGTCGGTGCACCGGCTTCAGGCCGTCGCGGACATCGGGGAGCGCGCGCGAGACGATCACGCTCATCGAGTAGTTGATGAACGATTCCTTGATTTCCTCGTCGATCATGCGAGGCAGGATGCGTTCGCGGGGCCCTGGACCAGTCATGCGCAGAGAGTGTAAACGTGACCGACGCCGGGTCGCGCGTGCGCCACGCGACGTCGGGAATGCTGACTACGGAACGAAAAGGTGCGCGCCGGAGCGCGGTACGTCATGCCACCGTCAGTGGCCGGCCGGTGGCCGTCAGCCCCAGGACCGCGCGATGACGAGCAGCAGCCAGGAGTTCCCCACGCGGTGAAAAATGTAGGTGCCGCCGCCATTGCTGGTTGCCAGCGCGCTGCCGTCGCGATGCTCCATCGGACGGTGCACCGTCACCACCGCATACTCCTTCCACAGCATCGCGGCAGACACACGGGTGTACGCCATCACGGCGCTCGTGTCCTGCAGTGCCCGCGACGCCCAGTAGCGCGAGCGCAGGACATTCAGGCCCTTGTCACCAAATGCGAGGTTGGTGCGAATGCCCCGCATCGCCGGCAGCGACAGCCCGGTCACCAGCGGCAGCACGTAACTCGCCGTGTCACCACGCGCATTGACCAGGCAACGCCCCGTCTTCGCATCGGTGAACTGTTCGGTGAGCCCGGCCGCAATGGCCTCGCGCCCTGCCTTGCCACTCCACACATCCCACCGCGGCCGCTCGCGACCGGTCTCCCAGTTCAGCACCGTGCGCAGCAACTCGCGCCCTTCCGGCGAGTCGAGCGGTGTCTCCACGGCATACGCCTGAATCAGCTTCTCGAACTTGTCCACGAGATCGGCCGTCGCCTCGCGCTTCGCGTCGGTGCTGTCGCGCGGAAACGCGCGCAGCCAGCCGTCGTTGCAGCGATCCTGACCGATGTCGGTGAAGTCCGACGTGCGCAGCAACTGCTCGCGGTAATCGTGCGCGAGATCCACCGCCGCCTCGAGTTCACTCTGCGGCCCGCGGCCCAGCAGCGACACGGCCGATCCACTCAGGATGCGCGGGCGGAGCTCGCCGTCGGGCAGCGCGCGGGTCCGGCCGCACGCCGACAACGTCGCCATCGCGAGTGCTGCCCCCGCGAGGGAGAACGACCCCACTGACCGCCACCTGCGCGCCCGTGCACTCATGCGCAGAAAGATACCGCCGCCGACGGTCTCAGGACAGCCGCGACGACCCTGCCGCAGCGCCGACCGGCGCCCGCTCCTCTTCGTCATCTGCCAGCTCCTGATCGATCTCGGCCTCTTCCGCGGCAACCTCGGCATCGATCGCCGCCTTCTCCCGCTGGTACCGCGCCCACCAGATCCGCGTCACCTCGCCCGCCAGCTCGCGGTTGCCCAGCCCGAACGCCAGCGCCAGCGCCAGCGCCACGGCGCCGAACAGGATCGCAAACGCCGTCGTCACGATGTCGGTGGCCACGCCGAGCTCCTGCAGGGCCATGAAGATCGCCAGCACCACGATCCCGCCGCGCCCCACCCGCGCCAGCGTCGGACCGCCATGCAGCGCCCCCGCCGCCGCCAGCAGCAACCCTTCCACGAACCCGCCCAGCACGATGCCCACGATCACGATCACGATGGCCGCGATGATGCTGGGGATGTAGCTGACGAGCTCGGCAAAGACATCGTTCAGCGACTGCAGCCCGGCCGCCGTACTCGCCACCAGCAGCACCGCGAACATCACGGCCCAGAACACGATGTTTCCGAACACCCGTGACGGATTCACGCGATTGCCGGCATGCTCCACCGCCGACGTCACCCCACCACGCCGCAGCAGATCGTTCACGCTCAGCTTCCGCAGCAGCCGCTCCACCCCGCGCTGGATCAGCTTCGCCAGCAGGTAGCCGGCAAAGAGGATCACGATCGCGCCCAGCAGCGCCGGCACGATCTCGCCGAGCGTCGCGAAGCTGTCCTGCAGTCGGGTCAGGAAATCCATGTCCGGGCGATCAGATGGGAGGGGCCGTCAACCATGACAATTTAGCACCCGGCGTCCACAGGCGGCCATCTCCCTCTCGCCGCATGGCACGAGAGGTCTGCGGCATTGTCGTTCTGCGGCTGTGCAGTTCTGCGTTCAGCCGTTGCGCCGCCGAAACCAAGCCTAGTTCCGCGTCCCGCGCTTCAGGTCGAAGATCGCCGACCGCCGGCATGCCGGGCAGACGAACCAGTCTCGTTTCCGCTGATAGCCGAGCCCGAACGATCCACCGCCGATCCCCTTCCGTGTCATGGCAGGGTGTGCCGCGCAGCGCGGGCAATGCGGCAGCGTGTCGCCCTGCACCGTCGCCCGGATTTCCGCCTGCTCGGCCAGCGAATACTGCGCGGGGCCATCAGCGGCCGGCGGGTGGTCGCTCACGATGCCACCTGAATCACCACCTTCCCGAATTGTGCCCCGCTCTGCAGCCGCGCATATGCCGCCCGGGCCTCGGACAGCGGGAACACCGAGTCGATCGGCGGCACGAGCCCGCCTGCCACAAACTCCGCCGACACCGCCGCCCACTCCGCTTCGTTGCCCATCGTCGAGCCGGAAATCGTCCACTGGTTCATGAACAGGCGCCGCACGTCGGTTTCGACCATCGGGCCACTGGTGCCGCCGCAAGTCACCAGCCGACCGCCGCGGCCCAGCGACGCCAGCGAGCGCTTCCATGTCGCCGTCCCGACGCTGTCGATGACGACGTCCATGCCTCGTTTGCCGGTCGCGGCTCGAAGCAGCGCCGGGACGTCGTCGGTGGCGTGATTCAGCGTGTGCGTGGCGCCGAGCGTCCGGGCCCGGGCGAGCTTCTCCGGATCGGACGACGTCACCCATGTCGTTGCGCCACGGGCAGTTGCGATCTGAAGCGCGGCCAGCGCCACCCCGCCACCGATCCCCCAGATCAACACCTGCTCGCCTGACTGCACCCGCGCCTTGCCGACCAGCATCCGATAGGCCGTCAGTGTCGCCAGCCCGAAACCCGCCCGCGCGGCCACCGGAATCTCAGGCGGCACCGGCGTCAGTCCCCATTCCGGCACCACGCAGTACTCCGCCGCCGTGCCCGGCCGGCCCTCACCGAGGATGCCGTACTGCAGGCACAACGGATGCTCGCCACGCAGGCAGAAGGCGCACTGCCGGCAACTCGACCCGGGATTCAGCACCACCGTGTCGCCGACCCGCACCCGGGTGACAGCCGCCCCGACCGCCTCCACCACACCGGTCGCGTCGGCCACCGGGACCCAGTCCGGCGTCAGCACCAACCCAGGCCAGCCCTGCAGCACGAAGAGGTCGAGCCGGTTGAGCGCCACCGCCTCGACCCGGATCCTGACCCCATGCGGCCCGTCCAGCGCCGGCTCGATGAGGTCGTCACGGACCGTCACTTGTTCCAGCTCACCATGGCCTGCCAGCACCAGTCCGCGCATCGCGATGTAACCTGTGGTCTGAGTTATGATTCTCGCGCGCGCAGCCCATAGCGCCGCGCGGATTGTCCAGCGCGGTCACCCGCGTCTCCATCGGAACAGGATCCTGGCGAATGATAGCGATCAAGGTGCCACCGCTCGGCGAGTCGATCGTCGAGGCGACCGTGTCACGCTGGCTCAAGCAGGAGGGCGAAGCCGTTGCAGCAGGCGACACCCTCGTCGAACTCGAAACCGACAAGATCACGGTCGAGGTGCCGGCCCTGAAGTCTGGCGTCCTCGCCGCACGCTCGAAGGCCGAGGGTGACGTGGTTGCCGTCGACGACGTGCTTGGTCAGCTCGACGAATCCGGTGTCGCCGGTGGTGCCGCGATGGCGACGTCCCCCGCCGATCCGCCGCCGGTGCCTCACGACCCGTCCGATGGTCCGGCCCCGGTGCCGATCCTGCTGTCGGCCGCCGGCGATCCGCCGCCGCCGGTGCCGCATGACCCCTCCGACGGCCCTGCGCCCGTGCCGATCCTGATGCGATCGGCGCCAGCAGCGCGGCGCACGGCCGACGAAGCGGGCGTGGACATCGCGACGGTTGCAGGCACCGGTCGCGGTGGTGTCGTGAGCAAGACCGATGTGATCAACGCCGTGGCCGCCGGCGCCAAGCCGGCTCCCGCTGCGTCGGCGGCGCCGGCGGCCGCACCCGCACCCGCACGCACGGGTGAACGCGAGACGCGCGAGAAGATGACGACGCGCCGCAAGCGCATCGCCGAGAATCTCCTGCTGGCGCAGCACAGCACCGCACACCTGACCACCTTCAACGAGATCGACATGAGCGCCACCACGGCGCTGCGTGCCCGACTCAAGGACAAGGTCGAGAAGGAGCATGGCGTGAAGCTCAGCTTCATGCCCTTCTTCGTGAAGGCTGCCAGCATGGCACTGAAAGCCTACCCGCTGGTGAACTCGCAGATCGACGGCGACACGATCGTCTACAAGCACTACGTCAACATGGGCATCGCCGTCGCCAGCGACGCGGGCCTGGTGGTGCCGAACGTGAAGGACGCCGACCAGAAGGGGATGCTCGCCATCAGCCGTGACATCGCGAACCTGGCCAGCAAGGCGCGCAGCGGCAAGCTGGCGATGGACGACCTCACCGGCGGCACCTTCACCATCACCAATGGCGGTGTCTTCGGCTCGCTCATCTCGACGCCGATCATCAACTTCCCGCAGGTGGCCATCCTCGGCCTGCACAAGACGCAGGACCGCCCGGTCGCCATCGACGGCAAGGTCGAGATCCGCCCGATGATGTACGTGGCCCTCAGCTACGACCATCGCGTCATCGACGGGCAGCAGGCCGTGCTCTTCCTCGTCCGGATCAAGGAGTTGATGGAAGATCCGGCCGCCATGCTGGTGGACTGACGCGTGCCCGCTGACATGATTCCCGCCGATGTCGTCGTCATCGGCGGCGGCCCCGGGGGCTACGTTGCCTCGATTCGCGCCGCACAGCTCGGCCTCACCACCGTCTGCGTCGAGATGGACAAGACGCTGGGCGGCACCTGCGTGAACGTCGGCTGCATTCCGTCGAAGGCGCTGCTCACCAGCAGCGAACATTTCGAGTTCGCGAAACATGCCGCCGCCGAACATGGCGTGGTGATTCCGAAGGTCTCGATCGATCTCGCGCAGATGATGAAGCGCAAGAACGACGTCGTCGGTGCGAACACGAAGGGCGTCGAGTTCCTGTTCAAGAAGAACAAGGTCACCTGGGCCCGCGGCGCCGGCACGCTGAAGGCCGGCAACGTGGTGGACGTGACCGCCGCCGATGGCACCGTCACCAGCTATCAGGCGAAGAACGTCATCATCGCCACGGGATCGTCATCGGTCGAGCTGCCGTTCCTGAAGTTCGACGAGAAGCGCGTGGTGTCGAACATCGGCGCGCTGACGCTGGAGACAGTGCCGAAGAAGCTGATCGTCGTCGGTGGTGGCGTGATCGGCCTCGAACTCGGCTCGGTGTGGCGTCGCCTCGGTGCCGACGTCACGGTCGTGGAGTTCATGCCGACGATTCTCCCCGGCAACGACGACGACATCATCAAGGATGCGACGCGCGTGTTCACCAAGCAGGGACTGGTGATCCGCACAGGCACCAAGGTGACCGCCGCCGACCTGTCGTCGAAGAAGAGCATCAGGCTCACGGTCGAAAAGGACGGCGCCAGCGAGGTGCTCGATGCCGACGTGGTGCTGGTGAGCGTGGGCCGTCGCCCGCTGCTGCACGGCATCGACGCCGCGGCACTCGGCCTCGCGCTGCAGAAGAACGGCGCGATCCAGGTGGACGACCAGCTGCGCACGAACCTGCCCGGTGTGTACGCCATCGGCGACGTGGCGGGCGGCAAGCTGCTCGCGCACAAGGCCGAAGACGAAGGCGTGATCGCAGCGGAAGTCATTGCCGGCAAGAAGGTGCACATGCACTACGCGGCGATTCCCGGCGTGGTCTACACCTGGCCCGAGATTGCGTCGGTGGGTCAGACCGAAGGCGAAGTGAAGGCCTCGGGGCGTGCCTACAAGGTCGGCAAGTTCCCGTTCTCGGCCAACGGTCGTGCGCGATGCCTGGGCGAGACCAATGGCTTCGTGAAGATCATCGCGGACGCGGCAACCGATGAGCTCCTCGGCTGTCACATCCTCGGCGCAAACGCCGGCGACCTGATTCAGGAGATCGTGCTGGCGGTGGAGTACCGGGGCTCGAGCGAGGACATTGCCATCACGACGCATGCGCATCCGACGCTGGGCGAGACGGTGAAGGAAGCCGCGCTGGCCGCGCTGGGGCGGGCGATTCACATCTGAGCCTGCGGTGTTCGTCGCACGACGGACAGCGCAGCGGGTCGGTCAGCACCACGCGCGGCGCCGGGGAACATCATCTCCGGCGCCGTGTCGCGTTCACCACTTCCTCCGTTGCCGCACATGATGCTCGCCCACGCCCTCCCGGTCACCGCCACACTCGCCGCGTACGAAGCGCAGGCGGAGGCCCTGTGTGCCGCATATCGCGTCGGCAATCCGCAGGCGCTGCAGTGCTTCGGCAATCTGCACCCACGCTTCCTCGATCCCGTGGTCACGTGGAAGCCACTGTTCGCCTCGAACGAGGAGATCCTCGCCGCAGCGCTCACCGCTGAGGATGCCCGCCTCGCCGTGGCGCGTCGGTACAGCTTCCAGGACTGGACCGCACTGGTCTCGCTGGTGCACGCGGTCGCCGACACCACGTCGGCGGTGCACCGCTTCGAACTCGCGGCCGAGTCGGTGATCGACGGTGACCTGACCACGCTGCGCCGACTGCTCGCCGAGGATCCGCTGCTCGTGCACGCGCGCTCCACGCGTGTCACCAACCAGGATCCGCCGGTGCACGGCGCCACGCTCCTGCACTACGTCGCCGCCAACGGAGTGGAGGGGTATCGCCAGCGCTCCCCGGGCAACGCCATCGACGTGGCGACGATGCTGCTGGATGCCGGTGCCGATGTGAATGCCCTCGCCCGGATGTACGGCGGCAACTGCGCACCGCTGCCGATGCTGATCTCCAGCACACCGCCGTACGAGACCGGGGTGCAGGTCCCACTGGTGCACCTGCTGCTCGATCGCGGTGCATCGCTCGACGGCGTGGGGGAGTCCGACTGGCACTCCCCCGTTCGCACAGCGCTGCTCTTCGGTTTCGTCGAGGCGGCGGCGGCGGTCGTGTCGCGCGGTGCACGGGCCGACACGCTGGAGATTGCCGCCGGGCTGGGCAACGTCCCGGCGGTGCGGGCACTCCTGTCGCGTGCCGGCACGGCCGAGCTGCAGACCGCGCTGGCCCTCGCGGCGCACAACGATCGCGTGGACGTCTGCGCCCTGCTGCTGGACGCCGGGGCGGACCCCAACGCCTTCAATCCCGCGGGCATGCACGCCCACGCCACCCCGCTGCACGGCGCCTGTGGCAGCGGCTACGTGCGCCTCGCCGCACTGCTGCTCTCACGTGGCGCCCGTCTCGACATCCACGATACGCTGTGGGACGGCACGCCCCGGGGCTGGGCCGAGCATGGGGGCCAGTGGGAGATCGTGGGGTTGCTGGATGCGCACGAGGGGCACGACGTCGATCAGGGCCGCTGACCCGTCGTTCGCTCCCCCGGATTGACTCGGAGTCCGGTGGTCAGATTGACTCCGAGTCCGTTGGCCGATGCGTACCAAACGAGCGCGGGGCGGCGATCCGAAGATCGTCGCCCCGCTCTCGTCACCCGACCAGTCGTCGCCGAGGCGACGACTGCATCAGAGCATCTTCGCGATCACGGCACCAAGCGCAAGAAATACCGCTGCCAGCAACGCCAGCACGGCGGGCTGCAACGTGATGCCCTTGTCGGCCGAGGCCGCCGGCATGGCACGCGCCACGACCGACTGCTCCGCGTGCACCGCCGGCGCCGCGACGAGGCGGGTCGCCGTCGTCGGCGGCAGGGCGTTCATGATCTGCGCCGCCACGTGCGACGGAGTCCGGACGTCCTTCCGGGCCGAGGCCTCGCGGCTGATCTTCGACCAGAGCTGCGCTTCGGGGGTCAGCTGGTTGTTGGCCAGACGCGGGGCCGGAGCCTCGCCATCCAGCCAGGCATTCAACGCGGCCATCGCGCCATCGGCGCGCAGCGGTACTTCACGATCAGCAACGGGACGCTCACCCATCGGCTTGGCCGAGGGCTGGTTGACCTCACGGTCACCACGCGTGCCTTCCGGATTCGGTGTCATGTCCATGTTCATGCGTACTTCTCCTCGAGAAGAGCCTGCAGCGCTTCGCGTGCACGATGCACACGCATTTTCAGCGCGCCGACGGTAGAGTCGAGCATATCGGCCATCTCCTCGTACGACCGGCCTTCCACGTGCTTCATGATGAAGGCCTCCCGCAACGACGGTGACAGCTGGCCAAGGGCCCAATCGAGGTCGACTCGGAGCTCACTGCGATTCAGCTCCTCGTCCGGCGTCGTCAGGTGAGACGGCTGATCATCCTCTTCGTAACTCACGTGCGTGCGTCGGATGTTCTTGAGCCAATCCTTGCAGCCGTTCGCTACGATACGGAAGATCCACGCATCGAACCGACCGCGCACTTCACCCAGGTGCGAAAACGCCTTGATGAAGGACGCCTGCATGATGTCCTCGGCGACATCAGGGCTTCCGGTCATGTTCAGTGCATGTCGGTACAGCGGATCGCTGTACTTCGTCACGAGGACGGCGAACGCTTCACGATCACCCGCCAGCACGCGGGAGATGGAGCGAGCGTCGACATCCGCCTGCTCGGCGATGTCGGCCGGGAGTGTTTGGGAGGGAGTTTGCACGACGGCACGATAACCGTTGTGTGTCTTCCCCCACAACATCCGATCTGGCATGACGAGAGTTCCCATGGCACGAGGGAGACGACACAACCGCGCACGCGTCACATAGCGAGGTCAGAGCACCGGGTTGCCGCAGATGGCCGCGGTCGGCGCACGCCGGAACTCACGGCACGCGTCACACTCTTCAGGTCGCCAGCGCGTCAGCGCCATCCACTGGCGCGAATCTCGTCCGAGTGCTGGCCAAGCAGCGGAGGCGGCAGTCGCACCGAGCCCCCCACACTCGAGGGCACACCGGTCAATGCCGACGCACCGACGTCCGCGAGGGCCTCCAGCACGCCGCGCACCTCACCAACGGGGACGCCGGCCCGTTCACAGCGAGCCTTCCACTCCGTCGCGCCAGCGGTGCGAAACGTCGCCTGCACCGCGTCGACGCAGCGCGCGCGGTTCGTGACCCGTCCGGCATTCGTGCGCAGCAGCGGATCGGCCCCGAGCCCGGCATCGCCGAGCACGCCCGTCAGGGCGAGCCACTGGGCATCGCTGCCCACCGTGATCACGATCGGCCGGTCGGCGGTCTCGAAGAGCTGATACGGAACGAGATTGGCGTGGGCGTTTCCCCAGCGTGTGGCCTCCCGGCCCGAGACGAGAGCGTTCTGCGCCACGTTCACCAGCGCTGCCCGTGCGCTGCCCGCGAGTGTCACGGACAGGCGACGCTCCGACGCGGAGAGTCGTGACCGGCCAACGAGCGCCGAGAGGATGGCAATCGTCGCATCCTTTCCGGTCAGCACGTCAACCAGCGCGACGGCGGTACGCACCGGCTGCCCCTTCGGATCCCCCGTGACACTCATCCACCCCGACTCGGCCTGAACGGCGAAGTCGTATCCCGGGCGCGACGGTTGCTCGGCGTATCCTCCTATCGAACACCAAACGAGCCGTTCATTATCCATCAGTAACTCGACATCATCGATTCTTTTTCGCGGCAGTGCACCGGGAAGAAAATTTTCGACGACGACGTCGGCATCGCGGGCGAGGTGTCGGATGAGCGCCTGATCGACCTCACTGTCGAGGTCGGCGACCAGCGACCGCTTGTTCCGGTTGCAGCTCAGGAAGTATGCCGATTCTCCCCGATCGTCGAACGGCGGCCCCCACCCCCGCGTCTCGTCACCGCCGCCGGGTCGCTCCACCTTGATCACGTCGGCACCGAGATCCCCCAGCATCATCGTACACAACGGACCAGCAAGCACTCGGCTCAGATCCAGCACACGGACCCCTGAAAGCGGCAATGCTGTCATCGTGATGGCTTGATGATGTGTTCATTTTGACTTCTCGAAGAAACGGCGACACCAGCGGACCCCGGCATGGCACTCCCTTGCTTTTTCGTCATGTGACCTTACTTTGATCTTGTTGTCACGCAGCCGCGTCGCGCCCGATGGGCAGGGACGTGGCGCTTCGTTGTATCTGACGCGCCGATCCGGGTCTTTTGCCCGACGCGATGGCGCCCATTCATCTGTATGGATCCCATGACTCCCGACGTGCCCGTTGCTGCCACGGAGGTCGTTGCCGTTCCGGCGGCGCCCGTGAAGCGCAGCCCAGGTCATCGCGGCACCGACATTCGCGACACCGTCGCTGAAATGACCGCCCGCGCGAACGAAATCCAGTTCGAAGCTGGCAGCAAGATGGCGAATGCGCTCCGGAACATCGTGCGTGCTGCCATCGCCGACACCGAGCTGAGCCTGGAGAGCACCCGGGACGTCGTCGATTACTTCCGTCGTCGCGCCCTGATGTCCACCGAGGACGCGCAGGGACTGCTGGATGAGGTCGCGGAGTATGCGTCGAAGCGCAAGCCGGTCGAACCGCCGGCCGGCAAGACGCCGCCCGGAAAGCCGAATGCCGCCAAGGTGACGCCGCTGGCCAGTCTGGCCGAGCGACTGTCGCTGCCTGCGGCGCCGGAAGGGAATGTTGGTCGGCCGACTGCCGGACCGCCGACCATTTCCTCTCCGGCACCTGCTCCGGTCAAGGTGGCGCCGCCATCGCCGATCCCGGAGCCGGCAGTGATTCCGCTCGCGAAGACGTCCGTGGCCAAGGCCGCCCCGAAGGTCGAGGCCAAGCCGGCAGCCAAGGTCGAAAAGGCTGCCCCGCCCGCAGCAAAGGCCGCAGCGCCGGCGAAGGCGGCGGCTGCCCCTGCCGCCAAGACCGCCGCCAAGGCCCCGGCAGCAAAGGCCCCAGCCACCAAGACTGCGGCCAAGACACCAGCCAAGACCGCAGCCAAGAAGAAGTGAAGGTCGGCGCTTCGGCGCCGCGCTCGACCCATCGCCCGCTGCGCCTCCGGTGCAGCGGGCGATTCGTTGTCACCCCACCCGCGTCGTGCACGCCGAAGCCGCTCGTGGTAGCTTCGCCCGCCATGTCCCGCCAGCGCGCCCGTCACTGCCGATGACACGAACCGTCACCGCCACGGCCCCCGCCCGCATCGATCTCGCTGGGGGATGGACCGACGTGCCGCCGTATACCACGGAGGTCGGCGGGGCCGTCTGTAACGTGGCAATCGAGCTGTTCGCCGTCGCGACGGTCAGCGCGGCCACTCGGGCCGAAGCCCCCGCCAATGCCCTGATCCGAGCGGCATGGCTGCGGGCCGGCGGGCCCGATGTGACGGTCACCCTCTCCTCCGACATTCCCATCGGGTCCGGACTGGGTGGCTCGTCGGCGGCGGGGGTCGCACTCGCGGCCGCGCTCGGCAGATGGAGCGGTCGCGACTACTCTCCACATGAACTGGCCGAGCTGAGCCGGAGTACCGAAACCGAGACGCTGGGGCTCGCTGGCGGCTGCCAGGATCACTTCGCGGCCGCCTATGGCGGTGCACTGCTGCTCGAATGCGAGGCGGAAACCCGCGCCTCCCCCATCACGCTCCGCGACGCGACCATCGAGGCACTGCACAGCCGCGGAGTCATCGCCTACACCGGCGAATCCAGAATGTCAGCCAACACCATCACGGCAGTAATGCGCTTGTATCGCGATAATGATGCAGTGACCTGCGGAGCACTCCGCACGATGGCCGAGCTCGCACCGCAGGTGGCTGACGCACTCGCAGACGGTGACCTCGATCGGATCGGCAGACTGCTGACGAAGCAATGGACCGCCCAGCGATCGCTGCACGCCAGCATCACCACCCCTGCGATCGATGCGATCGTGGCCGAGGCGGCCGAGGCTGGCGCGCTGGGCACCAAGGCGCTCGGCGCATCGGGCGGCGGCTGTGTCTTCGTGCTGGCTGCCGAAGGGAAAGAACAAGCCGTTCGCGCGGCGGTCGCCCGTCATGCCACTCTCCTGCCGTTCCGCGTCGCGCGGAGCGGAGTCCAGATCCTCGACACCGGCGCCCCAGACTGATGCCGATCCGACCGGGCGATGCCCGCAGCCTGACCGAGACGCTCGTCCGCGTCGATTCGCGGAATCCGACCCTCGTCCCCGGAGCCCCGGGTGAAACTGGCGTCGCTCATGTCCTCGCCGAGGTGCTCGGCGGGTGGGGCTTCCGGCTCGAGTGGCAGGATGTGCGCGACGGGAGGGCGAACCTGCTGGCGCGCATCGGCACGCCGGAGCCCGGGGCACCCGTGCTGATGTTCAACGGGCACCTCGATGTGGTGGGCACCGATGGCATGGACCACCCGCCTTTCGTGCCGGAAGTCCGGGACGGTCGCATGTACGGGCGGGGCAGCTGCGACATGAAGGCGGGCGTCGCAGCCATGTCGGTGGCCGCGTGGCAGGCGGCGCAGCAGGGCATCCGCGGCGAGATCATCGTGGCAGCGGTGATCGACGAGGAGTTCGAGTCGCTGGGCACCCGCGCCATGCTGGAGCGTGGCGTCCGTGCCGATGTCGCCGTCGTCACCGAGCCCACCCGACTCGCCATCTGTCCGGCGCATCGCGGATTCGTCTGGATCGAGTTCACCTTCACGGGGCGTGCGGCACATGGCAGTCGATACGACCTCGGCATCGACGCCATTCAGCATGCCGCCCTGGTGCTGACGGCGCTCGATCGGTTTCAGCAGACCGTACTGCCGGGGCGGACGCATCCCCTGCTTGGTCGTGCCTCCCTGCACGCATCGACCATCGCCGGTGGTGTGGGCTGGAGTACCTACCCCGAGGGGTGCACCCTGCGTGTGGAGCGACGCACCGTGCCCGGCGAGACGACCGCATCGGTCCTGCGTGAGGTGGAGGGCATTCTCGCCGAACTCAGGGTGGTCGAGCCACAGCTCGCGGTGACGGTGCGCATCGACACGGCGCAGGGGCCGAGTGATGTGTCGGTCGATGCACCGCTCGTCCAGCGGCTGTCGGCAGCGCACGAATCGGTGCGCGGGGCCATGCCGCCGATCGAGGGATTGAGCGCCTGGACCGATGCGGCGCTGCTGAACGACGCCGGCATCCCTGCCGTCTGCTTCGGGCCGGGTGATACTGCCCTCGCGCATGCGGCCACCGAGTACGTACCGCTGGCCGAGATCGATGCGGCGACGGCCGTCCTGACGGCCTTCGCGCTCGACTGGTGCGCCTGACCCTGATGCCACGGACCTGCCGGTGACTGCAGCACAATACGACGCCCTCGAGCGCGCGATCGTGGATCGCTCCCGCGTGGCGATTCGGATCAACGGGGCCGAGATGGTCGTGATTCCGGAGCAAATCCTGATGAAGGATGGCCGGGAGCTGCTGGTGACCCAGAATCCGTCCAGCGGGCTGCCGCTGCATCTGAAGATCGACGACATCGAGCGGGTCGAGGTGGTGCGGTGAGCGCTCGGTTCCCGCTGGTGGCGGTGTACGCCGACGAGAGCTGTCTGGGCAATGGAAAGAAGGGCCAGACTCCCGGAGGTGCCGGGGGGCTCGTCGAGTACCAGATGCGCAGCGGTGACATCGTGTTCCGCGACTTCTGGATCAGCGAGCCCGACACCACCAACAACCGCATGGCATTGCAGAGCGTCATTCAGGCGTTCACGCACCTGTCGGCCAAGGGCGAGCCGCTGAGCGTGGTCTTCACCACCGATTCGCGATACCTCGTGGACGGCATGTCGTCATGGGTGCACGGCTGGGTGCGCAAGCAATGGCGGAAGGCCGACGGCAAGCCGGTGGAGAACGTGGCGCTCTGGCAGCAGGCGCTGCAGGCCGTGTCGGCGGGACGGCATGAGGTGGAGTGGCGCTGGGTGAAGGGCCACGCCGGCCATGTGCAGAACGAATGGGCGAATGAACTGGCGACGCGGGCGGCGGCAAACCAGACGCAGTCGGGCGGGCTGATCGAATCAGGGTATCTGTCCTGGGTGGAGTCGCGTCCACTCGCGGTGCGAAAGAGCGGTCCGCCGTCACCATTTCCGGACGCATCCTCCTTCAGGGCCGCGAAGGCCCTTCCCGCTGCGTGACCTCTCCATATTCTGCAGCGATGACTGCTGACCCGACCGTTCTCGATCGCATCTTCAACCGACTCGTGCGGGCCTTGTCGGTCGGCAGCCCCGACCAGCTGTCGGCCCCGTTCACGGTCTCCGACATCGTCCAGGCGCTCGTGCCCTATCGCACGTATCGCGCGGAGCTCGGGGTGGACACGGTGCAGGACTACGAGCACGCCGTGCTGGAGTTGCTGGCCGGCGAGCGCGGATTGCTGGTGGTGGATCCGGACACGGTGGCCGCGATTCGCAAGGAACTCGCGTCGCCTGACCCCGACACCGGTATGCTGCACCGCCTGCAGCAGGTCGAGGCCCGGCTCGGTGCCGTCCGAATGCCGATCCTGATCGACGAGCGTGCCACCGCGCCGCGCGAGGAGCCGGTGCGCGAGTCGGGCACGCCGCGAGACGTGATCCTCTCCGACGCGGCCGTGATCGGTGCCGCGATGGATCTGGAGGATGCCGAGCTGGCACGTGCGGCATCCGTCGATCAGCGGCGTACACCGGCGGCGACGACACCAGCACCGCCGCTGCCAGTGGCCTCGCCAGCAGGCACGTTGCCGTCGGTGGCCGATCTGACGGCACTGGTGCCTGCCGAACCACCGGGCACGACCCCGCTGCAGTCTGTGCAGGGCGTGACGCTGGCGAGTGCCGCGACGCTCGCGCGCATCACCCCCCTCAACACGCCGTCGGTGTATGGCGACCCGATCGACTTCCGCGGTGTCCGGCACGCGCCGGTGGACATCGGTGGCGTGATCTTCCTGTTCGGCATGATCGCGCGCGAGTTGGGCTTCCATGTCGAGGCGCTGTCGAGTGGCTTTCCTCGCTGCGAAGCCAAGCGACAGCTGGCCCCGGGCAAGTGGGCGCGCCTGCGCATCGACTTCGAGCTGGAGAGCCGGCATTTCCGCGATGCCGGCCGCAATCCGGCCACGGTGGACCTGATCATCTGCTGGCGCGACACCTGGCCCAACCGCCCCGCCTCGATCGACGTGCTGGCGCTCGACCGCATCCTTCCGACTCTCGCGCGCGACTAGCCCCGATGCCCAACACCGCTGCCATCGACCGTGGGGGGCCGTGTCCCTTCTGCACCCACCTGTTGCCGCAGGGCCGCGCCGTGACGTTCTGCCCGCACTGCGGCATGAACGTCACCGTGGCGCAGTGCCCCGCCTGCAGCAGCGAAGTGCAGGCGGGGTGGCACTACTGCGTGACCTGCGGGCGCGACGTGAGTGCGATGCCGATCATTCAGGGCACCCTTCCGCGGGAGCCGTAGCGAGGATCGGGCACCGCCGATTTCTCTCACACGGAGGCACGGTGCCACGGAGGGATTGCTCGCGGCGCCGCCGGGGTCTTTTCCATGCCATCTCCTCTGAGCGCACGTGCAGCGCGGGAGGTCCCTGCGCAGGGTTCTGCTCCGTGACTCCGCGCCTCCGTGTGAGGGGCGTTGTGGCATCCCATGTGCGAACGTGCTCAGTACGTGATCGCCGCACCGCCGAGTGAGAGACCGGCGGCGAGCCCGAACAGCAGCACACGGTCGCCGCGGCGCACGCGTCCCGACGCAATCGATTCGGCCAGGGCGAGCGGCATCGATGCCGCGATGCAGTTGCCACGGGTGGCGAGGTTCTGAACGATCTGCTCCTCGCGAAAGCCCAGCAGCTTCCAGCCCAGTTCAATGCCGTGACGGCTCGCCTGATGCGGCACCACCGCCGCGATGTCGTCACGCTGCCAGCCCGCGTCGGCGCAGAGTGCGTCCATGAACGGCAGCAGCAGCGGCGCCGCCTTGCGGAAGAGTTGCGGGCCCCGCATGGCGAAGAGGTTGTGCGCGAGCGTGGTGGCCGGATCGTTGGGATGATGCAGCGTTCCGCCACCGCTGATCTGACTCAGCTCGGCGCCGCTGTGCCAGGTCTGCAGCCGTGTGCAGTGCAACGCGCTCTCCGTGTTGCCGGCATGCGAGACGATCACCGCCGCTGCGGCATCGCCGAACAACACCGCACTTTCGGGCTCGGCAGGGTTCAGGCTGTGCCCGGCGTTCTCGCTGCTGAACACGAGCACGTGTCGGTGCGCGCCTGCGGCGACGAGCCGCGCGGCCACGTCGAAGGCGGCGAGGAAGGAGAGACAGGTGGCATTGACGTCGAAACAGGACGCCACCCCTTCCGGTGCACCGAGCTCCCGCTGGACGAAGACGGCGGTGCATGGAATCGCCTGCTGCGGCGTGCTCGAGGCACCGATGATCGCCGTCAGGTCGCCGGCCGTGAGCCCCGCCATCGCCAGGGCCTCCCGTGCCGCCGACGCGGCCATCACCGACGAACTTTCACCATCGGCACGACGCCGTTCGCGGACCCCGGTTCGATCGAAGATCCAGCCGGGCGCGAGGCCAAGCTGGGCCTCCAGCTCATCGTTCGTGACGATGCGTGCCGGCAGATACGCCCCTGCGCCCGAGATGCGCACAGGGAGTGAGGCAGGAGTCATGGTCATGACGCCTGCAGCTCGCGGGCGGCATCGCGCTTCCAGCTGCAGACCACCCGGCGCCGCTTCATGCCAGCAGGCAACGGTGCGATGCCGTCGCTCACCATCACCGCGGTCGCATGGCAGCCGTACTCCGCGAGCGACGAGCGCACGCTCTGCTCGAGCCGGGCTGCGACGTCGCGGAACGACGCCCCCGATCGCACGACCACCTGCAAGGACAGCGCGCCCGGTACCGACTGCTCGGCGCGATACTCCGCGATCTGCGTATCGGCCAGCAGCACCATGCGTCGGATCGCATCGGGGAACACCGCCCGCAGCGAGTCGTCCGACTGCGGAAACCAGCAGAGATCATCCTGACGCCCCTCGATTGCGGCGATGCGCTGCCAGGAGGAGCCGCAGGGGCACGGTGCCATGTCGAGCTGGAGGATGTCGCCAAGGCGGTACCGGATGATCGGCTGCGTGCGACGCCAGAGATCGGTGAGGATCGGGGTCACACGCGAGGGGTCGGCGGCGGACACCGTTTCACGTTGCATCACCATCACATCCTCCTGCACATGGAGTGATCCGCGGCGGCAGGTCACCGCAACGAGGCCCTCCGTGCACTGATAGACCTCACCGACGGGCACCTGGAACACCTGTTCGAGTCGGGCGCGGTCATGGGGTTCGATCACCTCGGCCACCGAAACGAGGCGCGTGGGGTGCACGTGCAGCGTGCCATTCTCCCGGGCATCGGCCAGGAGAGCCAGCAGCGACGGCGGTCCGACGATCAGCCTGGGGCGGAAGGTGTTGAGCGTCGCGATCACCTGGGCGAGGGGCTGCATGAGGTCGAAGAACCGGAACTGCACCACGGACGACGTGCGCTCGTACAGTCGGCTGTTGGCACGCAGGAAGAAGGCGACGCGGTGACCGGGGCGAAGGTCGGGAATGGCGCGGGCGAGGATGGTGCCGGCCCAGCGCGTCTGCTCCTCGGGGCTGACGAGGAAGAGTCCGCGGTGTCCCGACGTGCCGCTGGAAAGCCCGACGGTGCAGCCATCGATGTCGGCGGAAAAGTCGCGGTCCTGCTCTGCCCGGAGTGCGACTTCCATGGCACGCTCACGCAGAATGCCCCGTGTGTTGAAACGGTCGAAGTGCCGCATCATCAGCGCCTTGTCCAGCGTCGGGAAGTTGCGCCAGTCGGCGGTGGCGCGACCGGCCCAATGGTCGCGGTGGAAGGGGCTCGTGGCGCGCACGTCGCGCACCAGCTCCGCCGCACGCCGTTCGTGCCATTCAGCCAGCCGGGTTCCATGCAGCGTGACGGCACGCCATCGCGCCGCGATGTAGTGCGCGGCGATGTCGAGGCGCGTCATTCTTGCATCCCGATCAAGCGGGTGATCAAGGGGTCAGACACCATGGTGCCGATCAAGGGGTCAGAGCCCTTGAAAACGCATCGCCCGATCAAGGGGTCAGACACCTTGAACATGCTCCGCCCATGCCAGCGTCTCCGGACAGTGCGTCGGCAGGATCGTGACGTCGGGCCGAGCGCGCGCGAAGTCGCGCAACCCGCGCAACGTCGTGCGCAGCGCCGGCACATCGTCCTGCATCAGGGCGGTGATCCAGTGCGGCGGACGGAATTCGCGGAACGCCTGCGAGGTCCAGGCGCCATCGGCGCAGAGCAGCACGTCACCCGAGGCGGTCCGCACCAGGGCACCGATCTGACCGCGGGCGTGACCGGGGAGCGGTACGAGCCGGATGCTGCCGTCGCCCAGCAGATCGTGCGTGGCGCCGAGATGGGGCAGTGATGCGGCGTCGAAGCCAGTGATCACCTCGGCGCGTTCGCCGAAGTCATCCGGAAAGAGTTGTTGCACGATTCCCCGCCGGACGGCGTCGACGCCCCGCGACACTCGTTGCAGCGCGAGTGCCTCGCGGGTGACGACGAAGCGGGCCGATGCGAAGTCGCGAAGCCCGGCGACATGGTCGGCATGCAGGTGCGACACGATGATCGTGCCCACGGCCTCGGGCTGAACACCAAGCTGCTGGACACCCTCGGCCACCGGGATGCCGACGATGGTTGGGGTGGCGTACTTGTAGAGTCGCTCCGGCCACTGCGCAAAGGCGTCGAGCAGTCGCGGGGCGTACCCGGTGTCGAAGAGGATGGCGCCGCGCTGTGGATGCCGAAGCAGGAAGGCAGGCGCGTGACATCGGACTTCGTCCCAGCCAGTGCCGGTCGCGATGAGCGACGACCGCGCGCTGCAGTACCCAGTATCGAGCACGTCGAGTTGCATTGTCGGTTTCATGTTTCGATACTGTCTCGACGAAGCGCATCGATGGTACGCGATACACCATCGGCAGCTGAAACCCGTGGCATGTAGCCCAGCACGGTGCGGGCCCGACTGATGTCGTAGGTCTGCGTCAGCGCCAGGATCCGGGCCGAATAGCGCGTGAGCGTCGGCTCGCGTCGCGTGACCACAGCAACGGACTCCATCACCGCGGCAGCTGCCAGCGCCACCGGCAGCGGGATTCGACGCGACGGATAGGGCAGGCCGACCCCGTGGAGCAGGGCGCGGATCATCTCCCAGAGCCTGACATGCTCACCGCCGGTGATCAGGAAGCAGCCGCCGACGCCAGCCTCCGTGTGCAGTGCGCACTCCACCGCCTGCACCACGTCGTCCACATGGGTCACGTCCACGGCGTTCGTGCCATCACCGATCTGCGGCAGTCGGCCGTCGCGGGCCGCGCGAAGCAAGCGGGGCACGAGGGCGCGATCCCCATCACCGTAGATCGCCTTCGGACGCAGGATGACCGTTGCCATCCGGCTGGAGGCCGCTGTGACGAGCGCTTCCGCCAGCAGCTTGGTACGGGCGTACTCGCTGGAATGCCGGCCAGGACAGGGCGCGTCGTCCCCGACATCGTGCTGGTCGCTCCCGGCAAAGATCACGGCCGGCGACGAGATGTGGACCAGTCTTCCGACGCGACCTGCGTCTGCAGCGGCAAGCACGTTGGCGGTGCCGGTGACGTTGGCGGCTTCGAAATCGGCCCGCGCACCCCACGGTGCCGACAGGGCGGCGCAGTGCACGATGGCGTCGCACCCCGCCGCAGCGGCGGTGAGTGCGGCCAGGTCGGTCAGGTCGGCGCGAACGACCTGCACCTCGGGGGCAAACTGCAGCCGGGAGCGCTCCCGCCCCTGGGCACGGACGGTGAGCCCACGGGCGGCGAGCGTCCTGACGACGTGCCCCCCGAGAAAACCGGAGGCACCGGTAACCAGAACCGAACGGGGAGGCAGTGTCACGACGTGAGTCTACACTCGCGCCCGCCGCAGGTCACACGATGCTGCGGCTCAGCCGCTCGAGCGTATGGGCGGCGACGACGGTGGCCGTGGTCGATCCCCGGGTGCCATCGTGGAGCAGCCGGGAGGCGAACTCGAGCTCGAAAATGGCGAGCAGTGCGTGCAGGGCGCCGCCACCGGTGCCGTAGCCTTCGAGGCAGGCCTTCCTCGCCTCACGTTCCCAGAGCCATGCGATCTCGAGAGCCTTCTCGTCACCACCGGCATCAACGGCGGCCATCGCCGCCGACTCGGCAATCGACACCAGCATCCGGGCCACGTCGCGCCAAGGGGATTGCGGCATGACGCGCTCGCGATCGGGCAAGGCGGGGTCTCCATCGAACTCGACCACGCACAGCGAGCGCGGTGGTGACATGAGGACGTTGTGGAGACGGAGATTGCCGTGAATCCGGTGGATCAGCCCCGGCGAGCGCTCCGCCGCGGCGCCGAACTGCTGCAACTTGCCGGGCAGCACATCGAGCGCGTCGAGCAGTGCAGTGCGCTGGTGTTCGCCATGTCGGTAGGCGAGGGAGGCAGCGCTCAACGTGGACCAGGCCCGTGCCACCCACACTTCCACATCGCCGATGTCTGCGGGAATCGCGCCGGCAATTACCCCTCTGTCGAAGGGCCGTCCGAGCGCGGCGTGCAACTCCCGCGTCGCGACGCCGACGGCGCGCACGTCATCGAGGGCAACGGCCTGCAGTGAGGGATCGCCCTCGAGAGATCGCCGCAGACGGTGCACGAGGACCGAGGCCACGGTTGCGGCGTCGGGATCGATGTCCTCCAGAATTGCACTGGCGGTACGCTCACCGCTTGGTGATCTGATGATGGCCGATCCAAACAGCACGGGAGCTACACGAACACCTGGAACGCGCTCGAGGTGACGGAGCAGTTCCAGCTCGGCCGACGCGCCACGTGTGAGCCGCCGGTAGGCGATCGCGACGGCCGAGTCACCGAGGAGGACGACGTCGTGCTGCCGGTCGGCCAGTTGTCGCGACGCGCCGGTCATGGAACGGCCGGAGGTTGAGCGTTCCGGCGCCGCGACCCATTCCCAGTCGTCGGAACGGATCGATGCGCCGGCGGAGAGCGCCTCGCGCAACCAGTCGCGGAGCCCCTCGTCGGCCCATGCCGATGCCAGAGACCAGAGTACCGCACCGTCACCGTCGACCGACTCGTACAGCACTCTCGCGCCCACTGGCGCCGGTCCTGCCCAGCGGCGCAACGCTGCCTGCTGGAGCAGGGTCTCCGTCGGACCGAGGCTCGTCTCGAACAGGCACAATGCTGCGTGCCCTCGCGCCGGCGGAAACGGGAATGTCGTGACGAGCACGCGCGTTGAAGCCGGCGCGGCAGACTGCGCGATGCGCTCGCCGCCGAACCACCGATCCCAGGCGTGGGCGGGGACGAGGGCCAGCGCCTCCAGAAAGTTCGGGTCGAGCGTTGCGCTCACTGCGCCCCCGCGCCTGAGGCACTGCCCGGTGCCCGGCGGGTATCATTGAGCCGCGCTCGTGCGGCAAGCTGCCCGGCACGCGCTGCGCTCATCGAACCGCACCTCGTCAGTCGGCGGCTCACGCTACCCGGCCGACATCTCAGATCCTGTCCGCTCACTCCATCGCCTCCATGGCCACACAAGGCACCGCCACCGACATCGTCATTCTCTCCGCGGTTCGTACCCCGTTCGGCACGTTCGGGGGCACGCTGCGTGAGATCTCGGCCGTGGATCTGACGGTGGTGGCGGCGAAGGCCGCCATCGAGCGCGCGGGCATCGAGGCATCCGACATCGGCCATTCGGTGTTCGGCAACGTCATCCAGAGCACCACCGACACGGTGTACTTCGCGCGCCACGTGGCGCTGAAGGCGGGGTTGCCGATCGAGGTGCCCGGGCTCACGGTGAACCGGCTCTGCGGGTCGGGGTTGCAGGCGATCATCAATGGCGCGCACGAGATCATGAGCGGCGACGCCGATGTCTGTCTCGTGGGAGGCGGCGAGAGCATGTCCACCGTCCCGCACGCCGCGCGCGGACTGCGCTGGGGTCTGTCGTACGGCGCCGCGCCGAAGCTCGAGGATCTGCTGTTCGAAGGGCTGACCGACTCGTACTGCCAGATGCCGATGGGCATCACCGCCGAGAACCTCGAGGCGACGTATCATCTCGGCCGGCAGGCGGCGGATGAATTCGCGTTGCGCTCGCAGCAGAACACACGCGAGGCGTGGGCCAGTGGTCTCATCCGCGACGAGATCGTGAACGTGCCCGTGATGGACAAGAAGACGAAGCAGCTGGTCGAGTTCGCGCGGGACGAACATGCCCGTCCCGACGTGACGGTCGAGGCGCTCGCGAAACTGCGTCCGGTGTTCACGCCCGACGGAGTGGTCACGGCCGGCAATGCGTCGGGGCTCAACGACGGCGCGGGGGCGCTGGTGATCGCGCGCGCAGAGTGGGCGAAGGCCCGCGGACTGTCACCACTGGCGCGCGTGGTGAGTTGGGGGGTGAGCGGCGTGGATCCGCGCATCATGGGCATCGGCCCGGTGCCGGCGGCACGCGCCGCGCTGGCCAAGGCTGGCATGACACTCGACGCGATGGACCTGATCGAAGTGAACGAGGCATTCGCGACGCAGGCACTGGCAGTGCAGCAGGAGCTCGGTATTCCCATGGACAAGTTCAACCTGCATGGTGGGGCAATCGCGATCGGACATCCCCTGGGTGCGAGCGGAGCGCGCATCGCCGCGCATCTCACGCACGCCCTTCGCATGACGGGCAAGAAGTACGCCCTTGGCTCGGCGTGCATCGGTGGCGGACAGGGCATTGCGATGGTGCTGGAGTCGCTGGCGTGAGTGTTGGAGTCCGTGCACGCGTCCGGCGCAGCCTCGGTGCGGTGCTCCTCGCGCTGGCCGTCTTCGGGCCGGCAGAGGCGCAGGTGCCCACCGGGCCGTGGCCGATCAAGGTGCGGGAGCACGTGGATCTCTGGCTCCACGGCTACGCACTGGTCACCGACGATACGGCACAGGTGCCGCTCTTCCGTCGCGGTTACCGGGATTCGCTGATCGTGCTGCGCAACGTGACGCAGTCGGCCTCGCGACTGGATACCGTCGCGGCCCGGCTGCACAAGACGCTGGCGGCCACGCCCCCGCTGGTGAACGGGCAGTTTTATGCCCTGCACTTCACCAACTACGCCACGCTGCGCATCTCCCTGCAGCAGCTGACGCAGGCCAAGGGCGACGTCCGGACGGTGCGCGACCGGGACCTGCAGCAGATGGTGGCACTGGCGGCGAACTACTTCGGGACAGATGTGATGCGTGAGTTCGCCGAGCAGCTCAGTGTCGGACTGGAGAGCGAAAGTCAGCGGTTTCACCATGCGAACTGGCTCGAGATGCAGCGCCGACGCGGTCCGGTGCTGGCGCGCGCCGACTCGCTCTGGCGCACGGCATGGTTTCCGCGGCTGGCAGCGTTCCTGCGGGGCACGGGACAACGCAGCGGCGAGATCATCGTGTCGCCGGTGGTCGAGGGCGAAGGGCGCACGATCGTCACCGATCCGGCCGCGGGCCCGTCGATGGTCGTGACACTTCCCCCGTCAGTGGATCGTACGGCGGAAGTGCTGTACGGCATCGTGCACGAAGCGGTTGGCGCCCTCGCCGCCGCGGCGGTGACCGACAACATCACGCCGCGGCAGAAGCGCGCGGGAGTCGGTGACCGGCTGCAGAGCGCTGCGGCCATCCGGGCGGGTGCCCTGGTGCTGCAGCGAACGTTGCCCGGTGAGCTGGATGGCTACGCCCGTTTTTATCTGAAGGTGCTCGGCAAACCTGCGCCGTCGGGGAATGCCGTGGCGGCGCTCGAAGCGGTGCTGCCGCTGCCGCAGGATGTGCTCGACACGATCGTGAAACAGTTGGACCTTTATCTCGGTGGATTGTGATCCGTGGCTGACGAGAAGGAGATCGTTCCTGTGCCGAACAGTGCTGCGCTGCTCGATCGCGCCGCGCTCGAGCGAGTGCTGGCGCGCGCTGCGGAGCTGTCGTCGCAGTCGAGCGATGCCCCGGAGGGGATGACCGAGGCGCAGCTGATCGAGATCGGCAAGGAGGTCGGCCTGTCACCCGCCACGTTGCAGCAGGCGATGGCCGAGGAGCGCACACGCGTGGTGCTGGCCGAGGAGACCGGGCTCGAGGCGCGGGTGATGGGCCCGGCGGCCGTGTCGGTGACGCGGGCGATTTCACACCCGCCGGAAGCGATACTGGCGGCGATGGAGGAGTGGATGCGCTCCGATTATCGCATGGAGGTGAAGCGTCGATTCGGCCATCGCCGCACGTGGGAGCAGCGCCGCGGGGTGTTCGCTGAACTCGACCGCAGTCTCCGCGGGAATGCTGCGGCTGCGGCGCTCGCCAAGTCGACCGAGGTGGCGATGACGGTCAGCGCGATCGGCGACGGCCGCACGGCGGTGCGGCTCGACGCCGACATCAGCAATCTGCGCCGCCAGTATCGCACTGGTGGCCTGGCGCTGGGCACCGGCGGCGTGCTGCTGGGAGCGACCGCAGTCGTGATTGGTGGGGTGCTGGCACCGATCGCCATGCTGCCGCTCTTCTTCGCCTTCGGCGCGGTGCCCTTTGGCGCGATGAGCGCCGGTGGCTGGGCGATGCTGAAGAATCACCGAAAGCAGGCGGCGCGAGTCCAGCTGGCGCTGGAGCAGCTGCTCGACCGGCTCGAGCATGCGCCCTTGCCGCGCGCCGCGCTCGGCGGCGGCGGTCAGCCCTTGCTGACCGATACGATCAGTGCCGTGGCGCAGGGGGTCCGCGACGTGGCCCGCGCCGTCTCCGACGCGGCCGCGGCGAAGCGGCCGCGCTGAACGACTCGGCCGGGGGACTCCGAGTCCCCGGCAGTTGGCGTCATCATTCGCGCCCTCGGGGACTCCGAGTCCCCGGCAGTTGGCGACATCATTCGCGCCCGTCCCGCCCGCCCGGGGACTCCGAGTCCCGGGGCGGCGGCGTCATCATTCGCGTCTGCTGACTGCCGAGCGGTCAGGTCCCGGCCAGCACGAACGCCCGCAGCTTCACCCGCTCGACGAGCCAGCGCACCGCGCGGTTGCTGCCCACGAGGAGAGGCGCGAGGAACAGCAGCGACTTCACCTCGGCGCGCGTGATCTTCACCACCCCGCCCTGCTGCAGCATCGCGCGGGTCTGCGTCAGGTCGCGGAGCGTGGCGAAGGCGAACAGCAGCGGCCAGACACAGAAGGTGCGGATGCTCCAGGCACGCCGCGGGACCATCAGCAGGTAGCGCACCGCATCCTCCAGATCGGCCCAGGCCAGCTTCACCAGGTCGGTGAGGGCCGCGTGATTTCCCTCGGCATGGGCTGCCGAAAGTATCGTGGCGTGACCGCTACCGTGGGCGCGCAGGGCCAGCTCCGGGATGTAGATCGAGTTCTCGTGCTCGGCGTCGGTTGCCACGTCCTTGAGGATGTTGACCGTCTGCAGCGCCTCACCGAACTGCCGGCTCTTCTCGCGCAACTTCCGGTAGACCGACTCGCTCACCGCATGCGAATGCTCGTGCCACAGGTCGGTGAGCATGTAGCCCACGGTGCCGGCCACGTAGTAGCAATACTCCTTGTACTCGTCCAGCGTCTGGATGCGGATGCCGTCGGGATAGAGCAGCACGAACTTCCGCATGCCACGTCCCATCTCGGCCACCCAGCGATGGACGTGACTCTGGGTGGCGACGGGGAGCGACCGGAAGAGTGCGAACACCCGATCCGTACCGCCGCTGAGCTGCACGTGGGCGGCGTCCCCGGGCCAAGCGGCAAGGTCCGCAGCAAGTGCCGTCGCGCTCGCTGGATCGTCGAAGCAGTGCAGAAAACGATCGAGGGTTTCCGCCTTCAGCGTGGCATCGAGCTGCGGCGCGTCTTCGATGGTGTCGGCAATACGGCAGAGCAGATACGCGGCCAGCACGGCGCGGCCCAGTTCGCCGGGCAGGACGCGCACACTCAGCGCGAACGTGCGCGAGACACGCGGCAGCAGGTCGCGACACCACCGCTCGACCTCACGGCCGACCGGGTGCTGGGCGAAGTTGGGCAGTGGTTCCTGAGGTTGACCGGCGTCTGCCGGTCCCCGATACGCGTGTAAGGGCACAGTGGAATATATGGCAGCGACGCACCTCCGACGCCACGCGAAGTCCGGCGTCCCCTCTACACATCGAGTCTCGGCCGCTACATCTATCGGCGTGATGACACCTCCTGGTTTCCGCGGGACGTACCGCGATGATGACGATGCACGCGGCGTGTACTCGGAAGCGGCTGGCATCGGCCGGATCATGCCCCGCGCCGTCGCCGTGCCGGCAGACGCCGCCGATGTGGTGACGCTGGCCGCCTGGGCCCAGACGACGCATACCGCGCTCGTGCCGCGCGGTGCCGGCAGTTCGATGGCCGGCGCGGCGATCGGCGACGGCGTGGTGGTGGACCTGAGCCAACTTGCGACCATCGGATCCGTAGATCCGATGACGAAGCGGCTCTGGGTCGGCCCGGGCGCGACGCGCGATGCAGTGAACGCCGCTGCGCAGGCCCATGGCCTCTGGTTCCCGGTCGATCCATCGAGCGGCGCCTGGGCCACGATCGGCGGCATGGTCGCCACCAACGCCGCCGGTCCGCACTCGCTGAAGCATGGCGCCATGCGGAGCTGGGTCACGGCGCTTGAGTGTGTGTTCGACGACGGTGCGCGGGCGACGATCCGCCGCGGCGCCGAGCTCCCGACGCAGGCGAAGACGGTGGCGGCCATCCGCCGGTTCTCGACGCAGGCGATGAGCACGATCTTCACGACGGCGATGGCCGAACCGATCGCAAGGATCCGTCACGCCGGTGTGCGCAAGGAATCGTCGGGGTATGCGCTGGTGGACTTCGCCCGCACCGGCGACCTGGTGGACCTGTTCGTGGGCAGCGAGGGCACGCTGGCGCTGATCGTCGGCGTGGAACTGCAGCTGGCTGACGTGCCGGCGGGTCGCCGGTCGGTCTGCGCCGGGTTTCCCACGCTCGAAGCGGCCGTGGACGCGTCCACGCGCGCCGCCGCACTGGGTGCCGCCACCTGCGAGTTGCTCGACAGGACCTTCCTCGATCTCGTGCGCACGTCGCACCCAGTCGGCAGCGTGCCGACCGACGTCGAGGCGCTGCTGCTGCTCGACGCCGAAGCCACGACGCAGGCCGAGGCCGATGCGCTGGCCGCGTCGATCGTGACCGTGTTCGAATCGCTGGGCGCGACGGGCCTCACGCAGGCGTCCAGCCCCGCCGACATCGAAGCGCTCTGGCACATCCGCCACGCCGCCAGCCCGATCCTGAACACCATGACGCACGTCGGCACCTCGATGCAGTTCATCGAGGACGGTTGCGTGCCGCCGCAGGCGCTGCCGGAGTATGTGCGCGGCGTCCGGGGCATCCTGGAACATCACGGCTTCACCGGCGTCATCTTCGGGCACGCCGGTGACGCGAACGTGCACGTCAACCCGCTGGTGGACGTCACGAAGCCCGGCTGGCGCGACCGGGTGTCGGCGGCGCTGGATGAAGTGGTGACGCTGACGTCGGTGCTCGGCGGCACGCTGGCCGGCGAACATGGTGACGGTCGCCTGCGGACACCGCTGCTGACGCGCGTGTGGGCCAATGACGCGCTGGTGCTGTTCGACCTGGTGAAGAAGTGCTTCGACCCGCGCGGGATCTTCAATCCGGGCGTGAAGGTGGCGCTGCCCGGGCAGCAGCCGATCGGTGACATCAAGTACGATCCCGCACTCGCCCCGCTGTCACCGTCAGCGCGCCGCGCGCTCGACCACGTCACCGAGGCGCGGGCCTATGGCAGCTTCCGTCTGGACCTGCTGTCGCGCGATTAGCGCGAGGCCGGACGCGCCGCGCGGCGGCGCAGCTCTTCGAGCACCAGCGCGTGGATGTCGAGTGTGCCATCGGCGTCCACGATCATGCCGCCGGCGGCGAGATCGAGCACCAGCGACAGCCGCTCGCGGGCCCGCACCGTCTTCACCGCTTCGCTCAGCAGCACCAGCAGCGGCGCCTGCAGCTCCTGCAGCCGCTTGTCGGCGCGCACGTTGAGTTGTGCGACCATGTCTTCCAGCGCGAGCTCGCGGGCGCGCACGACCATCATCGCCGACTCCCGCTGCTGTGGCCGCAGCTCACTCTCGACCCGCGAGAGCGCATCGATGGCGAGCTTCATCGAGTCGCTGGCCACCCGCACCTGCAGGCGCGCTTCGGTCATTTCCAGTGCGAACTGCGACTCGGCCTGAGACCGCCCGGGCATCTCGTGCAGCAGCCGACGTGAGTCGATCAGGCCAATGCGTGCCGACGGGACGTCACGCGAGGACTGAGCGTGAGCGGGTGCAGTACCCCCGGTCGTGACGGTGGTGGCGAGAGCGACAAACAGCGCGCGGCGCATGCGCCGACGGAGGAATGGCGGTGCGGTCAGTGTCATGTCGGTGTGCTGGAGGTGTACCGTGCGACGTGCGAAGCTCGGCACGTCGCACTGCAGAACACCGCCAGTGCTGCGAGGTTCGCTGCTGATCTGTCACGATTGTGGCGCGTGGCGCGGCCTGCCCCCTGCGGGCCGTACATCGTGACAGATGAAGCAGAAACCGTCGCGACGCATGGTGTACCGTGCGGTGCGATGCTTCGACATCGTACTGCAGCTCCGTTCACGTCGACCACTCCGGTGATACCATGCCCGTCGCTGATTCGCCCAGGTTCCTACTTCGTACGACGGCGTGGCTGATCGCCGGCTCCGCGCTGCTGGCGCCGGCTGCCGCAGCCCAGAGTGTGAAGCCGCTGTTCGAACTCTTCGGCACGTTTGGACGTCCGGCGCTGGCTCCTTCAGTGGCCGAGGCCTACGCACCGGCAGGCGGCGTCCAGGCGGGTGGCGGTGTGGGCGCTGCCGTTGGCGTGATGATCGGCCGGTTCGAGGTGGCGGGGTTCTACGAACTGGGCACGGCCTCGGTGGCCCGGCGTGTCGCACCCGGCCGTCCCACCGACTTCACCCGCAGCACCGGCGGACTGCGCGTGGAGCTGCCTCTCCCGGAACTCGGTGCGGAGTTTCGTGGCCTGATTTCGGGGAGCCTGTTCGTGCAGACGCTGGATAGCGTGCTCGTGGCACCGAACGGCAATGGCGGATTCCTCGCGGCCGCACAGCGCTTTGCCCCCGGTGGCCGACTGGAGGTGGGCGTGGAGCACCGCGGATTCGTGGGCACGACGCTCTTCGTGACGGGCGGTGTCGCCGCGGCCGGTGCCGGGGGCGGCCGGTGGCAGGATCAGACGACGCGTCGCGGCGGCATCGGTGTGGCGCCGATCCTCACCGTGGGGCTGCGCACCCGGGAGTGGTGAGCCGCCGGCGCATGGGGGGCCCGCTCTGGATAGTTTTGGGCGACGTGAACTGACCCAGTGCGTTCCCATCCGAGCCTCTCCGACCGTGCCCGAATTCTTTACCCAGCCCCGCCTCACTCTCCTGTCGCGTCCCCAGTTCCTGGAGCCGGAGCACCTCGGTGTGGCCTGGCTCGGCGACGCGACGGATGGTGAGAAGCTGGCGGAGTTCGCCGGACGTCTCTGCTACATGAGCCAGCGGAATCCCGCCGGCCGCACCACCCGCGAGTATCTCGAGAACATCAAGAAGCAGGGGCATGGCAGCGTGCTGGAGCACGCCAATTACGCCATCCTCTTCGAGGGGGTGAGCCGCTCGCTCACGCATGAGCTGGTGCGCCATCGCGCCGGTTTCGCCTACTCGCAGCTCAGCCAGCGCTACGTGGACGAGAGCGAGGCGGCGTTCGTGGTGCCCCCGGCAATGGTCGGCGACGCCGTACTCGAGACGGCATGGAAGGCACAGATCGAGTCGGCGCAGTCGGCCTACATCCATTTGGTGGACGAGCTGATGCAGCGCTACGCCTGGGTGGCCGACAAGGTGCACCGGCGGAAGATGGCTCGCGAGGCGGCGCGCGGTGTATTGCCGAATTCGACCGAAACGAAGATCGTGGTGACCGCCAATGCCCGTGCCTGGCGCACCATGCTGGAGCTGCGCTCGAGCGAGGCGGCGGAGTTGGAGATCCGTCGCATGGCCGTGACGACGCTGCGGCTGCTGCAGGCCGAAGCGCCGGCTTTCTTCAGTGACTTCGACATCTATATCGCCGAGGATCGCCGCGAGGCGGCCCGCATCAGCTTCCACAAAGTCTGACGGAGAGCCAGCACATGCAGGGTCGTCATCGCGTCACGTCCGCGCTCGTCACCGGCGCGCTCGCGCTGACGGCCTGTGCACCAGCGCGCCCCTCCACGGCGCCGGTGCCGGTGCTGGCGCCGCCGGTCACGGTCACCGCCCCCGCGCCGGTCACGCCCGCGCCGGTCACGGCGAACGCACCACGCACCACCTACCGAACAGCGCCGGCCGACTGGCACCTCCTCGATCCGGCCACCAACGGCGTGGCCGGTGTGGGTGCGAAGCGCGCCATCACCGAACTGCTGCGCGGCGCGGCGCCGAAGCGTGAGGTCATCGTGGCCGTGATCGACGGTGGCGTGGACACGGCGCACACGGCGCTTCGGCCTGCGTTGGTGCTGAATTCGAAGGAGACGCCCGCCAACGGTCGCGACGACGACGGCAACGGATATGTCGACGACGCCCGCGGCTGGAACTTCATCGGCGGTGCGAGCGGCAACATCGATGACGATCGCCTCGAGGTGACACGCCTGGTGGCGGCGTGCCGGACCAACGGCGGGAAGAGCACGGTCGCAGCGTCGTGTGTGGAACTGGAGCGCGAGTACGCGTCGGGCCGCGAAGAGACGGCGTCACAGTGGGCTGGACTCCGTCCGGTGCTGACGGAATACGACGGGCTGCTGGACGTGCTGGCGAAGGACGCCGCTGTGCCGCGCAGTGCGCTTACCGACGCGATGGTGGCGACGTTTGCGCCGAAGAGTCCGGCCGCGCGTGACGCGTTGATGAAGGTGCAGATGTATTGGGCCAACGGCCTCACGATCGGTGTGTCGCGCGCCGCGCGGAAGCAGCTCGAGGGTCGCCTGAACTTCGGCTTCAATCTCGCCTTCGACGGCCGCAAGGTGATCGGTGACACGCCGGCGATGGGACGCCGGTACGGCAACGCCAACGTCACCGGCCCCGACCCGTCACACGGCACCGCCGTGGCGAGCCTGATCGCGGCCGTGAGTGGCGACAGCGGCTTCGTCGGGGTGGCGCCGGGGGTGCGCATCCTGCCGGTTCGTGTGGTGCCGAATGGCGACGAATACGACAAGGACGTGGCCAACGGGATCCGCTACGCGGTGGATGCCGGTGCGCAGATCATCAACATGTCGTTCGGCAAGCCGTACTCGCCGGGCAAGGCGGCGGTGGACAGCGCCGTGCAGTATGCGGTGGCGAAGGGGGTGCTGCTGGTGCATGCCTCCGGCAACGAGAGCACCGACGTGGACGCGACGCCGACCTACCCGACGGCGCGGTATGCGGAAGGCCGTGGCAGTGCCGAACTCTGGATCGACGTCGGTGCCTCGAACTGGCGGGCCGGTGAGAGTCTGGCGGCCGAGTTCACGAACTATGGCAGCGCGAACGTCGATCTCTTTGCGCCGGGTGTCTCGGTGTTCTTGGCCGTACCGGGGAACAGGTTCGCACGCGAGGACGGTACGAGCTTCGCCGCACCGGTGGTGAGCGGCGTGGCGGCGCTGCTGATGTCGCAGTTCCCGACGCTGACGGCGGCCGACGTGAAGCGGATCCTGATGGCGACGGTGACGAGGTTCCCCGATCAGCAGGTTGCCCGCCCGGGAGGCCGCGCGACGATGGTCCCGTTTGCGTCGCTGTCCATTTCGGGCGGGATCATCAACGCGTACGAGGCCGTGAAGATGGCACAGCGGGAGACGGCCAAGGCGCAGTAGGACACCAATCCATGGCGTGAGTCGGGCGCGGATTGTCGCGCCGATCCATCAGTTTCTGCGGTGGCCACGACACAGCGCCAGCCACCGGAACGGACGACGGGCCGGCAACGCGATGGCGTCACCGGCCCGTCATGAGATCCCTGCTCGGACGAGTCAGGCGGCCAGTTCGTCCTCCACCTGTTCAGCGTCCACATCACCCTCGGCTTCACGCAGCAGGGCGAGCATGGCATCGCCGTCCATGTCGGCACCGCCGTCGAAGGCGATCGGAACCCGGATCGCCGACGAGTGATCATGCTTGCCCCGAACGCTCAACAGGTGCGCGATCGCCGTGCGCAGCTGGGGGCCGTTGCTGGTGAGCAGTGCCGCCGCATCGACCTGAAGGACTGCCGTCGCCAGTGAAAGCTCTGCGGCAGCAGCACTTCCGTCCTCCGCGATCCGCCAGAGCGCATGGGGCTGACCGCGATTCGCGGCCGCCAGAGCCCAGGCGAGATGCGTCACCGACGGGTCGCCGAACAGCGTGACGACCTGATGTCGCGGGGCGGCAGGATCGGCTCCAGCCGACCAGCGCACCGATTCGGCTACCACGCCAGCCAGCACCGGCGTCGTGGCCATCCGAACGAACACGTCCATCATCGATACCCCTCCCGTGATGCTCACGGCATCGGTGCGGATCATTCCGCCACACTGGAAGAGCCAGCCGTCAGGACGACACCTGATGGCAAAACAGGAGCCTTCAACTCACTGTCCCAGTGAAACAACGTTAGCAAACGTCGTACCATCCCAGATACTGCGTCGAGATCGGTTCCGTCACCAGCCGCGTGACCGATTCGTTGCGACGGCCGCCATCCAGCAGTGAAATGCTCCACGGGTTGCATGCGTTTCACGGTCACCGGATCTCCTTGCTCGCGGCGGGTACGGCCGTAGCTTCCCAGCCATGACAACGATGACCGAGCGGACACGCACGACCATTCTCGTGGTCGAGGACCGTGCAGAAGTGCTGGAGGTTGTCTCCCGTACGCTGACGGAGAGCGGCTACGACGTGCTGACCGCGCAGGATGGTGAGTCGGGGCTCGCCCTGGCGATCGACCAGTCGCCGGATCTGCTCATCCTCGACATCGGCCTGCCGAAGGCAAATGGACTCGACGTGGCCCGCGAGCTGCGCGAGCGCGGCTTCCGGGCACCGGTGCTGATGCTCACGGCGCGCGTGACGATCGGAGACCGGGTGGCCGGCCTCGACGCCGGCGCCGACGACTACCTCGTCAAGCCGTTCGACGTGGATGAACTCGTGGCCCGCGTCCGGGCCCTGCTCCGCCGCTCCACCCTGCGCGATGAGGAGCTGCTCCTCCGTGTCGGCACCCTCCAGCTCGACACGGTGTCCCGCGAAGTGTCGCGGGATGGCGCCGCGATCTCGTTGACGCAGAAGGAATACGCGCTGCTCGAGTACCTCATGCGCCACTCGGGCCGGGCCGTCACACGCGAGCAGATCGCCGAGCATGTCTGGAAGACGGAGTTCGATCCGTCAACCAACATCGTGGACGTGTACATCAACTATCTGCGCAAGAAGATCGACGGCGCCGACGGGCCGCAGCTGCTGCACACGGTGCGCGGAACGGGGTACATGCTGCGAGCCTGATCGGGCGCCGCAGCAGTACCGGTGGCGTCACTCGGACTCGTTCGCCGCGCGGGGGGCGCGGGGCGGCTCGTCCAGCAGGCCGTCACGTTCGGCTCGCAGCCTGGTGAGCACACCTGGCGCGAGCAGTTCGAGCGTCGGAGTCAGTTCGATCAGCAGCCAGTTGGCGGCCCAGGCATCAGCGGCCTGCGCGCGGTGCCATGCCTCGGTGAGGCGTGCCGCAACCGCACTCCCATCGCCGATCGCGGCCAGCAGCTCCACCGCCAGCGCATCCTGCAGTTCGCGGCCGGGGAACCACCCATCCCGGCCGGCCACCAGCGACTCGGCTTTGGCCAGTCCCTGCTGCGCCTTCGTGCGCTCGCCAAGCCGCAGCCTGCAGAGCCCAGCGCCCGACACGGCACCCACTTCCACGTCGTGCTGGCCGACCCGTTCGGCGAGTGAGGCCGCTACGTCATAGAGGTCGGCCGCGGCAGCGAGATCGCCCCGCTCCCGGTCGAGATGTGCCAGATGATAGAGCGCGAGCAGCTGCCGTTCACTGTTCTGCACCGCCGCGAAGAGTGCCAGCGCATCACCGAACAGCTCCCGTGCCTGCTCGAGGTCGCCGGTGCGACGCGCCACCACCCCCAGGTCGAGGGCCGCCAGTCCCCACTCGTCGGGCGTGCCCGCCGTGCGCCCGAGGTCGATGGCGCGGCGAAGCGACGTGCGCGCTTCGGCCCACTGCCCGCGCTGTGCCGCGACCACCCCGATGCGATCCCAGCATCGCGCCTGACCGCGCGCATCCTGCAGGTGCTCGTACAGCGCGAGCGCCCGGCGATAGCTGTGCTCGGCCTCTCCCGAGTCGTCGGCATCGAGTGCCACACCGAGCCTTACGAGCGCCTCGGCCAGCAGCGCATCCTCGCCGAGGTTACCGGCCAGCGCCACCGCGCTGCGCGCTGCGGTCACCGCGGCGGCACGATCCCCAAGCCGTAGGTGCGTCGCGGCGAGCATGCCGAGGAGCGCCACCCGTTCGTCATCCGCCCCCAGCTCGGCCGCATCGGCGACCAGTGCCTCGCAGGCGAGCAGTGTCTGACGCGCGGGCTCGCCGAGCAGCGCGCGAAGGCGTTCCCGCATGCGGCGCAGACGCAGCGTCTGGCGACTGTCGGCCCGTGAGGCATACCAGTCCAGCGCCAGCGCACAGGTCTCTTCGGCTTCGGCGTACTGGCCGCGGAGTTCGGAGACTTCGGCCATCGCGACGCGCACCGCCGCCACGGCAGCCGGATCGGGCGCATGGCGCTCGGCGATGCGCAGGAACTCCTCCGCTTCGTCGTGGGCGTAGACGCGGCGCGCCCGCTCGCTGGCGGCGAGCGCGAAGGCATGCGCCTGCACCGCGTCGTCGGCGCGATCGAAGTGCATCGCGATTTCGGCCACGGCATCGGGGGTCCGCTTGCGGAGCGCCTGTGCCACGCGCGCATGGGTGCGCTGCATCCTGCGGCTCTCGAGCGGCTTGCAGAGCGCTTCGATCAGCAGCGTATGCACGAAGACGTACCGGTCGCTGCCGCGGCCATGTGCCGGCTGGATCACACTCGCGCGCACCCCACTTTCGATCGCCTCGTGCAAGGCCTCCGTGGTGACCCGGGCTGCGTCCTGCACGACACCCAGATCGAACTCGCGGCCGATCACGGCGGCGATCGTGAGCACGTCGCGATCCTCGGCGCTGAGCTTGGCCAGGCGCCGACCCATCAGGTCGAGCACCCCGTTGGGCAGGCGCAGCTCCGACACCGGATGCCAATGCCAGCGGTCCTTGTCCCACCAGATGTCGCCTTCGTCCACAAGCGTGCGGAGCGTCTGGACGACGAGCAGCGGATTGCCTTCGGTCTGGCGATAGAGATAGGCGAGGAACTCGCGCTCCACTTCCTGGCCGTGGAAGGCGGTGTCCACCCAGCGACGGAGCTCCTCGCGGGTGAGCCGCGCCAGCGCCTGTTCATGGATGCGCCGGTTGTGCACCAGTTTCCGCATCCGCTCGTGCACCTCGGGGGTCACGTCCTCCATGCGAAGCGTGAGGCAGAGCAGGACCGGCTCGTTCTCGAGCTGCGTGACGACGTGCTCGAGTGCATCCCAGCTGGCCGCGTCAGCGGACTGGAGGTCGTCGAGGATGATCACGAGCGGCCGTCGCATGGCCGCTTCGGCGATGTAGGCGGCCAGTTCGACGAGCAGGGCGAACTTGCTGCCGGTGGGCTGCTGCTCCGTGGAGGTCCCGGTGGCGAGCGCCGGCACGATGCGTGAGAGTTCCGGCCACCGCCCGCCATCGGTTGGCACCGCGCGATTCTGCGGCGGCGTGACGGGGATCCGCATACCGAGCGGCGTCGCGCCACCATCCGCAAAGAGTGTAGCCAGTGACGACGCACTTGGTGTACTACCAGGGGTCGGCACACTCGTCAGCCCGGTCTCGTGTCCGGACAGTGCGGCCCCGCCCCGCGTGTCACCCGGCTGCTTCTGGCGTTCGAGCGCCTCGACGATTTCGATCCACGGTCCGTACGGCGGCTGCACCATCACGGCATTGACGGCGCGACCGACGACCATCGAGCCGCCTCGCAGGCGGATTTCGGGCTCGAGCTGTCGCAGCAGCGTCGTCTTGCCGACGCCGGCCTCACCGAGCACGGCCACCGTGTGCGGTTTGCCATTGGCGGCCTGATCGAGGAGACGCACGAGTCCACGCAATTCCTCGCTGCGACCCACGAAGCGGTCGAGCGCCGGCATCATGGCGGCCCCATGCGCTCCCCCGGAGACGGCGACCCCGTCGCGCCCGCGACGCTTGACCTGATACATGGCACGATCGGCGGCGGCGAACAGCCCCTCGGGATCGTTGCCGTGCGCCGGGAACGAGGCCACGCCGATGCTGACGGTGACCGGCACCGGCAGCGCCGAGGCATCGGTGACGCCGCCATGTCCGCGCACCGCGGCGGCAATCCGTTCGGCGACCTCTCGTGCACGGGAGATCGGTGCGCCCGGCAGCAGCGCAACGAACTCGTCACCGCCCCAGCGCGCCGCGATGTCGCCGCGGCGCAGCGTGCGGCGCAGGAGTTCGCCGACCAGCACGAGCACCCGATCACCAGTGAGGTGTCCGAAAGTGTCGTTGATGGACTTGAACTGATCGACGTCGATGACGAGGAGGGCACACTCGCCGGCCGACGCCCGCGCCGCAGCGATCGCATCAGCCGCCGCCGCAACGAAGGCACTGCGGAGCGGCAGTCGGGTCAGCTCGTCGACGGGCTGGTCGTTCAGCAATGGGCTCGGGTCGGTCGCGGGGCGAGTGTCCGGGCGGTGTGGTGCTGGATCCTGCCCGGTGTCTTCATACTAAATCGGATCACTGCGGGCAGACAGCACCGCCCACGCTCGGGGCAGACGCCCGCCTGCGCTGGCATGTCACGGACGAGCCGTGCGAGACCGCAGCCGTGACGCAGTCGCGTTAACGTCCGCTGTGCAATGGCGTCTGCAGGGATGGGCCTCATTTCCGGAGTCGGTTGCCATGTCGGTTCGACTGTTGTCGCTGGTGTTCGTTCCGCTCGCGGCCGGCTGTGTCGGCGCTGCGGTGTACCCGGCGCTGGCGGCAGAGGAAGTCGGTGGGCGTGCCGCGCCGCAGGTGACCGGCGCCTCGACGCGCGAGCAGACGGCGGATCAACAGGTGGTCCACGCGCTGAATCGTCTGACCTTCGGACCGCGACCCAGTGATGCGGATGCCGTCCGCGCGATGGGCGTGGATCGGTGGATTGCCCGGCAGCTCGAGCCAACGCGCCTCCCGGATCCGGCCGGTGATTCGGTGACCGCGCGGTATCAGACCCTCGCCTTGCCGCTGCCACAGCTGCTCAACGACTATCCGCCGAATCCGGTGCTGCGCAGACTGGCACGGCAGGGCGCACTGACGATGCTGGGGGACAGCACCCGGAAGATCTCGCGCGCCGACTCGATCGAATACGCCATGCTGCGTCGACGTTCGGCGCTGGTGGGGCAGGAACTGATCTCGGCGCGCGTGGCGCGGGCCGTGGTCAGTGAGCGTCAGCTGGACGAGGTGATGACCGACTTCTGGCTCAATCACTTCAACGTCTTCGCCGGCAAGAGCGCCTCGACCCGGCATTTCCTGGTGGCGTACGAGCGCGACGCGATCCGGCCGCATGCACTGGGCAATTTCCGCACACTCCTCGGTGCCGTGGCCAGGAGCCCGGCGATGCTCTTCTACCTCGACAACTGGCAGAGCAGCGCCGACAGCACGCGACCCAGCCTCATCCCGCAGCGGCGTGTCCAGGCGGCGCAGCGACGGTATGCCCAGCGCGCCCCACAGCTGGCTGGCATGTCGCCCGCACGCCGCGACTCGCTGGTGGGGCAGCTGCAGCAGCGCCGTCGTGGCCTGAACGAGAACTATGCGCGGGAGCTGATGGAGCTGCACACGCTCGGCGTGGATGGTGGCTACACGCAGACCGACGTGACCGAGGCGGCGCGCGTCCTGACCGGCTGGAGCATCCAGCAGCCGAACGAGCAGGGCACCTTCCGCTTCAATCCGGCGCTGCACGATGCCGGCGAGAAGACGGTGCTCGGACGCCGTTTCGCCGCTGGCCAGGGGATGATCGAAGGCGAGCAGCTCCTCGACCTGCTGGCTCGGCACCCCAGCACGGCGCGGTTCATCTCGCGGAAGCTGGTGCAGCGATTCGTCAGCGACACACCGCCGGCGGCGCTGGTGGAACGCGCGGCGGCCACGTTCACGCGGACCAACGGCGACATCCGTGCGGTGGTGCGGACGATCGTGACCAGCGACGAGTTCTTCTCGACGGCGGCGTGGCGGGCGAAAGTGAAGTCACCGTTCGAGGTGGTGGTGAGCGCCCTGCGGGCGATGAATGCTCCGATGGACCCGACACCACGCACCGCGGCGATCGTGGCGCGGCTCGGTCAGGGCCTCTATCAGCATCAGGCGCCGAACGGCTGGCCCGAAACCGGCGATGGCTGGATCAACACCGGCGCGATCCTCAACCGGATCAACTTCGGCATGGCACTGGCCGCCGGCGGCGTGCCCGGGGTGCAGCTCGCGCGCTGGACTCCGTACGCGACACTCAACACGATGCCGCGTGAGCAGCAGGTGGACGGTGTGGTGCGGGCGCTGCTCGGCGGTGACGTCAGCCCCGACATGCGCACCATCCTGCTCAGCGGTGACCATCCGATGCTGCCGCAGGCGCGCGCGCAGGGCACGGTGACCGATTCCACCGACGACACGATGATGCCCTCCCGCGGCCGCGCCGCGCGGCGCGAGCCGCAGGGCCTGGCGCAGATCGTCGGGCTGGCGATCGGCTCACCCGAATTCCAGCGTCGCTAGACGCGCAGCAGAGGGAGCCGCACGATGGATCGACGCGTATTCATGAAATCCGGGGCGATGACGCTGATGACGATAGGACTCTCCCCGTCGTTCCTGCGGCGCACGGCGTTCGCGATGGAGCTGCCGACGGCGGCGAAGGGGAAGGTGCTGATCTGCATCTTCCAGCGTGGCGCGGCCGATGCGCTGAACGTGGTGGTGCCGCACTTCGACCCGGCGTACTACGCGCTGCGACCGAACATCGCCATCACCCGACCGTCGCTGGGCGCCGGTGCCGCGGGTGCCATCGACCTCGATGGCCGCTTCGGGCTGCATCCGGCACTGCGGTCGTTGAAGCCGCTGTACGACCGCGGCATGCTGGCGCCGATCGTGGCGGTGGGAAGTCCGAGCAGCACGCGCTCGCACTTCGATGCGCAGGATTACATGGAGAGTGGCACCCCCGACCGGAAGGGAACGACCGACGGCTGGCTCAACCGGTATCTGGCGGTGTCGGGCACCTGTGAGGCGGGGGCTGCCTGCGCGCCGACGCCATTCAAGGCCGTCTCACTCACGGCGCAGATGCCGCGCATTCTCGAAGGGCCGAGCCCGGTGGTGGCGATGAACTCGCTGGACGAGTTCACCGTGCGCGCCACCGGATCGCAGACCGATCGTCTGGAGGCGCTGTATCGGACGGGGCGCGCCGACATGATCCACGCCACCGGCAGCGACACCTTCGAAGCGGTGAAGATGCTGCGTGCCGCCAATCCGCAGCAGTATGCGCCGTCGAACGGGGCGCAGTACCCGACCACCGACTTCGGCCGGCGGCTGAAGCAGATCGCCCAGCTGATCAAGGCCGGCGTGGGGCTGGAGATCGCCTTCGCCGACATCGGCGGCTGGGACACGCACGTGAACCAGGGCGGTGCGACGGGGCAGCTCGCCAACCGGCTGCGCGAGTTCGGCGATGGGGTGGCCGCACTCGTCGCCGATCTCGGTGACCGGATGGGTGACGTGGTGATCCTGACCATGAGCGAGTTCGGGCGTACTGCGAGGCAGAACGGCAACGGCGGCACCGACCACGGGCATGCCGGCTCGATGTTCGTGATCGGCGGCGAGGTGCGAGGCCGCGATGTGCACGGACGCTGGCCGGGTCTGGCGCCGGAGCTGCTCAACGAAGGGCGCGATCTGGCGCTGACCACCGACTTCCGCGCGGTGTTCAGCGAAGTGGTGACGTCACACCTCGGCGGCGGTGACACGGCGCGTGTCTTCCCGGGGTACGCCGGCACGCGCAGCGACTGGTTGCGGGTGGTGAATGCCACCTCAGCCGCAGGCGCGGCAACGCGACGCGGGTGACTGGTTCCGCGCGGTGATAGAATTGCTGTGAGCCGTCGCGCCGATGCGCCGGTTCGCCGCTTTCACCCGCCCCGCCAGTGTTTCTGTCGCGTCCTCTCGTGCTGTCCGCCGTCGCCCTGCTGACGGCCTGTTCCGCCTCTGGTCCTGCAACCGAGACTCCGGCTGCCAGCGACACACCCTCCGCAGCCGCCTCCGCGACCCCCACAGCCACCGCTGCCGACACGAATCGCGGCCCGGTCACACCGGCTGCCGATGCCTCGATGGGCAAGGTGCCCGTGCTGATGGTGCATCTCGTGGCCGACACCGACGCGGTGTACACGATCACCAAGGCCCGCTTCCGGCACACGCTCGAAGTGCTGTACGACCATGGCTATCGTCCGATCACCGTGGCGCAGATGATCGACAAGCGCATCGACGTGCCCGCCGGCAAGCGTCCGGTGGTGTTCACGTTCGACGATGCCTCGGCGTCGCAGTTCCGCTACCTCGAGCGCAATGGGCAGCTCGAGGCGGATCCAGAGAGTGCCGTCGGCATCTGGCTCGACTTCGCGAGGAAACATCCCGACTGGAAGCCGCGCGCGACGTTCTGCATGCTCAGTGGTGCGGAGGCCGGTCGCAGTTTCTTCGGCAACAAGAACATCGAAGGGCAGAAGACCGAGTGGCGTTTCCGGAAGGTGCAGTGGCTGCACGCGCAGGGCTTCGAGCTGTGCAACCACACGCTCTGGCACGCCAACCTGGCCAGGTACCCCGAGGCGTTCGTGCAGGAGCAGATCGCGCGTGGTCAGCTCGCGATCGATTCAGCGGTCCCGGGCTACAAGGTGCGCACCTTCGCGCTGCCGCTGGGTGTGTGGCCGAAGAATCGTGCGCTGGCGCAGCGTGGCCAGTGGAAGGACCCGAAGAGCGGCGTGGTGACGACGTACGACTACGACGCCATTCTCGAGGTGGCAGGCGGGCCGAGCGTGAGCCCGTTCGATCCCGCGTTCAAGCCGCTGAGCATCCGGCGGTTCAACGTGTACTTCGATGCCGTGGATTCGCTGGTGGCGCGGCTGGAGCGCAACGGTACCGGCTACGTCGTCGGTGGTGGCGCCGTTCCCATCGCCTCCAAGCAGTAGCGCTCGCGGGACGAGCCTGTACCGAAGACACAGCGAAAAAGCAGGCTCGCACGGAGGCGCGGAGGCGCAGAGGTTCGCCGTGTCATTCCGGCCTGGGCGTCGTGAAGGAATGATCTGGGGGAACTGCACTCGCAGTGGCAGTTCCATTCAATCATCCATGTCCCGCTACGCGTGGAAGGTCGCCGCACGCACTTGACGTCGCCCCCGCCTCCGTGTCTCCGCGTCTCCGTGCGAGACCGTTGTTGATGCCGCTGCGCAGGGCCCACGCCCCGCAGCACGCCGGGCGCTCAGCGGTCCTGTGGCGCGGATGCGGGGCCGTGGTGTTTCACGGCGCGACGCGACTCGAGGAACCAGACCCACGACATCATGACGATCGAGCCGAGCATGCCGACGAAGGCGGTGGTGAAGCTCGGTGTGTTGCCGAAGGCGGCGGCGAGGGCGACGTAGGCGAGGGTGCCGGCGATCACGGTGATGCCGCCGCGCACGCGGGGATACCAGAACGCGCGCGTTTCAGTCGGGGTCGGGGGTGGTGTCGAATCGGAGCGGGGCACGCGCAGGGTGGCAGCGGGGAATGATCAGGATGTGGCTCAGAACTTCCAGCCGCGCAGCGAGCGCAGCGCGGTGTCGAGCGCATCGCGCTGTTCGGGGAGCGTCGCGCGGGCGAGCAGCGTTTCATACGTGTAGACCGCAAGATCGAGCGCGTCATAGTCCTTTTCGGCACCGGCGAGCGCAGCGGCATTGTCGGCGAGATTGGCCATTGCCAATTCGTCGTCCGGGAATCGATCCACGACCTGCTTCCAGCGTGTGGTGCGATCACGCGGATCGGTTTCGCTGAGCGCCCACATGTGCCAGCCGCCGCGATTGGAGGGATCGGCGGCGATCGCGCGCTGTGCGAGCTCGCCGACCACGGCGGGCCCGCGTCCGCTGAGCCAGTAGGCGTTGGCGAGGATCACCAGCCCGCGCGCATTCTCCGGCTGTGCCTCGAGGACCTTCTCGTAGAGCGGACCGGCGACTTCGGGGATCGTGCGATACGGTTCGGCCGCCTCGATCAATGCGTCGGGCATCGCCGAGGCGGCGATGCGGTCGAGTGCGGCGAAGAGGGCGCCGGTGTCGGCCGTCGCCTGATATTCCGTGACCGCAGTGGCCACGGCGGTGCGAGGATCGAGAGAGGTCGTCATGCAGCAAATCTAGGCCACACCGAAAGGGTGGGCTCGCGTCGCAATCCGGCGACGATGCAACGAAATGCGGTGGGAGGGGTCCTATGGCTTGCGCTCGGGCGAACCTGTGACGATACTCTGGCCCAAGCGTTTGAGAGCTGGAAGCCCTGCGAGACCACGCGGGTGCCCTCCCCCGAACGTGTGCATCCGAGGTCGGTGTGGCCGATTGCCCGCCCGCCTGAGTGCCCAATCCAATCGCAGTGTGTGGGTTCCGTCGCGGTTGGTGCCGTAAATCACGATCGTCCGTCTGACGTATCGTCGCATCGTTCGAGAGCGTTTTTCCGCAGTCCCCGGGTCACACCCGACCAGATTTTTCCATCATGACGGTTTCGAGCCCGCGCATCGCATGCGATGGCGTGGCTCGTGAAGTCATGAGTGTTTCAAGAGGCCACGCCGCCGTGCGTGCGCCTTGCGCGCCGGTGTTTTCGCACCGTGCCGTGCCCAGTAACCACGTAGCACATGGATTCCATGACCGAGCGTCGCCGCCCCGCGGAGGGGCGCGGACCGCGTACCCCGCGCACATCAGCGCAGGGCGACGAGCCGAACCCGTACAAAGACAGTGGAGATGCACCGGCCGCGGTGGTGACCGCCCCGAAGGCCCGAGCCGCCGCCACCACTGCGGATGACGCGCCGGTGAAGAAGCCCCGCGGCCGACCGAAGAAGACTGCTGCGGCCGACGCTGCGGCAGTCGAGGCGCCGCCGCCAACGCCGGCCCCGGTGGCCAGTGCGCCCCCCGCCGACGCCCCGGCTCCGCGCGAACGACGCGAACCGCGACCGCCCCGCCAGCCGCGCGGCGAACGGGCGGAACGACCCGCCGACGCCGCGCCACGCGCCGAGTCCCCCCGCAGTGAGGCGACGACGCCGGAATCGCCGCGCGCCGAGAGCGCACCGGCCGATCTCTTCGACGCCGCCGACCGCAGCGCACCGGCCGAGCGAAACACCGAACGCCCGGACCGTGGGACCGATCGGTCGGGGGCAGACCGCAACAATGGCGAGCGTCCCACCGGCGATCGCAACGAACGTCGCGGACGGTTTCAGCGCCGCCGCGGCCGTGGTCGCAACCGGAATCGTGAGGGCGGTGAGGGTGGCGGTGATGCACCGCAGGCCGCGCAGCCACCGCAGCACGCACCGCGGCAAGAACGCGGCCCCCGCCCCGAGCGCAACGACGGGCGACCGCCCCGCAACGAGCGGCAGGAGCGTGGTCCGCGCCCCGAGCGCGGCGAGCGGCAGGAGCGGCAGGCCACACCGGAGACCCCCGGGTCGAGCATCGTCACCGCCGAAGCGAGCATCACCGGCTGGTACGACCCGGCACGTGGCGACGGTGGCTTCATTCGTCGCGGTGTCGCCAGCTACCTCCCGCAGCCTGGCGATCCGTTCATTCCCGGCTGGATGGCGCGGCAGTTTCAGCTCCGCCGCGCCGACCTGATCACGGCGCAGTGGGGACACGACCAGCGTCGGCGTCCCACGGTCTGCGATATCTCCACGATCAACGAGATGGCGCCCGATCCGAACGTGCGCCGCAAGGACTTCAAGAGTCTCACGGCGTCGTATCCCGACAAGCGCCTCACGCTCGAGACGGGTCGCCCCGCCAAGGTCGGTCCCGAAATCACCCGTCGTGCCATCGACCTGATCGCGCCGATCGGCTACGGCCAGCGTGCGCTGATCGTGGCACCGGCCCGCGCCGGCAAGACGACGCTGCTGCAGGCGATCACCGAAGGGGTGCATCTCAACCACCCCGATGCCGTGCTCATGCTGCTGCTCGTGGACGAGCGTCCCGAGGAAGTGAGCGAAGCGATCTCGTGGGAGGTCGGTGAAGTGATCGCATCCAGCTTCGACCAGCCGGCGCAGCGCCACGTGGACGTGACGGAGATGGTCACCGAGCGCGCGCACCGCCTCGTCGAGATGGGCAAGGACGTCGTCATCGTGCTCGATTCGATCACGCGCATGGGACGTGTATTCAATACCGCCAACCGGGGCACGGGCCGCACGATGTCAGGCGGTCTCGACGCGAACGCGATGGCGAAGCCGAAGGCATTCTTCGGTTCGGCTCGCAACGTGGCGCCGGAAGATGGTGGTGGCAGCCTCACCATCATCGCAACCGCGCTGGTGGAGACGGGCTCACGCATGGACGATGTGATCTTCGAGGAGTTCAAGGGCACGGGCAACTGCGAGATCAAGCTCGATCGCAGTCTCGCGGAACGTCGCGTGTATCCTGCGATCGACATTCCGGCCAGCGGAACGCGTCGCGAGGAGAAGTTGTACAAGGCGGAGCAGGTGCAGAGCATCTACATGCTGCGCCGTGGACTCCAGCAAATGCCGCCCATGGGTGCGATGGAATGGTTGATCAAGCGCATCTCGGCGACGGCCAACAACGACGCGCTGCTGGCTGGCCTTTGAGTGTGCCGGTTGGTGTGGTCTCCAATGCCCGCCGCGCACGACTCGCGGCGGGCGTTGTGTTGCTCGGCTGGTTGCCTGTCCTGTCCGCGGGCGCGCAGGCGACACCGGCACCCGCGCAGCCGCGAGTCCCGGTGTCACCCGTGATTCGCAGGCTGAAGATCAGCGGCAATGCGAACATCAGTGATACCGAGCTCAAGGCGGCGATGGAAACCGTGCCGTCGGAGTGCCGAGCGTTCCCGAACTATTGCGACGTCATCCCGCTCGGCTTCCTCCGGAAGAAGCACACGCTCGATCGCGCTGAGCTCGATCGCGACATGCTGCGGTTGCGTGTGCTCTACTGGAAGCGCGGCTGGCGAGCATCGCAGGTCACGCCGGTCGTCGAGCGCACCGCCAAGGGTGAAGTGACGATCGAGGTGCGCGTGCAGGAAGGGCCACCGACGATCGTCGGCACCCTCGACCTCGGCGCACTCGACTCGCTGCTGAACGGGCGCCAGCGGCGCAGCATGCTCAGCCTGAAGCCGGGCGATCCGCTGGATCTCATCGAGCTCGACTCTATCGCGGTGCGGATCGCCGCAGAGCTCGACTCCCGCGGCTTCGGCGACGTCACGCTGAATCCCGTGGCCGTGGTGGATACCAGCAGCCCGAAGGCTGCGGTGACGCTCGAGGTAAACAAGCTGTACAAGACGATCATCGACTCGGTGCGGGTGGAAGGCACCGAGCGGTACGATCCGCGGCTCGTCGCGAACACGATGGGCGTCAAGAAGGGCACGCGGTATTCCCGCGAACGACTCGTCGAGAGTCAGCGCGCGCTGTACGCTGCCGGCTTCTTCCGCCGCGCGGTGGTGCGTGTGGAGTCGGCTGGACCCGATTCCCTGAAGCGACTGATCGCCTCGGTGGAGGAACTGCCGCCTCGCTCGTTCCGCGTGACGGGCGGTGTGAGCACGGTGGACTTCCTGCAGTTTGACGCGCGCTTCCTGAATGCGAATTTCCGCAACAACGCCAGCCGCCTCTCGATGCAGGCGACGGTGGGCAACCTGCTCGCGCCGCAGCTCGTCGGCGTCGGTCCGTTTCAGAACGTGCTGAAGAACACGCAGGTGGCGGGCTCACCGAAGTATCTCGAGCCGACATTCCAGCTGAACGCCGACCTGCGTCGCCGCTGGCTGAGCGACTATCGCAACCAGACCGGCTTCAGTGTGTTCGGGTTCCGACGCTCGTCGCCCGGCGTGTTCATCGAGACCGGGGGCGGTGCAGCGGCGAGCTTCACGCGCAACGTCTCGCCGTATGTGCCGGTCACGCTGCAGTATCGCATGGAGCTGACGGCCACGAGCGCTGCCGATGCGTACTTCTGCGTCAACTTCGGCGTCTGCGACCAGAACTCGCTGCGTGTGCTGCAGAGCACGCAGCGCCTCGCACCACTGGCCCTGACGGCCACCAGCGACCGCCGCGACGATCCCATCGGGCCGACGCGGGGACACTCGTGGCGTTCGGAACTCGAGCTTGCCGACTCATGGACCGGCTCGCAGTTCGGGTACGTGCGATTCGAGCTCGACGGGGCGCGCTATTTCCACATGTCCGAGAAGGTCACGATCGCCGTGCATGGACGCGGCGGCTTCGTGAAGGGATTCGGCGGCACGGCGAGCGCACGGCAGGTGGGGGGAACGCCAATCATCCTCCCACGCAAACGCTTCTATGCCGGTGGTGCCCGTTCTGTCCGTGGCTATGGCGAGAACCAGCTGGGACCGCGCTTCCTCGTGATTCCGCGCTCGGTGTTTCAGCCGACGCAGGCTGGGTTCGACTCGCTGCTGGCGAATCCGACGCTGCGCGACGGACGCCTGCCGTGTGCGCCGGCAACGCGGCTGCCAGACTGCCCGACGAGCGTGGTGGGAGCTCCCGCTGTACTCGGTGCGCCAATACCTGCACCCGGTCGTGCGACGTCGAACTTCGAGGACAACAATTTCATCGCCAAGCCGCTCGGCGGTGAAGCGATGGTCGAGGCGTCCATCGAGGCGCGCTACAAGTTCTGGGGGCCGTTGACGCTGGCCGCGTTCGTTGACGCCGGCTCCGTGGGCGCACAGTTCCGCGGCACGGCCACCGTGTTCACCCCGGGTATCGGTGTCCGATACCTGAGCCCCGTCGGGCCGATCCGTGTGGACCTCGGCTACAATCCACGCGCCCGCGAACAGCTCAGCGTCATCACCGAGCTCGAGCCGCGTGATGCGTCATGGGGATCCTCGCGCACCGATGGCCTGTTCGAGATCCGAAACACCCGCGGCTTCAACCCCGCCACCGGCACCGGTTTCGGTGGCATCTTCAATCGCCTCACGCTGCACCTCTCCATCGGGGAGGCGTTCTGAGGAAGGCGAAGATCGCGAAGCTCACGGCGGCCTTCGCCGGCAGCGCGCTGCTGCTGGCGGTGGCCGCAGTGGCGTACCTGCCCACCACCGAATGGGGCAACGAGAAGGTCCGCGGCGTGATCGAGAACGCGCTGAACAAGCAGTTCGCCGGCAAGGTCAGCATCGGTGCGCTGGAACTGCCCGTGTTCACGCGCGCCACGATGCGCGATGTCGTCATCACCGACTCGGCCGGCGCCCCCTTCCTGAAGGTGCCCCTGCTGAAGGCGCACTGGTCACTGGGCGATCTCTGGAACCGTCGCGTGATCCTGGACGACGTCCGCGCCGAACGGGCGGAGATCGTGCTCAACCGGTTGCCGGGGAAGCGGTGGAACTGGGATGCGATTCTTTTTCCCGATACGACGAAGAAGGCACGTACCCCGGGCCCGCAGTTCGGCGACTGGGTCGAGCTGAAGAACGTGACGCTGATCGACGCCCGTATCGAGGCACGGAGTCCGTACACGGTGGAAGCGTGGCGGCCCGAGCGGCAGCGCGATTCGCTGCTGGCGCTCGCGCTCGCTGGTGAGCTGCGCCCGGTCGTGATCACGGTGCCGGGCGGCCAGCAGCGCGTGACGGTGCTGGAGAAGGTGACGCTCAGTGCTCCGTATGCGCGCATCAAATATCCAGGCGAGAAGGCACAGAAGTTCGAGATCGCCCGCGGATCGGCGATCGTGAAGCCGTTTCATCCGCCGGTGCTCGACCTGCGCAACGTGGCCGGCACCGTCTTCGTGGACACGGACAGCATCTGGTTCCGCGACATCGCAGCGCAGCTGCCGAAGTCACGCGCGACCATGGAAGGGCAGTACAACATCAACAGCGGCAACACCCGTCTCGTGGCCACGGCACCGGAGCTGATCACCGACGACTGGCTCTGGCTGGTGCCGACGTTACCAAAAGGCGCCACGGGCAGCATCACCGATGTGCGGTATGTGCTGAAGGGCACGTCGAGCGACATCCGCCTCGCCGACATGTCGCTGGCGCTCGAATCGGCGCGACTGAACGGCACCGCCGATTTCGGCTTCGACAAGGATGACACGCGCTTCAATGACGTGAACATCCGGCTGACGAATCTCGACACACGCACGCTCGCGCGTGCGATGCCCGACGTGGAGATTCCCCGCTCCGGCGTCCTGAACGGCACGCTGGTCGCGAAGGGGGCGCTGGAACGCTCGACCATCGATGGCAACTTCCGCTTCGCCGACCGCGAGGCGGGACCGCTGGCCGTGCGCATGCGCGGGCAGGCCGGCTACAGTCGCGGCGCACTCGAGACGCGCAATCTCCGGCTCGACATCGCGCCGGCGCCGGTCACGCTCGCCAGCGAAGCCCTGCAGCCACTGGGCGGACGCATTGGCGGCGTTGTCACAGTCAGTGGCCGCACCGATGGCTGGCTCGACACGCGCCTGGCGCTGGCACATTCCGTCGCCGGCCTCGAATCACGGATCAACGGCTCGGCGCGCGTGAACATCGCCGGCACGGAACCGCGCTTCGACGCACGACTCGCGTTCGCACCGCTCAACCTGCGCGCGATGGGGCGCTACGCGCCGGCGCTCGACCTGCGGGGCAACGCCACGGGGACCCTCACGCTGCGCGGCGTGCTGTCGGACATGGCGGTGAACGGCGCCATCCGCGTCGATACGGCGGGCGCATTGCAGGTGGTGGGACGTTTCGGCGTACCGGAGCGTGGACCATCCTTCGCCAACGTGCAGCTCACCGCCGACTCGCTCGACCTGCAGCGTCTCATCCCATCGGCGCTGAAGACGACGCTGGTCGGCATCGCGCAGGTGAACATGCGCGGTACCTCCGTGGCGGATCTCGACGGCACGATGGTGGTGGACCTGCGCGCCTCCGATGTCGATCGGGTGCGTGTGGACACGGTGGCGCTGGTGGCCGAGGCGCACGACGGTCTGCTGCAACTCGACACGCTCTTGTTGCGCATCGGCGGCACACAGGGCGGCGGCAGCGGAACCTTCGGTTTACGTGATGGGCGGCGTGGCACGCTGACCGTGGCCATCGAGATCGACTCGTTGCAGCGGCTCCGTCCCTACCTGCCCGGCGACACGCTGCAGGTGGCGCTGACGCAGGCGGCGATTGCGCGTTCGCTGCGCCGTCAGCGCGCCGATTCCGTGGCGCTGGCCCGTCGTACCGAGGTGGAGCGTGCCGCTCGTGGACTGGCGCCGCTGGCGCTGCGCGTCACGGCCCCGACACCGATTCGCGGCGACTCGCTGGCGGGCCGCGTGACGTTGCGCCTCACGCTCGACGGCTGGCTGCGCGACATCAGCGGTCGCGGCGCGGTGGATGGCACGAACCTGTTCTTCAATGGCAACAGCGTGCAGCGCCTGTCGCTGATGCCGGTGTGGAATCACCTGCTCACCGACAGCTCGACGGCGCGCGTCACGGGCGATGCCGATGCGATCAGCGCGGCCGGCTACAACGTCGATTCATTGCGCATCGCCGCCGGCTACAACTGGCGGCGCAACACGCTGGCCACCGGCAACGGTGACCTGAACATCGACGTGCACCTGATCGACAGCACCGGCATCGCGATGCGCGGCGCACTCGTCCTCGATTCGGCGCGATACCAGGCGCGCGTCGACAGCACGTCGCTCGTGTTGCGCTCCTCGCAGTGGAGCAGCCCGTATCCGTGGCGTGCGTCGTGGTCGCAGGGCAAGCTGGTGGTGGACTCGCTGGCACTCGAGGCCCAGGGCAGCGACGCCCGTCTGCAGGTGGACGCGGCCGTCGACACCGCCGGCTCAACCAACGTCACACTCGCGATCCGAAACACGCAGCTGGCCGATCTCGCCGAGCTGGCGCAATCGGTGTCGCCGGTGGATGGCCGTGTGTCGGCCGACTTGTACGTGGACGGTCCGGCCGCGAACCCGAAGATCAGCTTCCTCGGCGCGGTGCGTGACATCGTGTACGACAGCCTACCGCTGCCGGAATTCCGCGCGCGCATGAACTACGCCGATCGCAAGGCGGTGGCGTACGCCGAAGTGCGACGCGTGGGGCAGCAGCCGAACGCCCGCGCCGACGCGACGATCCCCATGGATCTCGCGCTCAGCGGCAGTCCGAAGCGTCTGCTCGACCTGCCGATGGTGGCCGACATCCGACTCGACTCGCTGCCGCTCGACATCATCCCGCAGCTGAGCCCGTCGATCACCAGCGTGAAGGGCGAGACGGTCGGCCGCGTCCAGGTGCGCGGGACGCTGCCTGACAATCTGCGTTTCGACGGCACGATGCGGCTGCGCAATGGTGAGGCGTATGTCGTCGATGCCGAACTCCCGTTGCGTGACATGGCGGCCGACCTGCAGTTCAAGGGTGATTCGCTGGTGGTGGATTCGGTGCGGGTGCGCAGCGGCGACGGCACCATTCGCATCAGTGGCGGTGTGTCACTGGCGAAGCTCAGCGATCCGGTGTTCGATCTCGCGATGGTCGCACGAAACGCACGCGTGCTCGATGGCAAGAAGGGCCGTATCCGCATCCTGGCCGACATGACCATGAAGGGGCCGTACACCGCCACCACCGTGGATGGCAGCGTGCGCGTGCGCGATGGTGTGTACCGGCTGGAGAACGAGCGTCAGGCCACGCAGGTGCTGAGCGCCAACGACCCGGCGGTGCTCGGCGCCGTCGACAGCACGCAGGCCTTCGAGCGGGGTCTCATTGCCCCGCCGTCGCCGTTCGTGCGCGGCCTCAAGACGCACATCGTCGCCCGCGTCGATCGTGACATGTGGGTCCGCAGCGCCGAGGCGAACGTCGAGGTGTTCACCGACGGTGAACTCGCCGTCGCACTGAGCCCCGAGACCGGCGCCGTCACCCTCGACGGCATCGTCGCGACCGAGCGCGGGCAGTACGAGTTCCTTGGCAAGCGATTCAACATCGTGCGCGGCTCGGCCACGTTCATCGGCACGTCGGACCTCAATCCGCTGCTGCAGGCCATCGCCGAGGTGCAGGTGCGACAGGCCTCACAGGGGGCACTGGCCATCCGCTTGAACATCGGTGGCACGCTGCTGCGTCCACGCCTCTCGCTCGAGAGCGATGCGCAGCCACCGATCCCGCAGACGGACCTGATCAGCTATCTCGCTTTCGGCAACACCAGCGGGTCGCTGCTGTCGCAGTCCGGCTCGGGCAACTCCGGCGCGACCAGCGGCGGTTCGCTGGTGGGCAGCACCGCCGCCGCCGTGAACCGGTTCTTCTCCGCCACGGCGCTCGGCGCGCTGCTGAATGGCGCCGAGGGCAATCTGGCGCGCGTGCTCGGCGCCGATGTGTTGAACATCACCGCCAACGGCACCGCGCCTGAAGTGCAGAACCTCTTCACCGGATTCAGCGGTTTCCTGCTGGCGACGGAGCTGGAGTACGGTCGCTACTTCGGCACGCGCAACTACACCGCCATCACGCTGACGCCAGCCAACTTCGCGCCGACGCAGGGCAACATCTCGCCGATCGGTGTGCGCTGGGAGTACCGCCTGCCGCGCAACTACCGGCTGGAAACCACGTTCGGTCCGCGCTTCCTGCTGACCAGCCAGACGCTGGACACGAATGCACCGAACGCCTTCCAGAACTTCGGCCTCTTCCTGTCGCGCGAGTGGAAGTGGTAGCGCGCGCGAGAGGCGTCAGCTTTCGGAGAGCGTGACTTTCGCCGTGGTACGCCACGCGCCGGCGGCATCACGGCGCAGGTGACGCAGCTCGGCTTCACCGCACACCGGTCCGCACACGATGCGCACATGCACCATCGCCTCGCGCCCGTTGGCCGAGATCATCGCGGGTGACAGAATCACGTAACCACCGGAGCCAGGAAAGACCCCTGCCCAGCGGCGCCAGAAGAGATCGTTGCCCGGTCCACGCGACGCGGCACCACTCGCGATGTCCTCACGCACGGTGCGCTGCATCGAATCGAGCTGCGCGATACGCAACGGCACGAACCGCACGCCGGGGAGCATCGCCGCGTGAAAGTGATCCGCGGGCGCACGCTGCGCCTCCAGGAATCCGTTCAGCGCCCGGCTGCTGATGCGGAGCTCCGTCGTCACCTTTCCGTGCAGATCAGCGCCGATGTCGGTGGTCGGCAGCAACGAGTCGATCACCATCCACCGTACCGCCGTGTCAGCACGGAACTGCTGCAGCACCGAGGCATAGAGCCGCGCGCGATCATCGGGTGAGAGCGACACCACGGGGGAGCGAAGACAGCCGGCCATCGTGAGCGTCATGCTGCCGAACAGCGCGACCATCGCGCGACGAACCGATGTCACGTCGCGGCCATCTCGTCCCACAGTGCCGCCATCGCGCGCATGCCGAGCTCGAAGTTCTCGACGCTGATCCACTCGTCGGGGGCATGCGCATTCTCGCCCGGCAGCCCGAAGCCCACCAGCAGCACCGGCACGTTCAGCAGCCGCTGGAAATCACCCACCACCGGGATCGACCCGCCCTCGCCGGTGATCACCGGCTCCTTGCCGAATGCCGCCGTCAGCGCGCGTCGCGCGGCGTCGAAGATCGGCCCATTCAACTCGGCCCGCCACGGCTTGCCGCCGTGCAGGTGCTCCACTTCCACCGTCACGCCGGCGCCCTTCACGGCGTGCACGTGGTCATGCATGAGCTGCTCGATCACGGCCGGGTCCTGATCCGGCACCAGACGGCAGCTGACCTTCGCCATCGCATGGCTCGGCAGGACGGTCTTGGCGCCTTCGCCGGTGTACCCGCTGAGGAGGCCGTTCACTTCGCAGGTGGGGCGCGTCCAGAGTCGCTCCAGCACCGTGTAGCCGTACTCGCCGCCGAGTGACGGTGAGCCGACTTCGGCACGGAAGTGCTCTTCGTCGAATGGCAGGCTGCGCATCTGCGCACGCACGTCGTCGGGGAACGGCTTCACCGCGTCGTAGAACCCCGGGATCGCGATGCGGCCGTCCATGTGATGCAGCGTGGCGAGAATGCGCGCCAGTTCCATCGCCGGATTCACCACCGCACCGCCGTACATGCCGCTGTGCAGGTCCGACTGCGGCCCAGTCACACGGATCTCGAAGTACGCCAGTCCGCGCAGGGAGCTGAGGATCGACGGTTGGCCCGGGGCGAACATGGTCGAGTCGGAAATCACGACGGCGTCGCACTTGAGCCGCTCGGCGTGTGCCTCGATGAACGGCGACAGGTGCTCGCTGCCCACTTCTTCCTCGCCTTCGGCCAGCACGATCACGTTCACCGGGAGCGTGCCGCGCGCCTTCAGGTGCGCCTCAAGTGCCTTGAGGTGCAGGAAGAGCTGGCCCTTGTCGTCCACACTGCCGCGCGCGTACAGCTTGCCGTCGCGCACCGTGGGCTCGAAGGCCGGCGAGGTCCAGAGCTCCAGCGGTTCGGGCGGCTGCACGTCGTAATGGCCGTAGATCAGCACCGTCGGCTTGCCGGGCGCACCCAGCCACTCGGCCAGCACGATCGGGTGTCCCGTGGTGTCGATCACCTCAGCGGTGGACAGCCCGATGGCGAGGCACTGGTCGGCCACCCACTCGGCGGCACGCCGCACATCGGGGGCGTGCTCGGTCCGGGCGCTCACGCTCGGGATGCGCAGAAAGTCGTACAGCTCGCGGTGGATCCGCGACTGCGCGGCAGTGAAAAACTGATCGAGATCAGGGGCGACGGCGTCGGCCATGGGTCGGGATATTCGGTGGACAGCGCCAGCGGAATCGGCGGCGCACGGTCGGACGACGAATATGGCGGAGCCGACTCAGCTCTGCATGCCCACCGCGCCGCCGATCGGCACGATGCGGATCCGCTGCCGACGACGCTGCCGCGCCAGTCGAGCCCGCGCCAGCGAGACATGCGCCGCGCGGCGAATGGCCAGCCGCATGGCCAGCACGCTCCACCCCCACACCACCCAGCTCACCCGTTCCGGCGGGGTCAGCCCGCGCGCGGCCGAGGTGAACATCACCGGGACGGTCAGCGCGACGGCGGGCACGGAGAGCAGCAGCGGCGTCCGGCGTTCCACCACCTGCGTGGCGTGCCGGCCGCTGGCAAGCACCTGCTCCAGCCGCACCGCCAATTCCGCGGGGGCGAGCTCCCGCCAGCCCGGCACCTTCACCAGCGTCCAGCCGGACGCGGTGTTGCCCCAGCCGTGATTGTCGGAGCCGGCCACCAGCGCGAGGTTCAGCGAATCGGCCAGCCGCAGGAGGGTGGCGTGGCGCGTGAGCCCGAACGTGAGCCCCTTTGGTGCGCCGTCGTTGATCTCGAGCGCCGTCGTCCGTGGCAGCGAATCCTGTCCCGACCCGGCGAACATCGGGATGTGGAACGGAATGGTCTGGACGATGATCGGTGCGCGGCCATCCTGCAGCCGGATTCCCTTCACCAGATGATCGCTGTTGACGATGTACGTGGACTCGGCGAGGGTCATCGACAACACGTTCACATGCTGGCCGCTGCTGCGCATCTCGAGGCCGGAGAGCAGCACCACCCCATCGCCTGCCCTGGTCGGGTTGGACAGCAGCCCGTCCATGGCACCGCCGAAACGCTTGTGGTCGGTGATGTACGCCACGTGGAAGCCACTTTCGGCGTGCCAGCGACGCACCCGTTCCGGCGTCCAGTCGGGGCGCGCGTCACGCGATGACGCCGTATGGGCATGCACATCCACCACCACCACATCGGGATCGTCCACCACCAGCTGCGACATCGGCCGGGGGAAGAGCACGTTCACCAGCAGCAGCATGAAGGGCGCGAGGAGCACCGTGGTGACCAGCCCGCCGATTTCGTAGCGCCACACTGGGAAGGTGGTGCCGCGCAGGAACGCGACCAGGCGCCTCGTCAGGAACCCGAGCAACAGGGTGACGAGCACGGCGATGTGCTGCGGGATCGTCAGCAGCGCCTGCATGTCGAACAGCGTGCAGAACGGTGCGAGGATCGCGAATTCGCGACTGATGGCGAGCCGCATGCCGCTCACGTCGGCATGGGTGGCCGCGTCACGCAGCGCGACCTGCGGAAAGAACGACGTCGCGACCACCAGTGCCGTGATCAGCACCGGCACGCACAGATCACGACCACGAATCGCGCGAAGCCGATTGCGCAGCATGAGCGCACGTCGCGTGATTGGACAGAGCGTTCGCTTGCGTCGTGATGTTTCAGACCGTGAGTCGGTCTTCCGGGCGCTGGCGGTCACGCAGGCAGTCGAGGTGAAGGACAGGTGGGACGGGTGAAACCCGACGGCTTGATGAGATCGCCTTGTAGCCAAGCCGACCGCAACCATTTACGCAAGTAGCACTTGCATGACGAACCGACTCAGCACTGCAACGTCTCCGTATCTCCGCCAGCATGCCGGGAATCCGGTGGATTGGTATCCGTGGGGCAGCGACGCGTTCGTTGCCGCCCGGACCTCCGACTGCCCCATTCTGCTGAGTATCGGCTACGCCGCCTGCCACTGGTGTCACGTCATGGCGCACGAGTCGTTCGAGGATGCCGCCACGGCGGCGATCATGAACCGGCTCTTCGTGAACGTGAAGGTGGACCGCGAGGAACGACCCGACGTGGACGCCATCTACATGCAGGCGGTTCAGGCGATGACCGGCCGCGGGGGGTGGCCGATGACCGTGTTCCTGACCCCGGACGGAGAGCCGTTCTACGGAGGGACGTATTTCCCCCCCACCGACCAGCAGGGGGTACCGAGCTTCGGCCGGCTGATGCAGAGCGTGGCGAATGCGTGGACGACGCGGCGCGAGGCCGTGCAGGCCACGACGACCACATTGCGCGAACTCTACGCCAATGCGGCCGCGCCACTGACACCCTCGGGTGTGGTGGATGTGCCGTTGCTGCAGTCGGCGGCGAGCGTGTTGCGACGACTCCACGACAGCCAGCATCACGGCTTCGGCGACGCCCCGAAGTTCCCGCAGACGATGCCGCTCGACTTCCTGCTGCGGCACGGCACGCGGCACGCCGACGAGGGGCTGCTCGGCATCGTGACCGAGAGCTTCCTGGCGATGGCGCGCGGCGGCATCAACGACCAGCTGGGCGGTGGCTTCGCGCGATACAGCACCGATCGTGCGTGGATCGTGCCGCACTTCGAGAAGATGCTGTACGACAACGCCCTGCTCATTTCGCTCGGGACGCACCTGATGCAGTCCACCGGCAGCGACGAGATCGAGCGTATCACGCGCGAGACCATCCGCTGGGCGCAAGAGCAGATGACGGGGCCTGACGGTGGGCTGTACGCCAGCATCGACGCCGACAGCGAAGGGGAAGAAGGAAAGTTCTACATCTGGGACCGGGTGGAATTGCAGGAGGTGCTTGGCGATCGGTTTCCCTTTGCGGCCGTTGCATTCGGTGTGAAAGCGAGCGGCAACTTCGAGGGCCGGACGATCCTCACCGCACCGCTGCCGATCAGCATCGTGGCCGCGCGCAGCGGCATGAGTGTCGAGGCGACGGAGGCCGAACTGCGCGACGTGCGCGCGCAGCTGCTGGCCGCGCGGGCAACTCGTGTTGCACCGGCGATCGACCGGAAACAGATCGCCAGCTGGAACGGCCTGATGCTCGTTGCCTTCAGCGAGGCTGCACGTGTCTTCGCTGATGACGACATCCTCGCTTCCGCACGGCGGCTCGGCCAGTTTCTCGAGCACCAGATGATCGACGGTGATCGTGTGGTGCGGACCTGCATGGATGGTGTGCGCAGCTCGACGGGTTTCCTCGAGGATCAGGCCGCGGTGGCGGCCGGCATGCTTGCACTGTATCAGGCCACGGGAGAATCGGCCTCGTTGCGCACGGCGCGTCGGCTGGCGGCCGCGATGGTGCGTGACTTTCACGACGCCGATTCCCGCAGCTTCTACGACACCGCCCGTGATCACGAGACGCTGATCACGCGCCCGCGCGAGCTGACCGACAATGCCGTTCCCGCTGGTGCATCACTGGCCTGCGATGTACTGCTGAAGCTCGCATCGCTCGATGGGACCGCGGAATACCGGGCGATCGTCACGGAACATCTCGACGCCGTCGCGGCGCTCATGGCGGAACACCCGCTCGGCTTCGGGCATTGGCTCGGTGTGGCTGATCGTTACGTGCACGGTGGCATCGACATCGCCGTTGTGACCGGCGCCGACGGCGACGCGGCCATGCTCGAGGTGCTCCGGCGTGCCTATCTCCCGACGCTGCTGCTGGCACGCGGGCACCCGAACGACGTGGACGCGCCGGCATTGCTGCGCGATCGGACCGCGGTTGGCGGGCGCACCACGGCGTATCCCTGCCGCAATTTCAGTTGCGAGCTGCCCACGACCGAACCGACGGTGCTGGCACAGCAGCTTCGCGCGGCCGTACGCCAGGTGCGCTGAGCGTCACGATTGCACCGGGCCGCCTCACGGCGCGCAGCGCGCCATCGTTAGTTTATGCGCCAACCCGTCGATTCACCCGCGCTTCCGATCACATGAGCTCCGCCTCGCGTTCGTTCACCCGCAGCCTCTTTGCCGGTGAGATCCACGATGACCTGATCTTCCCGTATCCGGACTCCCTCGAGCAGCGCGACCCGGCGGAAGCGGCGGTCGTGGCAGGCATCATCCGCGAGTTGCACGCACTCGTCGGGACGCTGATCCGGCCGGAGCAGTTCGACGAGGACGAGACGATTCCCGAGCCGGTGATCGAGGCATTCGGACGGCTCGGCCTGCTGGGGATCAGCATCCCGAAGGAATACGGCGGGTTGGGCCTGTCGCAGGCCGGCTACGCACGGCTGTTCGCCGCCGTCGCCACCGTGGATCCATCGCTGGCGGTGCTGGTGGGCGTGCACTGCGGGCTGGGTGGCAAGGCGATCGCACTGTATGGCAACGATGCGCAGAAGGCGCGTTACCTGCCGATGCTGGCGCGGGGCGAGACGCTCGCGGCCTACGCGCTCACCGAACCCGAGACGGGCTCCGACGCACAGCACATCGTCACCTCCGCGCGCCTCAACGACGCCGGGACACACTGGCTGCTCACCGGCCGCAAGTACTGGATCGGCAACGGCCATCGCGCCGGTGTGCTGGCCACGTTCGCGCAGACGCCGGTGGAACGCGACGGCAAGATCGTGATGCGCCCGACGGCGTTCATCATTCGCCCCGACATGCCAGGCTTCCACGTGGAGCGCACCTTCCGCAAGCTCGGCATCAAGGGCAGCACCCAGGCCGAACTGCGCTTCGACAATCTCGAAGTGCCGGTGGACCATGTGCTCGGCGAAGTGGGCAAGGGCTTCAAGGTAGCCGTCCACGCGCTCAATGCCGGTCGCCTCAGCCTCGCCGCCGGCTGTGCACTCGGCACGCGCGCGATCATCGGCCAGTTCGTGCAGTATGCCGAGGAACGGGTGCAGTTCGGCAAGCCGCTGGCCGACTTCGAGATCACGCAGCGGAAGATGGCCGATCTGGCCGCCGACCAGTACGCGGCCGACAGCATGATCGGCATGCTGACGTCGCTGATGTCGCGTCCCGACGTGGATGCGTCGCTGGAAGCCGCCTGTGCCAAGGTGTTCGCGAGTGAGCTGGTCTGGCGGGCCAGCGACGAGATGGTGCAGCTGGCCGGCGGTCGCGGCTTCAGCAAGCCGTGGCCGTACGAGCGTCAGCTGCGCGATGCCCGCATCAACCGCATCTTCGAGGGCGCCAACGAGATCCTGCGCCTCTTCATCGCACTGAACGGTGTGCAGGGCCCCGCCGAGACGTTGCAGGAGATCGGCGATGCGCTCAAGGCGCCGATGAAGAACATGGGCATCCTCAGCGAGTTCATGGTGGATCGCGTGCGCACTGCGCTCGGCGTTCCGTCTGCCGACACGATCGACATGCCGATGCACAACCGTCTCGAGCCGCACCGGAAGTTCTTCGAGAAACATGTGGCCGAGCTGAGTGCCGCCACCGATGCCGCGATCATGGCGCACAAGAAGCAGCTCATCGACCGGCAGATGCTGGTGGAGCGGCTGTCGAACATGGCGATCGAGCTCTACGCCCGCGCCTGTGTGCTCAGTCGCACGCAGCGCCTGCTGCGGGAGCGCGGCGTGGAGGCGATCGCCCGCGAACTGAACCTCTGTGACCTGTTCTGCGTGCAGAGCGGTCGCCGCTTCCGCGAAAACCGCGAGAGCCTGCAGTCGCCGCAGGACGCCACGCGCCGCACCATCGCCGCCGACCTCCGCGCGGCCGGTGGGGCGTTCGTGCCGGATTCCGTCCTCGAGGTGCCGCTGCCCGTCACGCGTGAGCCGGTCGTACCGATGCGCATCGCTCCGCTCGAACCAGCACGCATTTAACTCCACTCACACGGAGCCGCGAAGACGCGGAGGGGAACAGCAGGTGCGGGGACACCGAACACAGTGTCCCCGCACCTGCATCCATTCAGATATTCTCCGCGCCTCCGTGTGAGTGGAGTTGCAGTTGCAGTTGTAGTTGTAGTTGTAGTGAAACCGTTCAATCGCTTGCGAAGTCCGTCAAGCGAAGTCGAGCCCGAGATCGAGCGCGGGCGCCGAGTGGGTGAGTGCGCCGACGGAGATCCAGTCCACACCCGTCTCGGCGATGGCTCGCACGCGATCGAGCGTCACGCCGCCGCTTGCTTCGACGATTGCACGACCGGCGACGAAGTCCACACAGTCGCGCATCAAATCCGGCGGCATGTTGTCGAGCATGATCACGTCCGCCCCCGACTCCACCGCACGCTCCACCTGCTCGCGTCGGTCGGCCTCGACCTCGATCCAGGTACCAGCGGGCAGGATGCTGCGCACCTGCTGCACTGCGGCGACGATGTCACCACCGGCCGCCGCAAGATGGTTGTCCTTGAGCATCGCCATCGACGCCAGGTCCATGCGGTGATTGCGACCGCCGCCGCAGCGCACGGCGTACTTCTCGAGCTGGCGCAGACCCGGCGTCGTCTTGCGCGTATCGAGGATGCGCGCCTTCGTGCCCGCGATGGCCTGCACGTAGGTGTGCGTGAGCGTGGCCACCCCGCTCAGGTGCATCATGTAGTTCAGCGCCACGCGCTCGGCCTGCAGCATCGCACGCGACGGACCCGTCATGCGCAGCACGGCGTCGCCCTGCTCCACGACGCTGCCGTCGGCGCGCACCACCTCGATGCGCACGTGCGGCGACACCTGCGTGAAGGCCTCGATGGCCAGCGGGCCACCGCAGATCACGCCGGGCTTCCGCGCCGCCAGCACCGCCGAGGACATCGCACTGGCCGGAATCGTGGCAAGCGTGGTCACATCCTCGAGCGCACGATCCTCGAAGAGCGCCTCGCGCACCGCCGTGCGCAGCGGGATTTCGCGCAACGGAAAGCCGTGCACATCCATCACAGCCGGTGTCGTGCTCATTCGCCCGGATCGACGCCGGGGCCCGGAGGCGTGGAGGGCGTGGTGCCGCCGATGGCCACCATGCGATCGATGGCCAGCTTGGCCTTCGCCGCGATGTCGGCCGGCACCGTGATGCGATGCTCCATGTGCTGCAGCGCACGCAGCACCTTCGGCAGCGTGGTGACCTTCATGTAGGCGCAGCTCGCGCGATCGTTGGCCGCGTGGAAGGTCTTGGTCGGGTTCTCGCCACGCAGGCGGTGCAGGATGCCGATCTCCGTCGCCACGATGAACTCCTGCGCCGGACTCTCTGCGGGCCGACGGATCATGCCTTCCGTGCTCAGGATCTGCAGTGAGCGGCTGCTCACGGCGCCACTGCTGACCGCATCGAGCACACTCGTCGAGCATCCGCACTCCGGATGCACCAGGAACTCCGCGTCGGGATGCTGCGCGCGCATGAGGTTGATGTGTTCCGGGTCGATTCCCGCGTGCACATGGCACTCGCCCATCCAGACGATGATGTTCTCGCGGCCCGTGACACGCTTCACATGGGCGCCGAGGAACATGTCGGGACAGAAGAGGATCGTCCGGTCGGCGGGGATCGCATTGATCACGTCCACTGCGTTGCCGCTGGTGCAGCAATAGTCGGTCTCGGCCTTCACTTCGGCGGTGGTGTTCACGTAGCTCACCACCACGGCGTCGGGGTACTCGGCCTTCCACGCGCGCAACTGGTCAGCGTCGATGGTGGATGCCAGCGAGCAGCCTGCCGCCATGTCAGGCAACAGGACGGTCTTCTGCGGCGAGAGGATCGCGGCTGTTTCGGCCATGAAGTGCACACCGCAGAACACGATCACGTCGGCATCGGTCCGCGCCGCCTCTCGCGAGAGACCGAGACTGTCACCGACGTAGTCGGCCACGTCCTGAATCTCGGGCCGCTCGTAGTTGTGGGCGAGGATGACCGCGTTGCGCGCCCTGGCCAGCGCACGGATCTCCTCGTGCAGCGCCTGGTCGTAGTTGGTCTCGAGCACCGTCATCGTGTGGTCACCATTCGATGTGCGTTTCGCGCCACTTGTTGCGGGCGCGCGGGAAGTCACTGCGGTAATGCCCGCCGCGACTCTCCTTCCGAAGCAGCGCGGCCTGCACGATCAGGCGGGCCGTCTGCACCATGTTCACTTCCTCGGTCGCGCCCGTCGGCAGGCGCGCCTCGATTGCGTCCACCTGCGCCGCCGCCGTGCGTAATCCGCGCGCCGTGCGGTCGATGCCGGCATGCTGCCACATCACACGGCGAATGTGATCGGCCGCCACCTGTGCGGCACCGCGATCGAAGTCGTCGGGCACCGTCCACGGCTCGGTGGTTGGTGCGTCGATGCCGTGCGGCCTGAGCAGTGCGGCATCGCGACTCACACGCTCGGCGAACACCAGCCCTTCCAACAGTGAGTTGGAGGCAAGCCGGTTGGCGCCGTGCACGCCGGTACAGGCCACCTCGCCACAGGCGTACATCCCCGGCACCGTGGTGCGGCCATGGAGATTGGTGACGATGCCCCCCATCATGTAGTGCGCGGCCGGCGTGACGGGAATCGGCTCCTGCGACGGGTCGATACCGCGGGCGCGACAGATTGCGAAAATGCCCGGGAAACGCCCCGCGAAGGCGGCACCCAGCTTGGTCGCGTCGAGCAACACGGTCCCGTACGCCTGCTGTTCGCGAAAGATCTCGCGGGCCACGATGTCGCGCGGCGCGAGCTCGGCCAGCCGATGCCGCTGCGGCATGAACCGCTTGCCCCGCCCGTTGAGCAGGACCGCGCCTTCGCCGCGCACCGCTTCCGAGATGAGCGCGAGCGGGTTCTCGCGGGTGTCGAGCGCCGTGGGGTGGAACTGCACGAACTCCATGTCGGCGAGCCGAGCGCCGGCACGATGCGCGATGGCGAAACCGTCGCCGGTGGCCACCTGCGGATTGGTCGTGTACCGAAAGATCTGGCCGCACCCGCCCGTGGCGAGGACCGTCGCGTCGGCGATGATCTCGACCGCGCGGCCCGCGATGCTGGCGCGAACACCTGCCACCTGCGGGCCCGTCCCGTCGTCGAAGACGATCAGGTCGAGCACCCGGGCCAGCTCGTGCACCGTGATGTTGGATGCCTCCCGCACCTTGGCCACGAGCGTCCGCGCCACCTCGGCGCCCGTCTGGTCGCCGTGGGCATGCACAATGCGACTGCGGGAGTGGGCAGCTTCCTTGCCCAGCTTGAAATCGCCATCGGGATCGAGGTCGAAATGGGCGCCGGCCGCTTGAAGCTCGCGCACCCGAGCCGGGCCTTCGTCCACGAGCACCTGTACGGCGGCCGCGTCACACAGCGCTGCACCCGCGGCGAGCGTATCCTGACGATGCAGTTCGGGGGAATCACCGGCGCCCAGCGCGGCCGCGATCCCACCCTGGGCGTAGGCGGTGGCGGAGTCGAAAAGCGTACGTTTGGTGAGCACCGTCACCGGTCCATGGGCCGAGGCGCGCCAGGCAGCATGTAATCCGG
>JANOCB010000097.1:0-8193 GCA_031411975.1 Gemmatimonadaceae bacterium
CGAATCGATGCGTGCAATGACGATGGCCCGGCCCGAGACGGTGCGCGGCGCGCGCGCGCGCTGGCTGCGCCGCGCGGTACTGCTCCTGCCGTTGGCGCTCGGCGCCTGCGGCTACAACACCATTCAGACGCTCGACGAGACCGCGGCGCGGTCGCAGAAGGAGATCGAGGTGCAGTTGCAGCGCCGCGCCGACCTGATCCCGAACCTAGTCGCGACGGTGAAGGGCTTCGCGGCGCAGGAGTCGCAGATCTTCACGGCCGTGGCGCAGGCGCAGCGCGGACTGACGGGCGCATTGGCGCGTCCGGGCGGTGCGAATCCGGCCGAGCTGGCGCAGGCGAACGACAACCTGTCGCGGGCGCTGCTGCCGATGGTGACGCTCGTGACCAGCTATCCGCAGCTGAAGAGCGACGCGCAGTTCCTGCGGCTGCAGGACGAACTGACGGGCACCGAGAACCGGATCGCGGTCAGCCGCACCGATTACAACAACTCGGTGAACGCGTACAACAGCTACATCCGCAAGTTTCCCGCGGTGATGACGGCGAAGGTGCTGGGGAGCAAGCCGCGTGAGTACTTCGAGGTCACCGATGCCGCGAAGCGCGCGGCACCCACGGTGGACTTCAACGCGGCACCGGCGGTTCCGGCACCGGCTCCAACGCCGTAAGTCTGACGCGCTGACGACGCTCCGATGGTGGTGCGTCGCTTCGTTCGAGGACGGCACGGCAACTGCCTCTCACACGGAGGCGCGGAGCCGCGGAGGTGTAGGAGAACGGCTTTGGGGGGAACTGCTCGCGCGTGGCCGACCCGGTCGCGAGAGTGCAGTTCCCCTCAGCTTTTTCCGCTTCCTCCGTGCCACCGCGCCTCCGTGTGAGACGCTCTTCCGATCTCAGTCTTCGCGCAGAACCAGAGTCAGCGCGCAGCGAGAGCGGAATCGAGCACGGTGCGCAGGGTGGCGAACGTGGTGCCGGCGGGAAGGACGCGTGTGCCGACGATGAGCGTCAGTGGCGCGCCGGCGCGCAGCGTGTCGACGAAATCGATGTCGGCGCGGATGAGGCGGTGCAGTCGCTTTCCTTCCTGGCAGAGCTTGAAGGTGTAGGCGTCCACCCTGCTGCCGCGGGCGATGGAGTCGATCGTGATCGTGTCCACCGGCTCGCTGCTCCAGCGGGCCTGCGACGCGAACAGCCGCTGGCTCGCGCCCTGAAAGTCGCCCTGCACACTCGCACACATGGCGCCACTCGCCGCGCGAACGGCGCCGGGTGTGGCCTGCAGCGGATACGAGGTCCACGCCAGCTTCACGGTGCCGGCGTCGAGGTAGTCGCGACGGATCGTCGGGAGCGTCGAGTCGAACCAGGTGCGGCAGGCGGTGCATCCGTAGTCGCTGACGACGAACAGCCGGATTCGGGCCGAGTCGCTGCCAATGACCCGGCCGCGGTCGGCGGCGGCGATCATCACATCAGGCGTCTCCTCGGCGCGACCTGGGGGCAGGCGCCGCGGATCAGCGCCGGAAACGTCGGCCGCCGCACTCCGGTATGACTCCGGGCCGCATGCGGCAACGGCCAGCAGAGCGATCGACGCGGCGAGCAGTGTCAGGTTCCGGAGCGCGGTGTGCGGCATGTGAGGAAGGTAGCGTGCCCTACCACGTGCGACTCACCCGGCGTAATCTCCGCCAACCCCGTCTCGAGTTCCGGGAGCCACCTTGATCGGAATCTGCTGATGCACAGGATGCGCCACCGCTGTCTCGGTCTGATTGCGGTTTGGGCGGGCGTGGCGAGCTGCGCCCGACCGGTGGCCGTCCCGCCCGCAGACCCGCAGCTGGTGGCGCAGTGGATGCGCACCTCGCTGGCGGTAGTGCGCGCCGAGCGCCTCGGGGCGCCGGTGGCCTCGCGGATCTCGGCATACGGCGCGCTGGCACTGTACGAGGGGTACGCGGCCGACACCGGCTCGACGCTGCGATCGCTCTCCGGACAGATGAACGGATTCACGTCGACCAAATTTCCGGACTTCATGGCACTGGACGGTGCGACGACGGCGGCCGCGGCGGAGCGTGTCGTGCTCGACTCGTTGCTGCGTGACGCGACGCCGGCCACCCGGCGTACAATCGACTCGCTCGCGAATGCGCAGATCAGGCAGCGCGTGGCGGCGGGCGTCGACTCGATGACGATCAGGTTTTCCGTGACGGCGGGCATGGTGATCGGCGGTGAAATCCTTGCGTGGGCTGCGGCGGACAGCTTCTACGCCACCCGCGGCCGGCCGTGGATGCCGAGCGGGAAGCGCAGCGAGTGGGAGAACACGGCGGACGTGTCGCAGTTCATTCCGCAGACCATGTCCGGACAGTCGGATCTGGTGATCCTGAACAATCCGAACGTACGTGAGGATGTGGAGCGTGCGACGTCGAAGGGCACGTTCACCAACCGCCCGAAGGCCGATGGTCCGACGACGCTGCCATCGTTCAATCCGGTGAAGGCCACCGAGCCGTACTGGGGCAGCCTGCGTCCGTTCGTGCTGGCCGACGGTGATGTGTGTGCGCCGCCTCCACCACCAGCATATTCGGAAGAGCGGGGGAGCGCGTTCCGGATCATGGCGGAACAGTTCCACGACTCGGTGAAGTCACTGACGCCCGCACAGAAGGAGATCGCGCTGTTCTGGGCCGACAACCCGGTGGCCACCGGCACGCCGGGTTTTCACTGGATCAGTGTCGTGAATCAGATGGTGACGCGTCGCAGTCTCGGTGCGGAGGCGGCGGTGGAGCTGTATACGCTCACCAGCCTCGCCATCGCCGACGCCTTCATCGGCTGCTGGCGTGAGAAGTACCGGTCGAATGTGGTCCGCCCCGTGGCGTACGTGCGCCGCACGATGGACCCGTCGTACCAGACGGTGATTCCGACGCCACCTTTTCCCGAGTATCCATCGGGGCATTCGGTGCAGAGCGGAGCCGCGGTGCATGTGCTGATCGCGCTGCTGGGTGACACCGTGGCCTACGCCGACTCCACACAGATGGACATCGGGCAGCCGGCGCGACGTTTCGCGAATTTCTCGGCGGCGCGCACCGAGGTGGCGATGTCGCGGGTGTATGCCGGTGTGCACTACATGCCGGCGGTCGTCGATGGGCTCACGCAGGGCGAGTGCATCGGACGGCGGGTGCAGGCGTTGAAGACACGTCGCGGGACGTGATGCGCGCCGTGCAGCGCCTGCGGGTGGGGGTATGCCGTCATGCCATGCGGATGGCTGGCCGGGTCGCGCTCGTCGTGATCGCGACAGGCTGCGGGCCGGATGTCGATACGAGCTGGCATCAGGAGTCTGGCTACCGCTGGCGCTCGCTCGACGTGCCGCGACGCGGCGATGCGGGCTTCGAGCAGCTCACGGCGTCATCCACAGGCATTACTCATCGCAACGACATCGATGTGGAGCGCGGCCTCGCCAATCGCGGGCTGCTGGATGGTGCGGGGGTGGCGATCGGTGACGTGGATGGTGACGGATTGCCCGATCTGGTGCTGGCCTCGATCGAGGCGCCGGCGGCACTCTACCACAACGATGGTGACTTCCGGTTCACCGACGTCACGAAGGCACGCGGCCTTGATTTCACCGGACTGCAGACGACGAGTGTGGTGCTGGCCGATGTGGACGGTGACCGCGACCTCGATCTCGTGGCCGGCACCTTCGGCGGCCCGGTGGCGCTTTTCACCAATGACGGTCGCGGGCACTTCACCAACACCACGGTGGGCAGCGGCCTCACGGGTGGGTACAACGCGACCACGATGACGCTGGCCGATGTGGACGGAAACGGATCACTGGACTTGTATGTCGGAACATACAAGACACGGAACGGACTCGACGCCTACACGCCGCAGCAGCGCGACTTCGATCAGGTGCTGCAGAAGGTCGGCGACTCGGTCATGGTCCGGCCGCAGTGGACGAAGGAGTATCGCGTGGAGGCCCGTCCCGACCTGGGCGGGTTCATGCGCTCGCAGCGGGCAGAGCCTGACCTGTTCTTCCTGAACGACGGGAAGGGACACTTCACCGCGACACCCATCAGCGGTGACCGCTTCCGTGACGAGCAGGGCAAGCCGCTGCGCGAGGTGCCCGACTTCTTCACGCTCGATGCCCGATTCTACGACGTGAATGGCGACGGGGCGCCGGACCTCTATGTGTGCAATGACCTCGAAGACCCCGATCAGTTCTGGCTGAACGATGGTACCGGCAACTTTCGTCTCGCGCCGCCGCTCGCACTGCGTGTCACCAGCAACACCTGCATGTCGGTGGACATGGCCGACGTGAATCGTGACGGCCATGTGGACCTGTTCACCACCGACATGCTCGCCCCGACGCTGGCGGTGCAGCAGCAGAGCATCCCCACGCACACGCCGCTGCAGAAGCCGGTGGGGCTGTCGCCGGAACGCACGCAGTGGATGCGCAACATGCTGCAGGTGAATCGGGGTGACGGCACCTGGGCACAGGTCGCCGACTTTGCCGGCGTGACGGCCACTGACTGGACCTGGGGATCGGCGTTCCTCGACGTGGACCTGGACGGATTCGAGGATCTGCTTGCGGTGAACGGGCATCGCTACGACGTGCGTGCGGCCGATCCGTATGATCACATCCGCAACAGCTTTCCGCGGGTGCCGTGGAATCGTGAATCGGCGGAGTTTCCGGCGCTGCGCACACCCAGCATCGCGTTCCGGAACGCCGGAGACCTGACGTTCAGCGACGTGAGCCAGCGCTGGGGCTTCGGCGTGGATTCGGCGATCTCCCACGGCATCGCACTCGGCGACCTGAATGGTGACGGTGCACTGGATGTGGTCGTGACACGTCTCGACGCGACACCGGTGGTGTATCGCAACCGGTCGCCCGCGCCACGCATCAGCGTGCGGTTGCGTGGCGCTGGCGCGAATACGCAGGGCATCGGTGCCGTGGTGACGGTGCGATCCAGCGCGCTGCCGGTGCAGTCGCGTGAGGTCACGTCGGGGGGCTACTACCTCTCGGGGAGTGATGCGCAGCTGACCTTCGCGGCCGCCGCAGACAGTGGCGCGATGCTCGAGGTGCGGTGGCGCAGCGGCAAGGTCAGTGTGATTCCCGCCGCGCGCGCGAACCGCCTGTACGAGGTGGATGAAACAGGTGCCGCACCGGCTGGTACCGCCGATGCGGTTGCCGGAATCGCGATCGCGCCACTCTTCACCGATGCCACGGCGCTGCTGCGTGGTGCCGCGCACATCGATTCGCTCTACCCCGACTTCCGGCGCCAACCGCTGCTGCCGTCACGACTGAGTCAACTCGGTCCGGGCGTGAGCTGGATCGACGTGGATCAGGATGGGCGCGAGGATCTCGTCGTCGGCAGCGGACGTGGTGGACGGCTGACCGTGCTGCGCAACACCGGTACGCAGTTCACGCCGATGCGTGTGGGTGGTGGCGTGCAGCAGCTCGATCTCACCACGGTGCTGCCGCTGCCCGACGGCCGTGGCGGCGTGTCATTGGTGGCGGGACAGTCCAACTACGAAGCGCCGGATTCCACGCGTGGTGCGGTACCGTCGCTGCTCGGATTTTCCGGTGGGGCGCAACCTGGTGCGGCATCCGCCCTGTTGCCCGGTGACAGCGCCAGCGTGGGTGCGCTGGCACTGGCCGACGTGAACGGTGATGGGTTCCTCGATCTGTTCGTCGGCACGCGCACGATACCTGGCGCGTGGCCGCTGCCGGCGCGATCGCGACTGTTGCTGGGCAGTGCCGATGGCACGTGGCGCGACGATCCCGACAACCTGCGCGCCATGTCGGCACTCGGTCTCGTGTCTGGGGCGGTGTTCACCGATCTCGATGGTGATGCGAAGCCCGACCTGGTCGTGGCGACGGAGTTCGGGCCCGTGCGGGTCCTGCACAATGCCGGTGGCCGCTTCAGCGACCTGAGCACGGCGATGGGGACGGCGGCCCTGTCGAGCCGCTGGAATGGTGTGAGTATCGGTGACTTCGATGGTGATGGACGGCCCGACATCATCGCCACCAGTTGGGGACGCAACACTCCGTGGCAGACGTCGGCTGATCGACCGTACGAGCTGGTGGTGGCGCGCCTCGAGGAGAACCGGCTTGGGCTGCTCTTCGCGCGCGCCGATTCACTCACCCGTCGTGAGATGCCGCTGGATGGCTTGGCGCGTATCGGTGCCGCGATTCCGTCGGTGAAGGCGCGGTTTGCGACGTTCGCGGCGTTCGCGAAGGCCGACGTCGATGCGGTGCTTGGCCCGGCGGCGGCGTCGGCGATCCGCATCGGTGCCACCACGTTCGATCACACGCTGTTCCTCAACCGTGGTGATCACTTCGAAGCGCGGAGCCTGCCGGCCGTGGCGCAGCTCGCCCCATCACAGGGGGCGGTGGTGGCCGACTTCAACGGCGATGGGCGTGAAGATCTGTTCCTGGCGCAGAACTTCTACCCGACGGAGATCAACACCATGCGATTCGATGCCGGTGCCGGGCTGCTGCTGCTCGGTGACGGCAGCGGTGGTTGGCTGCCACAGTCGGTGCGCGCGAGTGGAATCAGTGTGCCGGGCGACATGCGTGGTGCGGCGGCGAGCGACTTCGATGGTGATGGGCGGACTGATCTGGCCGTGTCGCAGAACGGTGCGCCGATCACGCTCTGGCGAAACATGCGCGGCACACCCGGGGTGCGCGTGCGGCTGCGCGGGCCCGCGACCAATCCACTGGCGATCGGTGCCCAACTGCGGATCGTCACCGGTGCCGCGCGTGGCGCGATGCGCGAGGTGCACGCGGGCAGCGGCGCATGGTCCATGAACGCTGCGACGCAGGTGCTGGGCGTGCCTGCGGGCGCTACGGCGGTGTGGGTGCGATGGCCCGATGGCCGGCAGCAGACGGTGCCGCTGCCGTCGGCCGCGGGGCGCGACCTGACGATCACCGCGCCCTGATGTGCATCGGGCGTCGCGGATGTCGCGTCGCCCCGTGCCTCACTTCTTCTTCTTGCGTTGCGGCGGGCCGGACCGGGTCCAGATCACGATCACGCCGCACCCGGCATTGCGGCCGGCGTATTCGCCCGGCACGTCAGCGGCGCCCGTGTAGACCTCCACCCCTTCGATGTCGCGGATCGGGACGTTGGGGCCGAAGACGTTGTCCACGTTGTCGTCGACGATGTACTCCGGCGGGCACTGCATCGGTGCGCGCACCATGCGGATGCCACAGCCGCGGCCACCACTGCAGTCGAGGGTGACGCCGCGCATGGTGCGGACCACATCGGTGAAGACGTTGGCCCCCATCTGCTCGATCTGTTCGCGGACCACGTACTGCCCTGCGCCGGTTTTCCGCCGACGTTCGAAGTTGGCGAAGCGGGGGCCGAGGCTCGGGGTTTCGGCCACCGTCACCAGCGCGAGCTGCTGGACACCCGAGGCGGGTGTGGGCGGTGGGGGCGCCGCCGCCGCGACCTTGCTCGAGTCCAGTTCGACGGTGCGCAGCATCGCCTCACCCTGAGCCAGCGCCACCACCAGTCCCTGCTGTGGAAACCCCTCGACACGGATCAGGAACCGGACGATGCCGGCGGGCAGCTTCTCGAAGCGGAAGGCGCCGGCGCTGTCGGTCAGGGTGGACTTGCCGTCGAGAAGATTGACGACGGTGACACCCGCGAGGGGGGTCTGGGTGCTCTTGTCGAGCACCGACCCGGTGAGTCTGCCGTCGCGGCGCTGGGCGTGCCCTGGGGGCGACGCCAGCACCATGGCTGCAGCGCCGAGCAGCGGAACCAGGATACGTCGCGGATTTCGCATACGCGTGACCTGCGTGTAACGGGGACTCACTCAGAATGGCACTCGGCAGAATTTGCCGTGTTCTGTAACCGCTTCAATGAGTACACGTCAACTTGCCATTGCAACAGTTACAGATCAGGGACATACTGGAGGTGCAGGCCAATATGTGACAGGCCTGCAGGCCGCGCCGAGGCGACCAGACTGAGATGCTCCGCTGGCTGCCGTCCGCACAGTATCGTGCGCCACGGGTGCCATGTCGTCACTCCCACCACAGGAGACCGTCTGCCTTTTCGTGCGTGCGCAGGTGCCCCGCAGGTCCGCATCTTTGGACCGGATACGCAGGACACCCCGGTTTTGTTCCGCTCTCCTCTCCACTCCCCGAGGCAAGAAATGGAAGGTGTCCTGATCCGAAGGTCTCTTCGCGTCGCCGCAGCGATTGCGGCGGTGCTCATGGGGGCCAGCACTGCTGAAG
>JANOCB010000098.1:0-4280 GCA_031411975.1 Gemmatimonadaceae bacterium
CGCAAGCCGGTGCCGGCCAAGGGGTCAGACACCTTGAAGAAGTCCTACAAGGGGTCAGAGTCCTTTAAAAAGCCGATCACGGGGTCAGTGTCCTTGAAGAAGAGGACGGCGATCAAGGACTCTGACCCCATGACAGCAGCACCCGCGCGCGCGAAGAAGAACCCCAACCCTCTCGTGCCGCGCCGCACCACCGCCGAGATGGCCGACCTGCCGCCGCTGCCGCAGGTGCCTGCCGGACTCCGCCTCGGCACACACGTCAGCTCGCAGGGCGGGTCGTTCGCCGCGCCACCGCGAGCCACCGAAATCGGCGCCACGGCGCTGCAACTCTTCACCAAGACGCCCAACCAGTGGAAGGAACGTGAGATCGACGCGACCGAGATCGCGCAGTTCCGTTCCGCACTGCTGGCCGCCGGCTCACCCGTCATCGTCTCACACGACAGCTACCTGATCAACCTCGCGTCCCCCGACGACGAGATGCGCGCCCGATCCATCGAGAGCTTCGCGACGGAGCTGCGCCGCTGCCACGCACTCGGTATCCAGTACCTGGTCTCGCATCCCGGCAACTACATGGATGACCGCGAGGCCGGCATCGCGCGCAACGCGGCGGCGATCACGATGGCGCTGGCCGCCGAACCGGGCGACACGATCCTCTGCCTCGAGACCACCGCCGGCACCGGCACCGCCCTCGGTCGCACCTTCGAGGAACTGGCGGCGATCATCGACGCGATTCCTCCCGCACTCCGAGCGCGCGTGGGGGTCTGCGTGGACACCTGCCACATCTACTCTGCGGGCTACGACCTCGTGCTCGACTTCGACGGAGTGATCGAGGCCTTCGACCGGATCCTCGGCCTCGGCCGCCTCCGGGTCTGGCACCTGAACGACTCCAAGACGCCGTTCGCCAGCCATCGGGATCGGCACGAGCTGATCGGTGAGGGGTCGCTCGGCATCGAACCGTTCCGCCGCATCATGACCGATCCCCGCTTCGCCCAGACTGTGCGGATCCTGGAGACGCCGAAACTGGACGATGCCACCCGGACCGACCGCCTGATGCTGAACCGGCTGCTGGCGCTGGTGTGACGGGTCGTCCTGCCGAGCCCGCTGAACGTCCGCAGCTCGGGCCGACATTACCGTCGGCCCAACCAACAGTCTTCCCACGGGGAACCGCCAACTCCGGACCGGCCCCCGGGGCCAGGGCCCTTCCCCCCTGTTCCTGGCCATTCCGTTAGTTTTGTCCTGATCCGCCGGGTGTGAGCCGTCGCCCTCGGGCTGCGGTGCCACCCGCGTTTCCTTCAACCATTTCTGCCATATGGCTACGACCACAGAGCCGCAGCCCCGCTCGAGCGCCCACGGGCTTGCTGAGCAGGGCCTCACTCCCGGCGGCTCACTGCACTGGAACCTCGTCGCCCCGGAACTGGTGCAGGCCGCCATCCGCCGCGATGAGGGGCAACTCGCCGACATGGGCCCGTTCGTGGCGGTCACGTCACCGCACACCGGCCGCTCACCGAAGGACAAGTTCATCGTTCGTGAGCCAAGCTCCGAGGCGAACGTGGACTGGGGCACGGTCAACATGCCCATCGAGGAGGCACACTTCGACCTGCTCCTCGCCGATGTGCGTGAATACCTGAATGCCCGAACCGAACTCTTCGTGCAGGACCTGTATTGCGGCGCACATCCGGGCCATCGCCTCAGCGTCCGCTACGTCACGCCGAATGCCTGGCATGCGCACTTCGTCCGGAACATGTTCATCCGGCCGGAGCTGCATGAACTGGCGCAATTCGCGCCGAACTTCAGTGTGCTGCACGCGCCCGACTTCCAGGCCATCCCGGACAAGCACGGCACCCGCACCGGGACGTTCATCGTCGTGCACATCGCGCGGCGCATGATCCTCATCGGCGGCACGCGCTACGCCGGCGAACTGAAGAAGTCGATGTTCTCGATCATGAACTACCTCATGCCGACGCAGCAGGTGCTGCCGATGCATTGCTCCGCCAACATCGGTCAGGCGGCTGACACGGCGCTGTTCTTCGGCCTGTCGGGCACCGGCAAGACCACGCTGTCCGCCGATCCCGATCGCGCCCTGATCGGCGACGACGAACATGGCTGGGCGGCCGACGGCGTGTTCAACTTCGAGGGCGGCTGCTACGCCAAGGCGATCAACCTCAGCGCCGAGCAGGAACCCGACATCTTCGCGACCACGCAGATGTTCGGCACGGTGCTGGAGAACGTCGTTCTGGACGATCAGCGCCGCGTGCAGTTCGAAAATCAGAGCATCACCGAGAACACGCGCGCCTCGTATCCGCTGCACTACATTAGGAATCATGTGCCGAGCGGCCGCGGTGGGCACCCGAAACATGTGGTGTTTCTGACGGCCGATGCCTTCGGGGTGCTGCCGCCGATCGCACGACTCTCGCCCGAGCAGGCGATGTACTATTTCCTCTCGGGGTACACGGCGAAGGTGGCCGGCACCGAGACCGGAGTGAACGAACCGCAGGCCACGTTCAGCGCCTGTTTCGGTGCCGTGTTCATGGTGTGGCATCCGACCAAGTACGCCGACATGCTTGGCGACCTGCTCACGCAGCATGACGCGAAGGTCTGGCTGGTGAATACCGGCTGGAGCGGCGGTGCGTACGGCACCGGCAAGCGCATGAAGCTGTCGTACACGCGCTCGATGGTGCGGGCCGCGCTGGCCGGCGCACTCGATGACGCGCCGACCACCACCGACGCGATCTTCGGCCTCGCCGTGCCGACCGCCGTGGCAGACGTCCCGGCCGGTGTGCTCGATGCACGCGGCACCTGGTCGGACCCGGCCGCCTACGATGCCCAGGCGCGCAAGCTGGCCGGCATGTTCCGTGACAACTTCGCGAAGTTCGGTGCGCAGGTCGCCGAAAAGATTGCGGCGGCAGGCCCGAAGGGCTGACGCCACGCGGCAGGTCAGTAACTTGGAGGAGGGCGTCCGGCTGCCGGGCGCCCTCTTCGTCTTCCTGCCACGAGCCTGCACGTGAAAGTCATCCGCGACCCGCTCTGGAACAACATCCGTCTCGATCCACTCGCGCTGCAGCTGGTGGACACGCCGGCCATGCAGCGGCTGCGCTACGTGCGGCAGCTGGGCTACGCCTTTCTCGTGTATCCCGGTGCCACGCACTCGCGTTTCGAGCACGCCCTCGGCGCGCACCACATGGCGCGACGCACCATCACGCTGCTGGACGAGCGCGGTGAGCTGGCCACGGTCAGTCAGCGCGAGCGCGATCTCACGGCAGCGGCCATGCTGCTGCACGACGTGGGGCATTACCCCTTCAGCCATGCGCTGGAGGAGATCGGCGCACTGAATCACGAAAGCGCCGCCACGCCGCGCATCACCACCGGTGGCGTGGCTGAGGCGCTCACGGCCGCCCTCGGCGCCGACGCGCCGGCACGGGTGCTCGCGATGATGCATGGCACCGACAGCGGGCCGCTGCAGGGACTCGTGTCGGGCTCCATCGATCTCGACAAGATCGACTATCTCAAGCGCGACGCCATGATGTGCGGCGTGCCGTATGGTGAAGTGGACGTCGATCGCCTGCTCGACAGCGTGGTGCTGGTGCACGATCCCGATACCGGACGCCCCACCATCGGCATCCTCGAGAAGGGGCTCAGTGCCCTCGAGTCGCTGCTGTTCGCGAAGTACCAGATGTACCGCAACATCTACTGGCATCACGCGGTGCGCAGCGCCACGGCGATGTACAAGCGCCTGGTGGACGATGCGCTGCACAGCGGCGCGCTGCCGTTGGATGGTCTGGCCGACTGGACCGACGAAGGGCTGCTGCACGCCCTGCTGCCGACGGCGCCGCCGCTGCTGATGGCGCTCCGCGAGCGGCGGCTCTACAAGCGCGTGGCGCAGTGGTCAGCGGCCGAGCTCGGCGACGAGGCCGGTGAGTGGATCGCCACCGACCGCCAGCTGGCCGTGGCGGTGGAAGATCAGCTGGCGCGCGAGCTGGGCCTCGCCCACGGCGAGGTGCTGCTGGACTACCCCGCCAAGACGCAGATGCTGGGGGTGGACCTGCCGGTGCTGCGCCGCGCTGGTACCGTGGAGCATCTGACCAGTGCCGGCCTCGCCGGCGCGCTCAATTTGCCGGCGCTGAGCCAGCAGCTGTATCACTCGGCACGCTGGCTGCGCGTGTTCGCGGCCCAGCGTGTGCAGGTGAATGTCACGCAGCTCCGGTCGCTCGTCACGAGCGACGCGGCAGCGCTGAAGGCCGCACTTGCCGAAGGCCGTCCGCTCCTCGACCGAGTTTCCTGATGAA
>JANOCB010000099.1:0-29445 GCA_031411975.1 Gemmatimonadaceae bacterium
CCGCGAACACGTTCGCCGCCCGCGTGAAGCCCACCGACGACCCCGGCACCACGCTCAGGATGTCGCCGCGGCCGCAATAGCTCGCGTCGTTCCAGCGCCCCCCATCCGTCACCGCGGCTTCCGTCGCCCCCGTCGCAGACGCCCACGATGACGCGAAGACCGAGCCTGAAGCCGGAGGCTGCGGAGCTGGGAAGGTGGGTACCGGGGCGGGTGCAGGTGCCGGGGCTGGTGCCGGCGCTGGTGCCGGGGCTGGTGCCGGCGCTGGTGCCGGGGCTGGTGCCGGCGCCGGGGCTGGTGCGGGTGCCGGTGTTGGTGTTGGCTTCGGCGCGGGCGTCGGAGCCGGTGCCGGTGTCGGTGTCGGTGCCGGTGTCGGTGCCGGTGTCGGTGCCGGTGTCGGTGCCGGTGCCGGTGTCGGTGCCGGTGCCGGTGTCGGTGTCGGTGTCGGTGTCGGTGTCGGAGCCGGTGCCGGTGTCGGCGCGGGTGCTGGCTTCGAGTCAAGCCCAGGCACTGGCGCAGGAGCAGGCGGAGATGCGAACGTTGGATCTGGCAACACCGAGCTCGGCGGTGCAATCACAGGCACTCCAACGATGACGGAGTCCTTGAAGCCGTTCGTCGCACTGACGACGATCCAGGTACTGCCTGCGGATAGGACCGTCACCAATCCTTTATCCGTAACGGTTGCAATCTGCGGGTCGCGAGAAAGAAACCGCAGCGACACCGTACGCCGGATCCGCTGGAAACGCGAGGTGCGGGGATTGACCGCCAATGACGAGGTGTCGCCCACCGCCGCCACATCGCTCTTCAGCGAAACGGCGCTCAGGGCGCCGATCCAGCTGGATGCTCCAACCTTTCCCAACACTGGATCGGAACTGTCCGGACCGAACGAATCGGTGGCGCACGCACTGAAAACACACCCAAGTGCCAATGCCAGCACGGGCGAAGGACGACCACGCATGTCTTTCTCCTTCATCGGAGTTTTCGGCGACCCGGCCGACATGACACGCCTCCGCAGTGAGACGTCTCGAAGTCCCGTGGCTTTGCGTCCCAGGCTTTCGCCTGGTTTGCCTTTGTCGCTCCCGCCTGAGGCGGTCTACGATCCTGCCGCAGTCAGAACCGTGCCTTCCCGGCAACGGAAATGCGCGTCATCAGGTGACCTGTGACACTCGCGTGATGACTGCGGGAGGTTTGCAGAGGATGCCGCAGCATCCCAGAACAAAGCGCCCTTCCATCTGAAAACCTGCTGCGTCTCGTCCGGAAACCGGAACGAGCGACACAAAAGGTTCCAGATCGCCAACCGCCACGCCGCAGCACAAAGCGTGCCACCCAGAATCCGCCTGACGCCTCCTCGACCGGTTCAAGTGGATCGTGCCCTGCGCTCTCGCCAAGGGGAGTAGCCACCGGTCGTCGAGGATGCGCCGACGGCCCCGGGGAGCGACAGCGTCAGCCTCCTTCCCTAGAAGCCATCGGCGCGGGCGTGCACGGGAGCCTCACTGAGAGAGTCCGGGTGAGCGCGGATAGCGCCCACCGTGCCCCCATTGCCGACACGACATGTGCCCGAACGCACACGCGAGCCACGGCTCGCCGAAGAGTCCATTCTGTTTCCGGGTGTGCTGCAGGATGCATCGATACTCATCTCACCGGAGCACGCGCGAGGTGCGCGTCAGGCGAAAGATGCGCCAGCCCGAGCCCCGGATGTCCGGCGTGGACGTCTCGCTCACCATGTACTTTTGTTCGAGACTGCGACGGAGATACCGCCACGGATCCTGAAAGTCCGTTTCGTACTCGATGAGCCAGCCGGTGTCGAAGCGAAGATTCTCCACCCAGCGCTGAGTCGAGTCTCGACTGACCGGTACGGTTGCCCAACCCTTGAACGACTGGCTCCCCCACCATTGGTCGATCCCGACGGGAAATCCAACCAGCACCGGCGCCTGTTGCCGATGCCGCAGATGATAACGCAGTGGGATCTCCGCGTAGTTCGACGTCAGGATGACGGGCACCTGCGACGATGCGTCTGCCGTCAGCACGGTGGTGAGTGCTGCCAGTGGATGCGCGCCGGCCGTGCGCACGAACGCTGTTCGGATCGTACCCGCCAGGCCGATCATCCCGGCGAGCATTGCCACGTAGGCGATCGCAGGAGACCTGCGATACAAGGCTTCGAGGCCTCGCCACGCCAGCAGAATGAACGCAGGCGTGACCACCAGGAGGTAACGACGCGATGCCGACACGACGAGCGTACCAGCGATCGACGCCAGGATCACGAGCAGCATCGACACGGCGACATCATCACGCTCCCAGACGGCAACGAGCACGCCGAATGTGAGCACCACGAACGGCAGTCCAAGCGCGACACTGGCAATTCCTGACGTGGCTGGAAACACTCCAGCAATGCTTGCCATGCTGCGGGCGACCGCGACTCCCCAGTCGCGACCCGACTGCCAGCGTGAACCCGACCCAACTTGCAGCGATCTGGTCGGCTGCAACGAGTCGGGGCTCGTCGCCTCCGCTGCCGCATTCTGAATGCGACTGACCTCGGCCTTTCGTGCGCGCTGCGAGAGCAATGTCGGGCCCCATGCGCCAACGGCGATTCCAGTGACGACGACGAAGAACGTGAAGGAACGCCATGTTGCCCCTCGAACGAGGCATCGCAGGAACCACGCCGAGCCCACACCGACAAGAAAGAAGACGCCGGTATAGTGCGTGAGGACCAGGCACACCGCGCATGCGATCAGGCCAGTCAGGTATCGACGACTGACGACGGTGTCCTGGTGCGGACTGCGCACCAGCATCATCCAGAACCAGAGGACTCCCGTCGCGCACAGCACGAGCAGGGCATACATCCGTACTTCGGTGCCGTAGAATACGATCGCTGGCGAGAAGGCGAACATGCAGCTTGCCGCAATTCGTGTGATCCTCTCGCCGCCCGCTCGCTGCAGAAGCGAGCCGAAGACACCGACACTGAAAACGTACGACAGGAATGACGGAGCACGCAGCGCGATCGCGTCGTCCCCGAACAGCCGGTGCCACAGATTCATCAGGAGAAAGTAGACCGGCGGGTGAACGTCTCCACTGATGAACGTCCAGAGCGTATCAAGTGGCATCGAGGCAAGCAGCCACGTGTGATACTCGTCGAGCCACATCTCACGTTGCCGCGCAATGCTGACCACGAGCGTCGCACCGACACAGGCAATCAGCAGCAGCCACGCCTGATATCTCCCCGACTCGGACGTCCTGGCCGCAGCGGACGTGTTCATCGCAGGTGCATCCGTATCTTCAGCAGGTCATAAAACGCACGGAAGAAGTCCCTGGCACGGACTTTCGAACCCGCAACATCCACCCAGCGCTTCAACGACAACTCATAGATGCCGCGCCGAGGGTCCCCTCCAGCGACACTGTCCGGCAAGGCAAGGACGCGTGCGATCATCTCGACATCGAAGATCCATCGCGAAACGAATGGGCGTTCGAGGACGGAGCGAAGACTGTCGGATGCACGGAACACCTTGGCACCGCATTGGGTGTCATAGACGGGAAGCGCGAGAGTGATGGATACCATGGTCGCGAACACGCGACCAAGCACGTGACGCACAGCCTGCCGCTGGATATCGCGACCAAGAAGCATCACACGCGCACCCAGAACCCACTGGACCTCCGGATTGCGTCGAAGCACGCCGAGAAAATCCGGGATTTCCTCGAAGGACGTCGCCAGATCCGCATCCCAGAATCCCACGTAGTCGTAGGCCGACCGGGTGAGCAGCGTCTGCATTCCGATCCGGACGGCTTCGGCTTTGCCCGCATTCGCAGGGAGTCGTAGCAGTTCCGCGCGGCCCGGAGCAGACTGTTCGATCAATGCCTGCAGAACGCTTGCTGTCGAGTCGGTGCTGCCGTCGTCCACAAAAAGGAGAAACGGACCTGCGGCATCCTGAAGGAATGTTCGGTATCTGACGACGTCGAGTCTGCTGGCCTCGTTGAAGCACGGAATGACGAGGCCAAGGCTCGATGCTCTCTGTACATCATTGCTCGACCATGCGGCAACATCTTCTGTGCCAGCGTCTGGTGCACGAAGGGAAGCGTCAGCACCGCTTGCTGCCACCTGCTCCGCCGGTGAACTGCAACCAGACGATTGTGTCACGATGTGATCCCGATGGAAGTGTCGGTCAACTGCTGGCGGGGAAATCAGCGAACGCGTTAGTTGTCACGCCGAATTGCCGCACGAGTGTGCAAAGTTGAACGAACCGAGAATACGGGCGAGACGTCGAAACGCGGCGGTCGCCAATCCGCGCGCTCACATCCGGTGCCGGCATGGTCGCTCCTCCGATGCGTGCACGATCCGAGTATCAGTAACTCGCGTCAAACCGCATCACCCTCGAGCCGAAGAATCGGCGTCCCGATCAGCCAACCTTGTCCATCTGGCCGCGCCTCCCACATGAGCGCGCGCACGTCGCGCGGCGCAAAAGCGGGGAGATCAGGCAACGGCACCTCATCCCGGTGAACCGCTGGCAGAAACGTCAGTGTGTGGCTGGCGCACAGTCTCGCCTCCAGCTGCTCGCGAACATTCGGAAGAAGGTACGGATGGACTTCTATGATCAGGTCCGCACCGGAGAGCGATGGCACTTTTTGTGGATCGATCAGTTCGAGCTCGGCCCCGTCAACATCAACGATTACCATGGGAGCCTGCTGATCACGCAGCGCCGCCTCGAGCAATGCTGGTGTGGCGTATCCTTCCATCGTGAGCCTCTGGGTCACGCCATTGCGCCGAGCCAGCTCTTCGAGATCACGACGCGCATCGAGCGAACCCTCGAATGCCGTGCACGTAGCGTCGGGTGCGCGAAAGAGCAGGCCTACGGCGTAATACCCCTCGGCAGCACCGACATCGATGATCCGAATGTTCGGGCGCTGCAGGAGCCGATCGAGCGTCTCGAAGAGCTCGAGCTCATACGTCCCGAGCAACTTGGGACCCAATTGACTGGAGTGCGCACGCGCAACGTACTGCATCCCTTTGAAAGGACCACCGAGCACTTGTCCATTCGCAAACGCGGAAAGCCGCGCCGTGGCTGCCGACACCCGCGCCCGCCATCGATCGGCACGCCACGTTCGTAGAAAGTCTGGCACTACGACCCGCGCAAATTGACGAATGAGTGGATGCACAAAGAAAGGGATCGTGCTGCAGTGAAGAATGGGCTGATCATTGGCGACACCATGCCCGACGAATCGACCACCATCGAACACTCGCAAGCAGTCAAATACGACGGGGGTCAGCTTCGCGTCGACTGAATCTAAGCATAGTGGCTGCGCAGAATGGTTGAGCGCAATTGCCTCACGTCACCCGGATGCTGGGTCGAGGCCAACGGTGAGTTTTGTGCTTCACCCGACGTTGCATGCCGCTGCGTCAGTTCAGTCTCGTCGCACGAAGGCTCCCGTGCACACGAGTGACCGTACTTCTGTGGGCGCTTGCACTGACGGGCCCGAGACCAGAGGTCTCGGGCCCGTCACCTTCTCAAGCGCCTTCGCGGTTACTGCCCGAGCCAGCCCGCGGTGCCGATTGCGAAGTTCCCCACGTACCAGGACTGGCCACTGTTCGGCCCTCCCCCGCGCCCCTCGTTGCCCAGGCCGATGTTCGCCATCGCGGCGAGATCCCGCACCGCAAACGAGTTACCCGCCGCATACCAGCTCGCAAGCGTGGCCGTTCCCTGCGACGGCGTCGCCATCTGATAGTAGTTCGACGCGTCGTACACCAGCGTCCCGGCCGCGTCATACACCCGCGGCCACAACCGGTAGCGCGTGTTGCTCGCCAGATACTCCAGCTGCCATTCGTACCGGTACCACACCCCGTGGCGGAGCACGATCCGGGGGGGATTCAAGCCGTCCGTTCCCGGACCCGATTGCAACGTCCACCACGTAAACGGGAATGCCGCATTCCCGCTGAAGTCCAACACCCACCCACCGGAAACCGCCCGGCGATTGAAGAACACGAGCTGAATGTCCCCCAGGAAATTGTAGGAGAAGTTGTGGATGCTCTGCCCCTGCATCGTCTCGTCGTTCCGGAAGTACATCCGGCCCCAGTGCGTCTGGCCGACGGGAGCGAAGCCGCGCCGCTGCACGAAGCCACACCCTTCACCCCGCATGGTCACCGCGAACACGTTGGCCGCCCGCGTGAACCCGACCGACGACCCGGGTACCACGCTCAGGATGTCGCCGCGACCGCAGTAGCTCGCGTCGTTGAAGCGCCCCCCATCCGTGACCGCGGCTTCAGTCACCCCGGTCACCGCCGCCCACGATGAGGCGAACGTCGTCCCTGCGGGCGCAGGAGCTGGTGCAGGTGCGGGAGCCGGTGCGGGTGCCGGAGCTGGTGCCGGCGCTGGTGCGGGCGCCGGTGCTGGTGCTGGTGCTGGTGCTGGTGCGGGCGCCGGTGCTGGTGCTGGTGCGGGCGCCGGTGCCGGTGCCGGCGTTGGTACATCCGTCACCGTCGGAATCGGCAGTGGCGACACCTTCACCGGAATGTTGACGTTCACCGAATCACGGAAGCCGGTGGAAACCTTTACGATGATCCAGGTGCTGCCGGTAGAGACGACGGTGACCAAGCCCTTATTCGTCACCGTTGCGATGTTCGGATCACGCGAGACGTAATACGTCGTCGCGTAACGGCTGGCCCTGCGAACCTTTGTCGATGCATTTACGATCAATGACGACGTATCGCCGACCGCAGACAGGACGCTTTTGAACGAAACGGGAGCGAGCGTGCTGGTCGAACTTGTGACGACGTTCGCAGCGATATGATCACCGCTGTCAGGACCGATCGAATCCGCTGCACACGCACTGAATGCACACCCAAGTGCCAGTGCCACAACGGGTGAATGACGACCACGCATGTCTTTCTCCTTCATCGGAGTTTTCGGCGACCCGGCCGACATGAGCCTCCTCCGCAGTGAGGAGGCTCGAAGTCCCGTGGCTTTGCGTCCCAGGCTTTCGCCTGGTTTGCCTTTGTCGCTCCCGCCAGAAGCGGTCTACGATCCTGCCGCAGTCGATGCCGTCTAAACGGCGTAAGCTCGCCACTGATGACGAAGCAAGACCCGACCTGTCACGGTCAGTCAGATTGCTGCGGGCGGATTTGCAGAGGATGCGGGGGCTCGTTTCTCCGCGGCATCCCAGAACAAAGTGCGATTCCATCTGAACACCAGCTGCTCACTGTCCGGATGCCGGACCGGAAGCGAGGAAGTGGTTCCAGATCGCCGGAGCAACTGCTGAAGCACGAAGCGTGCCACACGCAAACCCTTCCAGCACAAGGACCTGCCGCACGGTTAGGCAGATACCGAAAAGTTGCGATCGTAGGCCTTGTGTTCCACGCCGAAGGCAGCAACGACATTCTCGGCATCTGACTTGTGCCGCCATCTGACCACTGCAGAAGACCTGACTGCGCGTCACGACGGAGAAAGGATACGGGAACACGACTACACCGGTGGCCACACAACCCTCATGAGCAGAATCACGATGTCGCCCAGTGACCGATCCGATCGACGACGTCCCGTGTCACGAAACGGTGCGTGGGCACGGTCAGCAGCGTACGTGCGAGCAGATCAGCGCCCGGCTCCGACTTGTTGGCGTTCATCACGACGCTCCGCCCTTCGGGCATGACCCGGATCGGTAATGGATACGACCGCAGGATTCCCAGACTCGGCGACGGACCGCGTCCACGCTCGTCGAGCAGCGGCAGTCGTAACCATCCGCAGGTGCCTCCCTCGATCGGAGTCGGGAGCCGCCCCCCACGGCCGGTCTGCAGTGCACGGCTCACTTGTGCGGCAACCACACCGCGCTCCATGGCGGCCAGCCGCACGCGGCGAAGTGCTGACGAAAGCATCGCAACTGCGCGTTGCGTCATGGCTCGCGGTGCATGCGCTTCGTGAAACACCATCTCGCCGAGCCTGAGCGACGGAAGCGATGCGGGGATGGCGTACAGTGTCGGGCGGGCGAGTGCCCATACCGCCACACTGACCATCCAATCACGCCACCCGGCGTCGGGAACAGACACGGTTGCGGCAAGGTCGCGCACCGGCGCGTCGTAGTCTGCATGCCGCGAGACGAGCGCGCCGCCACGACCGGTGCTCGTTCCCTTGCCACGGCCGAAACTCAGCACTGAGATGTCACCGAATGATCCGATGTTGCGATCCTGCCACGTGCCACCGGCGCCCTGGGCGGCATCCTCGATGATCGGCACACCCGCCGGCGTGGTGATGCTGCGGAGCACACCGACATCGATGGGGAACCCCAGAAGCGGCGCGATCACGATTGCACCGGCACCGTCCGCGATTGCCCTGCGCACCGACTCCGGCTCCGGGTTCAGTGTTGCCGGATCGATGTCGTATGTGACGACCGAGACCTTGGCGAACATCGCTGCCGCCAGCAGGTCAACACAGCCGAACCCCGGCAAGGCGACCAGACCACCTCGCGGGAGCGCGATGCGAAGGGCCTGCGCCAGCGCACTGGTCGCACCGTCGGTCAGCGCCGCCACCCGCCCATCACAGAATTGCAGAACGGCTTCGGTCGCGATCGAACGGAACTCCGGTGTCACCCGACGCATCGCCCCCTCGGCGAGACCGGAGGCAGTGCTCGTCGCGATGATCGGAGGAATGCGATACCAGCTCATGGAAGGAAGCGGACGACTCTGGGCCCGATGATGTTCGCCGCCGCGAGTGGAAGCCGTTGCCAGATCGCCGGACCCCAGAAAAACGCGCCGGCGCCCGGTGATGGCGTTGCAGCCGGCGCATCGTTTCCCGATTGGCCGTACCACCAGAGCGTTTCGTCGCGGCCACCCCACTGCAACTTGAACTTGTGCGTCCCTGCCCCGGGGGTCGATCGTCCGAAGTTGAAGGTCCGCACGCCCTCCTGCGCGCAGCGCTCGAGGAACGCCCAGTACAGGCCCATGTTCGGTGCGAGTCGCGCGTGGCTGCGCAACGAGGACGCCCAGGTGATCTCGAACTCCCGGTCCCACCGGAATCCGTAACCCGCCGCGATCGGTGCGCCATCGTGATAGGCGACGCCGATCCACACATCCTCGGGAAAGCGCCGCGCGATCGCCGCGAAGAACCCGCGCGGCTGCGTTGGCGTCCCCAGATCGCGCATATGTCGGGAGAACACCGTGAAGAAGGCGTCGACCTGATCGAGTCCGAAGCGGACATGGACGCCCTCCTTCTGCGGCTTCCGCACCTGACTGCGCAGCTTCGCGTCGAGTTGCCGGAACAGGACCGTCGGGTCGCCAACGGGGATGTCGAGCAGGACGCCGACTTTGCGATGCGACACCGGCAGGTCGAGTGGGAGTGGTCGTCGGCTGCGGAACTCGAGCAGCTTCACGCCCTCTCGCTGAGCCCGCGTCGACGCCTCCTGCGCGAGTGCACGAATGGCAGCATCGCTTCCCAGCGGTCCCCCATGATTCAGGAACGGCATCGAAACGAGATAGTGGCCGAAGATCAGGCTCCGCACCCGGACCAGCGGGAGGATGCCTTCCAACGCGCCGTTGCCGTCGCGCGCCACGAGGTACACACACTCGTGGCCATGCACCTCCTGCATCACGTCGCGCCACCCGGCGAGATGGAAGTGTGTCCATCCTTCCGAGCGGCGAACGAACGCATCCCACTCCGCGTCTTCGTTCGGGGAGAGCAACGCAACGGACATCGTCACGCGGCCGTCCCACACAGCCGCTCGTCAGACGCCGTGATCAAGCCCGTGCGGTCTGACCGATCGGGAACCCGGCCGAACGAGCCTTCGCGACGCCCGAGATCTTGCCAGCATCTGCACGGGAGTCGCTGAGCCAAGCGAGCGCCTGTTCCCTCAAGGCGGCCGGACAGATCACACCTTGGGTTTCGGCAGCAACGGCTGCAGCGCGTCACCGCCAACCAGCGCGTACCCATCGAAGTATGAATATGCATCATACGATGCAAACGCCTTGGTTGACGGCACGCCATTCAGGACGGCACCGATGATCCGCACCGGCAGCTGATCAATCGCCGCAAGTCGGCCGTCGACAGCCTTGCGATTCGTCACTCCATGTCGAAGGACCATCAGCATCGTCCCTGCCGCGGCGCCCAATGCATACGTATCGACGCCAGCCCCGAGTGGCGCACTGTCGATGATGACGACTTCGAATTCGTCCTTGAGCACGTGCAGTATCCGCGACAACTTCTCGCGATCGAGCAGTTCGGGCACACGCCCGCTCCGAAGACCTGACGTGAGAATGCTCAGTTCCGCCGTCGTTGTCGTACGAATCGACTCCTGCAACGTGGCTCGTCCCGTCAACACATCAGCAAATCCGGGCTCCAGCGGCACGTCGTACGTCCGGTGCTGGCTACCGCGCCGGAGGTCACCATCCACCAGCAGCGTCCGCGCGCCCGATTCAGCGAAGGTCATCGCCAGATTGGCCGAGACCAGGCTTTTCCCCTCGCTCACCCCCTCGCTCGTCACGACGACGACGATACGGCCTCGCCCCTCGAACGCTTGCTGCAGACTGAGGCGGACCGCCCGAAACGCCTCGACAGCTTGTGCCGCGACGAGCATTTCGGTGTCGCGCTTGACCTGCATGGGCAGCATTGGCACCCGTGCAATGAGCCGAAGGCGCAAGTCCTTCTGGACTTCCTCCGGATAGCGCAGGCGGCCGTCAAGTCGATCGGTCAGGAACACGAGGAGCGCGGCCAGCGCGATTCCCGCAAACAGTCCCGACCCGAACACGACGCGCTTGATGTTCTTCGATGGGTTCGTCGGAGGAAGTGCGCGGTCGATGACCTTGAGTTCGTCGGTCGAACCCTCGGAGGCAAGGCGGACTTCGTTCGAGCGTGACAACAATGACGTGTAGAACTGGTCTGCAACGTCGAAGTCACGCTTGGCGCGTGTCTCGTCGAGGGCGCGCTGCGGCGTCTTGCGGAGTTCGCCGGAGAACGCGCTGACGGTCGCGTCAAGCTCCCGCTCCGCCAGCTTCATCTCCTCCAGCTTCGAATTGGCGATACGTGGAATCGTCTCGCGGCGAAGCGTTGCAACCTGTGACACCAGATCGCCGACGATGCTGTATTCATCCGAATATTGCTGCCTCGCCATTCGCAGCTGCGCTTCCTTCTTGTTCAGCTCCTCCAGCGCAGCCCCGAGCGCGCTGTTCGCCTGCGACACCGAGGCGATCGACTGCAATCCCTCCACACTGATGGCGGTGCCGGACTGCAGCAGCTGCTCGAGCGAACGCCGGTCACGGCGGAGGTTGTCGAGTCGCAGCCGCTTGCTGAAATAGTCCCCGACCAGCGGATCGGCAGCGCCGCCGGTAACGATGGTGGGTTGCGTGATGTTTGCCGCGCGGACCGACTGCAAGGCTTGCTCCGCGGAGCGGAGGCGACTTTCGGCCACGCTCAGTTGCTCTCGAAGCGCCACCGAGTACTCACCGCTCTGCGCCTGCTGCAGATCACGCGCGACAGCAAGGAATTCGTCCACCACGGCGTTCAGGACACGGGCGCCACGGTCCGCATCGACATCGCTCAGCCTGAGCGTCAGAATCTGACCGCCCTGCGGAAGTGTGCTCCCGATCCGCTGGCTGAGCTGCTGCGCGGCGTCCCGTGGCGGCGTGACCCCGAACACGTACTCGCCGTCAGGCAGTTCACCGCGATCCACCGTCCAGATGAGCCCGAACTTGCGGCCGATCGAGTCCGGCAGCATCCCCCGCGCGACCGGTTCCTCTGTTCCTGTGCGATAGAGCTTATACGCTGCGCCGCCCGACAGCACCTCGAGACGAAACTCTGCGCGCTTGACCTCAGGGGCGATCAGCAACCGCGTGAACGCTACCTTGTCCAGGACGGTATCTGCGGCCCATATATGCATGCGTTGCTTGATCACCACGGGCTCGAGCACCCGATAGCTGCGCATCAGCTCGACGAGACCCTCCCGCGCAACGAACTGGCCCTCCTGAATCGGGCCTTGCCTCGCTCGATCCGCCGGTTGAGCGCCAAGATACACCTTGGTTTCGACTTCATACGGCAGGGTGACGAGCTTCGTCGCGCCATATCCACCGAGCGCGCCGGAAACCAGCAGAGCGACCACGATCCACTTGACGCGAATCGCCGCATCGCGGAGCCGCCGGATGCGATAACCGCCATCCCCTCCGCCCTCGTCGTCTTCCGTGGCCTCGCGCGCGGGGCGGCGAAAGGCGGACAGGTTCGTTTCAGTTGAGCTAATCATTGCAGAGACAGACGAATCAGCGTGGACGGCGCAACAGGCTTTCGCCAAGGCCGCCCGGTGCCTTCCCCGCTACGGCGATGGCTCCCATGACGACCTGACTGTGGTGCGACGATTCCGGTATCCCGAGACGGAGGCAGAGCCTCGAACCGACCACCGGCTCGATGCGTCTCCCTCCACTGACAGACTGGATGCAATCTCTCGCCGGAGGAGCAGTCACTGGGTACCGGGTGGAAACTAAGCGCGTCGGATCGAAAACGCCCCTGCCCCCCTTTCGGGGATATACTGTATGATACTGCTGCTCCGACGTCGTGAAGTCTCGCTGTGGCCGGCGTCACGAGACGCGAGTGCTCACGCCCGAAGGTGTAACGTCGTCATGGCGCACGATTCTCGATCAAATCGGGCGTCGGGTGTGGCGCGATCTTCACGCGATCCATTATCCTGCCGTCAGTGCTGAATCTCCCTCTCACAGGAGCTTGTCCGCTGCGACTCGTATCTCTTTTCAGGATGCGCTCGTATTCGTCATCGGCGCTCCTCGCGGGCGCGATGGTCGGGGCTTTGGGCTGTTCCACCGACGACGTCGTGGACGCTCCGGTCATTGCTCCCGACAGACTCGAGTTCCGCACCGCGCCGGCGCAAGCCATCGCCGGCGTCCCGTTCGATCCGGCAGTGCAGGTGCTGATTCTGCTGCCCGACGGTCGGATAGATGTTACATCGACAGCGGCCGTCTCACTCACCGCGCTGTCAGCCACGGTGGCCGACACGCTCCGAGGGGCGACCAGCGTGACTGCCACCGCTGGCATTGCCACGTTTCCGGCGGTCTCATTTTCCCGGGTTTCCGCAGCGACACGGCTCGTCGCACGGTCCTCAGGCTTGACGGGAGCAGAAAGTACACCGATCCGTGTCGGGCACGGTGTAGCGGCACAACTGGTGTTTCTGACGCAGCCCGATAGCGCCGTCGCCGGTCGGCCTCTCCCTGCGCTGCGAGTCCAGGTCCGGGACGTCGGAGGAAATCGCGTGCTGTCGGCCAGCGGTCCGGTCACGGTCGCGATTGCCACCGGTCCAACGGGTGCCTCGGTCACAGGAACCGCCACCGCTGACCTGAGTTCCGGCGAAGCGAGCTTCAATGATGTGCGGCTGCCGCGTGCCGGAACTGGGTACACGCTGACGGCCTCACTGGTGGGTGAGGCGGGGATCCGCTCGCCCGTCACGCGAGTGTTCGCCACCGCACCAGCAGCGCCAGCGAGCCTGGCGTTTCTGTCCGAGCCGACCGCATCGACGGTCGGATTTCCCGTCACCCCCGCGATTCGGGTCGCCATCGTCGATGAGTTCGCGAACATCGTCGGTTCGGCGAGCACCCCTGTCACGCTCGATCTCGCTGTCGCTGCTGCCGGCACCCAACTGACCGGAACGACCACCGCGGCGCCGATGGCGGGCATCGCGACGTTCACCAACGTGCGGGTGGATCGTGCTGCCGCGACGGTTCGGCTGCGAGCAGCCGCGGCTGGCCTGACTTCGGCGGTCAGTGCCGGGTTCGCGGTCGGTGCGCCATGATGAGACTTCCTCGGTTCCTGTGCTCGACGGTGCTGATGGGGATCAGCGCCGGCTTCGTGCCGATCACGAGCGCCGCCGCTCAACAGGAAGACGAACTCTCGCGCCTGATCGGGATGTATCGCAGCGGTAACGTCGAACAGGCGGCAACCGGATTGCAGTCGCTCATTCGCATCGCCGAGACGAGTGAACGGCGGGCCTTGCTGGAGTATCATCTTGGTCTTGCCCTTCTGAGAACGAAACCAGCCGAAGGATCGGCAGCCCTCCGCAGGAGCATTGCTCTCGATCCGGATTCCCGGCCCCAACCCGCTGCAACCAGTGCCGAGCGCAGCGCCTGGGAAGCGGTCCGATCCCAGATGCGGATCCCGATCGGGATCCGATTCGAACCGGCCACCACGATCGCAGGTACCGGCGACAGCCTCGGACTCGTGGTGGATGTCCCTGTCGCGACCGGTGTCGCGCAGCCGACCGCCCGGGTGCTGCTCGCCGTGTCGCCGGGGAGAGACCCGCTCGTGCTGTGGACCGGTACTGCTGGGGAGCGCGGTATGTGGGACGGTACGTTCGGCGGCGAATCCCCGCGATCAGGATCCTATCCGCTGATCGTCGAGGTGTTCGATGAGGCGGGCTCGGCGCCCCTTCGGTGGCGTCGTATGCTCGTGGTGACCGCTGACGCGTTGACGCAGCCACTGGCGCTGGCACCTCGCCCGCCGAGCGTCCGGGCGATGGTGCCGATCCGCGTGCGTGACACCGACCGACGCAACCGTGCACGACGGAACGGCCTCCTCTGGGCTGTGGGGGGAAGCATCGTCTCCTTCACGGCGTCACGCATGGTGCCGGATGTGATCAGGAGCAGCCCACCGAACAGCGGCTCGCGGATTGCACTCGCCTCGGTGTATGGCGTCGGCCTGGCAAGCACGTTGTACGGATCGCTGAAGATGGTGCGCTCCGTGACCAAAAAGTACGAGACGACCATCAATGTTCCGGACGAGGCGGTTCTGAGACGCCAACGGTCCGCTGAGTCGGCCTGGCTGGCCGATTCGGCTCGTGTGACATCCATCAATACACGGCCTGAGGCGCTTCGCCGCGTCACCGTTCAGGTCACGGAGCGTCGATGACTCGTATCCGGTCACGCTCGGCGGTTCTCCTGATTTTGGCCGTCGGTGCCGCAGCATGCGACGTGGAGAAACCGTTCCGGGTGCTCAGTGACGATCGCACCGTGGAACGTGTACGCATGACGCCCGAGACCATCAGCGCAGCGATCCGTGATACGATTCAGCTGACGGCGACGGCGATCGGCACCGACGATCGCGAGATCACCGAGGCGGCGATCGTGTGGTCGTCCGGGGACCCGTCGATTGCCCGCTCGATTGGCGACGGGCGCTATGTAATCGTGTCCAGTGGTACCGCCGAAGTGTTCGCGACGAGCCGTGGCCGACGGGCGGGAGCGGTCGTCACCGCTCGTTGACACCAAACCACTACGTGCTGCTCATCGCGTCGAAAGTACGAAGAACAACTGCGCCACCAGGCCGAGTGAGCCGAAGAGAAATCCGCGGTCAAGGGGTGGTGAATTCTTGTTGATCACCAACACATCGCCATCATCCGCACCAAGACTGGCCAGCGTCACCTGACGCTGCGACACGGCGGCCATCGTTCCACGATCCCAGTGCTGTCGTCCGCCACGCTGGTACACGAGGCCATTGGGGTCCGCGTCGGCAGTTGGACCGCCAGCGACCATGATTGCGTCGGTGACGGAGGACGTCATGGGAACATAAAAATAGCCGGGGCGCGTGACGGCACCGAGAATTCCGATGGAGACCAGCGGAACGGCGGACACGCGCGCGTTGCGAATCACGGCGCTGACCTGAGCGAGCAGATGACTCTCGACCTCGGATCGCAGGATCCCCTTCATCGAGATCGGGGGCAGCCCTGCGACCCTGATCGTCGATTCCGGCGAGACGATCACGGTGTCCTGCCTGGCTCCCGGCGGATCCTCCCGCGGCGCATCGAAGAATACGCGCACCAGGATGCGATCCCCTGGCGCCATGTCGCCGTTCGCAAGACGCTGACGATGTGCCTCGAGTTCCATCTCCATTGCGCGCCGTCGCTTGTCGGACACGCCGCGTGACGCGATCTCCTTCTCGAGGGAATCAGTGATCGCCCTCAGGTCACGGCGGCTTGCGAGCGCTCGAATCGCAACGTCGTAGACCGATTGGCCCTGCGCTGCCAGAACGTTCGGCACCGCAACGGCAAGAAGCAGGAGCGCAGAACGAAGCAGACGAGAATGCACCGCGTATCACGGTCGGAGATGAGGCGTGTCACACCGGAGACTTCGTCAAGTATGGACAGACACCAGCGGGGAAGCAACGGGTTCCACGGCAGAAAGAGCGTCGAAACCAGTCACCAGCGAGTTCCGGAAGTCCCCGGACGTTCCAGCTGCGCTGACGGCAGCCGGAGGGCGCATCTTCACGTGGCCGTGGGCATCGTGCCGCTCAGCGTGACCTGCAGAGGCGCTCACGCATGGTCGGAGTGGCGAGCACACGGTCGGAGAGTGCCTCAGCAACCATCTGGTAGCCTTTCGGGCTCGCGTGCGCATCATGCGGCAGGAGGTACAGGCCTGCCACGCCGAGCGGGGATTTTCTGAGAAGCGGGAGCGGGTCCAGAAATTCGAGGGAGTCGGCGACGACCGTGGATGCGAACCAGCCGTAGTCGGTGCGTCCTGCGTCGCGGTAGGCGAGATGAGAGGGAAAAGTGGTGACCAGCAGCGGGATTCCGGCGCGGGTGGCACGCGCTGCGAAGGCGCGCAGTCGTCGCCTGTATTCTACGCGCAGACTGTCCGTCGGCAGCTCGACAGGTATGGCAGCGGTCGGCTCAGTCGCGGTGCGGCGCTGTCCCTGCACGCGCGCCACCGATTGACGGACCACCGCCCAGAGCGCGGTGTTCCGCAGCACGCCATAAACGACTGAGGCAGGGAAGCGGGACTTGCTCGCACGGTTCGCCCGGAGTTCGGTCCAATACGTCGGTGGACGCAGGTCCTGGACGTCGTTGTCGTGAAAAACGAGCACGACCAGATCAGGAGCGAGCGCCAATCCACGCTCCAGCATCTCGAGGTGGCCGTCGATCGTCGTTCCGCCGACCCCGAAGTTCAGCGCACGGATATCCGGACACGTGGCCGCGATCTTCCGTTCGAACTGCGATGGGAGCGTCTGGGCGTCATCGACGTAATCTCCCCATGTGAACGAGTCACCGACGAACAGCACCCGACGCTCGGAGGACGGCTTGGCACGCGGCACCTCGCTCCCTCGAAACCCCCCGGAATTGATGCTGACGGCGTGCGGAAGGGCTGCGATCCGGCGGTCGATTCGCGTCGGCGAAGGGAAGAAGACCCCCTGCAGCTTCGCGTACGCCCGTTCGTCCGCGCTCACCGCAACCGGCGGGCTGGCGAGGCCAGTCAGCCGAACCACAACCTCCGACAGAGCGAGCGCGGCAAGGGTCGCGACGAACGCAAGGATGACGAGCAGCGCCTTTCGTGCCATGTCGTGTGGTGAGGAGGGGGCGCGCCTTCAGGGTGGGGACGCCGCCACCGCCGCTCCGCTTCGCACCTGAGCGCAGCGTCCAGTGACGGCAAAGCAGCAGCTTCGTCAATGTGGCACGGCAAGACCCTGTCAGAACAGCCCCGGACGTACGCCGCCGCAAGGCAACCTTGGCGTAACGAAGCTCGAGTATTGTTGGGGGAAGGGATCGAACTCAGATTGTAGCCGGATAAGTTCCAGAGGAGTCGCGGCTGAAAGGCCGACGAGTCCGCTCTGCAGTTCTTACACTATCGACGTTGAACGGCGGGTGACGGAGCCGCCGACCGATCCTACCACGAGGCTCTGTGACGCACGGTAAGCATACCTGGATTCTCGGCATTTCCGCCTTCTACCACGACAGCGCCGCAGCGCTGCTCAGGGACGGCGAAATCGTCGCGGCAGGCTCCGAGGAGCGGTTCACCCGCAAGAAGGGCGATTCCGCCTTCCCGACCGAGGCCATGAACTTCTGCCTCAAGCAGGGCGGGATCACCCTGAACGACCTCGACTTTGTCGGCTTCTATGACAAGCCTCTCCTCAAGTTCGAGCGCATTCTCGAGACGTATCTCGGTGTCGCGCCCAAGGGGTTCGGCTCGTTCCTGAAGGCCGGCCCGCTCTGGATCAAGGAAAAGATCTATCAGGACAAGATGCTGCGGCAGGCGATGAACGACTACGAGGGAGAGCTCCTGTATGCGGAGCACCACGAGTCGCACGCTGCCAGCGCGTTCTTCCCCTCGCCGTTCGAAGAAGCTGCCGTCCTGACCATGGACGGTGTCGGTGAATGGGCGACGACCAGCCTCGGCATCGGCAAGGGCGCTGACCTGCAGATCGTCAAGGAGCTCCACTGGCCCGATTCGCTCGGCCTCCTCTACTCGGCGTTCACGTACTACACCGGCTTCAAGGTCAACTCGGGTGAGTACAAGGTCATGGGCCTCGCGCCCTATGGCCAGCCGAAATACGTGGATCTTATCTACAAACACCTGATCGACCTGAAGGAAGACGGGTCCTTCACCCTCGATCAGAAGTACTTCAACTATCTGAGCGGGCTCACGATGACGAGCCCTGCGTTCGACGAGGTCTTCGGCGGACCACCGCGCGTCGGGGAGTCGAACCTGACGCAGCGGGAGATGGATCTCGCGCGGTCCGTCCAGGATGTCTGCGAAGAGGTCATGATGCGGATGGCGCGCACGGCCCACCGTGAGACCGGTCTGGACAACCTCTGCCTCGCCGGAGGCGTTGCGCTCAATTGTGTCGGCAACGGCAAGATTCTGCGGAACGGCCCGTTCAAGAACGTCTGGATCCAGCCGGCCGCCGGCGACGCCGGTGGCGCGCTGGGGTGTGCGCAGCTGATCTGGCATCGACACTGCAAGAAGCCCCGCACTGTGGTGCCGGGCAAGGACAGCATGAAGGGTGCGTACCTCGGTCCGGAGTACAGCGACGCCGAGATCGAGCAGGCGCTCAAGACCGTTGACGCGGCGTTCGTGAAGTTGCCGCGTCCGGAACTGACCACGCGCGTCGCCACCGAGCTCGCCAACGGTAAGATCATCGGATGGCTGAATGGCCGCATGGAGTTCGGACCGCGCTCCCTCGGCTGCCGCAGCATCCTCGGCGACCCGCGCAGCCCGAAGATGCAGGCGGACATGAACATCAAGATCAAGTTCCGCGAGGGGTTCCGTCCGTTTGCGCCGAGCGTGTTGCGGGAACGGGCGAGCGACTACTTCGAGCTCGACAGCGAATCGCCGTACATGCTCATCGTCGCGCCGGTCAGGGAATCGCGTCGGGTGCCGATGACCGAGGCGCAGAAGAAGCTGTGGGGACTCGAGCTGCTCAACGTGCCGAAGTCCGACATCCCCGCGGTCACCCACATCGACTATTCTGCGCGCGTCCAGACCGTTGCCGCAGACGTCAACCCGGACTATCACGCGCTCCTCGCGGAGTTCGATCGGCAGACTGGATGTCCCGTGCTGGTGAACACCTCATTCAATGTCCGCGGCGAGCCGATCGTGATGACCCCGCTCGATGCGTATCGTTGCTTCATGCGTACTCACATCGACTGTCTCGTGCTCGGTTCCTTCGTGTTGATGAAGGGTGACCAGCCTGAGTGGAAAGAGGAGGGAGATTGGCGGACCGAGTTTCAGCTGGACTGACCGCGGCCGAAGGCCGCAAGTTCGCCTTCACCGTGGGCGGGGCGTTCCTCGTGTTCGCCGCGATCACCTGGTGGCGTCAGCATCCGACGTTCTTCAAGGTGTTCGCCGGACTGGGTATCACGCTGGGCGTACTCGGTCTCGCCGTCCCCGCGAAGCTGGCGCCGCTGGAGCGTGCCTGGATGGGCCTCGCGCATCTGATCTCGAAGGTGACCACGCCGATCTTCATGGGTGTCGTCTACTTCGTGGTCATCACGCCCATCAGCCTGCTCATGGCCGTCTTTGGCAAGCGCCCGCTCCGTGTCCGATCAGGTGCGTCGTACTGGGTTGATCGCGCACCGGATTCGCGACGCGGCGACCTCACGCGTCAGTTCTGACGCGCATTCCTTTCTGTATTTCTTTGTCAACACGGGATCTTTCAGCGATGGCTAAGTCGCGCGGTATCGTCAGCGAGTTCTGGGATTTCCTTCGGACCCGCAAGAAGTGGTGGCTGGCCCCGATCATCATCATGATGGCGCTGGTCGGTGCCCTGCTGGTGTTCGCACAGGGTTCGGCACTCGCGCCGTTCATCTACACGATCTTCTAGCACGTTATGGCGGATTTCGAGGTATCCCGGCGTGTCCTCTACGTCTGGGATGCCGACTATCCGTGGGATGTGCGCACGGAGAAGGTCTGTCGTGCATTGGTGGAGGCCGGGCACCCGGTGGCGATCGCCGCGCGAAACTCCGCGTGGCGACCCATCGACGAGGTGCTGCCGGAGGGTCGTGTGCTTCGCATGCGACCCTTGCGGCGTCTCGGGCAGGCACTCGATCGTCAGCTCTCCTTCCCTGCCTTCTTCAACCCCCGGTGGATCTCGCACCTGATCGACGCGGCGCGCCAGCATGGCGCCGATGTCGTCATGGTGCGTGACCTCCCGCTCGCGCCGACGGCCCTGTGGGTGGCACGGCACCTCGGGTTGCCGGTGGTGATCGACATGGCCGAGAACTATCCGGCCATGATCCGTGACAATTGGCGGACCGGTCGTGCGAAACCGCTCGACGCGCTCGTGCGCAATCCGTCGCTGATCTCGATGGTGGAACGCTTCGTCGTGCCGCGAATGGACCACGTCATCACCGTCGTCGAGGAGTCGAGTGACCGGGTCGAGGGGCTCGGGGTTCCGCGAAGCCGGATCACATGTGTGTCGAACCGGCCTCCTGCTGCGCGTGTTCACGCGTCCATTCCGAAACGATCCACCACTTCGGGAGCAGTTCGGTTCACCTACCTCGGGCTGATGGAGATGCCCCGCGGCATCATCGACGTGCTCGAGGCGACGGCGGCGCTGTCACGGGAATCCATGCCGCTCGAGGTGGATCTCATCGGCGACGGGCGTGATCTGGAGCTCTTCCAGTCGCGGGCGCGGGCACTCGGTCTGGCAGCACCGGCGGTTCGCTTCCTGGGTCGCCTCGAAAACCGCGAAGCGTTGCGGATGCTGGCGACGGCCGACGTCGGGCTGGTTCCGCACCACGCTGACGAGTCGTGGAACACGACCATTCCGAACAAGCTCTTCGACTACATGGCAGCCGGGCTTCCCGTGATCACATCCGACGCGATCCCTGCGGCGCGCGTGGTGCGCGAGACGGGCGCCGGTCTCGTGTATCGCTCACAGGATCCGGCGGACCTTGCGCGCTGCATGCGAGCCTGCTCGGACCCGGAGCTTCGCGCACGGCTCGGGGAAGCTGGCCGTCGGGCAGTGCAGACGCAGCACAATTGGGAGGCAGATACGGCGGCGCTCCTCGACGTCGTTACCACTGTCGAGCGTTCTGCTTCGGTGTAGATCGGGCGCAACAGCTTTGTCGTGATCCTACACGGCATTGGCGCTCGGGCGATCTCTCCGTGCGCGCGTCCCGGCCGCGGAACCAGCCGAGATCCATCGTTCAACTCGATACTCCACAGCGAGTTACACTTCCGGGCCATTTTTGCTACGCGCACCCACTCGATCGAATCTCAATGGTCGAGTTCGGCGGCACGAGATTTCCTCTGGTGGGCAGCGGCGCCGCGTGATCCTTCAACATCAGAGGACATCACCCTCGCCTCACCCGCTCCGCGAGGATTCTTCATGCGTCGCAATCGCCTCATCGCTGCCAGCTCGATGGCTGCCGTCCTGTTCCTTTCAGCCTGCAGTGCGGTGCAGGATGGTCCGGCCGGCGTCGGCTCCCGCACCGACGGACTCTCGCTCGCCGTCGGCGATCGGAACGAGTTGTACGGTATCACGCCTGGCGTCGTGAACGTCTGCGCCTTTTTCCCGTACCTCGGAACGGCGGAGGATTTCTCTGGCCGAAAGGGTACCTTCGCTGCGTCGGCACCCGCCGGCGAGAACGTACTCTCAGGCAATTTCCTCATTCAGCCGATTCCGAGTTGCATCGAAATCTGGAATGCGAGGGATGCTGACCTGATCCCAGTGACCGCCTCGCTGGTTGCGAATCACCCCGGCTATGAGATCGATCGCATCGTCGTGGGAACGGGCGACGGGACGGCGGATCCGGTCTATGTGGACACATACGGCGTACAGAGCGCGACGGTCAGCGTCAACAATGCCATCGGCGGCTACCTCTGGTTCAAGTTCAGGAAAATCGAACTCCCGCCTCAGGGTGGTCAGGGGTGCACGCCTGGCTACTGGCGGCAGAGCCACCACTACGATAGCTGGGTCGGCTACTCGCCGGATCAGCTCTTCAGCTCAGTCTTTGCCGATGCGTTCCCTGGCAAGACGTTGGGGCAGGTGGTCGCTCTCGGCGGCGGAGGTCTGAACGCTCTTGGCCGGATGTCGGTCGCGGCTCTTCTCAATGCGTCTTCGACGGGCGTCAGCTTCGACCTGCCAGAGCAGCTCGTGATCAATTCCTTCAATTCGGCATACGTGAGCGGCAACCGCAGGCGGATCGAGGATCTGAAGAACGAGTTCGACATGTTGAACAATCAGGGGTGCCCGCTGAACTGAGCGGCCATCATCGGTGCCATGAACGGGTCCGGGAGTTTCTCCCGGGCCCGTTCGTGTCATCCAGGTCCGGCGCGGGCGACAACCGACTCGAGCGCGCGCCCCATCCGACGCGCGACATGCGCCCAGGTGAATTGCTCTTCGAGACGGCGCTTCCCGGCGATGCCCATACGATGTGTACGCTCGGAATCGGTCAGCAGATTGATGAGCGCGGCGGCAAGCGCCTGGACGTCGCCGGGAGCGACCAGATGGCCGGTCACTCCGTCCTCGACGATCTCAGGCAGAGCCCACGCCGCGGGTGCCACCACGGGGAGCTCATAGTGCATCGCCTCCAGGAACACCACGCCGAATGGCTCGAAGCGAGTGGGGAGACAGAAGACCCTCGCCCGTGCATATGCGTCGAGCAGGCACTGCCGACCCTCCGCCGAATCCTTGTCGATGAAGCCGAGGAACTCGATACCGTCCACCTGTTGCACCTCTGGCGGGGGAGAATCCGGTCCGATGATGATGAGCCGCGACTCAGGAATGGCATCCCGAACCAGGGCGAAGGCGCGGACGAGAAGGTCCCCCCCTTTGCGGTGGAACGCGCGCCCGACGAAGAGGATCACAGGCGGCCCGTCCGCCGGTCTCTCAGGGACTTTCGGCGCGTGCCCATGCGTGAAATTCGGCCCGGCGAACACCGTTTCCACCCGCTCGCTCTCCACGCTGAAACTTCTGAGAAAATTGAGGCGAAGGCGTTCGCTCACGGTGAAGATTCGCGCGGCACCCTGGTACACTGCGGTCTCACGCTCGCGCACACCGAGAAGCTCGTCGGCGGTCATGGTCGACGCCTCGGAGAAGCCCGATGACGCGCCCTCCTGTGACTGCTCGATGTTCGAGTCGCAGTACAGGGTGTACGGCACACCTACGGTGGCCGAGAGCCGGAATGTCGCGCCGATCTGGAGGATCACGTCGGGTGGCGTCGGCTGGGCCGCCAGAATCTGTGCCGCACGCAGCGACCGCGCGCGAAAGCCGGCTGCACCCAGGTGATATCGGACCCACCAGCGCCGGCGTTCTCTCGCAAAGCTTTGCAGCGCAACGAGATAACGTCCGGCACCCTGCAGATCCACATTGCCCACCGCGACCACGTGGCCGTCGGCGCGAAGGTGCTCCAACAGGCTTCGAGTCAGGCCAGACCATGAATCCCAGGTCTCGGCATCGCCCTCACAAAGCAGGAGAATGTTCACTGGCATGTCACGGGCGAGCCGATGCGGCCGGAGTTGAACCTTCGTTGGATGCGGCGATCCACTGTCTGCCGTCAGGCATTATTGTACCGACATGATGGTTCATTCGTCACCTCCAGTGCCTGCCAAAGTTCGCAAGTCATCGATCCCGCTGCCGCCGAAGCTGTCGCCAGACCTGCTTCGCATTGTGCTCTTTCTCTTCACCATCATCTCGATCAGCACCGTGCAAAGCTACGTCCGCGCGATCGGGCTGCTGCGACCGGGGATCACGCTGTGGGTGCTTGCATTGGGCATGGTGATTCTCACCCCCGCTAGCGTGCGGTGGAAGAATGTCGGCGCCACGTGGCCGCCCAAGGCGATCGCGGCGATCGCAGCGATCGCGTTCGTGGGTGCGCCATTCGGACTCTCCGTTGGCGCCTCCGGTTCGTTCCTGCTCGACTCCTACAGTCGGGTGTTGGTCCTTTTCCTCGTCTTCGTCATCGCGATTCGGAAGATCGAAGATCTGTACCTGCTGGTTTGGGGCTTCGTCCTCGCAACCGCAACATTGGCGCTGCTCGCACTGACGGTGATGAACGTGACATCAGGGTACGGCGGTAACCGGGTCGAGACCACCAGCCTGTATGACGCGAACGACCTCGGCATGATTTTCATGTGCACCGTGCCGCTGTGCATCCTGTTGATCGAGACTGGCGATCGCTTGGGACGAATACTGGCAGTGTTGGCAATCGGCCTCATCGGGCTCGCCACGGCGGTGACCGGGTCGCGCGGGGCATTCATCGGCTTGATGGTTGTGCTGCCGACGCTATTTCTCGTGATGGGCCACGTCTCGGTTTCGAGGCGCGGCGCGCTCAGCCTCTTGCTGGTCATGGGTCTCATCGTCGGCGCGCCGGAAGGCTACTGGGATCGTATCTCGACGATCTTCGAGATCGGCAAGGACTACAACGTCACGGATCCATATGGCCGGGTGGAGATTGCGAAGCGCGGCCTGGGTTACATGCTCGACCGCCCCCTGTTCGGCGTCGGCGTCAACAACTTTCCGCGGGCGGAGTACACGATCTCGCCGCTCATGTTCAACGCGCCCAATGGACAGATTCGCGAGATCGCGCCACACAATACGTACGTGCAGGTCGGTGCCGAGTTGGGGCTGATCGCATTCGTACTCTGGATGAGCATCATCCTCACTGCCGTCATCGGTCTGCGCAGGCATTCCCGGGCGATCAGACGACGTATCGCAGTCGAGGGGCTCACGTTCGAGTCACATTTCCTCTCGAAGAGTTTCGTCTACTTTCCGGTCACGTATCTCGCCTTCGCAGTGACCTCCTACTTCGTCTCGCACGCGTTTACCCCACCGTTCTACATCCTCACGGCGTTGCTGTCCGGCGTGCTCGTGATACACCGGAAGGGCATGCGCCAATTCCGCGCCCGGGCAAAGCTCGCGAGAGAGGAGCCCGCGCCGTCGGTCGCCCTCGCGCGGACTGGCTGACGCTGCTCCTGGCGCCAGAGGCAAGGCAACAGGGCCGCGCTCGCCGCGTGTCTGCATGCTGGCACGCCGTTGCGCGCTGCCGGCGGGAATTGAGGCGGACGATGCTCATGTTCACCACCACTGCGATTATTCATGAATCCTGAGGCCTCACCACCGATCGTCACGCCCGCGGCTCCGATCCTGGAGCAGCCGACTGCCTCGGTTCCTGGCTGGCTGGTGCAGGCGGCGAACACCATCCTTGTCCTCGCGGCTCTTGGGAGCGCCTCCGTTGCGATTCTGATCGCCTTGCGAACCCGACCGAATGGCATCGTGGAGGCGCTCGTCTGGAGCGCCGTACCCACGGTCGTCAGCGGCCTGCTCATCGCCTCGCTCCGCCTGGCCGGCGCGAAGCGGGCGTCGGTGGCCCTTCTGCTGGTCGTGATCATTGCGTTCGTCTGCGCGACGGAGCTTCTGCTCGCGGCGTTGCCGGTACGAAATGTGGTGGTGGTGGATGAACGGGACGTCCACCGAGCCGCAGCGAACCGCGCCGGGCGCCGATTTGACCAGCGAAGCTCGGCTGACGTCATTCGAGATCTTCGCTCGCAGGGAGACAGCGTCTATCCTGTCGCGTATGGCCCAACGCGCCTGTCGCTGTCAGCGGCCCGAGCCCGGCTCGACACCACAGAGCAGCTGCGGGCGCTCATTCCACTGTCACCGGGCGTGTCCAGCACACGCACGGTGTTCTGCAACGAGCTCGGTGAATGGATACTGTATCCCAGTGATGAACGCGGCTTCAACAACCCGAGCGGACTCTGGTCGCACGATGCAGAACTTGCACTCCTCGGCGACTCGTTCACGCACGGCACATGTGTTCCCACCGAGAGCGGGTTGGCTGGCAGATTGCGTGAGACGCAGCCACTGACGCTGAGTCTTGGCCTGGCTGGTACCGGGCCGCTGCTGCAGCTGGCGGTGATGCGCGAATACCTCCCATCGCTCAGGCCTCGAACCGTCGTCTGGTTCTACTACGAGGCGAATGACATCATCGACCTGCGAGAGGAATTCAACCGTCCTGGGTTGGTCAGCTACCTCACGGAGGGGTACAGCCAGAATCTGATGCAGCGCCAGCAGGAGATCGACGGGCGGTTGCGGCGCGTGCTGGACCTTGCACTGGAGATGGCGTGGGCGAACGAGGCCGCTCCTTCGCCGGTGGCGCCGAAGCGACTCGATGTACGGGCTCTCCTGAAGCTGACGTCCCTGCGGGAACGGCTCGGCGTGGCGGATCCGTTTCCAATGTCAGACGCTGAACTCAGTCGGTACGGTAATGTGGTGTCGCGTGCGCGGTCCGATCTCTGCAAGCTCGGAACGGAACTGCGGGTGGTATATCTGCCAGCATATGGGCGCTTCTCCAGCGGCCGCGACGCGGGGGATCGTCTGTTCGCACGCCGCCGGGTCATTGACCTGCTCGAACGCATGGACGTTCCGACGCTCGATGTCAGTTCGAATTTTGCGACGCAGCCGGATCCGCAGTCGTTGTGGGTCGACAGTCGTTCCCATTACACGGCCAGAGGATTTGAACTCGTGGCTCAGGCTGTGTCCGAATGGCTGGGCACGACCACACCGGCGTCAGAGAGGCGAAAGCCGTCCGGCTGTTGAATCGCCTGGCGAGATCAGTCTTCCTTTCGACGGATTGTCGAGGCACTCCGTGACGTCGACGCCGCTGGCCGGCTCCCGCTCGCGGCGGTTCTCACGCAGAACGACCGTCATTCGCGTGACGGAGAGAGGCTTGGAATGAACCTGGTCGGAATCTCGTGCCGCCCGGGGGCCTGCCAGTGTGCTCAATCGGACGAACTGACATCCTCGTCCTGCGCGAGATACGCCAGTTCGGTCTTCCGGTACGTCTTGCGGGTCGATCGGCGTGTGACGGAGTCGAACAGCCAACGCGCCTCGAGCACCACGCGCGCCGCAGAGGAAATCGGCTTTCCATGCCCTTGCGACTTCAGGTGATCGAGCAGTGTGCTCACTGGAACGAACCAACCGCGTCGTCCCGCGATTTCAGTCAGGGCCCGCTCCACTCGTGGATCCACTCGGTCATCACTCACGAATCCCTTTCCCAGGTGGCTGCTGACGATACACAACCCGCCGTCACGCTCCAGCTCCTCCTGTCGCTGCGGCGTCAGCAAGTCGACGAACTCCTCGACGTTGTCTGCGTCGTTGGAGCAGAACCATTGCCGTACCCACGGAGTTCGTGGATCTGAGTAGAGCACCTGCGAGGTCGCGCGCAACAGATCGACGCCGCTGAATGTGAAGCTCCGGACGTACTCGATGTGCTCCCGACAGAGATCACCCCAGAAGTAGGGGCTATCGCGGTCGTCGCCCTGAAACCAGCCCTTGGGCTCCTTGGCCAGGGCATTGTACATCCACCGCACTGGGCCCGGCGCGAAGCGATTCTCTCCCCAGTACATGTTGTCGCGATTCAGCGAATGCGAGGCGAAACTCCGGGGATACGTGCCGAATGTGTCGTGAAAGGTTTCGAGCGCCAACCGGGCGTCCTCCCGGGGACTCGATTCCATGGTCGGTCCGTGATACGCGATCTCGAATCCGTCGCTCGCGAGATCGCGGAGATACGCCGCGTACGTCGCGTCCTGCAGCGTGTGAGAACCGGCAAAGGCGCTGGCGCCGGGAAATCGCAACGGCCAAACCGTCTTCGTCGTGCGCAGGCCGAGCCGACGGAGAAGGTCGTACAGCGGCCGAATCGACGAGAGCGTTGCGACGTCGGTGTCGTCGAAGATGGTGAATGCGAACCGCTTCCCGTCGGGGAACGTCGGGCGAAGAGGAGGACGAGGGGCGTTCATGGTCGAGGACCCAACGACCCCACCGCGTCGGCATCGCCACGGTTCGCAAACCAGTCGCTCGGCCGTACTGGCAAGTGCACCCCGGTATCGCCACTGTGATATCCGTACCACACGGTCTTCGGAATCGGCAGGAGACCCGACCGGGTGGCCGCCTTCTGCATTCGCCGATCGGTTCCCGAGCACAGCAGGACCTGTGCGCCGCGCGCGCGCGCGATATCAGCCGCGGACGCGAGTATGGCCTGCGCGACGTCGTCTCTGTCGAGCTCCCAGAACATGTCAACCACCGTGGCGAGCGTGATCCCGTGCAAACCCTGCCACTCGTCGAGGCGTGCAGTCGCCAGCACGGCGTAACCGACGAGCTGCCCCCGCTCGAGGAATCTCAGCTTCAGCCAGCCGCCAGCGGCGGGAAACATGAAGTTGAGGTACGCCGACTCGCGCGCCTGCGCGCAGCGGACGCGACTCCGGTTGCGTTGCCACAGCGCATCGATCTCCTCGTCGAAGTGGTCCGTCGGACGCACCTCGACGTCAGCGCGACGCGTGGCCACGCTCCATGCCGACTGGTAGGCTGCATTTGCGAACGTCCCGACGACGCCAAGTGCATCGCGCACCACGGGCGATTTCAACGAGCGGCTCACCCACTGGAGCGCGGGCGGAACACTGCGAAGTCCGACGCCACTGAACGTCGAGATGAAAGCACGGGCGTCGAGCAGCTGCACGTACTCCGGTATCTTCCACGAAAACTCCCATCCGTTCGACAGGAAGCTGCGCCGAGATGCCTCGACGACGACCACCGCGCTCAACACCGGTCGTTCTTCCATCAGCCGACCGATCAACAGCTTCGCCAGCCCCTTACCGCGCGTTTCCGGGAGCATGTGAAACCCGGAAAGCCAGTGCATGAACGTTTCGTGGCCATCGCACCAGAGCTTGACCGGTGTCGACGTGATGTGCCCGATGATTCGGCCGTCTGAAATCAGGATACTCGAACAAGACGGTGACGCCGCTTCGTAGGGATTGCGAGCATCCCCAGGGAGGCCCGTCCACTCGGGGGCATCGACATCCACACCCCAGACGACGCGACTGAAGTCCGCGAAGGCGGCGCGATGCGATCGATCCAGCAGCGTGACTTCTGCGTCCATTCCGGTCTTCATCCTCGTATGGCCCTCTGCTGCGTCCGATGGCGGAGACGGCGCGCGTCGCAGGCATTGGGTCGGCTGCGCCGGAAGATACCGACGCATCGAAGTCCTGGCGAACTTCGTCAGCATACAGCGCGAGCATCGAGGGCTACCGACTTTCCACAGTGCACTGCTGGATGCACAGGCCACGTTTGGATTGCAGGGTCACCATGGCAGCATTGAGCATCAGGCAAGAGGGGCCTATCAGAAATTTTGTGTGTGAGGCAAACTACGATACCTGACCGGAGTCAGTATGCCTCGAAGCACAGCAGGTGGAGGGGCTGCGGAAGCAGCCCCGACCGTCGAGATCCCCTC
>JANOCB010000100.1:0-10390 GCA_031411975.1 Gemmatimonadaceae bacterium
TCACGCTGCGGCACAGTCACACCGCGACGACGCTCCCGGATGGGCGGGTACTGATCACCGGGGGGTATACCGGCGAGGGGAACGTGACGCCGTTGGCGGAGATCTTCGACCCGGCAACGAATCGCTTCGTGACGACCGGCGCGATGACCGTACCGCGTGCCGGGCATGTCGCCGTCCCGCTGGCCAACGGCACGGTGCTCATCGCCGGTGGTGTGCGCAACGGATGGGCGTTTCTCTCCAGCGCGGAGATCTTCGATTCGGCCACGGGACACTTCACGCCGACCGGGTCCATGTCGGTGTCACGCGAGAGTCATGTCGGGCTGCGGCTCGCTGATGGCCGCGTGCTGATCATCGGTGGGCACACCGGTCGTCGTGCGGCGATGGTGCTGTACACGTCAGTCGAAGCGTACGACCCCGCCACTGGCGTGTTCCGTCGCGCCGGCGACATGCAGGTGCGCCGACACAAGCACGATGCCATCCTGCTGCGCGACGGGACGGTGCTGGTGACGGGTGGCGCCGACGAGCGTGACATGGATGGTGTGTACGGCAGCACCGAGCTGTTCGATCCTGCCACCGGTACCTCGACGACGGGCACGCCGATGCAGCGTGGTCGCTACAAGCATAATGGCAGTTCGGTGCTGCTCCCTGACGGCAACGTGCTGATCGCTGGCGGCGCAGCACAGGCAGAGATGTATGATCCGCGAACGCGCACCTTCACGCTGGTGCCTGGGGCGGCTCCCATGGCAGGACAGTTTTCTGCGGTGGCGCCGCTCATTGCCGGGCGGGTGCTGATCACCGGCGGCTACGGCAACGGGCGCGAGCCACGCGACGCGGCATGGGTGTATCAGCCGTAAACGTCGTGCGCGTCGGTGGGCGTCGTTGCCGGTGATGGATCGGTGATCTTCGATCAGGCCGGTGTCAGCGTCGCGTGGTCGGCCACAGCACCCCTTGATCCATCTTCACCACCGGCTTCAGCCCCTTGTACACGAAGCGCTGCAGCCGCTTGCCCTCGTACGTCTCGGTCGTGAAGATGTTGCCCTTCGAGTCGGTGGCGATCGAGTGCACCGCGAAGAACTGGCCCGGCTGACGGCCACCGTCACCGAACTGCGTCAGGATCTCGAGGCTCTGGCGATCCATGACGTACACGCGCTCGTTCTTGCCATCGGCGAGGTACATGTACTTCTGCTGCGGGTCGCGGCTGAAGGCGATGTCCCAGACGGCACCGTCGCCCATGGTCTTCGGCGCGATGCGCACTTCCTTCACGAACGTGCCGTTCTTGCGGAACACCTGAATGCGGTTGTTCACGCGATCGCACACGTACACCAGCCCATCGGGCGTGGGCTCGGCGCAGTGCACCGGAGTACGGAACTGCGGGATCAGCGGACGGTCGGGGATGTACGGGCCGTAGTTGGAGTCGCTCGGTACGTTGCCGTACGCCCCCCAGAAGCGCTTGATGGCACCGGTGCCCATGTCCAGCACGGCCACGCGGCGGTTGCCGTAGCCGTCGGCCACGTACGCTTCCTTGGCCACTGTGTCGAACGACACCTTCGCCACACGACCGAAGGAATCCATCGACTTGCTGTCGGCGCGGCGTCCGGGCACGCCGATCTGCTGCAGGAACTTGCCGTTGTGCGAGAACTTCAGGATGTGCGAGTCGAAGCCGATGCCGCGCACCGAGTCGGGCGTGCCGTTGCCGCCGATCCAGACGTTGTCGAGATGATCGATCGCGATGCCGTGATTGCTGCCTGGCCAGGTGTATCCCTCGGCCGGACCGCCCCACGAGTTCACGAGATTGCCCTCGGGATCGAACTCCAGCACCGGCGGCGCCGAGGAACAGCAGGGGCCCGTCAACGGATACCCGCCCTCGGTGCGCGCGTTGAGGGTGGCAGCCCCGCGATGCACGATGAAGACGTGATCACGCGAGTCGACGCCGAGGCCGATCACCATGCCGAGCAGCCAGCCGTTGGGCAGCGGCTTCGGCCACATCGGATCGACCTCGAACGACGGGGCCACCACCGCGTCGCGCTCGACCGCCGATGCGAGTTGCCGCTGGCCGAGTACCAGTGCGACGATCACTGCGCCGAGCACCGGCACCATCCAGGAAACACGCGTGCGCTGCATGCGACTCTCCGATCCTGACATGTGGAACTGCGGGTGTGGCCAGCCGCACGGAGCGGTGTGACAGATGTCGCGGCCCCGGTGCGAAACTGCGGGCAATGCTATATCTCAGCGCAATGATGCACCAGAGAGCGGAGCGCGTGGCGGCAAGAGGACCATGGGGTGGCTGGCATATCGTGCGTCGGGTGGCGCTGGTGCTGGTGGCCCTGTTGGTGCTCGTGCGTCCAGCCGGCGCCCACGAGGTCCCGCAGCGCGTGGCGATCCGGGGCTTCGTGCAGCAGGACAGCACCCGGCTGCGGCTGCTGCTGCGCGTGCCGCTGGAGGCGATGCGCGACGTCGATTTTCCGTTGCGTGACGATGGCTCGCTGGATCTGGTGCGTGTACGCACCCTGCTGCCTGATGCGGCGCAGGTCTGGCTGGTGAATGCCATCCGTCTCACCGCCGATGGGCGAACGCTGCCCGCGCCCCGCATCACCGCAACCCGCGTTGCGCTGCCGAACGATCGGGCCTTCGAGACGTTCGCCGGCGCGCGCGCTTCGTTTGCGCTGCCGCCGCTGGACAGCGCGGTGATCCAGTGGCAGCAGGTGCTGTTCGACGTGGCACTGGAGTACACGCTGCCGGCCGCCGGTGTGCGGGCGGTGCTGCATCCCGATCTGGCATCACTCGGGGTGCGGACGACGAGCGTGCTGCATCTGATCGGCGCCGATGGCAGCGAGCGGGTGCTGACGTACGAGGGCAATCCGGGCGCGGTGGACCTGGATCCGGCGTGGTACCAGACGCTGGCGCGGTTCACCGGGGTCGGGTTCGAACACATCCTCACCGGATATGATCATCTGCTGTTCGTGTGCTGCCTGGTGATCGGTGTGCGGCGGTGGCAGTCGCTGGTGGCGATCATCTCGGCGTTCACCCTGGCGCACTCGATCACGCTGGCGGCGGCCGCGGTGGGCGTCACCCCTGATGCGCTCTGGTTTCCGCCCCTGGTGGAGGTGCTGATCGCCGGGTCGATCGTGTGGCTGGCGATCGAGAACGTGGTGCTGCCGGAGGAGCGGCTGGATGGGCGCTGGCCGCTGGCATTCGGCTTCGGGCTGGTGCATGGATTCGGGTTCTCGTTCGCCCTCGGCCAGACGCTGCAGTTCGCCGGGGGGAACCTCGTGAGCGCCTTGCTCGCCTTCAACGTGGGGGTGGAGGCGGGGCAGCTGCTGGTGCTGCTGGCGGCGGTCCCGCTGCTCTGGCTGGCGCGGCGCTACGCCGGGGCGGGGCGAGAGCGGCTGGTGACCATTGCCCTGTCGGTGATCGTGGCCCACACCGCCTGGCACTGGCTCACGGAGCGCGTGGAGGGGCTGGCGGCGTACCGTGGGAGCTTCACATGGCCTGTTCCCGATGCCATGTTCGCCCTCCTGATGATGCGGCTGGCATTGCTGGCGGCGGTGGCAGTCGCCGCGGCGCTTGCACTGCGGCAGATTCTTCGCGTCACGCGCCGGCCCTGACCTGGGTCCGGCACCGGTTCGCTGCTTCCGTGGGTGTGCCCGAGTGCCTTTGTCGCTTCGCCTGACCGTCCCGATCGTCGCCGCCCTCGCCGGCGCCGCACTGCTCACCGAGGCGCCCCCCGCCGTCGCGTCGCCCGTGAGCGTGTCGGCCGACGTACGCGTCGACACGGGCCGCACCACGATGGATGGCGTCTACACGCTGGCGCAGGCCACCAGGGGCCGCGACGTGTTCGCGAGCAGCTGCCAGAGCTGTCACACGCCCACGCAGCATTCCGGGCCGCCCTTCCGCAACAAGTGGTTCGGCAAATCACTTGGGGACCTCTATGCGTACATCCGCAAGGAGATGCCGAAGAATGAACCCGGGTCGATGAGTGACGAGGACTATGTCCGTGCACTCGCCTACCTGCTGCGCATGAACGGCATGCCGACCGGCAGCACCCCGCTGACCGCCGACTCCGCCGCGTTGCACCGTATCCGTCTCGACTCCGTCCGTGCCGTTTCCTCCACCCAGACTCCCCGCTGATGAAGACGCGTCTCCTCGCCGTCGCAGTCACGGTTGCCGCCAGCGCACTCGCGCCGGCACCGTTTCCTGCCTCCACCGCGCAGGCACAGGCTCCCCGCCCTGTCAGTGCACCGGGTGGTGAGACCCCGGTCACGACCGCGCTCGTCCGCGGCAACGTGCCGGGCGAGTGGCGTTACTGGGGGGGCGATGCCCACAGCTCGCGCTACTCACCGCTGGATCAGATCAACGCATCGAACTTCGGCACGCTGCAGCAGGCGTGGCAGTGGAATGCCGGCACATTTGGTCCGGATGAGTACTATCGCACCACGCCGCTCTACGCGAACGGCCGTCTGTTCACCGTGGCCACCACGCGCCGCTCGGTGATGGCGATCGATCCGGAGACGGGTGAGACACTCTGGATGTACCGCCTCGAGGAAGGGATCCGCTGGCAGAAGGCGCCGCGTCAGTTCGCGGGACGTGGTCCGACCTACTGGACTGACGGTCGCGAGGAACGGGTGATCGTCGTCACGCCCGGCTATCACATGGTGTCGCTGGACGCAAAGACGGGCCGCCCCGATCAGAAGTTCGGCACGAATGGCGTGGTCGACCTGCAGGATGGCCTCGGCTATCCGATGGTGCCGCTGGCGGTGGACGACTCGGGCTCGCTGGTGATCTCCGACGCCGCACCGGCGCGCAAGGCGAAGTCGGGCGAGAAGTGGGACCCGGTGAAGAAGATCGGCGCTGACGGCACCATCGGCATCGATCCGGTGAATGGCCAGATCGGTGCGAGCTCGCCGGCGATCATGGTGGATGACATGATCATCGTGGGCAACTCGTCGATTCATGGCTACTACCCGATCCGGGTGCGCAACATTCCGGGGACGGTGCGCGGCTTCGACGTGCGCACGGGCAAGCAGGTCTGGAAGTTCAACCTCGTGCCGCAGCCCGGTGAGTTCGGCGCCGAAACGTGGACCAACGGGTCGGCGGTGAACACCGAAGGTGTGGGCAAGAACGACGCGTGGGCGACCTACTCCGCCGATCCGGAACTCGGTCTGGTGTACATCCCCGTCGGCATGCCGCTGATGGACGAATACGGCGGGCATCGTCCCGGCAACAACCTGTTCGGCAACGCGCTCGTCGCACTCGACGCGAAGACCGGCACGCGGAAGTGGCACTTCCAGATGGTGCATCACGACATCTGGGACTACGACGCACCGATGGCGCCGAACCTGATCGACGTGACCGTGAACGGCGTGCGTCGCAAGGCGATCACGCAGCCCACCAAGCAGGGCTGGCTCTACACCTTCGATCGTGTGACCGGCCAGCCGATCTGGCCGATGCCGGAGACGAAGGTGCTGCAGAGCGACGTGCCCGGTGAGCGCACCGCGGCGACGCAGCCGATCCCGAGCAAGCCGGCGCCGTATTCGCAGCAGGGTCTGCTGGCCGCCGACCTGATCGACTACACGCCCGCCATCCGTGACTCGGCGCTCAAGCTGGCGCAGCGCTGCCGCATGGGGCCGTACTTCATTCCCGGTGGCGCGGCTGACGCCAAGACCGGAGTGAAGTGCTCGTGGTATGCGCCAGGTGCATCGGGTGGCGTGAACATCGACGGCGGTGCGGCGTTCGATCCGGAAACCGGCATGATCTACGTGGCTGCGCTGAGCGGACTGTCCACGATCAGCCTGCAGAAGGATCCGTGCAGTGAGTTCCGCTACAGCTCCCCGCGCGACAACTGCGGCCTGATCGGCGCGCTGGAACCGCCGCCGGGCTACGTGGCGCCGACCTCGCGCGGTGGCGGGTTCGAGGGGCGCAGCGGCATGTCCACGCTGGGCGGTGTGTCGATCCTCAAGCCGAAGCAGCTCGGTGGCATCACGGCCTACGACATGAACACCGGCGACAAGAAGTGGTGGATTCCGAACGGCGGGTTCATTCCGGTGACGAGCAAGGATCCGCTGTTCTCCGGCGTGACGCTGCCACCACGTGCGGCGGGCGGTCAGGCGCAGATCATGATCACCAAGTCGCTGCTGATCTACGGTACGGGGCGCTCGGGCGGTGTGCCGAATGCCAAGCCGCAGCTCTTCGCGGTGGACAAGGCGACCGGTCGTGAAGTGGGGACGATCGAAATTCCGTCGCGCACGACGGCGGTGCCGATGACTTTCATGCACAAGGGGAAGCAGTACATCGTCTTCGCCACCGGTGCCGGCAGCAGCACGTCGCTCGTCGCGCTGACGCTGCCGTAGTTCGAGGCGGTCGAAACGGCAGAACGCGGAGCACGCGGAGGACAACCGGAGGGCGCGGAGCGGTCGGCGCAGCGTTGCGATGGTCGGCCTGATCCGGAACTGAAAAATGCTGTAGGAACTGCACTCGTCCGGGCGCAGTTCCTACAGCATTTTCATTGACGATGGCGATCCGTGCCTGACGCGTTCGCACACGCGGAGCCCTCCGCGTCCCCGCTCACTCCGCGTGCTCCGCGATCTGCTGTTCAGCTGTTCAAGGCTTGCGCTCGTAGCGCTTGAGTGCGCGGGGGCCGACTTCGGCGCCGTAGACGATGCCGCTGCGCGAGACGGCCACGCCCTCGGCGGCGCTGGTGTTGCGGGTCTGGGTGACGGGGTCGGGGATGAACATCGTCACTTCACCGGTGCGGGCGTTGCCGATGCGGATGCCGCGCTGCCATTCGGGACGGGCGGGTTCGATGGAGCCTGACTCACTGTCGGCGGCGTAGAGCACGTCGTTGCGATCGATGACGATGCCGCTGATCCGCGAGAACTGCAGCCAGGTGTCGAGCAGCTTACCGTCCTGCGAATAGATCTGCAGGCGGTTGTTGCCACGGTCGGCCACGAAGAGGCGGCCCTGCGTATCCATCGCGAGGGCATGCGGCTGATCGAACTCCCCGACACCCGTGCCCTTCTTCCCCCAGCTCGTGAGGAACTTGCCGGTCCTGTCGAACTTCAGCACGCGCGCGTTCGCGTCGGGGCCGGAGGCGTGTCCCTCGCAGACGAAGATGTCGCCATTCGGTGCGACGAGCACGGCATTCGGCTGAAAGAAGAAGCCTGGCTCGCGTGCGCCGGCATCGGTACCGAGGCGCAAGAGCAACTCACCCTTGGGCGAGAACTTCAGCACCTGATGGCCGAAGATGCGATCAGGCATTGGCGGCGCCGGTGTGCCGGCCGGTGCGTTGCGCGCCACCGGCGGCTTGTTGTCGCGACCGTCCACGACCCACACGTTGCCATCACGGTCCACGTGAATGCCATGCGGCCAGTTCACCATGCCCTTGCCGAACGATCGCACGAGATTTCCCTGACGATCGAACAGCAGGATGGGATCGAGATCCGAGCCGACGCAGCTGTTCTGCCCGCATCGCTCGCCCACCCACACACTCTCGCCATCCTTGTCGATCGCCACGGCGCTGGTGCTGCCCCAGGTGCGACCTGAGGGCAGCTTGGCCCACCCTTCCACGGTGCGATAGGGATTGGGGCGGTCGTTGACAGGCCCGGCCGCCATCTGCGCCTGCACCACGGGTGCCGTGATCAGGAGCAGTGCTGCAGCGCTCAGTGCGCGCACGTCGAATCGGATCATTCGTGTCACTCCCATTCCCGGCGCGGCTGGCCGGGGGGTGTCGGGTCGTATTCCTTCGCGGGGTACTTGAAGGCTTCCGCGATGGCGGGGTCACCAGCGGTGCCGGTGACACGCTTCGCGATGTAATCACCGAGCACGATCGAGAACTTGAAACCCTCGGCCTGACCGAGACCGGCGATCCACGCATTCTCGGCACCGGGCACATGGTCCACGATGAAATTGCGATTCACGCTGCTCTCGTAATGACAGGCACGCGTGGCCAGCAGCGGTGCATCGGTGAGCGCGGGGAAGAACTTCCGCAGCACGTTGCGTGACCCTTCGACGCGCTCCTCGTTGGACCAGCGCGAGCTGAGATCGGGGTCCTGCTGCCGAGGATCGACCGGTGCCTGCTGCCTTGGCAGCGGTGGCGGTGGCGGGGTGTCGTCATCCTCGGCACCGGCGGCGCGCGGCGGGGGCGGTGGAGCGATGGCACCGCGCACGCGGAAGCCATAGCTGTCCACCGGCAGCGAGGCCCAGCCGGTCACGCCGGGCACGTTCCAGCTCGGGAGATTCGGGAAGACGAAACGATCGTCACCCAGCGGATGGCCGAAGTAGCAGACATGACCCATCGGCACGCGCATGCGGTTCTTCATCGCCTCGGGGAACACCTTGTCCATCCACGGGCCGCAGCAAAAGACATAGGAGTCCGCTGTCAGCTTCGTCCCGTCGGCGAGGGTGATGCCGTCCATCTTCCCGTTCACGATCGGGCCCGGTGTCACGCGGCCGAGCCGGAAGTTCACGCCGGCGTCACGTCCGAGGGCCACGGCGGCCTGCACCGAGTCGCGGGCGCGGGCCACACCGGCATCGGGTTCGTACAGCACCACACCGTAGCCGGCGGAGTTGATCTGCGGCCAGCGCTTCCTGGCATCGTCGTTCGACAGCACCTCGAACTTCACGCCCTGCGCCGTCCACAGTTCCTGTGTGCGCGTGGTGAACGCCTCCGCCTTCTCGCGAAAGATCACGTCGCCGGTGCTGAAGAAGTAGCGCGTGCCGAATCGCTTCGCGTGCTCGGCGTCGAACTCACGCCACTTCTGGATGCTCCGGCGGGCCCATGACGTCCAGAGTTCCGGCGTAAGCGTGCGATCGCCGTACGACGAGCGGATCCCGCGCGTCTCGTCGCCGCTGGTGGCGCGGGAGTTGGCGGCGCCGTACTGATCGATCAGGGTGACCTTGTGACCGGCCTTGCGCAGTTCGAGCGAGGTGAATGCACCCCACGAACCGGCACCGACCACGATGACGTGCATCGAGGCGCGGGCCTTCCCGGCGATGACCTGTGGTGCGTCGAGGCTGGCGAGCGATTCAGCGGCGGCGGTGGAGGGGAGTCCGCCGGCGAGCAGGGCACCGGTGCCGAGTCCGGCGATGCGAAGGAAGTCGCGGCGGGGAACGGTCGTGTCGAGTGGGTCGTGGGCGTCCGACATCGCAGGCAGGGGCGTGGGCTGGGAGTGCGCGGTACGGCAGAATGGCCTGAACGCGCAAGCTCGCCTGCGCTGCAGGGGTTGGCAATCGACACCGCGGGGCCCGTGCAGCACCGCTGCACCGTGGAAGTGACGAGGCGCAACGGTGACGGATGCCCTTGCCCGGGGTGGCGGCCACCCTCAGCTTCCGCTCCAATGCTGCCACGCCGCCCTCGTTCCATCCTCGCCGCCGTCCTGCTGCTCACCGGTGCACCGGTGGGTCTGCATGCGCAGGCTCCGGCCCAGTCACCTGACTCGCTGGCTGCCGCGGCGATGCGTCAGTTCGACGTGGGGGAGCAGTGGTTCAAGTCGGCCTGCATGGAATGTCATGCCGTCGGCAACCTGACCAACCCCGACTTCCGGCTGGCGTGGCGCGGGAAAAGTGCGTTCGAGCTCTTCGAGCGCATCCGGTCGACGATGCCGGCGAACAAGCCGGGCACGCTGACGCAGGGGACATATGCGTCGATCGTGGCGTACCTGATGAAGGTGAATGGCATGCCGGTGGGCACCCGACGGGTGTCCTCGGACAGCAGTGCGCTGGCGTCGATCCGTCTGACCTTCCCGGCGGCATCTGCCGCCTCCACCCGCTGACCCCCCGGAGCCTCATGCGCCGTTTCCCGTCAATCTCCGCCCTGCGCGCCGCCGCCCTGGCCACGCTGCTGACCCTCGCTGCCTCGCCGGTCATGGCGCAGGCCCGTGAGGCGCTCGGCCCGCCGTCACCGATCCTGTCGCAGGCCGTTCGCGTCGGCAACATGGTGTACGCCGCCGGCCAGCTGCCGTCGCGCGGCGCCAATGCCGACACCACGATCCAGGGCCAGACGCGCAGCACGCTCGAGAACATCAAGCGGGTGTTCGAGATGGCCGGCACGACGATGGCGCATGCCACCAAGTGCACGGTGTTCATCATCGAAGGCTCCGATTTCGCCGGGATGAACGAGGTATACCGGACGTTCTGGGAGTCGGCGCCGCCGGCCCGGACGACGGTGATCGTGAAGGGGCTGGTGGTGCCGGGCGCGAAGCTCGAGATCGAGTGCAACGCGGTGATGCCGGTGAAGTAGTTCGGGCGTTCGGCCCCGAGCCGCGGATTCGCGTGGCGTCGGTCTCGAACAGCCTCTCACACGGAGTCGCGGCGGCACGGAGGCAAAACACAAAGGAGGGGGAACGGCGTCGTCCTGACGCTGTTCCCCCCGTTCTCTTTCGTTCTCCGTGCCGCC
>JANOCB010000101.1:0-12222 GCA_031411975.1 Gemmatimonadaceae bacterium
CCCTCGGAGCGGAGCATGATCGCCGACGTCACCCCCTGCGCACCCGACGGTGAGAAAGTCGCAGGGCGGTTCGTGCTGACCGGGTGGCACAAGAACTGGAGCGGCGAATACGTGATCCGCGGCATGACACCGTCCGTCGAACACGGCTACCGATTCACCGACGGGATCTTCGTCGGGCGCGAAACGATGGGAAATCAGGAATCGTTCGCGGGGATCGCCGAAAAGAAGAAGCCGATCGACACGCTGTTGCAGCCCACGGGCGACTCGGTGCGCCGCGCCGGTACGCTGGGGGACAGCCTCGCGGCGGACTCGGCGCGCGACACCACCCGTCTGCGCAACTGAGCAGCGCCACCAGCGGCGACTACGGTCGCTGCAACGACTTCTGCCGGCCGTGCGCGTCGGCCAGCGCCCGGCCGATGCCGCGATAGAAGGCGGCGTCATCGGGCTTCTGTTCGTCGGTCAGCGAAATGGCCGTGCGCTCGAGCGCAAACAGGATGTTGCCGAGGTACAGCTCGGCGAGTTCTCCGACACGCATCAGCGGCGTGTCATCGGGCGTGGGGATGTCCTGCGGGTCCAGCGAGGCCATCGGCTCAGCGCGCCGTGGCGATCTGGATGATCACGGCGGTGATGTTGTCCACACCGCCGGCGCGGTTGGCATCCCACAGCAGCGCATCGACCATCGGGCCCGGCGACTTCCGCGCGGTCAGGATCTTGTGCAGCCCCTGGTCCTCGACCATGCCGGTGAGGCCATCGGTGGCCAGCAGGTACAGGTCACCGTCCTGCAGCTCGCCCTCGTAGATCGTCGGCTCCACATCGTTGGCAACACCCACACACCGTGTGATCACGTTGCTGAACGGATGGTAGCGCGCCTGCTCCGGTGTGAGGTAGCCGGCATCGACCTGTTCCTGCACGTACGAATGATCGACGGTGATCTGAGTCAGCTCGCCCTCGCGCAGGCGATACGCGCGGCTGTCGCCGACATGCGCGATCATGTAGCGGCCGTCACCGATGACCATGGTGGTCAGCGTCGTGCCCATGCCGTGCTTGTCGGGCTCTTCGATGGTCCGACTGAAGATCGCGCGATTGGCATCACGCACCGCGTCAGCCGCCACGGTGGGCAGCGCCGAGAGCGGCAACGCCGACGCGCGCAGCGCGGCGCTCATGATCTCCACGGCCATCGCACTGGCGACCTCACCGGCCGCGTGCCCACCCATGCCATCGGCCACGATGTAGATGCCGCGATCGGCCGTCGCCTCGGCCAGATAGGCGTCCTCGTTGCCTGTACGGACCATCCCCACGTGCGTGTTCGCCGCGTGAATCAGCTGCATGTCACCGCGGAGAAATGCATCGAATCCTGGGTCAGCCCTGCGTGACGCTCCGACGCATCAGACAGGGGACGGAAGAGGGGGTGGTCATACATCGGTCGCGTGAAGCTAGGCCCGGTCGTTGGGCCCGGCAAGCGCCACGGCCGGGCCCGCCTTTGACTCCTCGGCAGGCAGCGCCGGATCGCCCACCTGCAGACGCCAGAGCCGCTCGTACAAGCCCTTCTGTGCCAGCAGGGAGGCATGCGCGCCGCGCTCCGCCACCACGCCGTGATGCATCACGAGAATCTCGTCGGCGTCGACGATGGTACTGAGCCGGTGCGCCACCGCAATCGTGGTCCGCCCCTGCATCAGGGTGCCGAGTGCCTGCTGAATGTCCGCCTCGCGCTCGCTGTCCACGGCGCTCGTCGCCTCGTCGAGGAGCAGGAGGTCGGGATCGCTGGCCAGGGCTCGGGAGAAGCTCAGCAGCTGCCGCTCGCCGACCGACAGCGTGGCCCCCCGTTCGCCCAGCTCCTGCGCGTACCCCTTGGGGAGCCGCTCGATGACCCGGTCAGCCCCGACCCGGGCGGCGGCGAGGCGCACCGCCGCGTCGTCGAGTGGATTGGAAAGACGGATGTTCGAGGCCACGTCACCGGCGAACAGGAAGATGTCCTGCTGCACGTAGCCGATCCGTTCGCGCAGCTCGCCCAGCGGCAGATCACGGATGTCGCGCCCGTCGAGCAGGATTCGCCCGCGCTGCGGATCGTAGAAGCGCAGCAGCAGGCTGACGATGGTCGTCTTCCCCGCGCCGGTGTGCCCCACCAGCGCCAGCGTCTCGCCGGGGCGCACCGTGAACGACACGCCACGCAGCACCCAGTGTGTGGCGGCATCGTCGGGGGCCACGCCGTCGGCGGTGTCGTAGGCGAACCAGACATCGTCGAAGGTCACCGTGGCACCGCGATGTGTGCGGACCTCGGCGGTGGTGACGCGCCTGGTATCGGGGACGGTGGCGGTGGTGTCGAGCAGCGTGAAGATGCGCTCCGATGCCGCCATGGCCTGCTGCAACGTGTTGAACTTGTCGCTGAGGTCCTGCAGCGGCTGGAAGAAGCGACGCACCAGTTGCAGGAAGGCGGCGACGGTGCCGACCGTGAGCAGGCCCGCATTCACCCGCTGCGTGGCCGCGACGATCAGGCTCGCGAGGGCAACCGTGGTGAGGATCTCGATCGCCGGAAAATACGCCGCGTAGTAGGTGATGGACTTCAGGTTGACGTCGAGGTGCTCACGATTGAGCGCGTCGAACCGGCCGGCCTCACTCTCCTCGCGACTGAAGAGCTGCACCACGCGCACACCGGTGATGCGCTCCTGCGCGAAGGCGTTGATGCGCGCCAGCTTGCCGCGGATCGCGCGGTACGCCACCCGCACCTTCTTCTGGAAGATGCGACTCACCAGCCAGACGAACGGCACCGCCGCGAACGACGCCAGCGCCAGGCGCCAGTCGGTGACGAGCATCATCACAGCCATCGCCAGCAACGCGAACAGGTCCCCGATTCCCGCCACCACACCGGCGGTGAACAACTCGTTCAGCGACTCCACGTCACTCGTGACGCGCGTGATCAGTCGTCCCGCCGGGTTGCGATCGAAGAAACTGATGCTCAACGTCTGCAGCTTGGCAAACAGTTCCGCCCGCAGGTCGCGCATCACACGCTGGCCGAGCAGGCCGGTCAGCATCGTCTCGCCGTAGCTGCAGACGAACTGCACCACCAACGCGCCAGCCAGCGCGAGGGCCGCGAGGCGGATGAACCCCAGATCGCGTGCGGGAATCGCGTGATCGATCACCTGCTGCGTGAGCCACGGTCCCACCACGGCGGTTGCGCCCTCGAGCGCCAGCAGGACCACCGCACCACCCACGAGCAGGGAGTGCGGGCGCACATACTGGAAGAGGCGACGCAGGAGCCGGCGGTCGAGTACGGGCCGGACCTCATCATCATCGAGCGGCTGGGCAGGAGCAGTCATTGGATGGCTTAACGCTACGCACTTCCGGTCAGTGTCGTGAGGGTCGTGGCCAGTTAGCTTTCCGTGGTGATCGACAGCATTACCATCCGTGGCGCCCGGCAGCACAACCTCAAGGGAATCGACCTTGACCTGCCCAGACGCGCCATCACCGTCATTACGGGACCGAGCGGGTCCGGCAAGTCGTCGCTCGCCTTCGACACGATCTACGCCGAAGGACAGCGACGCTACGTCGAGAGCCTCTCTGCCTATGCGCGCCAGTTTCTGGAGCGCATGGAGAAGCCGCGCGTCGATCGCATCGAAGGGCTTTCGCCCGCCGTGGCCATCGAGCAGAAGAATCCGACTCGCTCCTCGCGCTCCACGGTGGGGACGGCGACCGAGATCTACGACTACCTGCGGCTGCTCTGGGCGCGTGTCGGACACACCTTCTGCGGCACCTGCGGACGCGAACTGCGCCCCGACACGCCGCAGAGCATCGCTGACCTCGTGCGGCAACTGCCGGAGGGCACGCGCTTCGCGGTCGCGTTTCCGCTCGTGCACGCCGCGTCACTGGGCAGCGAGGCGCTGGCCGAAGCGCTCCGCGTGAAGGGCTTCGTGCGTGTGGCCCTGGATGGCGAGATCGTGCACGTGGACGACCTCGTCGCATCGCAGCGCACGCTGGTGGGCGTGGGCCGCATCGATGTCGTCACCGACCGCCTCACGGTGAACGCCGAGGTCGGCGGCCGTGTGGCCGATGCCGTCAGCACGGCGTTCCACGAAGGGGATGGCGACTGCGCGCTGCTTTTCCCCACCGCCGTCTCGCTGCCGGCGGGGCATGAACCGCGCACCCGCGTGGCGTTCACCGAACGGTTCGCCTGTCCTGACGACGGCTTTCAGGCGCCCACACCGTCGCCGCAGCTTTTCAGCTTCAACAATCCACGCGGTGCCTGCGCCACCTGCAACGGGTTCGGTGCGACGCTGGAGTACGACGAGTCGCTGATCGTGCCGTATCCCGATCGCTCACTGCGCGACGGTGCGATCCACCCGTGGACGATGCCACGCTACGAGGAGCCGCGCCGCAAGCTCTACGACATCGCCAAGCGGGACGGCATCTCGTGGACCACGCCGTGGAACAAGCTTCCCGCCGACCAGCGCAAGTTCCTGCTGCGCGGCAAGACGAAGGGCTACGTCGGCATCTTCCCGTTCCTCAAGGCGCTGGAAGAGAAGCGTTACAAGCAGTACATCCGCGTCTTCCTGCGGCAGTACCAGTCGGCGGCGACATGCGAGACCTGCGGCGGCAGCCGCATCACCCGCGATGCGCTGAACATCCGCATCGCCGGTGCGTCCATCGCCGATGTGACCGCGATGTCGGTGGATGCGCTGGATGCCTGGATCGATGGGTTGACGTTGTCGCCGTTCGAGACGCAGATCGCCGAGACGGTGCTGCGCGAAGCCCGCGCCCGCGTGCGATTCCTGCGCGACGTGGGCCTCGGTTATCTGTCCATGGACCGTGCCGCGCGCACTCTCTCGGGTGGCGAGGCGCAGCGCATCGCCCTGGCCAACTCGCTCGGCGCGCAGCTGGTGGACACACTCTACGTGCTGGACGAGCCGAGCATCGGCCTGCATCCGCGCGACATGGACCGATTGCTCGGCCTGCTGCGTCGCCTGCGCGATGCCGGCAACACGGTGATCGTGGTGGAGCATGACCTCGAAGCGGTGCGCATGGCCGACTGGATGGTGGAGATCGGGCCGGGCAGCGGTGACAAGGGTGGTGAGGTGGTGTTCAGCGGGCCGCTCTCACGGGCCGCAGAGAGCCCGCTCACGGGCCAGTACCTCACGGGGGCAGTCAGCATCCCCATTCCGGAGGAACGGCGCACGGCGGGGCCACGCTGGCTGTCGCTGAGCGGCGTCACCGCGCACACGCTGCACAACGTGGGCATCAGGATCCCCGCGGGCTGCTTCGTGGCCGTCACGGGTGTCTCGGGAAGTGGCAAGAGCACGCTGGTGCACGACGTGCTCTATCGTGCGCTCGAGACGAAGCTCACCGGCGAACATTCCGCCAAGCAGCACCTCGGCGAGATCGTCGGCGGCGTGAACACGCTCACCGGCGCCGAGCACTTCGACGACGTGGTGCTGATCGATCAGGAGCCGATCGGGCGTTCACCGCGGTCCAATCCGGTGACCTACGTGAAGGCGTGGGACGAGATCCGTCGCATCTTCTCGCAGACACCGCTGTCACGGCAGCGCGGGTATGCACCGGCGACCTTCAGCTTCAACATGGCCGGCGGTCGCTGCGAGACCTGCGAAGGCGCCGGCTACGTGGAAGTCGAGATGGTGTTCATGGCCGACGTGCTGGTGCCCTGCGAAACCTGCGGCGGCAAGCGCTTCAAGCCCGAAGTGCTGGAGGTGCGCGTGTGGGGCAAGACGATCGCCGACGTGCTGGAGATGACGATCGATGCCGCCACCCGCCTCTTTCCCGGCGAGGACAAACTCGCCGCCGCGCTCTGGCAGCTGCAGCAGGTGGGACTGGGCTATCTGCGACTCGGCCAGCCGGCCACCACGCTGAGCGGTGGCGAAGCGCAGCGCATCAAGATCGCCCGCGAGCTCGCCACGTCGTCGAAGACCGCGGGGCGCAAGCTCTACATCATGGACGAACCCACCACCGGTCTGCATCTGGAGGACATCCGCAAGCTGGCGCGTGTGCTGCAGCGTTTGGTGGATCAGGGGCACACGCTGGTCGTGATCGAGCACAACCTCGACGTGATCAAGCTGGCCGACTGGGTGATCGACATGGGCCCCGAAGGTGGCATCGGGGGCGGCAAGGTGGTGGCGGTGGGCACTCCCGAAACCCTCGCCGAGCATCCCACGTCGCACACCGGGCGCTGGCTGCGCACCGTGCTGCCGAACTACGTCGAGCAGGACGGCGTGCTGGTCAAGGCTCGGAAGCGTTCATCAAAGCCGAAATCCTGACGGCGAGCGCACGCGGCGCCGTGCGCAGCGATTGCACGAGCAGGTTGTTCTTGAATCCGGCCACCACCACGCGGTCACCGGCGAGCAGTCCCTGCCAGCCGATGCGTGCCACTTCGCGCGACGACATAGTGACGCCTCGCTGCTTGAACAGCTTGCTCTTCGACATCCCTGCGACCGTCGCGAACTCGGTAGCCGTGGGGCCGGGACAGAGCACCGACACCTGTACGCCGGTGCCACGCAGCTCCTCGCCGAGTGCGTCGGTGAAACTCAGGACGTAGGCCTTGCTGGCGTAGTACACGGCCATCTGTGGGCCGGGGAGGAAGGCGGCGGTGCTGGCGATGTTCAGCACCGCGCCGGAGTTCTGCTCGAGCATCATCGGCAGCAGCCGGCGTGTCAGTTCGGTGAGCGCCGTGATGTTCACCTGGATGATGTTGAGCTGGGTCTCGAGCGGCAGTGTGGCGACCGGGCCGTTGGCACCGAGGCCGGCGTTGTTGATGAGCGTGTGTACGGTGATGCCACGCGCGCGCAGCTCGGCTGCCAGCACGCGCGGCGCGGTGGGGTCGCCGAGATCGGCGGGGACGATGGTGACCTTCACGGCATGCTGGCGTTCGCAGTCGGCGGCCACGGTGCGCAGCGCACTCACGCGTCGCGCAACGAGCACGAGATCGAAGCCATCGGCGGCGGCGAGCTGCGCGAGGTCGGCGCCGATGCCGCTGGAGGCGCCGGTGATGAGGCAGGTGAGTCGGGGCGAGGCCATGCGTCGGGGAGCGGGAATGGACGAGATCGGGTTGACCCGAGCGGCGGTCGTGGTAAGTTTAGAGGCTGGCTGTAAAAGCCGGAGCGATCCCGAGTAGCTCAGCTGGTTAGAGCAGCTGACTGTTAATCAGCGGGTCGGGGGTTCGAGTCCCTCCTCGGGAGTCTTCGAAAGCGATGCAAGACAGTGAGTTAGCCAGAACGCCCCGCCGGTAACCGGTGGGGCGTTTTGTCTGGGGTTCCGGCGGGTTCCCCTTCGCCCGCCGCACCATGGCCAGGGCGTCGAGTCACCGCGAATGCTCCTGTCCCGCTGCGAACGGGAGTCCCTACACCCCCGGCCCCACCATCGACGCACCAGCCCCCATCTGCGTCAGCCACGCCGTCGCCGCCCCCGCATCCAGCGGCCTGGCAAACAGGTACCCCTGCCCCAGCTGGCACCCCAGCGCCTGCAACTGCTCGCACTGCGCCACATCCTCGACGCCCTCGGCCACCGTGCTCAGGCCAAGCGTCGCACCAAGCGTGATGATGGTGCGTGCCAGTGCCGCGTCCGACCCGCCGCTGGCGACACCTTCGATGAAGGTCCGGTCGATCTTCAGCACGTCCACGGGAAATCGCTGCAGATAGCTGAGGCTCGAATAGCCTGTGCCGAAGTCGTCGATGGCGAGGCGGACCCCGAGCGCCTTGAGCCGCTGCAGCGACGCGAGCGTGATGTCGGTGCGTTGCATGATCACCGTCTCGGTGATCTCGAGGGTCAGGAACCGTGCCGGGCACGACGTGAAACCCAGCGCGCGTTCGACGTCATCCACGAACGTCGGCTCCTGCAGCTGGCGACCCGAGATGTTGACTGCCACGCACGGAAGTGAGTCGGGATCGCGGTCGAGGGTGTCCCACAGTGTCCGCCACACTTCCAGCTGACGGCATGCCTGCTCGAGCACCCACCGGCCGATCGGCACGATCATTCCCGTCTGTTCCGCGATCGGGATGAACACATCGGGTGTCGTGACGCCGTGCACCGAATGGCAGAAGCGCAACAGCGCCTCCATGCCACACGCCTGTCGTGTGGACAGGTCGACGATTGGCTGGTACACGATCGAGAATCCAGCCGCAGCCGGGTCGGCGGCAGCATCCCGAATCTCCGATTCGAGTGCCAGACGGCGGACGATGGTCTCGTACATCGCTGGCTCGTAGATCGCATGTCTCGACTTCCCGCGATCCTTCGCCGCATACATGGCGACATCCGCGTTCCGCAGCAGGACGTCGGCGGTATCCGTCGTCGTCGCATGCGCCAGCCCGATGCTCGCCGCCACGAGCATGTCCCGCCCCTCCACGCGAATCGGCACGTGCAGCGCCTCACCGATACGCTCCGCCACGCCGAGTGCCTCGTGCTCGTCCACCAACTCCTCCAGCAGGACCGCGAACTCGTCACCACCCAGCCTGGCCACGGTATCGTAGCTGCGAACCACCTGCTTCAATCGCGCACTCACCGCGATCAGCACACGGTCGCCCGCCGCGTGTCCAAGGGTATCGTTCACCGCCTTGAAGTCGTCGAGATCCAGGAAGAGCACCGCGATCCCCGGGGCAGGCGTGCCGGGCTCCGACCGGGAGAGGCGCGCCAGCGCATGTTCCACCCGATCCCGGAACAGCGCCCGATTCGGCAGTGCCGTCAGTGGATCGTGAAACGCGTCGTGGACCAGTCGCGCTTCGAGCTGTTTGCGTTGCGTGACGTCGCGAAACACGGTCTGCAGCGCCGGTCGCGATTCATAGGTGATGACGACGGACACGGCTTCGACCTCGACGAGCTCACCGTCGGAGCGCCGCAACCGGAATTCCTGACGACCGGTTGGTCGCAGACCGCCACGCTGCACCCGCGAGTGGTCATCGGTGTGAACGAAGGCCGTAGCTGATCGGCCGACGAGCGAGGCACTGTCGGCAACTCCGATCAGACGTGCAGCGGCCGCGTTCACGTATTGCAGCAGGCCGCCACGGTGCACGACGATCGCTTCCGGTGACGCCTCCACGAGCGATCGGTACCGTTCCTCACTGTGTGCCAGTGCTTCCTGCTGCAGCTCCAGCCGCTCGCTGCGCGCCTGCTCTTCCGACAATCGATTCAGGATGCGCGACTGCTGCACGATCGCCGCGTACGTGACTGCCGCGGCCGTGCAGGCCGACACGATGATCGTGATCGCATGCGATTGCCACGGTGACAGGCTTGGAAGCAGCGCCTCCTTCATCGCCTCATAGGCAAACATCCAGGCGGCCGCTGCCAGGAAGGCGATCAGCGTGGCTCGCCCGCGCCGTTCCGGAACGACCCCCGCGCCCGAGCGGCGCTCACGCGGCATGAATCGTCCTCGGCAGCCGGCTGGGGGAACGAACGTTCGGTGAGCCGATGCGCCCTCCAGGGGACGTGAGCGTGAAGCGGGCGACTTCGTCCAGCACGGCATCCGCGTCGTGCACGAGCGTGCGCGCACGATCGGTGCTCGCACGCGACACCTCCGAGGTGCGGGCGAGCGCCGTGCGCAGCTCACCAAGTTCCCGGGCGACGTCGATCACCCCTGTCGCACCGGTATCCACCGTGACGGCCTGTTCGGCGATCCGTGCGCTCAGCGCCTCGACCTGCTCCTGCACCCCCGCCAGCTGCGTCGTCACCTCGCTGGCCTGTCGGGCACCGAGCGTGGCGCTGCTGGCGGAGGCCTCGATCAGGTCACCGGCCTGCTGCGCGGCCTCCGCCGCCCGGAGCGACAGCGAGCGGACCTCACTCGCGACGACCGCGAATCCGAGTCCGGCATCGCCGGCCCGCGCTGCTTCGACGGCAGCGTTGAGTGCGAGCAGGTTGGTCTGGAAGGCGATGTCATTGATCGTCCGCACGATCCGGGCACTCTCGCGTGTGCGATGTTCGACGATCGTCATCTGCGCGGCGAGCTCCGTCACCGCCGCAGCGCCAGTGATCATGTCAGCCGTGAGCCCCTGCGCCTGATCGCGAACCTCCCGGATCGTGCGTGCCGTCTCACCGATCTCCGTCGCCCGGGTCGTGAGCGCCGTCGCAACGCGAAGCACCCCCGCCGCCTGGTGCTGCGCCGCCGCGTTCAGTGCGTCGCTTTCGTTCACCAGCGTCGTCGCGTTGGCCTTCGTCGTCGCGGCGGCCGTCGCGACACCGCGGAGTGTGGTTGACAGGTGCAGCAGCGCCACGTCGAGCGCGGTGGCAAGCCCCGCGAACTCGCCACGATAGCCGGCGGCCATCCGGACCGTCAGGTCGCCCCTCCCCACCGCATCGAAGACGACGCGCGCATCAGCGAGTGGTGTCCGCACCGCATCCAGCGCACTCGTGACAGCGTCGGCCAGCGTACCGAACGCTCCCGGTCTGCGTGTCGCGTGCGACGTCTCGAGGTCGCCTGTGCGCAACCGCTCCGCGCTCGTGCGCGTCTCGCCAAGGACGGCATCGAGCGTCGATGTCGCTTCGGCCAGGTGCACGGTCACGGCCTCCAGCTGTTGTCGGATGGACTCCGACGCCACACTGATCTGACCGATTTCATCCTGCCGGTCGATGTGCACGGGCTGCAGGGTCTGCATCGTGTCATGCAACAGCTCGCCCCGCGAGATCGCGTTGCTCACCCGTTCGAGCTGCGCGACCGGTCCGGTGCGCAACACATCGAGATGGGTCGCAAGACGAACGATGGGAGCGGTGATTCCGCGGACCGTCACCCATCCCCCCACCAGCAGGGCAAGGCCGACGGTGAGACAGATGGCGACCAGCGCCTTCAGGTCACGATCGAGCGACGCGCGTTGTGCCGCCCGTCCGATCATGACGCGCGTTTCCACCCGCTTCACCAGTGAGTCGAGTGTTGCCGTCGGCGCGCGATCGATACCCTTGACGGCTTGATCCGCCACATACGGGCTTCGCTCTGTGTCGGCAGCGAATGACGTCATCACCGACAGGTACTTCCTGCCGAGGAGCGCGTGTGAGTCGCGAAAGCGCGCGAGCAGCGCGCGAGCCTCCCCGTCGTCCAGCAACCGCTCCAGCGAATCCGTGATGGTGCGCACACGCTCGCCTTCGCTCGTGAACTGGCGCCGGTACTTCTCCAGCGCGGCATCATCCCGGCCGCGCAGCAGGACGTTCTTCCATTCCTGCACCTGCACCTTGAAGGCGACCTGCACCTCGCGCGTCAGCAACTCGGCACCCACATCCCGGTCCAGCATGGACTCATACAGCGCACCGGTGCGCGCGAGCCCCATCACTATGAGGATCACGACCGACACGAACAGGAGCACTCCGACGGCGAGGATGGCACTCAGCCGTGAGGACAGAGAACGACGCACAGAAGATCTCAGGCGGACGGGGACGTGGTGACGGTCTCGCATGAGTGGTGTCGGCGCACCAGCCACCGAGCGAGCACGCAACACGAAACCGTTACAGTCGTGACATCTGGATCCGTGGCCTTCCCTGGCCGCAGCCGCCGTGCCCCCATCGACGGTGACGACACGGACGAAAGGGTCGCGTCATGACCTGACCGTAGCACAACCGACAAACGCCTGTGTAGCGCCTCGTGACCGCATGCCGTCACCATGACATGACGCTCCCCTCACCGTGACCAGAGCCCATGCCGAGTTCCTTTGCCGTCACACTGTTCGCCCTGCTCGCGACGCTTCCCATCGGCCTGCGCGGCCCAACGCCTCGCCCCGTGGACAGGAGTTCGGCCGTGAGCGCGCGGCATGTCGGTACGGCAGGACAGGTGACCCGGCTTTCAGGACGTGAGGTCTGGACGTCCGATGCCCCCGTCCAGCTCGACGGCCCCATCGAAGTCGTAGCCAACGGCACCCTGATCATCGAAGCCGGCACCCGCATCGAGGCCCGCGTCGGCAGCTACATCCTCGTATCCCGCGACGGACGCATCGAGGCCAACGGCACCCTGTTCGAGCCGATCCAGATGACCTGCTCCGTGACCGACCTGTACCCCGGGTGCTGGGGCGGGGTCATCATCGCGGGCACGGCGCGCATCAACAGTGGCACACCGACGAGTCCCGTTTCACTCCGCAGCCCAACCTCCGGCTGCAACGAAAGTGTCGAGCCGGTGGGCAGTCTACCCTTCGGCGGCTGCAACGATGCCGATGACAGCGGCGTGTTGCGGTACATCCGCATCGAGTACGCCGAGCGTGGGCTGCACCTCGCCGGCGCGGGCAGTGGCACGGTCGTGGAAGACATTCAGGCCAACCG
>JANOCB010000102.1:0-26732 GCA_031411975.1 Gemmatimonadaceae bacterium
GTCGATCCGGAAGGTCCACCGTCCCGTGGTGGGATACTCGGCATTCATCCGCACGAACGTCGCCGCACCGCGCATCCGTTCGCGCGATTGCGGCCACTCGACGACCACGTCGGGGTCGAGCACGGCGGCGACCGCATCGAAGTCATTGGTGTCCATCAGGCGCCAGAACTCGCGCACGACGAACTCGGCACTGGCATGAGCAGTCATGACACGCCCCGTGAGGGTCACCGCAGAGCGGCGCTCGACCCGTGGCGGGGCGGCACCTGCCAGATGCACCACGCATCCGTGCGCAGGTCGGTCTTCCGGAACTTGCCGGCCGTCGTCTGACAACGCGTCCCGTCCCACGCCACCAGTGTATCGGGCATGATCTTCTGGGTCACCTGCTTTCGGCCAAGCGCCGGTGCGTCGTCGCCGTTGCGCAAGGGAATCGCGCAACCTGCCATCACGAGAATCGATAGTCCACCGACATAGCGCATCATCGCGTCCTCCTGCGGGAAGGCCTCTCGTGCACCGACGCCGCCGGTACTGCGCGGCGAATCGGCCACTCGTTCGACGCAGGGTGGTACGATATCACCCCGCGCAACGTTCCGCCGGACGCCTGAGCGATGGCCCGCGGGGCGCACCATCGGTCACGTGCAGATCCAGCGACCCGTTCGACGTCGCCCGGCCGTAGATGCGGACACCGAACGTGAAGGGAAATCCGGCCAGCGTCACCCACCACCACCCGTCGTGGCGCCCGCGCCGACCGGCGAAAACACCGCCGAGCGGTCACGGCACACGGATCGCCCAGAGCGTGCCCAATTGTGCGGCGGGGGCTGACTTTTGGTCACCGGGGTATCACCCTTCTCCCTTGCCGGCGCGCCTGCGCGTCACCGGCAGCCGACCATTCCGACTCGCCGTCCGCCTTCCGTGCGCCTTTCGTCGCTTTCCGCACTCGTCGCCTTGGCGTGCCTTCTCCCCCGTGGCCTCGCCGCGCAGGAGACCCGCACTCCCGCTCCCGCCGACCCCGCCGCCTTCGAGCGGCTGTGGCGGGCCCGACTCGACAGCGCCAGGATCCGCGTGAACGCCGCGGACGTGAAGTTCATGTCGGACATGATCCAGCATCACGCGCAGGCCATCACGATGTCCAACATGGCGCCGCTCAGCGGGGCCAGTCAGGCCGTCCGTACGCTGGCCGCCCGCATCATCAACGCCCAGCGCGACGAAATTGCGATCATGCAGCGCTGGCTCGGCGAGCGCCGCCAGCCGGTGCCCGAGCTGCACGACATGAGCGGCACCATGATGGTCCACATGCCTGGGCAGGCCATGGAGCATGGCGCCGGCCACGCCGACCATCAGGGCATGACCGGCATGCTGACCGAGGCCGAACTGGCCGAACTCCGCGCTGCCCGCGGGGGTGCGTTCGACCGGCTCTTTCTGGCTGGCATGATCCGGCATCACAGCGGAGCGGTGACCATGGTCGAAACGCTCTTCGCCACCGATGGCGCCGCGCTGGATGGTCAGGTGTTCAAGTTCGCATCGGATGTGCAGGTCGATCAGCGCACCGAGGTGCAGCGGATGCGGACGATGCTGGCCACCATGCCGCCCATCCCGGTTCGCTGACGGGAGCACGACCCGAGCCGGCCGCGACACCGGAATGGGCGCAGTGTCGTAGGAAGTCGAGGAGCAGGACCCCGCGTCATCATCGAGACGTCCGTCACCGTGCCGGTTGCTGCCGGCACGTCAATCGCACCAGGAGCGCCGTACATGAGTCTCTCGCACACCACACGTCGCACGTTCACCACCGCCGTTCGTGCCTCTGCCGTGATGGCATTTGCCGCCGGCACACTCGGCGCGCAGGCCACCATGGCCGCCCCGTCGCCCGACCCGCGCGTGGGACTGCGCGCCGGCCTGCAGAATGCCGGTGAAGCGGCGTGGAACATGACGCGCCTCGCCACCGCCGCTCCGCCGGAGAAGTTCGTCGGCGCCACCAACTCCGACCTCGCCTTCACCGGCAAGTACGCCATCCAGGGCAGCTACAACGGCTGGCAGATCTGGGACATCTCCACACCGTCCAAGCCGACGCTGGTCACCGCGTACTACTGCCCGGCCTCGCAGAGCGACGTGTCGGTGTACAAGAATCTGCTGTTCATCTCGGGTGAGGGCCTCGAAGGTCGTCTCGACTGCGGCGACCAGCCGGAGCGCGCACGCGTCAGCACCAACCGCATCCGCGGCCTGCGCATCTTCGACATCAGCGACATCCGCAACCCGAAGAATGTCGGCAACGTGCAGACCTGCCGCGGTTCGCACACGCACACGGTGCTTGCCGATCCGAAGGACAAGGAGAACGTCTACGTCTACATCTCCGGGTCATCAGGCGTGCGTCCGGCCGAAGAACTCGCCGGCTGCTCGGGCGACGATCCGGAAAAGGACGCGAACTCCGCGCTCTTCCGCATCGAAGTGATCAAGGTGCCGCTGGCCGATCCGTCCAAGTCGGCGATCGTCTCGTCACCGCGCATCTTCAACGACCTGACCGCTCCACCGCGTCACGGACAGTCAGCGATCGAGAAGGCCGAGACCGACAAGGCACGTGCGGCAGGCAAGTTCGTGTTCGAGATCGCGGCCATCGGCGAGACGATCATCCTTCCCGATGCACAGGTCGAGCAGGGCCTCGCGCAGATGGTGAAGATGCGCGGCGGCACGGGCGCCGCGACGGCTGCTGACAGCAACAAGCTGCGCGAGCTCGTGAACATGCAGATCGCCGGTATGGGCGGCGCCGAATCGAAGAAGGGTCCGACGCAGTGCCACGACATCACGGTGTATCCCGGCATCGGCCTCGCCGGCGGTGCCTGCGAGGGGTATGGCCTGCTGCTCGACATTTCCGATCCGGCCAACCCGAAGCGTGTGGCCGCCGTGGCCGACAGCAACTTCAGCTACTGGCACTCGGCCACCTTCAACAACGATGGCAGCAAGGTGCTGTTCACCGACGAGTGGGGCGGTGGTGGCGCACCGAAGTGCCGTGCGACCGATCCGATGACGTGGGGTGCCAACGCCATGTTCACCGTCGGTGCCGACCGGAAGATGGCCTTCGCCGGCTACTACAAGATGCCCGCCGCACAGACCGCCGCCGAGAACTGCGTGGCGCACAACGGCTCGCTGATTCCGGTGCCGGGTCGCGACATCATGGTGCAGGCGTGGTATCAGGGCGGCATCTCGATCTTCGACTGGACCAATCCGGCCAAGCCGATGGAGATCGCGTATCACGATCGCGGCCCGGTGGACAGCACGAAGATGGAGATGGGTGGTTCGTGGTCGGTGTACTGGTACAACGGCTCGATCGTGAGCTCGGAGATCGCACGCGGTCTGGACCTGTTCGAGCTGACGCCGAGCCCGATGATGACCGCCAACGAGATCGCGGCGGCGAAGACCGTGCAGCTCGACTATCTCAACGCGCAGGGTCAACCGAAGTACGTCTGGCCGCCGAGCTTCGCCAAGGCGCAGTCGTTCGTGGATCAGCTGGAGCGGAGCAACGGGCTGAGCGCGGCGCGCGTCACGGCCGTCCGCAGCGGTCTGTCGTCGGCCGAGAAGCTGCGCGGTGCAGCGCGGACGTCGGCGTTGCGCACGATGGCGCGGACGCTGGCCGCCGATGCGAGCGGCTCCGGTGACGCGGCCAAGGTGACGATGCTGCGTGACGCGGTGACGGAGCTGGCTGCGGCGCGCTGAGTCGCGAGGTCGGCCGGTGTGGTGTTGACGGGCGGGTGTCCTTCGGGATGCCCGCCCGTCGTGCGTCGTGCCTGTCGGCACGCAGGTCGACGTGTGTCCCCGCAGCTATCTTGCCGTTCGAACGGTGCCCCCACCCAGCGCCCACCCGCCGATGCGCCTGACGTCCCTGATTCCGACACTGCTTGCCGTCGCGCTGACGGCCACCACCGCCACCGCCCAGCGCCCGCGCACTGTGGCCGACATTCTGATCACCAATGGCACCGTGATCACGATGGACTCCACGCGACGGGTCATCGAGGGAGGCGCCGTCGCCATCCGCGGCGACCGGATCGTGGCCGTCGGCACCACCGCCGAATTGCGGGCACGCTTCGCGGGCAAGCAGCTCATCGATGCAACACGCAAGATCGTCATGCCCGGCCTCATCGACGGCCACGGCCACGCCGGTCACGGTCTCGTGAAGTCGCTCGGCATGGACATGGACCAGTTCTATCCCGCCACCGAACAGCTCTACTCGCGCGGTTCCACGGTGGACTTCTGGCGTGCCGATGCGCTGCTCACCGGCGTTGAACGTGTGCGCTTCGGCGTCACGACCGCGCTGAGTTTTTTCGGTGGCGGCGACATGATCATGCGCACCGACGACGAGCGCTACGGCAACGCCTACCTCCAAGCGATGCAGGACGTGGGCCTGCGATTCATCCTCGCGGTGGGTCCGCGCCGCGGACCGTTCCCGCACGACTACACGCAGTTCAACGCCGACGGCACGTCGCGCACGGTGCCCGTCACCTTCGCGCAGCACATGGCCGTGTCGGAAGCGCTGATCACGCGCTGGCATCGCAAGGGCGATGGTCGCATCAACGTCGCCGTCGCATTCCCGACGCACACCCCGTCGCAGCACATCATGTCGGCCGACGCGCTCGAGGTGATGAAGGGGCAGGCCCGCGAGGCCCGTGCACTCTCGCGGAAACATGGTGTCCTCTTCACGCAGGACGGCTATACCACCGGCGCGGTGAAGTTTGCCGACGGACTCGGCCTGCTCGGCCCCGATGCGCTGTTGTCGCATGCCACCGAGTTCACCGACGAGGAGATCGCGATCCTCGCACGGACCAACACGCGCATCGTGCACAATCCGAGTGCGAACGCCGCCATCACGAAGCGTTTCCAGCTGGTGGAACTGCTCGATGCCGGTGTGACCGTGATGCTCGGTTCCGATGGCGTGGCACCCGATCGCAGCTTCGACATGTTCCGGCACATGTTCCAGGCCATGCACTACCACCGGTTCCACTGGCGCGACACGAAGGTGCTGCCGCCGGGCAAGGTGCTGGAGATGGTCACAGTCGATGCGGCGAAGTCACTCGGTATGGAGAAGGAGATCGGCTCGCTGGAAACCGGGAAGAAGGCCGACGTGATCCTGATCGACTGGTTCCAGCCGCACATGGTGCCGATGCAGATGCCACTGTACCGTGTGGCGTACTTCGCCAATGGCAACGACGTGACCACGGTGGTGGTCAACGGCCGGGTGGTGATGCGCGACCGGCGTGTGCTGACGGTGAACGTGCCGCAGGTGCTGGAGCTGGCGCAGCGCGAATCGGAAGCCGCCATCCGGCGCACCGGGCTCGATTCGCTGCTGAAGACGCCCGACGGGTTCTGGGGGCGGAGCCGGTATCCGAAGCGGTAGCGTCGTGGCGATGGGAAACCGCGGATGGTCGTTGCCGCGGCACGCCGACGTGATGATCGGTGCGTGATTTTGGTGACGCTCGGACGGTGTGTTGGTGGTATCGTGGTCGGGTCGCACCACGAGCCTTCTGCACACCAGCCGAGGTCTGGCCATGGCCACCCGACACCGCTACATGACGTCCGAGGAACTGGCGCTCAATCCGATCCCGAACAAGCGCACGGAGTTGGTACGCGGGCGGCTCATCGTTCGCGAACCGGCCAGGGTCGGGCACGGATTCATTACCGCAAACATCGTGATCGAGATTGGCATCTATCTGCGGGCCAATCCAATTGGCAAGGTGATCACGTCGGATCCCGGGTTCACACTCTTCCGCAATCCCGACACGGTGCGCGCGCCGGATGTGGCCTATCTGCGAGCGGATCGTTTTCCGACCGTAGAAGTGATCGGCTTCGACGAGCTCGCACCGGACCTGGCGGTGGAGGTGCTCTCACCCGGTGATCGCGCGGGCAAGGTGCAGGCGAAGATCGACGACTGGCTCACGGCGGGCACGTTGCTCGTCTGGGTCATCGATCCACGCCGTCGTATCGCGCATGTCCATCGTGCCGACGGAACGGTCTCGCGCTTCACGGAGCGCGACGTTCTCGCAGGCGAGGATGTCCTGCCCGGCTTCACGCTGTCGCTTGGCCGGGTACTGGCGGTGTGATGCTTCCACTCGCGGCCGGCGGCCCCTTCAGCAACCACAGCGGTTCCGGCAGCACACGAAAGGTCAGCGGTGCGTTCAGCCACGTCACCTCGCCATCGTACGCGACCTTCATCCGGCGCTGCCCCCAGCGGCGTGACTGCCTTACGACGAGAGTCTCGCACACCACACGCTCGATGTCATCGGCTTCGCCGAGCTGGCCGAGTGCGCCGCGCAGCATCAGACCCGCCATGGCCATCGTACCGATGGGCTTCAGGATCACTGCGGTGATGTGGCCCTCACCCACGTTGCGCTGTACCTCGCCCTCCATGCTGTGCAGGCCGAGCTGCTCGAGTTGCAGCCGGTTGTTCCCGACGAACAGGGTGAGCGTCGGCATGTCACGTCGTGTCCCCTGCCATTCGATCGTGAGCCCAAGACGGCGTCGGGAACGAAGCAGGGTGGACATGCCCGCCACGAAGGCCACCGCACGGCTCCTGCCGAAGCGCGCCTTCCAGCGCTCCCGGTCCTGCAGCAGATCGGGATACACACCCAGACTCGCGTTGACGAGAAAGACCTGTTCGTTGACGGCGGAGATCTGCACAGGCTCCGGCTGTGCATCGAGCAGCCAGTGCAGGGCCGCATCGCGCACCGGCGGCACGCCATGTTCACGAGCGAAATAGTTGAACGTCCCTTCCGGGATCACGCCCATCGTGCAGCCGACGGCGTGTGCCGCCTGCGCCACGGTGTTGATGGTGCCGTCACCACCGACGGCGATCACGGCGGAGTGGGTCGCGAGTGCAGCGGCAGCGCCCGCTCTGGCGACGTCCACCAGATCCCCCGGTGCCGCAAACGTCACGGTGCCGATCCGGCCGGCGCTGTGCAGCACCGCTTCGATCGCCGCACAGGTCGCCTCGGCATCCGAGCTGCCGGCCTTACCGTTGACGACGAACTGCAGCGCAGCGGCCGTGTTGAATTCAGGACGGTCCATCGGTGATCATGTGCAGGCGTGATCGGAGGCGAGCGACGATGCCAGATCCTCGTGCAAGTGCCACGCCCGCACCCGAAAACTTGCCGCGATCGAGCGCAGCATGTCCCGCGTCCGGCGAGGCGTTCGACACCGCACCCCGCGCTCTCTGCCTCGTGGCGCAGCAGCGGCAGAACACGCGCTGAATGTCACTGCACCGTCGGGCGCCCATGTCCGATTCGTCGTTCCTCGATGTTGCGTGTCATTCTTCCGCAACATGCGCATGCTTCTGCTCTCGCTCGTGGCCCTCGTGTGGACGCACCGCGTCGTCGCGCAGGGTGTGCCCGATCCCGATGCCCCGACGGTGGCCTCCGCGTCCGGCGTCCGCCTCACCATCGGCGGCGTGCTGCAAGCCGATGGCCGACTCGTGGTGGGTGATGACGCCGCCAGCGGACCGCTGCTGCGTCGTGCGCGGCTGATACTCGATGCCGCCGGTGAGGGAGGATTCCGACTGCGACTGGTGCCCGACTTCGGTCAGGGCCGCGTGCTGATTCAGGATGCACTGATCGGATGGCGTGGCGGCGGGAAGGACCTGCGGATCGGCCGGTTCCGCCCCACCTTCGGCGGTGAACGGACACGTAGTTCGTCCACCCTGCTCTTCCCCGAGCGCGGCCTCATCAACACGCTCATGCCGCCGCGGGCGACCGGCGTGCAGGCCACATTCGGCGATTCGAAACGTGCGCTGGTGCTGGGTGCCTTTCGCACCGCGCTCGGCGCCGATGCACAGACCGTGGACACCGACGGCGACCTGACGCTCGCCCCCGCCCCCACGCAGGAGGCGCTGCTGCGTGTGCAGGGCGCGCTGGGCGCGCTCGACGGAGGCCGCGGCACGCTCTGGCACGTCTCGCTGCTGGCGGGTCAGGCCCGCGGCCTGCGCACCGATGGCACGGGCCCCGCACGACTGCTCACGCCGGGACAACGCGCCCTCTTCGCGTACGCCACCTCGGGGCCCGATCCGGTGGTGGCCGATGGCCGACGCTGGCGCACCGCGGCCGGCATCGAACATGTGGCGCGGCGCGATGCATGGCACGTGGAAGTCATCGCCGCCGAGGACGGGGTGCGACGGGTGTCCACCGGTCGCGCTGCACTGGTGCACGGCGGTGCGGCCGCCGCCTGGTCGCGGGTGTGGCGAGGGGTTCGTGCGGCCGACTACGTCGTGACGCCAAGCCACGCGCGGGGCGCCATCGAAGCGGGCGCACGACTGGGTGCCGCATGGGTGGATCCTGACGCTGTGCGCCGGTTCGGCGCAGCGGGCGCCTCCGGTCGCGGCCTCAGCACCGGCGCGGCCCTGAGCTGGCTCCCCACCACCGCGACGCGCCTCACGGTCGGGTACGATCTCACGCGCGAAGACCGCGGTGCCGAGCGCACCGAACACGCCATCGTGCTGCGGGTGCAACAGGGATTCTGAGCGGCCTCCGCCCGGCGACATCGGCGGCTGAGCCTGAGCCTCAGGCCGTACCACCCACCGCGCTCAAGGCATGCTCAGGCGTCGTCGCGACCGGCACACGCTCGCTGGCCACCGCCGGTGCACGGGTTGCCAGCGCCCACTGCACATGCAGCTCGATGGCGCGCTGCTGCATCGGAGGAGACGAGAGAATGTGATCGGCACCCGGCAGATGGCATTCGGTCATGCATTCACCGAACGGCACGTCGCGGAATGCGGTCCGGTGCTGGCCGCCATGATTGTAGAAATCGAGCCCGTCGGTGAACACGTACAGCAGGTTCACGTGGCGCGACGCGATCGTGCGCAGCTCGGCCGCCAGCTCGTCGCGGGGCGGGATCACGCGCACGTACGTCGGTACCTCGAAGGCCGTGTCGTCGGGGCCGCCGGTCGTCGCCGAAGAGTTTCCACTCCCAAGAAGCATCCGCACCCGGTTCACCCAGAACTGCGGCTTCAGCAGCTTGGGCTTGTAGTTGTGCCACCAGTACGCCGGGGTGATGTGCGTCCGCGCATCGATCGACCCCATCCCCACCACGCGCGAGTCGACCACGGCCGTCATGTGGGCCACGTCGGCACCGGAGCAGAGCCCCGCCAACTGAAAGCTGGTCCACCCGCGCAGTCGCGTCAGGTAATCCATGGCCTCCTGCGTTTCGGCGACCGCGCTTTCCTCGAACGACAGCGAGTCCTTGCGCACATCGCTGTCACCGAGGCCACTGAGGTCGAAGCGCAGGCTCGCCACGCCACGCTCGGCCAGGGCGCGGGCCAGCTTCACGTACAGGCGGCAGCTGCCAACCTTGTGGATGATCCCGGAATTGATGAGCAGCACGGGCGGGACACCCGCCGCCACGCGATCCGCCGCCGGCTCGGTCAGCACGCCCGTCAGATTTGCCACGGCTCCAAACTGCACGACACGTTCGATCATCAGCGCACCTCGTTGGTGATCCATTCCACGATGGACCGGATCGCTTCCTGCGGGATCATCGCCGACCCCCAGTTGTCCACTTCGTCCCAGCGGCCCGGCAGCGGCGCAATCATGGTATCCGCTGCCTGTCCCCCTGCCCCACACCAGGCGGCAAAGGCACGCGCGTCGCTGGTGTCGGTATCGCTCACCACCAGCGCCTTCACCCGCCGCGACGGCGACCCGGCCTCGAACCGCAGGGCCGTCAGTTCCTGCTGCATCGTTGCCGGTACCGGAAACCCCATCACGGCCAGTCCGCCATCACCATGGCGCGCGGCGCCCGCTTCCGCCAGTGCGTTGCTGCGCAACTCCGACAGATAGGTGCCACCGTCGGCCACCGCATCCCACAGCACGAGCGTGGTGACCGCCTCACGCTGCTGCGCCACCCGCGCCGCCACGGCCCCGCCCAATCGCAGGCCGAACAGCGCCACCGTCTCCACGTCGGCCATGTCCTGCAACTCCTGGATGGCCTGCTCCGTGTCGTGCACGGCGCCGGCGAGCGTGAACTCCGCGCACTCGCCCGAAGAATCACCCGTGCCCTGGTAGTCGAAACGGAACACGTGAAACCCCGCCTTGCACAACAACAGCGCCACCTGCCGGAAGGCGCGGTGCGACCGCATGTACTCCTGACCGAACGAATTGCAGAGCACCACACCCGTCTGACGCCCCACGCGTGCCTTCGGCGCGTGATACACGCCGTACAGCGGCTGCGCCGACGAGCCGAAGAACATCGGGTTCACGGGGTCCCTGCCGGTGTCGATGAGCCGCGCTTCGCGCACTCGGCGGCGAGCTGCTCGAGCGTCTGCAATACCATGTTGGCCTGGTTGAGACGCACGCCGATGCGCTTGTCGAGTTTCGATATGACACGGACGGCAAGCAACGAATGCCCCCCGATGTCGAAGAAGTTGTCGTGAATGCCGATCCGTTCGATGCCCAGCACGTCACGCCAGACATCGGCGATGGCGATCTCGAATTCGGACCGGGGTGCCACGAAATCATCGGCGGCACCGAATGGATCCGGCAGCGCGTCGCGGTCCACCTCGCCGTCCTCGCGCAACGGCCAGATGTCCACCAGCAGGAACACCGACGGCACCAGGTGGGCCGGCAGCACCTTCTTCAGCGACCGGCGCAACTCGGACACCGTCGCCCGCGCCGTCTGGTGCAGGTGCACGTAGGCCACCAGTCGCACACTGCCGGTCCGGTCGGCGCGCTGCATCACCACCGCCGCATTCACCGCCTCGTGTGTCCGCAGTTCCTGCTCCACCGTCCCGAGTGGCAGCGCGGGCAGTGCCGCCGCCGTGCGCACCTTCGGTGTGGCACGAGGCGCAGCCGGCGCACTGCCAGCCGTAAGCCGACGCATCAGCCCGGCCAGCGGGAACGGCGAGACCAGCAGGTGCGAGTGCCCCGCGGCCATTTGCACACCGAGCCCGAACGCCACTCCGCCTTCGGTGGGACGGATCGCTTCGGCGTACCACGCCGGTTCGTCGCCCGCTGGCGTCGGCTCACGCTCCTGATCGAGATCGAGCGTGCTCCGACGCCGACGGCGACGGGGATCGCTCACGGTCATCTGCGCCTGGTCGCGCACCCGTGTCATCAGGAACTCCTCGATGTCCACGAGCACGGCGCCGCTGGCATCGGTGATGACCACATCGAACGCCGCCAGATCCGGCTCGGCCGCACCACCATCACGCAGCGTCACCACACTGCGGATGTCGGCGGGCAACGGCGCATGCAGGGTCAGTCGCCCGTACGACAGCGGCACGAAGAAATCGCGCACCGGATCAAACCCCGGAATCAGCCGCTGCGCACCGGCGGTGGCCATGTCCATCAGTGCCGGATGCAGCTGATACACGGCCAGGTCGCCACTGAACTCCTCGGCCAGCGTGAGCGTCAGCAACGCTTCGCCGTTGCCCAGTCGCTCACCACGGATGTTGTGCCAGCGCGGCCCGAACGCGACGTGCGGGTCGGTACCGGGCACGCCGAGGTCGGTGGTGCAGCGCGCGGTGATGGCCGCCAGATCGAGCGCCGGCGGCCGCGACGCATCGCTGCGCCGTGCCTGCCCCACGACATGCTCTTCCCAGACGCTGCCATCCTCACCTGGCGCCACTGCACCCGCAATCACGAACTGCGCTTTCTCCTCACCGGCATCGATGGCCACACGCATTTCACGCGGGGCATCGGCGTCCAGGACCAATGGACGGAGGAACGCCACGTCCCGCAGTTCCAGCGTGCGACCGCTGGCCCACGGGGCCAGTGCGGCCCGCGCGATCTCCAGATAGCCGGTACCCGGCACCAGCGACGGACCGTTCATCAACCGATGCTCGTCCATCATCCAGTGGCGCGCCGGGTCCAGCACCGTCGCAAAGAGCGCGTCGTCACCGTCACGCACGGTGCGCTCCAGCATCGGGTGCGGCGTACGCGCGGCCTGGCTGCCGCCGCGCAGTCGCGCCACCATGCCGGTCTCACGCCACGCACTCCACGCCAGCGACAGCACCGGGTACGACACCGCCGCCGCCTTCTTCGCGCACCACGCGTCGAGGTAGGCGTTCGCGGCCGCGTAATCCACCTGTCCCGGCAGCCCGGCGTTGGCGCTCACCGACGAACAGCAGACGAAGAAGTCGAGCGTGGTCTCGCCGAGCGCCTGCTCGAGCGCCTGCACCCCGCGCACCTTCGGGGCGAGCATCGCGTCCATGTCGGCGCGCGTCTTGAACGCGAGCAGGCCGTCATTGAGCGTGCCTGCCGCGTGAATCACACCGTTCAGCGATTCGTGTTCGCGCACCAGCGCATCGATGACGTCGGCAACCTGCCCGGCATCGGTGATGTCCACCGCCTGCACGCGCACGCGCGCACCGAGCGACTCGAGCTGTCGTACCGCCGCCTCGCGCTGACGGTCTTCCGGTGTAGTGGCAGGACCGGTGGGCAACCCGCGACGACCGAGCAGCACCAGATGCACGCGCGCCTGCTGCGCGATCCAGGTGGCCAGCGCGAGTCCCACACCGCCCAGACCACCGGTGATCACGTACACACCGTCGTCGCGCACCGGCAGCGCGGTCTCCCACGCGGTGGCGGCTGGCGCCGGCACCTGCTGGAAGCTCCGCACCCAGCGCCGACCGCGCCGCATCGCCACGACACGATCACGCGGGCCGGCCGTGATGTCGTGCGCCAGCTGTCGCGCCGCCTGCGCGATACCCGATGACACCGTCGGCGCCGCGTCGAGGTCCACGGTCCACGCCGTCAACGCCTCGACTTCCGCCGGCAATCCCTGCACGGGGCCGAGCACCAGCGCCCCGGTTTCGTTCACGACATCATCACCGATCACGTCCTGCGCCTGACGCGTCAGTGCCAGCAGCTGCAGCGGCACGGCCGGATCACGCTGCGCCAGCGCCTGTCCGAGTGCGGCCAGCGAGTGGAAGGCAGCCACGTCGGCGTGAAGCGCCGTGGGTGTCGCCGCCCACGCGTGCACGAGGTGCGACGGCTGCGCCCCCTGCGACGCCGCCTGCTCGAACAGCACACGCCAATCGTCCATCTGATCCGCGCGCACCGTCGCCGTGTCGTTGGTCAGGCCGGCGAAACTCTCACCGGACTGCACACGAACCACGCGCGCGCCGCGCCCACGCAGCAGGCCGACCGACTGCTCCAGCACCGCGTCGAGCGTATCGGCACACACCCAGAGCGTGGTGACCGGCTGTGCGGCCCCGGCATCGCGACGGCGCCACGAGGGTTCGTGGAACCACTGCCCCACATCACTGCGCCGCGCATCATCACCACCATCGGCGTCGTCACCCGCAGCGCCCGACCCGGCACCGGCGGCGATCGCTACCGGCGCGTCGGGCTCCATCCAGTACAGCTGACGCTCCCACGGGTACGTCGGCAGCGGCGTGCGCTGTCGCGGTTCCTCGTGCAGCCGGCGCCAGTTCACCGACACACCACGCGTCCACACGGTGCCCACGGCCGTGAGCAGTTGCGCCTGATCGTCAGTGGCCACGCCGTCGGACGGCGCCGGCGGCAGCGAGGCCACCAGCACGTGACTGTCCCGACGCGACGGGTGCAACGACGCCAGCTGGGTCAGCGTGCGACCCGGGCCCACTTCGATCAGCACACGATCGGGATCCTGCAACAGCACGTCCAGTCCGCTGGCGAAGTCCACCGTCTCACGCAGATGACGCACCCAGTACATCGGGTCCATCGCTTCGGCGGCCGTGATCCAGCGACCGGTCCGGTTGGAGGCGAACGGTATGGCCGGCGCACCATAGCGCACCGTGCGGAGGAATGTTTCGAACCGTCCGAGAATCGGATCCAGCAGCGCCGAGTGCGCCGCCACCGCGATGCGGATGCGTCGGCATTCCACCTCGCGGGCCACCAGAATCGCTTCGAGTGCGGCGATGCCATCGGTGGGCCCCGACGCCACGCACAGCCCCGGCGCATTGATCACCGCGATCGAGACCGTCGGCGGCAGCAGCGGGGCCAGCTCGCCAGCCGGCATCGGCACCGACAGCATGCTGCCGGGCGTGACTTCCTCGAACAGCTTTCCGCGCAGCGCCACCAGCTTCACCACGTCGGCCAGCGAGAACACACCCGCGAGATGCGCCGCGCTGTATTCACCCATGCTGTGGCCGATCATCGCCGACGGCTCCACGCCGAAGTGCTGCCAGAGCCGCGCCAGCGCGATCTGCGTCAGCAGCAGTGCCGGCAGCCCCACCGAGGGACGCTCGAGCAGTGATGCGGCCGCCTCGGGGGTGATGTCGTCGCTGAAGAGCGCGGTGCGAATTGTGGTCACCAGCGCCGGATCGAGCGCCGCCAGCCCTTCCTCGAACACCTCCCGGAAGCGCGGTTCGCGTGCATGCAGCGTGCGCGCCATGCCGGGATGCTGCGCACCACCGCCCGCGAACAGGAATGCTGCGGTGCGCGTGCCACTGCCGACCGTGCCAGTCGCCTGCAGCGTGGTGTCGGTGCCTTCCAGGCGATTGGCCGCATCGCCATGCGAATCGGCTACCACCACACCACGATGCTGGTGCGCGAGTCGGCCGGCCTGCAGCGTCCACGCCGCATCGGCGAGCGGCACGTGCGTCGCTTCACGCAGGTAGTCGGCGAGGTTCGTGCCCATCGTGGCGAGCGCCGTCTCGGTGCGTGCCGAGTACGGCAGCAACTGGAACGTCCGCGTGGCTGGCTGCGACGGCGCGCGAGGCGGCGATTCTTCCAGCACGAGGTGCGCATTCGTCCCGCCCACACCCAGCGAGCTCACACCCGCACGCCGGCGATGCGACCGCGTCGGCCAGGGACGACGCGCGCCGTTCACCAGGAACGGCGTGGAGGCAAAATCGATCAGCGGATTGGGCGCCTGGTAATGCAGCGACGCCGGCATCTCGCCGTGCTGCATCGCGAGCACGACCTTGATCACGCCCGCCACACCGGCCGCCGTATCCAGGTGCCCGATGTTCGTCTTCACCGATCCGATGCCGCAATAGCCCACGGCGTCGGTCGTGCGACGGAAGGCCTGCGTCAGCGCGGCCACCTCGATCGGATCACCGACGCGTGTCCCGGTCCCATGCGCCTCGACGTAGTCGATCGACTCGGCACTTACGCCCGCCACATCGATCGCCTCGGCGATGGCGGCCGCCTGCCCATCCACGCTGGGCGCGAGATACCCGATCTTGCCGGCGCCATCGTTGTTGATGGCGGAACCGCGCATGACGGCCAGGATGTGGTCACCGTCGTCGAGTGCATCCTGCAGGCGGCGCAGCACCACCACGCCGGCACCGCTGCCGAACACCGTCCCCGCCGAATCGGCGTCGAAGGCGCGACAGTGCCCGTCGGGCGACAGGATCTCGTTTTCCTTGAACAGGTAGCCGGCCGCATTCGGCAGTTCGAGCGTCACGCCACCAGCCAGCGCCACATCGGTTTCGCCGCTCAGCAGCGCCTGCGCCGCGAGGTGCATCGCCACCAGCGACGTCGAGCAGGCCGTCTGCACGTTGATGCTCGGACCACGCAGGTCGAGTTCGTACGACACACGCGTGGAGAGAAAGTCCTTGTCGTTGCCGGTGTGACGCACCAGGAACAGCCCCACGTCTTCCATCAGCGTGCGGTTGTTCAGCAGCGTGCGCTGGAACCACGTCCCCATGCCCACGCCGGCGTACACGCCCACGCGACCGGGGGCCTGATCCGGGGCGATGCCGGCATGCTCCAGCGCCTCGTAGGCGCATTCGAGAAAGAGCCGGTGCTGCGGGTCCATGATCGACGCGTCCTTCGGGCTGAACCCCCAGAACTTCGCATCCCACCAGCCGATGTCCTCGAGTACGGCGGCAGCCTTCACGTAGTTCGGATGCTCGCGGACCGCGGGCGGCACACCGGCAAGCTCGAGCTCGGCATCCGTCAGGGGACGAATGCTCTCGCGACCCTCACGCAGCAGATCCCAGTATTCGGCAAGCGACCGCGCCCCCGGGAAACGACCGGCGGCGCCGACGATGGCGATCTCGGTGCCAGTCCACTCCGGCTCGTCGGGGACGGGGGCGGCGCTGGACGGCGTCAGGGGGGAGGTCATCGGAAGGAGAAAAGGTACCGGTGAATCATGTACGGGGCCGGACGTGTCGCTGGGCGGCGGCACGGCGGAGTTCGGCGCGACGTGCAATGTCGTCACGCTGGGCCTCACCGCGAACCGCCTCGCTCGACGGAGCCGCCGCAGCAGCCTGAATCTTCGTCAGATGTCCGGCGATCGCCTGCACCGTGGAATACCGGAAGAGATCGGTGATGGGGAATTTCAGCTGCAGCGACGCCGTGAGGCGCTGATGCACCTGCACCACGAGCAACGAGTGCCCGCCAAGATCGAAGAAGTTGTCGCGTGTCCCCACCGAGGGCACACGCAGCACGTCGCACCAGACGGCCGCGATGCGCCGCTCGAGGTCACCTTCGGGTGCGACCGCTTCCACCGACGGGGCGGCCACCACCGCGGTAGGCGCCGGCAGCGCCTTGCGGTCGATCTTGAGGTTCGGCGTGCGCGGCATGTCGGCCAGCACCACGTACTGCGACGGCACCATGAACTCCGGCAGCGCGGCCTGCAGGCGGGTCCGGATCGTGTCCACCGAGACGGTCGTACCGGGGCGCGCGGTGACGTACGCCACCAGCCGCGGATCACCCACCACTTCCTCGCGGGCCACCACCACCACTTCCTGCACCGTGGTGTCGCCCGCAATGGCAGCCTCGATCTCACCCAGCTCGATGCGATAGCCGCGCACCTTCACCTGATGATCGAGGCGCCCGAGGAACTGCAGCGTCCCGTCGGCCGTCCACTGCACCAGATCGCCGGTGCGATACAACCGCGCCGCGGTTCCGGTGACGTCGCTGCCCTCGATGAACCGCTCGGCGGTGAGATCGGCGCGATCGAGGTAGCCGCGCACCACACCGGCGCCGCCGATCAGCAGCTCACCCGGCATGCCGGCCGGCAGGATCGCGTGCGTGTCGGGGTCCACCACCTGCAGGGTCGTGTTCGAGATCGGCCGACCCAGATGCACGGCGTTGCCCGCGGCCACCTGCTGCACCGACGACCAGATCGTCGTCTCGGTGGGGCCGTACATGTTGCACAACCGGCCCTTCAGCACCGCGTGCAGTTCGCTGGCCAGCGCGGGTGACAGCGCCTCGCCGCCAACACACATCACCTCGAGGCCACGGAGCGCCTCGCGCGTGTCGTCGGACGCGAGCAGCAGCCGCGCCATCGACGGCGTGCACTGGAGATGTGTGACGCGATGGCGCGCCACGAGGGCCGCCAGCGCGTCGTCATCCGACCGGGCCGCCGCAGCCGCCGCCACCGACACCGGCGCGTGACTGTCGGCGGTGCAGTGCGCCCGCAGCGCCTCGAGATGCGGCAGGTGCGCGAGCACCATCTCCGTCGGGAGCCCGAAGTCGATCAGGCAGGCCAGGTCGTTCACGCCGATGTCGCGCAGACGGTCGACCATCGCGGCCGCCGTCTCCACCGTGCCGAACAGCGCGCTCGTGGACGAGTACCGCTCGAACGAGAACGCGAGCAGGGCGTCCATCTCTTCCGCCGTCAGCGTCGCGAAGTCGATGTCGCTGCCGTCGGACCCGGGACGGCGGCGCAGCGTCGGGAAGACACCGGCGTACTGCTTGATGAGGCTGATCGACGTGCGCAGATACTCCGTCATCGGCGCGCGCACGATCTCACGCACGGCATCGTCATCAGTGCCCACGAACGTGTGCAGCATCAGCGACACGCAGCCCTCACCCGGATGCCCGGCCGCGCGCCACGCGGCGCGATAGGCAGCGATCTTCGGTGCCAGCTCCTCGATCGTCTGTCCGAGGAGGTGCGTCAGCAGGTTGCCACCGAACGTGCCCGCTTGTGCGAACGTCTCGGGATTTCCGGCGGTGGTGATCCAGACCGGCAACTCCGGCTGCACCGGGCGCGGCAGCGTGCGAACCTCGACCTGACCCTTCGGCCCCGGGAACGGCAGCGTCTCGCCACGCCAGAGCCGCTGCACCAGTGCGATGTCGCGGAACATCCCCTGCTTCGCGTCGGCGTAGTTCTCGGGACGGAAGACGAAGTCGTTGGGCTGCCAGCCAGCGGCGAATGAGATCCCCACGCGACCGCCGGAGATGTTGTCCACCACGCTCCACTCTTCGGCCACACGCGCCGGATGATGCAGCGGGAGCACGCAGCTGCCGGCTCGAATGCCCACGCGCGACGTGATCGCCGCCACGGCGGCACCGGTCACGCTGGGATTCGGGTACAGTCCCCCGAAGGCGTGGAAGTGCCGCTCCGGCGTCCACACGGCGTCGAACCCATGTGCATCGGCGAATCGCGCACCTTCCATCAGCAAGCGGTACTTGTCGCGCGCCTGTTCCTGCTCGTCGGCCGAGAAGTAGAAGAGCGAGAAGCCCACCTTCCGCGACACCGGGCGCGCTGCACTCGCCGCCGCGCCACCCAGCACCACTGTGTAGCCGCGAGTGAGCGTCCAGAGCAGTTCGAGCACCGAGATGTCGAACGACATGCTGGTGACCGCCAGCCACACGCCCGGTTCGGTCCCGAGCTGCTCGTCCATGCCCCGGAAGAAATTCACCACCTGCCGATGCTCCACCATCACGCCCTTGGGGCGGCCGGTGGAGCCGGAGGTGTAGATCACGTAGGCCAGCTGTGCACCACGCGACGCAGGCGGCCAGACGGCAGGCAGCGGCAGGGTGTCGCTCGCCGACGACGCGTCCGACAGGGCATCGACCAGCACCAGCGCCACCGGCGCACCGTCGGCGCTGCGGCGCCACGCGGGCAGCTGCAGCGCATCGGCCACGTGCTGCTGCGTCACCACCACCGTGGCCCCGCAATCCTCCAGCATCAGCGCGACGCGATCTGCCGGATAGGCGGGATCGAGCGGCACGTAGGCACCACCGGCCCGCAGAATCCCCAGCATGCCGACCACCAGATCGGCGGTGCGGCTGCAGGCCAGCGCCACGCGCGAGTCGGGGCCCACGCCAAGAGCCACCAGCTGCGCGGCCACCCGATCGGCGCGTGCGATCAGCGCGGCGTAGGTCAGGGCGATCCCGCCGGCGTGCAGCGCGACATGATCCGGAGTGCGCGCCGCCTGCCGCGCGATCTGTGCATGCACCGTGTCCGACTCGTCGATCGCGACCACGGGCCCGGCACCCCATTCCTGCAGCGCCGCACGTTCGACGTCGTCCATCAGCGGCAGCGCTCCGAGCGCGCGGGCCGGCTCGGCCACTGCGGTGCGCACGAAGGCCTGCAATCGCCGATGCAGCCGTGCCAGATCATCGGCAGTGCAGCCCCCGCGCGGCGCCCGCCATGTCACCGTCGCACCTTCAGCCGCGAGGCTGATCACGAGCATGGCGTCCACACGCGTGGCGTCCACGCCATCGGCCAGGCACACCGCCGGTCGGCGAACCGCCACCGGTCGCGCCATCAGCGACGGGTGGCGCGCATGCACCGAGCGCAGGTACGCCGCGCCGTCAGCTGCCGTGCGCAGCCCCGCGATCATGACGTCGACCGCCTCGCCGGTGACCGAGGTGGTCGCCGCCTCCACCCGCACCGGAACAGTCTGCGACAGCAGTGGCGCCGTCTGCGCCGCCGCGTCGAGGGCCGGTGTCACGAAGCCGATGTCGCCAGTGGCGCGCTGCCCCTGGCGTGCCACGAAGAGTGCGATCGCCGCGAGCAGCCGCTCGCGTGCCGTGGCAGTCTCAGTGGCGGACGGCGCGTCGACCTGTCCACTCCATGACACCGCCGACGACGAGGGCTGGCGGTCGGCCGATTCCGCCACGCCGATGGCCGGCAGTGGATCGACGCCGGCAAGGCGATGCACCCACTTCCGCTCGCGGACCACCGCTGGCCGGACGGCGCTGTCGAGTGCGGCCACCCACGCCCGATCGAGCGAGGGCAGCGTGGCGCCAACCGACAGGCCTGCGGCCGCCAGGGCCTGACTCACATCCACGGCTGTTCCGTCGATGCACTGCACTCCGTCGAGGCGGATGCAGCCATCGGCGACCCGCACCGTGACGGCATCACTGCCCACCGACACCAGCGCGCCGACCGGCAGGGCCCGCTGCGTTTCGGTCATGGTCAGCGGTGTGGCGCGCCGAGCCAGCAGCGCCTCATGTCCGGTCCACACCCACGGCACGAGGAACGGATTCTCGTAGCGCCCTGTGTCGGCCACCCGGAAGGCGCGCAGCCACTGCGCGGTCGCGGCAGCGGGATCGAGCAGCCCCATGCCCGACGGGCGGTCGGCACCGCGGTGGTAGGTCGAGCGATCGAGCGGCGACGGTGCGACGGCGGGGGCCGTGGCATCGACGACTCGCGCCAGCACCGCCGGGAAGGTCTCGACGGCCGCCTCCCAGCAGCGAGCGTTCAGCGACAGCGCCGTGTCGCTCTCCTCGATCGCAAACGACTGCTGCACCAGCACTTCGCCGGCGTCGACATCGGCGACGATCCGGTGCCACGAAATGCCGAAGCTCGTCTCCCCCGACATCAGCGCCCAGAGGGGCGCATTGAGCCCTGCGTACCGCGGCAGCGGGCCGTCGTGAAAATTCACCGCCCCCCGACGCGCCCGATCCAGCACCACCGTCGGCACGATACGCAGGTGGGTGATGCTGAACAGCCAGTCGAAGGCCAGGCCGGCGGTGATCTCGTCCAGCGCCTCCACTGCCCAGACCGGCACGCCCTGCGCGGCGGCCCACTCGCGGATCGGCGCCGAGTCGGTGAACACACCGGCCACCGACCATCCGTGCGCCTGGAGCATGCCGCCGCACTGCACCAGCAGCGATTCGCTGCCGATGAGCACACAGGAACGGGCGGGGGACGGGGCGGCAGGCGTGTCGGGGGTCATGCGGGCAGATTCTCGTGGAGGACTGCCGGCGAACCGGCATCGAGCGAAAGACAGACAGCCGGCGTGGTCGGGACGACAGTGACCCGACCCGACGGCGTCGAAAGGGAGACGACTGCGCCCCCGGCTGCGCCACCCCGCCCGTCGTGAGCGGGCGGGACCGAGGTCGGCACAGTCAGCACGTCGACGATGGCGCGGTCGTCCCGTAACCCGGGCGCCGGCGAGCACAGTGACGCAGGCGGAGTCGTGACATTCTCGCGAGGCCGCGACAGCGGACTGGTCAGCATCACAGTCTACGCTGCAACACAACCGTTGCGCCGGCGCAACAACAAGACGCCGCGTCCCCGATCGACTCGCGGACCGGGGCGCTCGGCGCGGTCGCCGCCTCAGGCGTGGAACGCAGGATCTGACTGGGATTTGACACGGCGCGCAGGTCTTGGTGACGGACTCCAACTCGCCCGACAACGGGAGATGCGGCCGAAAACGGCAATCGTCATGCCGAACGCGACGGGAGCTGTAACGGATCGGTCGTACGAGGCGCAGTCAGCATCGGAAGCGCCAGGCGATTCCTGCTGCAGTCGCAGTGCGACGGGCAAATTCGCCGTCCGTGTCACGGCACGCTGTGCTCATCGATACACGCATGCTGTGCTTCGCATCCGTGAATGTCCGCCCCTGTAACTGCTGTTGCCTGCGCCTTCGCGCGCCGGTGCGTCCGCGATAGGTTCGCCGACGAGAGCCGCTTGCAACGACGGAGAGGCCATCCGATGCCCGCCCGCTGCAACGACCTGTTCGACCGGAACCTGATGGATGCGATCCGGGAGTTCTGCCGCTGGCAGGACCGGACGCGTTCGGACCGACGGGGACACCGATCGAGGAAACGGACAGCCTGTTTGCCCATCCGCGTCGCGTCTTTTCTCCGGTCACACGATTTGCCCTGGCCACCGTGCACGGCGAACCAGCCGCGCACGGCGATGGTGCTGCTCACCGGCGGCATGGGCGGTATCTACTGGGTGGGCTCGCGGCCAAAGTTCGCGCGACGCGGACTGGGCACGCTCTGCACCGTCACCGTCGCGAACGCCGCCTTCGAGCTCGGCAAACCGATGGTCGGACTGCACTCCACCCCGATGGGACAGGCGGTGTATGAGCGGCTCGGTTTCGAGCACGCCCCGACGGGTCACCGCTGGTACGTGATGACCTGATGGCAGTCCAGTCGGGGCGATCGGGCACGCGTCGCCACGCGCAGGTCACCGCATGCCCTCTCCCCAGGCCAGAAAGCCCGGTGCGAGCCGCTCCAGCCGGGTCAACAGCACCGGATTCGACGCGATGGGCGTGGCACCGCGCGGAAAGGTCGCGCGCATGGTACGCAGGAACTCCACACCATGGGCCTCGTACACCGCGACCACCTGCTGCTGAAAGCGCGCCTGATACCACACGTAGTTGAGCGAGCCGACACCGAAGTACAAGCGGTCGAACGTGTCGAGCGTGCGGTGCTCCGGCCGCACCGCATCGACGTATCCCTGCAGGATGCCCTCCCAGACGTGGGCCTGCTGCGGACGCGTGGCCCGCAGGAAGGCGTACGCGACATACGTCGCCAGCCACTCGTTCAACCACATGGACCGCGCGGCAATCCCGTACTCGGCAACCAGCGCATGCCCCAGTTCGTGGAGCCCCACCAGATCCACGTAGCGGCGCGATGCGTCGGGCCACGACAGCCCCGCGGCGCCCACTAGTCGGCGGGCGGAGTCTGAGATGCCCGCTTCGATCCCCACCGCGTCGGCGGCGGCGAGGTTGTCATCGGTGGCGGGGAGAAAGGCGACCGGCGGCGTCCCTTCCACCCCCGGGATGCCGTACGGCTGCCAGGTGATGATCCGCTCCCAGGTGGGCCGTTCCAGCACGGCCAGCGAGAGCGCGGGACGTACGCCCAGCGAGTCGGCGTAGAAGCGCAGGGCATCCTGCACCAGCGCGCGCAACCGCAGCGCCTTGGCCTCGTGGCCGCGCTCGAAATAGACGGTGATGCGATCGGTACTGCGTGGCGTGCCCAGCGCCTCCACCCGCGCGAGCAGGTCGCGGGGCGGTGGGCTGTCCTGGGCCTTCAGGCGGAGTGGCGCGAACAGCAGGACGGACCACACGAGCGGCAGGGAGCGGAACAGGACGTGGAACGACGGGGCCTTCGGGCGTGGTGCGGGCATGGGAGGCTCGGGATGACGGTGGGTTCCTTGTCGCGCCCCGTTGTGGACGCGACCTTGCGGCCACGGTGCGAGCGGTCGGCAACCTGCGCGTGATCCAGCCGTGATCCCTCACATTTCCGTCCTTTCCCGCTGCCGCATCCAGGTATCTGATGATCACCGTCACGGCCCTGGGCACGCTCGACGTTCGCGATCCGCAGCGGGGATCGCTGTCCACCCTGCTGGCCCAGCCGCGGCGGGCTGCGCTGCTGGTGTACCTGCTGGTGGAAGGGGGCTCGGGCTTCGTCTCGCGCAACACGCTGCTCGGCGTGTTCTGGCCCGAGTCGGACGAACAGCGGGCTCGAGCGTCCCTGCGACAGGCGCTGGCGTTCCTGCGACGCACGCTCGGCGAACCCACGATCACGACGCGAGGCGACGATGGCGTGGGTCTCGATGCGGCGGCCATCCAGTGCGACGTGCCGGCCTTTCTGGCTGCGGTGCGGTCGGGGAACACGGACGAGGCGCTCGCCCTGTATGGCGGCACGTTGCTCCACGGCCTGCTGATCGACGAGGCACCGGCCTTCGATCAGTGGTGTGCGACACTGCGCGACACGCTGGCTCGGCATGCCGCCGACGCGGCGGCTGAGGCGGCCGACCGGGCGGCAACACGGGCGGACTGGACCACGGCGATTGCCCGGGCGCGACAGGCACAAACCCTGGCACCGCTGAGCGAGGAGCACCATCGCCGGTTGCTGTCGTGCCTCGCCGCAGCCGGCGATCGTGCGGGGGCGATGGAGGCCCATGCCCGCTTTGCCACGCGCCTCGCCGCCGAGCTCGACGTTGCACCGTCTGCGATCACCCAGTCGCTCGTGGCATCGCTGCGGCATCCGGACGCGGCGGCGGACGTAACCGCGGACGTGCGCTCGGCCGATGGGCCGCGCCCTGCGGCGTCTGGCGATGCACCTCCCGCACGGGCGACGCCGGCAAGCGACGCGTCGTCGCGCCCTCGCTGGACGGCGGTGGCCCTCGTCGCCATGTCGGTCGCGGTAGTCGTCGCGCTGCTGCGACCGGCCGGTCCACGGGATCCGACGCCCGTGGCATCGACGGTGCGCGCGTCACGCGTGGTCGTCCTGCCGCTCACCGACGAGACGCGCGATACGTCGCTGGCGGCAGTCGGGCGGCTGGCGGCCGACTGGCTCACCGAAGGGATCGCGCGGATCGACGGCATCGAGGTCGTACCGGTGGTCGCGGTGATGACGACGGCGCGCGACCTGTCCGGGGACACGCGTGCGAACGATCGATGGCAACGCATCGCGAAGGACGTCGGCGCCGGCGTGGTCGTGCGCGGCGCCGTGTATCGCGAGCAACGCATGCTCGAACTGCATGCGCAGCTGCTCGATGCGGCGACCGGGCGGGTGCTGCGGCCGGTGGAACGGGTGCGCACACCGGTGGACAGCGTGATGGCGGGGGTCGATCTGCTGCGGACCCGGGTCCTCGCGGCGCTCGCCCCTGTCGCGGATACCGTGACGCACCTGCGGCGCGCGATCGCACCGCCAACCTACGACGCGTATCGCCTCTACGTCGCCGGGCTCGAGACCTTCGTGTCGGGCGATGCGCGCAGTGCGTTGTCGCTCTTCCTGCGCGCGGCGAGTGCGGACCGTAGTTATCCCATGCCACGCATTGCGGCAGCCATCATGCACCTCAATCTCGGCGATGCCACCAGCGCCGACCGGTTGCTGGTGTCGCTGCAGCAGGAACGCGACCGTCTTGGGCCGCTGGAGCAGAGCACGCTCGACATGACACAGGGGCTGTTGGCTGGTGACCTCGCCGCCACGTACGACGCGGTGGTCCGGCAGGCGCGGATCGCGCCCGGTACGATCGGCGAGTACATGGTGGCCGAAGTTGCGCGCAAGATGAACCGGCCGGCGGAAGCGGTGCGCGTGCTGCGCGCCCTCGGCGCCGATCATGGCGAGTTGCGCGGCTGGTCGGCGTACTGGCGCGAACTGACGTCGGCGCTGCACATGCTGGGGCGTCATGACGAGGAGCTGACCGCCGCACGCGAGGCGGTGCGTCGTTATCCCACCGATGACGACATGCTGGTGTACACCGTGCGCGCGCAGGCCGCACGCGGTGATCGGGCGGGCGTGCAGTCGCTGCTGCAGTCCGTGGCGTCGTCTCGCACCGCGTACGCGAGCGGTGCCGCACTGCGGCTCACCGCCGTGACCGAATGGCTGGCACACGGGCACGAAGGCGGCCCTGCGCTGGCGACGGCCGTCGTAGCGTGGTTCGACTCGCTGCCCGCTGCGATGATGGACGAGGGGCGCATCCGCGAGTCGCGCGCGCGCGCACTGCTGCTGGCAGGTCGCGCCGACAGCGCGCGTCGTGTACTCCAGCCGCTGCTCGCCCGCGGCAGCGCGCCGTCGTTTGCAGTGCTCGGTCTCGCAGGCGTCGCAGCGGCGGTTGCCGGCGACACGGTGGAGGCACGGCGATGGATGGCGACGATCACGGCGCGATCGCGGGCGCTGACGATACCGGCACGCGGTTTGTTGTGGGGCGAGCCCACCTACCGGCGCGCCACGATTGCGGCAGTGCTCGCCGATTCGGCAACGACGCTCGCCCTCCTGCGTCAGGCGCGTCGCGAAGGACTGGGGATGGAGCCATCGGTACACGCGGACCCGGCGTTCGCCGCGCTGCGCACCTGGGCACCGTTTGCGGAGCTGTTGGCGCCGGTGGGAGAGCCAGATGACAAGCCTCGCGCGCCGTCGGTCGTGCGGTAGCGCGGCAGCACCCACGGTCGCATCCCGATCGGGCGGACCGGTGCCAATGCGTTCGACGCGCACATCGTCGATTACCCGTGCGGGAAACGACGGCCGCTCGGGGTATGAGCCGATTCCGACGGATTCCTCGCGTATTGGAATGAGCGGGAACGCATGTCGTTCGAGCCCCGCGCCATTTCTCGTCGAGGAACCCATGGAGAGACTTGCACTTCGCGCGCGTCTGGCAGCCCACGCCAACATCGCACAGCGATTCGGCCGTACCACCCCTGTCCGACTGCTGACTGTGATTGCGCTCACGGTTGTGCTCGTCGGCTGCTCGAAGAAGAAGGCACCGACGGAGCCGACGGTCGAGAGGACGACGTCACGCTCGAGCCTGGTACCGGCGTCGAACTCGACGATCATCGAAGCCAGAACCTCGCAGATCTACGCCAACGGCTCGCTGCCCGCATTGGTCGCCGACGACTTCACATTCACAGGCGCGTCCAACATCACGAGGGTGGCGTGGCAGGGCATCTACTGCGTCGCCACGGCTGGCTCGGCGGCTCCCGCGCCGACGGCAACGGGATTCACGATCACATTCTACGCTGACGCCGCCGGACGACCGAACGTCGCCGCACCGCTGCAGACGGAAACGTTCACCCTGGCGCAGGTCAACCAGACCTTCGACAAGAACGTGCCGGGACTGACCTGCGGTACGGCTGCCAACACCACGTGGCCTTTCTACAGCTACTCGGCAACGCTCACCACGGCGTTCCCTGCCGTGGCCAACACGAAGTACTGGATCGGTATTCAGGCACGCTCGCCGTCATTCGCGGTGTTCTGGGGGTGGCGCGACGGTGTGCCGGACAACAATCAGTCGTGGCAGCTGTTCAACGGGGCTTTCACGAGCTTCGCGTTCGACCGCGCCTACTCGCTGGCACCGTGAAGCATCCGTGATTTCCGCACCCGGCCAGTGACGATGACGTTGCTGGCCGCCGGCGG
>JANOCB010000103.1:0-7886 GCA_031411975.1 Gemmatimonadaceae bacterium
GATGGCGTTCCGGGCGAGGTCGACGATCTGCGCGTGTGACATGAGCCGTGGAGAGAGTGTGGAGTACGGTCTCATGCAGAAGCACGGCGGGTGCCACTCGTCGGGGCCGGGTTAGAGGAGGCTCAAGGCGTTGTATTTGAAAGACTTATCTTGTCTAATGCCGAGTGCGGTTGGCAGGCGATTTGGTACCCTGCGGCACATCTTGCCGGGGGTGGGTGCGGCGGTTCGTGCCGTCTGCCGATCTGCTTGTCGCCCGGTGACACTGCTGCGGCAACGCGCCACGACCTCGACGTGTCAGCGTGTGTGACGGCCCGACGACGCCTGCATGCACGCCCCCACCGCCTGACTGACGTCGCTGAAACCGCGCCCGAACCAGTTCCGTACCCGGCTCATGAGACGCAGCGGTGCATCCGTCGAGGACGCTCGCTGCGAAGGCCCGCCGTCTCACTCGCAGCATGAACCCCGACCGACGCACCGATGCGCAATGTCAGGCTGGCCGTCCGCATGTTGTTGAAGACGCCGATCGTCACGACGATCGCGGTGCTGTCGCTGGCCCTCGGCATCGGCGCCAACGCTGCGATTTTTTCGCTGTTCGAGCAGCTCCTCTGGCGAAAGCTGCCGGTCTCGGCACCAGAGCAGCTGGCCAACTTCAAACACCCGGGGCCAATGCCTGGGTCGAACTCCTGCAATCAGGCCGGCGGCTGCGACGAAGTTTTCAGCTACGCGATGTTCCGCGACCTGGAAAAGGCGCCCTCGGCATTCTCGGGAATTGCGGCACACCGCCTGACCAGCGTGTCACTCAGCGTCCGCAACGAACCGCGGACCGGTGAAGCGATGATGGTGAGCGGCGGCTACTTCCCCGTGCTGGGACTCCGGGCCGCGGTGGGTCGCCTCTTCACGCCGGACGACGACAAGGTCAACGGCGCGAATTTCGTCGCCGTCATCAGCCATGCCTTCTGGGAGAACACCTTTGGCCGCGATCCGGCGGTGGTGGGACAGTCCATCGTCGTCAATGGAAAGTCGTACGCGGTGATCGGCGTTGCTCCCGAGGGATTCGAGGGAACCACCACGGGCGCACGACCGGTGGTCTACGTGCCGATCTCCATGCAGTTCGTGATCGACGGGTTCAACCGGCTGGAGAACCGGCGCAACTACTGGATGTACCTCTTCGGCCGGATGAAAGCCGATGCCACGCTGGCGTCAGCAGCTACATCGATCAACGCCGTCTACTCGCCGATCATCAACGACGTCGAGGCGCCGCTGCAGCAGGGCCTGAGCGACAAGACCATGGAGAGCTTCAGAAAAAAGCGGATCGAGCTGGCCGCTGGTGCCCGCGGACAAAGCGGCATCGATCGCGAAGCGAAGGCGCCGATCATGCTGCTCTTCTCGGTGACGTTCGTGGTACTGCTGATCGCCTGTGCCAACATCGCCAATCTCCTCCTGGCGCGCGGCGCACGGCGCGCGACGGAGATGGGCGTTCGTCTGGCACTCGGCGCCACCCGTCGGCATCTGGTGGCACAGCTGCTCACCGAAAGTGTGATGCTGGCGCTGGCGGGCGGGCTGGCCTCATTGCTGGTGGCGCAGTGGACGCTGAACGTGGTGGTCTCCATTCTCCCACCGGAAGCCGCGAGCACGATGAGCTTCGGGATCAGTCCGGCCGTGATCATCTTCTCCGCGCTGCTGAGCGTGGGCACCGGCATCTTCTTCGGGCTCTTTCCGGCGCTGCACAGCACACGCGGTGATCTGATCAGCTCCATCCGCGCCGGCGCCGGTCAGATCGCGGGTGGGCGCGCCGCCACCCGTTTCCGCTCGGCGCTGGTGACGGCACAGATCGCGTTGTCGATGGGATTGCTGATCATGAGCGCCCTCTTTCTCAAGAGCCTCGTGAACGTGAGTCGAGTGGATCTGGGTGTGAAGGTGAGCGACATCGCGACGTTCCTGATCGTCCCGCAGCGCGTCGGCTACGACAGTACACGCAGCGCGGTGCTGTTCACCCGCGTCGAGCAGGAGCTGGCGGCGGTTCCAGGCGTGACTGGTGTCACGAGTGGTCTGGTGCCGCTGCTCAGTGGCGACAACTGGGGCAACGATGCACATGTCCAGGGGTACCCCTGCGGCGGCGATATCGATTGCGGATCACGCTTCAATGAGATCGGCCCCGACTATTTCAAGACACTCGGCGTGCAGCTGAAGGCGGGCCGCGAGTTCACCGCGGCGGATCAACTCGGCGCGCAGCGCGTAGCGATCGTGAATCAGGCGTTCGCGAAGAAATTCAAGCTCGGCAACGATGCGGTCGGCAAGTTCATGGGCACGGAGAGTGACGACACGCTCGACGTGCAGATCATCGGGCTGGTGCCGGACGTGAAGTACAGCGATGTGAAGGACTCGGTGCCGCCCGTGTACTATCAGCCCTGGCGTCAGGACGCGCGGACCGGCGCACTCTATTTCTACGTCAAGTCGTCGCTGCCACCGGAACAGATTCTCAGCTCGCTGCGCGCCACGATCAAGCGCATTGATCCGGCACTCCCGGTTGAAGCGTTGAAGACGATGCCGCAGCAGGTGCGCGAGAACATCTTCCTCGAACGGATGATCTCGATCCTCTCGTCGGCATTTGCGTTGCTGGCCACCTTGCTTGCCGGTGTCGGGCTCTATGGTGTGCTGGCGTTCTCGGTGCAGCAACGGACGCGGGAAATCGGCGTACGCATGGCGCTTGGTGCCAACGGCGGCAATATCCGCACGCTGGTGATGAAGCAGGTCGGCGTGATGGTGCTCATCGGCGGAGCGGTCGGCGTCGCTGCCGCGCTGGGACTCGGGCGCGTCGCGCAGTCCCAACTCTACGAACTCCAGGGTCATGATCCCGTCGCCATCGTCAGCGCCGTGCTCCTGCTGACGCTGGTGGCGTTCGCCGCTGCACTCGTGCCAGCACAACGGGCCGCGCGCGTCGATCCGATGCTAGCCCTTCGCTACGACTGAACCATCTGATCTGTGGATATCGCAAGAACTCCCCCCAAGAAGACTCGCCGCAACCTGATGATCGGTGGTGGCGTGGTGGCGGTCGCTGCCATCACCGTCTGGCTGCTGGGCCTCGAACCCGCCGCGCAAACCATCGAGCGTGCGGCGGTGCTGATCGACAGCGTGCGTCAGGGCAACGTGGTGCGCGAAGTGCGTGGGCCCGGCACACTGGTGCCGGAGCAGATCCGGTTCATCACGGCACAGGCCAGTGCACGCGTGGAACGGCTGGCTTCGGAATCCGGCACCAAGGTGGCCGCGGGTGACGTGCTGCTCGAATTGAGCAATCCCGATCTGCAGATCCAGACCATGCAGGCCGAGCAGCAGGTGCGGCAGGCGCAGATCGAACTGCTGAACATCCGAACGAATTTGCGAAGTCAGGTTCTCACGCAGCGCGGCGTGGTGGCCACGATCCGCACGCAACACATGGATGCCCTGCAGGAAGCGGTGGCAGCGGATTCGCTTGGAAAGCGCAATCTGATGTCGGCATTCGAAGTGAACACGAAGAAGGCGCAGGCCGAGGAGTTCACGACGCGGCTCGGCGTCGAGCGGGATCGGTTGCAGCTCATGGAGGAAGCGATCGAATCGCAGATCTCCACGCAGGCCAGTCAGGTGGAGCAGCTGAAGGCCATCGCCGCCAATCAGCGGAGTCGGCTGCAGGCGCTGCAGGTACGCGCACCTGACGCCGGTGTGCTCCAAGAGCTGACGCTACAGCTGGGCCAATGGGTGCCGGAAGGCACGACCCTGGCGAAGGTAGTGCAGCCGGGCCGCCTGAAGGCGGTGCTGCGGATTCCCGAGAGCCAGGCGAAGGACGTGACGATCGGCCAGAAGGCGAGCATCGACACCCGCAACGGACTCGTCGCGGGACACGTCAGCCGCAAGGACCCATCGGCCCTGGGTGGCAGCGTGACGGTGGACGTCACGATCGATGGCCCGTTGCCGAGTGGTGCCGTGCCGGATCTGAGTGTGGATGGCACGATCGTCATCGAGACGCTCAGCAACGTCCGCTACACCGGACGTCCGGCGTTCAGTGCAGGGTCGGGGAGCGTATCGCTGTTCCGACTGGTCGACGGCGGAGCCTACGCCGATCGGGTCCCGGTGGAACTGGGACGCAGTTCGGTGAACGTGATCGAGATCGTGCGCGGGCTCGAAGTGGGTGACAAGATCATCGTGTCGGACATGTCGACGTACGCCAACGTGGCTCGCGTACGCATCAAGTAAGGCTGAACACCGGAGAGTGCAGCATGGCAACGAGCGTGGACAGCAACGCGATCATCGCGTTGAGCGGCATCAGCAAGGTGTTTCTCACTGACAAAGTGGAGACACACGCGCTGGCCGGCATTGATTTCGCCATCAGGAAAGGCGAGTACGTCGCCATCAGCGGACCGTCGGGCTGTGGCAAGACGACGCTACTCTCGATTCTCGGGCTGCTCGACACGTCCAGCAGCGGAGACTATCTGCTGGCCGGGCAGAATGTCTCGCGGCTCTCACCGGCCGAGCGCGCGCGGGTCCGCAATCGGCAGATCGGCTTCATTTTTCAGGCATTCAATCTGATCGGTGATCTGACCGTCTCCGAGAATGTCGAATTGCCGCTGACCTATCGGGACATGCCGGCCAGCGAACGCACGCGTCGTGTCGCGGAGGCACTGGAGCGTGTGGGGATGGCCCATCGTTCGGGACACTTTCCCGCACAGCTCTCCGGTGGACAGCAGCAGCGCGTGGCTGTGGCGCGCGCCGTGGCCGGCGATCCGGCGATCCTGCTGGCGGACGAACCCACGGGGAATCTCGACTCGAAGAACGGTGAGTCCGTGATGGAGTTGCTGCGTGAGTTGAACAGCAACGGTGCGACGATCTGCATGGTGACGCACGATACGCGATATGCGCAGCACGCTGATCGCGAAGTGCAGTTGTTCGATGGGCGGGTGCATCAGGCGGCGCTGGTGTAGGCGGGAAGGTGCAGGCGGCGCGTTCGGGCTGTGTACCGTCAGTGTTTCAGTCATGCGCGCCGTCAGTCTTTCGGCAGGACTCCGTTCAATGTGACGCTGTACACTCGCGCTCCCGTCGTTCGCGACGAGATGAACAGCAGCGTCTTCCCGTCAGCGAGTAGCTGCGACGGGGTATCGTTCTGTGCTGAGTTACCGCCGTTGGCGAGCCGCTTCGGCAGCGACCAGCCGAACCTGGTCCGGGTGGAAATGAACATGTCCTCCAGCGTTCGCTGACCGTCGACGTCGTAGTTGGCAAACAGCAGGAACGATCCGTCGGGCGCGATGACCGGATTCGCTTCGCCGGACGTGTCACCGCGATGCAGTGTCGTCAGATCCGCAACGACAGCGAGTCGTGGCGGTTTCGCGGGCGCTCTCTGACTCATGCGCACTTCGTACAACCCCATCTTGGCAGAGCCATCCCGGCGTCGATCCGTCCACAGCACGCCGCGGCCGTCCCGGGCAAGCGTCAGCGTGATCTCACCGTAGAGCGGTGTGTTGGTGACACGCTCCACCGTCTTCCAGCCCGAGGCACGTGATGCCCGGTAGAGATCGCGGTGAGGATTACCCGGTTCTCTCGTGGCGTGGCGCGCACTGCTGAAGTACACCCACTCGCCGTCAGGACTGACGACGGGCGTGCCTTCGGCCGCACTGGTGTCGGCGAATGGTGCGGGTTCCACCGGCTGCCATGCTCCCTGCCGCCACCGGCGGATCATGATGCGCCGGTGGGTGCCGTCGTCACCGCCGGTACCGACGAAGAGCGTCTCGAGATCCCGGCTGACGCTGATGTCCCACACGTTGAAGTCGCTGGGCCATCCCTCCGTGAGCGCGGGCGTCGGGCGATCGGCACCGTGCAGTAACAGCGCGCCGGGTCCGCGCGGCGTGCCTGTGTCGTCCCAGTAGCGAAAGGGCCCATCCTTCGCCCCTCGGAGCCACATCCCCTCGAAGGCCTTCTGGCCATTGGCGTGCCAGCCTTCACTCGGCCCATGCCACACGTCATTGGTGACCCACGACCGTTCGCTGACGATGCCGTTCGGATGGAAGTACATCCACACGCCTTCGCCTCGGCCGTTCTTCCAGTCGGCGGTCAGGCGCAACCGTCCGGTGGAGTCCCATTCTTGCCAGAGCCCGTTGGGCTGCCCTGCAAGGCGGTAGACGCGTTTGGAGAGCTGACCGTTTGGATGGCGTTCCACCTCGATGGTGACGCCGGTGTCACCCGGTGCTGGCGTCAGCACGGGGCGGTACGATTGCGCGGTCACTGGCCCAGCGAGGAGAGCAAGCAGACTGACACTGCGTGCCAGGCTTGGGAGCATGTGCCGTGGCTTCTGGGTCGTCATGGGCTGGCTCATCGCTGGCTTGCGTGTGACGTCGCGATCAGCGGATCACGGTGCAGGATCAGGGAAGTCAGCCCCCGACCCGCGCCCGGGAGACCGATCGTGATCGCAGCAGTGGCGAGCGCAGCGCGGGCTGCGATGAAGAGACGGGTCATGGTGGTGTGGTCGCGGAATAGGTCAGAGAGCCACGATCCCTGTGCTGTTCGCCAGCGCACGCCTCTCCGGATGCAGGTCGAGACGTATCGGCGCCGCTGTTTACTGATTCCGCCGCGACTCGCGGATCTGCTCCGGCGTCCACCCTTCCCACGTCCATGGCACGTCATCGGTGCCGAGCAGGAGGTTCACCAGCGCTCGGAAGGCGAACTCGCCGTTGTCGCTATTGGCCAGCAGCACGATGCAGCTGCGCTGGCGGAGGAAGCAGAGGAGGTAGGTCTGCGCGCCGTCGCCATGTCCCTCCTTGAAGAATCCAGGGCCGTACCGTGTCCGCGTGAGCAACCCCCATCCCATGCCATACGCGAGACCGAGGCGTGCTGCTTCGTCGCCGTCGGTGACTTCGCTGCCCGCGCCGAATTGTGTGCGAGCGGTGATCCGAACCTGCGGTCGCAGCATCTCGCTGCGTGTCGACGCACGCATCAGGCGACCGCTCATCAGCGCCACGGCGAACGTCGCAAGGTCCTCCGCGGATGACGTCATCGAGCCTGCAGCACGTGCCGGCGCGCGCCGTGTCTTCGCGAGAAACCGGCCGTCGGCCCCGAAGCGGTCAGCAATATCGTCTGCAAACTCAGCCCGAAACTTGAGGCTCGTCCGCTGCATGCCGAGTGGCGTGAAAATCGCCGACTGCATCAATGAATCCATCGGCTGGCCGAGTCGCTGCTCGATCACGAACTGCAGCAGGTTGATCCCCTCCCCGGAGTATCGATACCGGGTGCCGGGCACGTCGTGGAGGTGCATCCGGCCGTCGGGCTCCATCGTGGCGAAGTTCACGAGACCGCCAGTGTGCGAGAGCAGCATACGCGGCGTGACGCGTGACCAGAGCGTGTCGTGCACGATGAGCGCGGCCTTTTCGCGGTACGGTGCATAACTGTCCAGCGGTTGCGGCAGCTGACCAACGATCGGGAGATCGAGATCGAAGCGTCCCCGCTCAACGAGCTGCATGACGTACGTACCGAACACCGCTTTCGTGATCGACGCCGCCCAGGTGGTCGTGGAGCGTTGCATCGGAAGGTCGGGGCCTGCGGGTGCCGAGCCTGCTCCATCGCCGCGTGCGCGAACGCCAGAGGCTTCGCTCCACACCAGGCGTCCACGGTTGATCAAGGCGACCTGCAACCCCGTGATGCCGTGCTGAAGCACGAGCTGCCGCACGACCGAGTCGGCGGCCTGTGATGACATCGTGCGGCCATCGAGGCGTCGAATCACACCGCCTGCCCGCGGCAGTTGATCGCGCGTCTGTGCATGGAGTGTCGCGCTGCTCAGCGTGGTGATGACAATCAGAAGCGGTGCCGTGAGGCAGCGACGATGCGGGCGCATCCTGACCCTACTGTGGCATCCTCGCCCAGGTTTCGCG
>JANOCB010000104.1:0-9006 GCA_031411975.1 Gemmatimonadaceae bacterium
GCTGTCGTTCCATCGGATCAGGAACTTCGTGATCACCGGCGACGCGCACTCGGGATGGTCCGACGTGCCACCGCTGGTCACGTAATCGACCGCCTGCATCACGCAGAGCGCGTTGTCGGTCAGGGTGCCTGCGCCGGTGCACAGGGTGAGTCCTTCGAGCTTCTCAAGGGCGATTGTCATGACGCACGCTCCACGCCGACCCCGTTCGTGCAGCCCCACGTGCGCACGCGGAATGCGGCGTCGCGGGTCTGCCGGATGTATTGCGCGATCCCGTGCACACGGTTCTGGACCAGCTTCCACTCCAGCCGACCGGCGCACGGCACGATCAGCTCCTCGTCAGGCTCCAGCGCCAGCAGCCGAGCGGTCAGGGACTCAGGCATCGTCGTCGTCCCCTGACAGTGCTGCAGCCGCAGCCCGCATGTGCTTGCCGGTCGTCTTCACCTCACCGTCAGCGAAGCGGATCGTGACGTCCGTGTTGTCGAACAGATCCCCGCCACCGAGCTTCCGCGCCAGCGTGATCGCCTCGTCCCGGCGCACCTCGTGGTCGCTGACATCGAGCAGCAGCGCCTCGTCGGTCTTCTCGGACTTCGCCAGCGCCTGCAGGTACAGCGACGCGCCGGTCTTCAGCGCCTCGAGGTGGCCGCGCGAGAGCTGGCAGGTGTCGTCCTCGCGCTTGTCCATGAACAGCCGCGCCTCTTCGGCGTACCCGAGCAGCGTCTGCGCCTCGTGCTCGCCCTGGGTGAGTTGCGCCTTCTCGCACGCGCTCTGCGCGGCGGTGCCGGCCTTCTTCGCGAGGTCAGCGAACGTGAACAGCAGCTTGTACTCGGCCTGGCCGAACCACTGCGTTTGCTTCGTCTCGGACGCCTTCTTCGTCTTCGTGGTCATGGTCAGTTGTCCTCACCGAGGTCAGAGTCGTCTTGAAAGTCCATCTCGTCACCCGGGATCGGCCGCAGTGATTCCGGCTTCCGCGCTTCCTTCCGCGCCTTCGTGTCCTTGATCAGGCGATCGAAGGCCACCCGTGCACCGCTCTGCGTGCGCGTGAAGTCCTCACGGAACTCGGCCCGCTCAGCGTCTGACCACACCGACGACTTCAGCAGCTTCTCCGCCAGCTCCAGCTGCGCCTCGCTCAGGAACGACACCACCTCGGGCGCCCGCGCGATGTCGTCGCCGACGTCCGCGATCATCAGCGGACGGACGGCAGGCCGGACCGGCAGCTCACCGTGTGGCGTCACCTCGGCATCCGGGATGCTCTCGTTGATCTCGCTGGCCACCGACTCCGCTTTCGCCGCATCCGGCAGCAGCGCCGGCTGCACTTCGACCAGTCGACGCCATGCGCGGCGTTCGGCGCGCGACTCGGCAGTCTTCGTCGGCTCGCTGTCGCCGACCGGATCCCGCTTCGACGAACCCCCGACCCAGTTCACCCCGTCGAGGACCGATCCGTCCGCCATGGTGATCCGGCAGATCGCCGCCGCCTTCGCACCCTCAGGGACCCCGTACTTGATGCGCAGCATGATGCGCGTATCGCGCTCACCGGCCGCCCACTCCTGCAGGGGGCCGGGCTTCTCTGCCATGGCATCGAGCCGCGCGTCGGCGGCGATGTGCTGGATCTCGGTCGCGCGCACGACGCCCGCCTTGATCAGCGGCGCGCCCTTCTCGCGGTAGTAGTCCGCGTTCAGATAGATGCGACCACCGAGCACTTCGATGTGCCGCACCGGATCGATCCCGGTGCGGTAGGCGTACTCGGACACCGCGCGCACCGTGTCCTGGCTGACTTCCTTCCCCCACTGGGTGCCACGGATCGCCGTGCTGATGGCGTTCCGCTCCTTCCGGCGCTGGATGTCTTCCGCGTAGGCGGCAGGCAGGGCCGGCTTCGTGCGCGCGACGGCGGTGGCTTCAGAGGACATTGGTCAGCTCCGCCGCATGCACGGCCGGTTCGGGAATGTTGAGGTAGTCCGACAGGTCGGTCGCGATCGTCGCCTTCGGGTCGTCGGTCGCCTTCACACCGGGCACCGCGTCGGCCGTGATCAGCGCCTTCAGCACCTTCTCGTCCAGCGTCTCGACGATCAGCGCCGGGAACGTCGCGCGATGCTCCCGCGCCCACGCGAGCACCTTCGTCGGGTCGTACTCCCGCAGGGTGCCGACCTTGATCGTCACGCCGGCGACCGGCGTCTTGTTTTTCTTGTCCGCCTCGTACGCCACCAGCGCCAGCGTGCGCACGACGTTCTCGGCTTCCGCGACCTTGGCGCTGTACTCGCTCACGGACTCGATGAGCGGTGCGTGCGCGGCCTTGAATGCCGTCTGCGCGTCCTGCAGCGACTGCTTCACCAGTGCCTGACCAGCGCGCGCCGCAGCGAGCTCGCTCAGTGCGACCTTGAGGGAATCAGTGACCGACACTGGCCACCTCCGTCTTCGCGATCTGCGTGTCGAGCACGGCCAGCACCCCGCGTGCCGCGCAGACCATGCACGGCTCGTCCGGCTCCAGGACGTGCGGCCCGACCTCGCCGCAGTCGCAGCAGGTATGCGCCTCGATGTACTCCGCCCGCTCCTGCGCCGCGTACGCGTCCTGATACGGCGCCTCGAGCCACGTGTCGTAGCCGCTCATGATGCCAGCGCTCCACGCACCTGGTCGTGCACGCGTTCGATGCATTCCAGCAGGATCGTCGAGTCGTCCGCTTCGGGTGCGATGCGGGACGCCAACCGGCGCGCGTTGTCGATGCTGTCGCGGATCGCGAGCAGGTCGCTCCCGTCCATCACGACGGCGCCGAGCAGCAGCCGCCCCATGGCGTTCACCAGGCTGATGGCGCGGCCCTGATCGACGCCGGCGATCGTCACCGGGACCTGTGAGGTGACGCCGTCGGCGGTCACCAGAATCACGGCACTCAGCTTCCCGAGCCCGTAGTGCGCCCGTTCCACCCGGACGCCATGCGTGGTAGTGTTCATCGTCTCCTCCGAGACAGTCAGTCCCGACGGGTCCACGTTCCTAGGCGTGGGCCCGTCTTCGTTTTCGTGACCCGGTGTGGTCACGAGTCCTGCACCTGCGGATCGGCCCCTTCCGGGTCGATCACATCGATGTTCGCGGTGATGAAGGCGGCGGCGTACGCGCTCCGGGACATGCACGCCTTGCGCGCCGCGCGGGCGACTCGGTCATAGACCTCGTCACTCACCCAGCCATTCAGCTGGCGCCTCCCCTTCGTGCCGGCCATCAGCCGTGCCGTGCTCGCAGCGCCAGCAGCGCCGCGCGGGCCCGCCGGACGGTGACGCCACGTCCAGCCACCCAACCCACGGCGTAGCCGATGCAGAGGGCGGCGGCGATCATACGCCGAGGTCCTCGACTTCCGGCTCGATCGCCGTGCTGGTACGCACCGGGCGCGGTGCCGTCATGCGGTCCATCCGCTCGGCGACCGGCGACAGCGGCTCGGGCTGGCGCTCCTCGCCCGACACGGCCAGAATCGCCATCACGAGCACCCCGCTTGACCCGCCGGCCATGAACACCCCGAGCGCCCACCCGGGATGCGCCGACAGCCAGCGCCAGAGCTCGGACGAGAAAGTCATGCGGCCGCCTTGCGCGGCGCCTTCGGCCACATCGCCGCAACCGTGACACGCAACGCCTGCGCGATCGCGTCGGCTGACTCGTGCGAGAACTGCTCGCCGTTCAGATGGCGGCACACCGTCTGCTTCGACACCCCGAGCGCGAGCGCCAAGCTCGCCCCCGTGTGCCCCGCCTCGCGCAGCACCGCCCACCGCTGTCGCTTGGTCATTCTGAGAACCCCCGGTTACTCTGTGCGTTGGCTTCGGTGGCGACACTGTGTCGCCACGCACAGATACGTTACCCCGTGGTACCCACCTATGTCAAGAGACGAGTTTGCCGCCGCATTACGGGCGGCAATGGACCGGCTGGCGCTCGACCAAACCGGGGTCTCGGCCCGGGTTGGGGAGCCGATCACGCGGGTAAACGACTGGCTGCATGCACGGCGTGCCGTCTCCGAAGACAAGCAGCAGCGCATCCTCGCGGCGATTGAGCGCGGGGCGCCGACCGTCGCCTCGATGCTGGCCGACTACGAGCGGGATGTCCTGTCCCGCCTGGGGAAACTGCGCAGCGACCTGACCACCCTCACGGCGCTCGAGCAGCCGCTCACCGGACCAGACGCAGCGGCTCTGTATTCGAAGGCGCTTGACGTCGCAGACCCGAAACGCCTGCAGGAAGCGGCGAGCCGTCCCCCCGCACGAAAACGCAAGTGAGGGCGCCGTCTTCGAGTTGAACTCCGAGGGCGCCGACGTTGTCGAAACCAAGCCGGCGCACGATCCGCCAGCGTTGACCGTCGAGTGCGAGGACCACCAGATCCTCGGCCGGGAACCACGCGATGTACTGACCCGCGGCGGCGGCGATGGGGTGCAGCACCGGGGAGTTCACGAGGAGCAGCGCAGCGGGCATGATCGGCAAGTCAGGTAGCCGGTGTGTCCGGCCGACATCGGACCGGAACGCACCGAAGATGGACCGAAGCACTGACACTCAGCAAGTCGCCGATGCTGGCGCGACAGTGGTTGTCCACAGGTTTCCACATGGCACAGCTGTCACACCCATTTTCAAGTGAACGATGGCTCTCTACACCTGCCCTGATTGCGCCAAGCAGTACAGCGACATCGTGACGAATTGCCCGCAGTGCGCGCGGCCGCGCGTCACAGCACCGCAGCCAGCGAACCACGCGAACCACGCGAACCCGTCGTGGTTCGAGCAGAATCCTGCACTCGGAGCACTCGGCATTCTTGTCGCCATCGGGGTCGTCCTTGCACCGGTTCTGGCCGACTCGAAGCCGCCGGTGAGTACACCAGCTATCGCAGCGCCAGCGTACTCGCGGTCCGATCCAACTCCGGCTCCTTCGCCGGAATGGTTCGGACTTGTGGCCAACATCTACGAAGGAACCGAGTTGTATCTCAAGTCAGACCACGGGTTCGTCGGCACCGTTGTCGAGATCAGCGACGACGCGAGATTCGAAGACGGGTCGAGAGGGCGCGGTGTCCGCATCTCGTTTCCAGACGGATCTCGCATGTGGATGCCGCGAAAGACCGCACAGCTGCTCTACGTGACCAAACGAAGCGGGCCGAAGTGACGTGCTGACTTTTTCCTTTCCTGCCCATTGCTGATGCCCGCCGCCCACCAGAACCTGCTGTACTACGGCGACAACCTCGACGTCCTCCGGCAGCACATCCCGGATGCGTCGGTCGATCTCGTGTACCTCGATCCGCCGTTCAACTCGAACGCGGACTACAACGTCCTGTTCAAGGAGCACGACGGCGCCTTGGCGGCCTCGCAAATCATGGCGTTCGAGGATACGTGGCGGTGGGACGAGTCAGCGGCCGCGCAATACCATGACGTGCTCACCCAAGGCGGCGAGCTCGCCAAGGTCCTGCGCGCCTTCTTCGAGATTCTCGGCGCGAGCGACATGATGGCGTATCTCGCCGTGATGGCACCGCGGCTCGCGGAGCTCCGTCGCGCCATGACGCCGACAGCGACCCTGTATCTGCACTGCGACCCCACGGCGTCGCACTATCTCAAGCTCTTGCTCGACGCCGTATTCGGCGCCAACCGGTTCCAGTCGGAGATCATCTGGCAGCGCAGCACCGCGCACAGCGACGGCCGGCAAGGGCGCCGCGTACTCGGGCACATCCATGACGTGCTGCTCTGCTACACCAAGGGCGACACGTGGACGTGGAACCCACAGTACGTGCCCTACTCTGCTGAGTATGCGGCGAAGCACTACGGCTACATAGAGCCCGGCAGCGGCCGCCGATTCCGACTCGGCGATCTGACCGCCGCGAAGCCGGGCGGCGACACGCTGTATCCGTGGCCAGTCCGACGCGACACGCCCGATGCACCATGGGTGTTCGATGCGGACGAGGAGTTCCGAAACCCGCGCGACGGCGCGGAGTACCGACAGCTCCGGCCGTATCCCGGGCGGATTTGGGCCTACAGCCGCGACAACATGCTGGCCTTCGAGCGCGATGGACGCTTGCACTACACCAGCACCGGTATGCCGCGGTACAAGGGCTACCTCGATGAGTCACCGGGTGTCTCACTGCAGGATGTTTGGACCGACATTTCGCCGATCAACAGTCAGGCGGCGGAGCGGCTCGGCTATCCGACCCAAAAGCCTGAAGCGTTGCTCGATCGCATCATCCAGCTCAGTTCCAACCCGGGCGATGTCGTGCTCGATCCGTTTTGCGGATGCGGCACAACGGTCGCGTCGGCGCAGCGGCTCGCGCGCCGATGGGTGGGTATCGACATCACGCATCTCGCGATCGGCCTGATCCGCAAACGGCTCACGGACACCTACGCCGCGGCCGCGCGGTTCCGTGTCATCGGTGAGCCTGTCTCCGTGGAAGACGCCCAGCAGCTCGCCGACGAAGACAAGTTCCAGTTCCAGGCGTGGGCCCTCGGCCTCGTTGGCGCTCGTCTCGCCTCGAGCAGCCGGAAGGGCGCCGACGGCGGGGTCGACGGGGTGCTGTACTACCTGAACGGTGTCTCGCGCGGCGGGACAGACAAGGTCATCATCAGCGTCAAGGGTGGCCATCTCACCGCGGCGCACATCCGCGAGCTGGATGGCGTTCGCCGGCGCGAGAACGCCACCATCGCGGTGCTGCTCTGTATGGAGGCGCCCACGAAAAACATGCGCGCCGATGCGGCGGCGTTCGGGATGCACGACACCCCGTGGGGGCCCTTCCCGCGCGTGCAGCTGCTGACGATCGCGGACCTCCTCGGCGGTAAGGGGATCGCCTACCCAGCTGTGACAGGCGCGAACGTCACGCATCGCGCTGCGCCAACGGCCGCGCAACGTGAGAAGGCCGCGGCACGGCCAAAGAAAGCGGCTAAGCAGGGACCGACGGGGAACGGGGTGAAGCGACCCGGAGCGCGCCACCCGGACCTCTTTGGGAAGTAGCGGAACATGCCGCGCATCCGACGCTGCCTCGAGCCGCGCTGCCAGGAGCCCGTCGTCGGTCGCGCGTACCGCTGCCCGAAGCATCAGGCAGAGAAAGCCGCGCGTGAAACAGAGAACCTTCTCCGATACCAGCTCGCGGCTGAGATGCTGCACGACCGGCGCCTACTAGACGGCGACACGGCTCGCGTCGCCGAGGTCGCCGGAGAGTTCGAGACCCTAGTCAAAGTCTGGGGCGCGTGTCTCGCACTGCGGAGGCCGATCGATGCGTTGCCGATGAAGACCATGGAACCGCTCGGCATCGCGCAGAACCAGCTCGTGGATCACTGCGTCTGGCGGGCGATGCGACTGCGAGCCTATGTGCTCGATGGCGTGGTGCCAGTCGGGAGCGACGAAACCGCCCGCATCAGTGAAGATGTGACGACCCTCAGCGGCCTGGTGCAACAGGCCACGCTCGAGGAGCGCCGGCGGCGGGGTTGGCCGGTGTGACGCTCCGCTGACGCACCACCCGAACCCGAGGGTTTACCGATCGCAGTGCGGCCAAGCGTGACCCTCCTCCACCGCCTCACACACCCATCCGATGGCCCGAGACTTCGACGCCGAGATCCGCACGCTGAACGCCGAGCTTGATGCGACCCGCGAGGAAATGGCCCGCATGCGTGAGACGGTGCTCGAGACCGCCGCGACCATGCTGGCCGCCTGGACACGCGAGTACGCCGTGACGCTGGTGAAGAAAGAGCCGGAGGTCACGAAGGCCCTTCCGCGCGAGCAGCTCGCGGACCTGAAGGCCAGCATCTCGGCGTATGCCGATCGCGCGCCGGCACTCGTGGATCAAGCGATCGGTGCGGAGCGATACTGGTACCACCTCACCCTCGCCGACCCGCCGAGGAACGACGACGGCCCCCCGCCGTACCACCGCGTCGGGCGTGACCTCGCCGACCCGTTTCGCAAACCGTTGCGCTACGCGATGGGCGGGATCGCCACGCTCCTCACGCGGGCCGGATACATGCAGGGTCCGTTCGGCGCCGCCCTGTGGAAGAGCGACCCGAACGTCCCATTCTCCAGCGGCGGTGGGCGCTACTTCTTTCCCGGTCCGCTGCCCGATGCACCAGCGCTGCACGCCACGATCGCGCTCTACGAGGCGAGCTATAACCAGGCGAAGGGAGCTGTTGCGCAGCGTGCGGCGGTGCAATACGCCAAAGCTGAGGCGGAGGCCGACGCACTGTGGGATTCGGCGTAGGAGCGGTGTCCGCCTTACCCTGCATCGGACTCTTGACGCCGCCCCGCTGCCCCCCCCCCGGCGCATCGTGTCGCATGCGCCTCTCCGCCCTGCTCCTCGCCCTGATCACCGACCAGCCGCTCTCGCGGGATGAGCGCTGGGAGATCGCGCGGCTGATCCTGCAGCTGCTGCGGTGCCAAGCGATGCCGACGAGCGTGACCTGAGCCGACAGTACGGTTCCGGTCGCCAGCTGCCGAGACTTCGTCAGGACACCGGCTGCTTGCGCCCATTGACGCCAGACCTGGTCGCCGGGTGGCGCCACCGGTGCGGCATTGTCGCGCAACGGCCCGCGCCAAGTTGCCGGCAACGTTGCCGGAACGTGTTGCGGGGCAAAGGGTTAAGTATTCACACCTCGAAAAGGCGGTTTTGCTCGGTGTCACAGGCGCTTGACATGCGCCGTCGCCCGCCTGAGTGTCCTGTTAGGCTACCGACGCTTGGTGGCCGCATCTCCTCCCCTGTGCCCATGACGGTCATGACGAAGAAGCAAGTCCGCGTGCTCGACCAGCTGATGTCGGTGGCTGGAAGTGCGGAAATTGTGGAACGTGCCCTTCGAGAGCTGAACACCGAGGGCGACGGCGCAACGGATATCAAGCGTGTGGTACGCCGAATCATTGAGATCCAGAACCAGTCTGGTTCGGAGTTGCACGCGGCGTCGCACTAGCAGGTTGCTGAAAAAGCGCGGTGTTCGAGCGAAACGGCGCGCTGGCGAGCGGATTTCTGGTGCAAATGTCGCGGCAGCCGAGATAATCATGCATCGAGCGCACGCCGTGTGCGCCGATTGCGGTGCGCCGCGGG
>JANOCB010000105.1:0-19884 GCA_031411975.1 Gemmatimonadaceae bacterium
TCGCCGGCGCGCGTAACGGTCGCGGGGCTGCAGCGGCGGGCTCTTTTGCCCACGCTCGCCGGGGGTGTCTGGGTGGCCGGGCTGCTTGCGGGACGCCGAGACACCGCCGAAGAGTCACCGCCGAAGAGTCACCGCCGAAGAGTCACCGCCGAAAGTCCCGGCGCTTGGGCACTGAGGGCTACATCGCCTGACCCACCACCGCGTGCACCTCCGGCGCATGGCGCTGCAGTCGCACGACCGGGCTGGCCGGCTTGAGCAATGGGCCGACGTGACGTGATGACGACAGCAGCGCCGACCGGAACGCCAGCGTGGCGCGCGCGAAACCATGGTCCTCGCGCAACTCGCTCGGCACCATGCCGGTGTAGCGCTTGAGCGCATTCCGAAGGGCGTTGGCCGACGGATAGCCCACCGTATACGCCACCCACTCGACCGAGCGACCCGGCACCTCGAGGTATCGCGCTGCCAGCAGCAGTCGCGACCAGGCCCACAACTCGCTGGGTGGCGGGAGCATCGCCTGCTGCATGCGATTCACGAGCGTACGACGATGCACGCCGAGCGCGCGTGAAATGTCATCCACCGTGGGCGTTTCGCTCGCGTGCTCCAGACAATACCGCACCAGCGCTGCGGCGTCGCGAGGCAATGAGCCGCTCACCGCAGCGTACACCTGTTCGGCGAGACAGCGATGTGAGGCGCGTGCCAGCGCGTGACGCAGCACCGCGGCCGTGTCATCGATGCCGGCGACGATCAGTTCGTGTACGCCGGCACGCGCAAACGACAGCACCTGCGACGACATCCCCGGCTTCATCATCACGTGGCCGAGCACCGAGAGTCGCGGAAAGCGCTCACGGATGCTGCGGATGAACACGTCGGTCGAGTGCCCACGGGCATCGCGTGGCTCGATCACGAGCACGTCGAAGTGCGCGCGCTGCAACGCCTCGTCGAGCAGTTCGAGGCAGTCGAAGGCATGCAGCACGCCGGCCTGTGGCGCATCGACAGATGGACGCAGCGCCTCGCGAAGCCTGGCGAGGTCGCGCCGGTCATGCACCAGCGTCGCGACCGCCCGTTCAAGAGGACGAGTCTGCTTCAGCCTGCTGGGGTCGAATAACGAAGATCCCACGGTTTCCCACCCGGTGAGGGTTGTGCCCGCACCGTGTGCGGTCTGCAGCGCCGGCGTCGGCAGAATACGGTCACACCCATTTCAGGACACTGTCATCATGACGATCCGCTTCCGCACTGCCACCGCCGCCCTGCTGATCGCTGCGGCGGGTCTGTCTGCCTGCGCCACCGAAACCACGTCGCCGCTGGAGCCGGTCAGCGCCACCGTCGACACCACACGACGGGCGCCGACGATTCCGTGGACCAGCGTCAACAGCGCCGCGCCAACGATTCCCTGGAACTGAGCCGCCGCTCAGAGTGACGACGCGGTGAGTCCGTTCAGGGAGCGGAGCACCGTGCGGAAATGTTCGGAGCGGCGCGGTGTTGGTTGTTGTGGCATCTCCAGTCCGCCCGGAGTCCCGGCGTGGACTGGGGCACGCCACAGCGCAGCCGTCTGCTCCGCTCGGTGAACGATCTCGTGGTATGACTGTGCGACGGCGAGGGCTCGTGCCTTGGCCAGCGTCTCGTCCGCGCACGCGCGCTCGCCGAGCCGATAGAGGGCGTCGGCAAACTCGAGTCCGATCATCGCCAGCGTGTACGGTTCCGCAATCGTCGGCATCAACTGCGCAATCTCACGCCGGTACTGGTTGATCTCGGCGACCCTGTGCAGGACGATGGCGGTTTGCAGCGCTCCGCTCAGCGCATGCAGGCGCACGCGCGACACCGACGTCCATTCGATCGCCACCCTGAACACGCGCAGCGCCGCTTCGTACTCCCCCGTGAGGCGACAGACCTCCGCCATGTTCAGCAACGCCTCGGCGCGCGTGTCGGGGTGAATGGAGAGGCGCAGCACGTTCCAGCCGTGCACCATGGCCGAGTCGAGGTCGCCGGAGGCGAATCCGCAGTTCATCAGCCCGTGGTGTGCGCTGCGTATGAGGTCGTGGTCCTGCGCCGCCTCGGCGTTCGCGAGCGCCCGCTCGTAGTAGTCGCGGGCAGCGGGATAGTTGCCGCGTGTCAAGGCGATGACCGCGACACCATGCAGGCCACGCGCAACCACATCCTTCGCGTCGCACTCGTCGCCCTGTGCGATGACCGCCGTGTAGAGGTCGCGGGCAACATCGATGAGGCCAAGCTGGCGCACGGCACGGCCCTGCTGCGCGACGATGTTGCCGCGGATGCGTGGCGGCAGCACGCTGCGGAAGGCGGTCTCGAGGCTGGCGAGGGTGGCGTAGGCGAGCGCAAAGCCGCCGGCGATCTCGAGGTCCTCGACCACACTCTGCGTGGCGTACGCCGTTTCGGCGATCGGGTCGTGCCCCGCGGTCGCGATCGCGCTGACGTCGTACAGTGCACGCAGCGCCGAGGCGACACGAAGAATCGACGACGTCGGGGCGTGACCCGAGGCCAACGCGCTGACGGCGAGCGCATCGGCCGCCTCGAGCATCGCCGTGCGTCGCTCACCGGCCGACAGGATGGGCAGACGCGACAGGGCAAGCGCGAGAATCAGCCATGCGTCATCCTGAACTCCGATCGACGGGCGACCGAGACGCGCCACGTCGGCGGCGTACGCCACGACGGGGTTCGTCGATGGGAGTTCGGAGAGGCTCAGCGATTCATCAGGCATGCAGGCAGCGAACGAAAAGTGAGCAATGCGCCATGCCCCGGGGCCACTGCGGGAGTACCAACGCCCCGTGCGGGCGGTGCTCCGGTTATCTTTGGATGATTAGAATCGTATTCGAGGGGCATCCCGCACAAGCTCTCCCCCCGAAGTCCCCTCTCAGGTCCGATGGCCCATCTCATTTTCGGCGACCAGACCCGACCGCTCGGATTAGGCGTTCTGTCCATCGGAAGCGGTGTCGAAGCGTCCTGGCGGATTCGTGAGCCGGACCTGCTCCGACTGCACGCCCTGGTGATGAGCGATGGCAGCGAAGGGGGCACACCGACGATCAGCCGCGCCTCGAGCGAGGCCGAGATCTTCGTGAACGGCACCCTCCTGACGGGTGATCCGCATCGGCTCCTGCCCGGCGACGTGATCGTGATGGGTGCGCACGAATTCCAGTTTCAGGCCGAGGCGCCGCCATCAATGACGGGCACGGGATCGGGCTATCTGCGCGACGCACGGCGGGATCGCGTGTACGGGCTCGGTCAGGACGTCACGACGATCGGGCGCGAAGCGGGGTGTACGGTGCTGCTGCAGGAGCCCGAGGTGCAGCGGGTGCACGCGCGCATCGAGCGCGACGGCGATGCCATCCGCCTCCTGCCCGAAGTGGGCGCGCTGATGCTGCTGAACGGCAACAAGGTCGAGAAGTCGATGCGGTTGGCGGATGGTGACGCCATCGGCATCGGCCGGACGGTGTTGTGGTTCAGCGCCGACCCGCCTGTCCGGCGCGCGCTGGAAACGGCGAATGCCATGCGCACCGACCGGTACACCCGGCGCGTACCGACCGGAAAGCTCGGTGTGGTGGAACGCCGCGAGGAGCGCGAGGTACGGCAACGGCGCGTCTGGCAGCGCGCGATCACGGGCCTGGCCATCCTGATTCTGGCCGGGCTGGCCGGATTCATGGCGTGGCAGTACGGGCTGGTGACCTCCGTGCTGCAACTCCTCGACTGAATGCGTCGGGTCGGTCGCGTTGGTGTGGCGGCATGCCTGTTGGCCGGGGTCGTGGCCTGTCAGCGTGAGACGGCTGTGCCCGGTGGGAGCACCGACAGTGCCACCGCACCTGTTGCCGCGCCTGTCGCCGCCGCCGTGCCCGACTCGATCCCCGACGAACGTCCGGACACGATCCCGGTCGCCCTAATCGACAGTGCCACGGTGCTCCTCGCGTTGCTGCCTGCGGCGGCTGGTGGTGCCCTGAGCGGCGAGGCGGTGTCGCTGGCGGAGCGGGCGGTCTTCGTCCCGCGGACGCAGCGCTGGTTCATGGCGCGCATGGTCGACAGCGTGCCGTCGATGGACATCGGCCGGATCGATGGCGGAATCGGCACCACCGATGCGGCTCGTGTGGCGCTGACCCGTGTCCTCACCGAGCGCAGTCCGATCGCGCCGGGCATGTCGTTCATCCTCCATGCCCGGGGTGGATCACGGGTGGCGACGGTGACGGGGCTGACCACCAGTGGCCGCCGCATCATCGCGCGGCTCGACGTTCCGGCGTTCGATTCGGGCGAGGTGGTGCTGCCGGTGGAGTGGCGTGGCGCCCCGGCGTTTCACCCACATGCGGTGACACGCGCCGACTGTGCCCCCGGCGACAGCGTCGCGATCGAGCGCAGCATCGCGAAATACGTCCACTCCAAGGACTCGGCCGTCGCGGTGCTGCGCGGCTGCTTCGGCCGCTTCCGGGCGCTGGTGACGGTGCGGCCCACCACGATCACTCCGGAAAGTGGCGAGCGGGTGATTCTGGTGAAACCCAACGGCGGCACACAACGCGGTCGGCTCCGCGACCTGTCGTACCCGCTCCACGAACTCGTCTCCGTGCTGGACATCGACGGCGACGGTACGCAGGAGATCGTGGTGCACAGCTTCCGGCCGGCGATGGAGACGTGGGCGGCGCTGCGGATGACGGATTCGGTGGCGTTCACCCGGTTCGCGAGCGGCTTCACGATCGAAAAGCGCTAGCGCGCGTTTCGCGGGGGCGGCAGCGCCGCGTGGATCCGGCGCAGGCGGGCGCGAAGCATTTCCACCTCGGTGATCGTGGACTGCGCCTCGGGGGAGAGGGGGCGCTGCTGCGCGTCGGTCCAGCGGTAGAGTTCGCCGCCGCGGAACCAGACCTGCTCCACCGCGGCGGGCCGGTCGGGACGGACCATCTCGAGTCGCGCGGCGACCAGATCGCCGCCATGCAGCCAGTAGGTGTCGCTGGTGCGGAAGCCGGCGCCCTCTGCATCCACGAGCATGCGTTGCCATGCCGAGTCGGATCGCCAGGCGGTGAGCGTCGCGATGCTCCCGGCGCCGAGCTCGAGCTGCCTGCGGAACGATGCCATCCGCGTCGTGTCGGCATCGACGCGGCTCGTGAAGCGGCGGAGGGAATCGAGGGTGGCGCCGTCGCGCGGGTTGGCGGGGAGGGTCAGTGCGACGGCCGGAACCGGTGGCGGCGGTGGTGCGTCATCGTTGCCCGACGCGCAGGCCGCCAGCACCGCGAGGCAGGGCGCTGCCATGCGCCGAACCACCTCAGGCGGTGGCGCGGGTAGCGTCGGCGACGCGGCGGGCGCGGGCTTCGCGGAAGCTCCTGATGCAGAGCGCCAGGAAGACGAGACAGATCACGAACATGGCGGCCTGCACCCTGGCGGCCGTGGGGCGAGCGACGTCGCCGCCGGTGATCAGTTTCAGGAAACTGATCATGCCCATCGACGAGCCGAGCACACCGAGGAGGGCGAGGGCTGATGCGCCGTGCATGGCGTGCGCCTTGAGCTTCGGCTGCATGGCCAGGACGCCGCACACTTCGAGCAGCGAGCCGAAGGCGAGTGGAATCAGCGCCGTGAGGCTGCGGGTGTCGCTGAAGAAGTATCCCGCGATGCCCAGTGACGACAACAGGGCGCCGACGATGATCGTGACGAGGGGCATGAGCCGGACGGTGTGGATGTGACGCGGTGCTACGCAGCGACGGGATGGTCGGTAAATTCTACTCGATCCGTCCTTCTCTCACCCTGCGCCTTCGGAACCATGACCCTCGACGAGTATCAGCAGCTCGCCGCCCGCACGATCGGCACCCGTACCCACACTGACCAGCTGTCGAACATGGCGCTGGGGCTGGCGGGTGAGGCGGGGGAGACGGCGGACATGCTGAAGAAGCATCTCTTTCACGGGAAGCCGCTGGACGCGGATGAGGTGATCAAGGAGCTGGGCGACGTGCTGTGGTACGTGGCGGGGATGGCGACGGCGATCGGTGTGTCGCTGGACGACGTCGGGCAGCGGAACGTCGACAAGTTGCGGAAGCGCTACCCCGATGGTTTCTCGACCGAAGCGAGCGCGAAGCGCGCCGATGTTGTCGCGTAACATTCGCGCATTTTGTCTTGTTGCTGGCGCTGTGTTGGCGTCATCATGTCGGAGTGTCGGCCCGTCGCGTGGAGTGATTGCACCGGCGCCGGTGCGGCCGGCGCCGGCCCAGACCGGGCCGGCCGCCGCCGCCGAACTCTACGACGAGGCCATGGGCGTGGTCACCACCGACGACGTCGCCCGTCTCCGCGAGCGTGCCTTGATGGTGCCGGTGCTGGGCCGGTATGCGGCGGACCTCGCCGACACCTTTCGTGCGGGCCGGAGCCGCGGACGCCAGCACAACGCCTCCGACATCATGGCGCCGCGGGGGACGCTGGTCGTGAGCGCCGATGACGGCGTGATCCGGCGGCTGTCGACCAACCCCCTGGGCGGGATCACCATCTACGCCACCGATCCCGACGAGCGTTTCGTGTATTACTACGCCCATCTCGATGGCTACGCCCCGGATCTCCGTGTCGACCAGCGCGTGCGGCAGGGCGATGTGCTGGGTTACGTTGGATCGACGGGGAATGCGCCGCCCACTGCGCCGCATCTCCATTTCCAGATCATGCGGCTGCTGGACCGGGACCGGTTGTGGGACGGCGTACCCATCGATCCGCGACCCTTTCTCCAGCTCCCGGGAGCATTGCGATGACCATGACCGGCAAGGACCGCGCAGCATTGCGCGGCGAGGCGCACCACCTGGTGGCGGCGGTGCACATCGGGCATCAGGGGCTGACGGAGTCCGTGATCGCCACGATCGATGATGCGCTTCGCACGCGCGAGCTGGTGAAGATCCAGCTCGCGAAGACGACGGATGAGACTCCGAAGGTGGCCGCGGGCCATCTCGCCGAGGCGACGAAGTCGGAGGTCGTGCAGGTCATCGGCCGGACCGTCACGCTCTATCGCTGGAACCCGGACCTGAAACGCAAGGGCAACGTCCCGCCGTGGCGGAGCTGATTCGCACGCGCACACTCGGCGGCATCCGGTTTCCAGCCGGTTGCGTCGGCGCAAAAATCGCGTAAATCCATCCCTTCCGGCTGCAACCGGTCACCGGAGCGGGAGTCGCCCGCTCTCAGAGATTCAAGCCCTTCAATCGTCGGACTGCACACATGCCGTACGTGATCACCGAAGCCTGCATCAATACCAAGGACAAGGCGTGCGTCGACGTCTGCCCGGTGGATTGCATCTACGAAGGACCGGACCAGCTGTACATCGAGCCCAACGAGTGCATCGATTGCGGCGCGTGTGAGCCCGAGTGCCCGGTGACGGCGATCTTCCCGGAAGAGGATGTGCCGGCCGCGATGCAGAAGTACGTGCAGATCAACCGCGACGTGTTCAAGGGCCCGAACCCGCCGGGTCGCCCGACGCGCTGACCTGCGCGCGTCATTCGGGGCGCTTCTCCGATGCGCCGTTGATCGACCGCGAGCATCGCGCTTCGCTCAGCGCACCGACACGTCAAGGAACTCGCCGAGTGCCGCGTTGACGATCGCCGGCTGCTCGAGAGGCGCGAGGTGACCGGCGCCGGGCACGGTCACGAGACGTGAGCCCGGGATGGCCGCGGCCATGGCAAGCGCGTCGCCGATGGGGGTGACCGTGTCCTCCTCGCCCACCAACACGAGCGTCGGCACGCTGATGGTCGAGAGCGTCGGGGTCGAGTCGGCGCGGTCCATCAGGGCCTGCGCCGCCGCCACCACGCCGCTGGCCGGCGCCCTGCGGAGCATCACCTCCACCCGCTCGACCAGCGCCGGATGGTCCCGGCGTGTCGTCACACCGAGCTGCGCGGGGAGCAGACCCGGCACCACGGCGCCGACGCCATCGCGCTCGACCGTGGCGATCAGCTCACGGCGCGTTTCGCGGGCGGCGTCGGTGTCGGCGGGAGCCTTCGTGTCCAGCAGCACGAGCGCGCGCACACGGGCCGCGTGGCGCCGCCAGAAGGCAAAGGCGACGTAGCCACCCATCGACAGCCCGCCGATCACCGCCTGCTCCACACCCGCCGAGTCCAACAGTGGCTCGAGCGCATCGGCATACGCATCCATGCCGGCCCTGAGCAATGGCGAGGAGCGGCCGAAGCCCGGCAGGTCGGGGATCAGGATCCGCGTGTCGGGAAACGCCACCGGTGCCGCCTCGACCTGCGCGGCCCAGAGGGCGCGGTCGTGTGGGAATCCGTGCAGCAGGACGAGCGTGATGGCCGCGCGACGGGAGCCGATGTCATCCCAGGTCAGCGTGCCGTGCGAAAGGGCGAGGGTGTGCTCCATCCCGCAATCTGCCACATCGGCACCGCAGGAGTTTCCGTCTCGGTTATGCTTGTCGGATGCCTCCTCGTCCGCCAAGCCACGTGATGCAGTACCTCGATACGGCCGCGGCGGTGTCCGCATTTGCCGCTGAGATCGCCACGGCACCCAGCATCGCCCTCGATACCGAAGGGGCGAGTTTCCACCGCTTCGTGGATCGGGTGTACCTGATGCAGCTCTCGACGCGTGACGCCACCGCGATCGTCGATCCGCTGCCCACCGGCGACCTGTCGGCGCTCAAGCCGCTGGTGGAAAGCCCCGACATCGAGATCGTCTTCCACGACGCCGACTACGACCTGCGGCTGCTCCGGCAGGACTACGGCTGGGCGACGCGCCACATCTTCGACACGCGCATCGCCGCACAGCTGCTCGGCTACAAGGCCTTCGGGCTGGCGGCGCTGCTCGACCTGCACTTCGGCATTGCGCTGGACAAGAAGTTCCAGCGCGCCGACTGGAGCCTGCGGCCGTTGAGCGCGGGGATGCTGGAGTACGCATCGCAGGACACGATGTACCTCCTCGCACTGCGTGACATCCTGCGCGCCGAGCTGGATGCGAAGGGGCGCCTGGGATGGGCGGCGGAAGAGTTCACGCGACTTGAACAGACGCAGTGGTCGTCCGAAGATCCGACGCAGCTCTTTCTCAAGGTGAAGGGTGCGCGCGATCTCAAGCGACGTGAACTGGCGGTGCTGCGTGAACTGGTGCCGTGGCGTGATGGTGTTGCGAAAGAGCTGGATCGTTCGACGTTCCGTGTCGTGAGCAACGACGTGCTGCTCGAAATCTGCCGGGTGCAGCCGAAGACGAAGCAGGCCCTGGGCGTAATCAAGGGAATGCCACGCGGTGTGCTCGACCAGCGCGGTGACGTGGTACTGGCGTGTGTGTCACGGGCGATGGCGCTGGACGAGGTGGAGCTGCCGAAGTTTCCGAAGGCGCCGCGCTGGGACAAGGATCCCGAGTTCGACGACCGCGCCGCGCGTCTGCGTGCTGTGCGCGACGAGGTGGCAACGACGCTGGAACTCGATCCCGGGGTGCTCTGCTCGCGGGAGAAGCTCGAGACGATCGCGCGTCGCCTGCCGTCCTCGCTCGAGGAGCTGTACGAAACGCCCGACCTGCGTCGCTGGCAGGCCGACCTGCTCGGCCCCGGGATCCTGCGGGCCCTGGCATCATCCGGCGCTCCCACGCCGGTCGCAGCGGCACCGGCGCCTGCGGAATCCGATTCGCCGTACCGGGACTGATTCCGTTCGGTTTTTTGGTACGGCGAACTGCGAACTGCATGAACGCAGCACGGTGGATTCAATCGGTCGTTTCAGCAGTTCGCTTTCAGCAGTGCGAGGAAGCAGTCGAATCAGCGCGCAACGGTGCGCGTGACGCCGTCGCCGGTGCGGAGCCAGCCGGTGCGGGGGCTTTCGGTGCCGACACGGTCGGTGAAGCTGATCCAGTAGCCCACGCCTTCGCTGGCGGCGGACGACACCGCGAGGGTCAGGGTGTTGCTGTTGGCGGGCTGCATGTCGCTGGTCCAAGTACGACCGTCCCAACGCGAGATGATCCAGGTGCGGGCAACCTGCGTGTCCGGTGCGGTGGCCACGAGGAAGGTGGCGCCGGTGCGGCCGTCGCGCTCCTCGCGAACTGCAGGTGCGACCATGGGAGTGCCGCTGCCGCTGGCCAGCCATGGCGATGCGGGCACCAGCGCCGGCGCGGCGTACGTCTCGCGTATCAGCCGCGCGGCCAGCGAATCACGCTCGGCACGCGCTGCTCCCACTCCCTTCGGCATGAAGGCCGTCATGCTGAAGTGCACGTTGCCCGTGGCGTTGCCATGCTTGCGGGTGACGTCGATCTGGTTGACGAGTTCCTCGGCCGTCCATGCGCCACCGCCACCCACGCGACTGGTGTAGTTGCCTGGCCACATGTGGCGGCCTTTCACGTTCTCGCCGGCCCACCAGTTGAGCAGGGACGGGTAGGGCTGTCCCACCTTGCCGATGGGCCAGTAGAGCTGCGGTGTGGCGTAGTCGAGCCACCCTTCACGCAGCCACTTCCGCGAGTCGCCATATAGCTCGGCGTAGCTGTCGAATCCGCGCACGTCGGCGGGATACCCGGGGCGCCAGATGCCGAACGGGCTGATGCCGACCTTCACCCACGGCTTGGCGGCTTTCACGCGCTCGTACATCTGCCGGACGAAGGTGTCGACATTCGCACGACGCCAGTCGTCGATGGCGAGCGTGCCGCCCTTCGCGGTGTAGGCGCCGTAACTCGGCTCGTCAGGAAACGGGATCAGCGCGCCACGGCGATCGCGTTCCTTGTACGGATAGAAGTAATCGTCGATGTGCACACCATCGACGTCGTATCGTCGCACCACATCCACGATCACGGCCACCGACTTCTCGATCACCGTCGGCTCGCCCGGGTCCATCCACAGGTAGCTGCCGTAGCGTTTCACCTTCGACGGCTGTGCGGCGGCGATGTGGGATGGATCGAGCGGGCTCTTGTCGCTCGGATGCCGAGCGCGATACGGATTGAACCAGGCATGCAGTTCGATGCCGCGCGCATGCGACTCGCGGACCATGAAGGCCAGCGGGTCCCACGCAGGCGCCGGCGCACGTCCCTGCGCGCCGGTGAGGTAGACCGACCACGGCTCGAGCTCTGACGGATAGAGCGCATCCGCGGCAGGTCGCACCTGAAAGATCAGTGCGTTCATGCGCAGCTCCTTGGCGCGATCGAGGATCGCGATCAGTTCCTGCTGCGCCTGCGCCGTGGTGAGGTCCTTCCGCGACGGCCAGTCGATGTTGTCCACCGTGGCGATCCAGACGGCACGGAACTCCCGGTTCGCGGCCGGTGGTGCGGGAAGTGACGTGGCACCACGCAGTGCCGCGCGCATTTCCGTCGGTGCATCCACGCGTCGGGGATCGACCATGACCTCCCCGGGCCTGGCCGGTTCGGCAGGCTGCGGCGTGGTGCGCTGCGGCACCGGAGGCACCGGTACGGGCGCGGGCGTCCGCGCACAACCGGCAGCGACGAGGGCGAGCAGGAGCGAACGGGAGAGAGCACGCATGATCATTTCTTCGGTGCGGCGGACGGCGCCTTCGGCGGCGGGCCCGCAGTCAGAGCGAGGCTCACACGTTCCACCTGCTCGGCGTTTTCGCTGAGCAGGATTGCGAGCAGGTTGTCGTTCACGAGCAGGGTGGGTGTACCCGGCCATGTCGTCACGGTGTCACCGGTGCGGCGTACGCGTGCGCTGTCGAGCGCCACGAAGTCCGCGTGCCGTGCAGTGCTGTCGCGGTAACGGAAGACGTGGATGGTGGCAGCGCCGAGTCGCCACGTCTCGCCCGGTACCATCAGGAACGGATACCGCACCGTGTCACCGCGTTGCGGTGCAAGGCCGGCACGTTCGAGTCGATCGTAGATGGTGCACGGCTCCCAGTGTCCGGTGCCAGGACAGGTGGGCAGTGCGGGCGGCCCGGCGTACGTCCCGGCAGGTGGGTCCGTCGTGACGCGTGGAGGGGGCCCTTTCTTCTCCGGCGTTCCACACGCGGCCAGTAGCGACACGCCCCCCGCGATGGCCGCAGCGAGCAGCGGACGACGGTGGTCGAATGGAGCGCGCGTTGGAACGCTCAGAAGCCGAGGTACGTGCGGACGCGCGGTTCGATGCGATCAGGCGTCCACGGCGGTGACCAGACGAGATTGATCTTCACCTCGCCGACGCCGTTGACGGTGCGCAGCTGCTTCTCGGCTTCACCCATGATTTCGGGCCCCGAGGGGCATCCGGGCGAGGTGAGCGACATGTCGACGTTGATGTCGATGCCGTCGACCTGGATGTCGTAGATCAATCCGAGGTCGACGATGTTCAGGTTGAGCTCCGGGTCCTTGACGCGGCGCAGGACCAGTTTCGCCTGATCGAGGGTGACGCCACCAGTCGCCGCCGTCTCTGCGGCATCGTCACTGGAGGCACCCGTGGCATCGGGGCTGTCGATCGGGGCGTCGGTCTGGGTGTCCATCGGGAGTAATCTACTCTGGCTTCCAACGGCGCTGGGGATCATCGAGCGAACGGCGGTCAGCGCTTCTTCTTCGCCTTGGGCTTGGCAGCCGCCGAACGGGTTGAGCTCGCTGCTGCGGTGCGGGAGCGGCTCGATGCACTGCGACGGGCGGAAGCGGCGGTACGGGACGACTTCGCCTTTCGCGCCGATGCCGAGCTGCTGCGGGTCGTGGCAGCGGCGGTGCGGCCGCGGCGTGCCGAGGCGGCGCGGGTGCTGGCCTTGGCCTTGCCCGAGCTGCGGCAGGCGGCGGTGCGACGCGCCTTTGCGCTGCGACCGGACGACTTGCGGGCGAGTGCGCGGCCGCGACTGACGGTGCAGCCGGTGGAGCGATAGCGAACCGACGGCGCCGGATTCCAGCCGGTGGCGTAGTCGGCGCGGAACTGCGGATCTTCGTCGAGTTCGACGGCGACGCCGGGCGCGGTGACGGCCCATGCCGAGGCATCGGCAAGATCGGCACGCACATCGGAAATCACACGTTCCGGGCGGCGGGCGCGGGATTCGAAGACGCGATTGGTCAGCAGCACGACGAACATGTCGCGCTCGGGATCGATCCAGATGGAGGTGCCGGTGAAACCGGTGTGGCCGTAGGCGCGCGACGACATGTACCGTCCGCAGCCCACGCCGTTGTGGCCGGCGCAGGTGTCCCATCCGAGCGCGCGTGACCCGGCGGTACGTGCGGTGAAGCGGTCCACCGTGCTGTCGCTGATGATGCGCGTGCCCATGTAGACGCCGCGGTTGAGCATCATCGTGGCGAAGACGGAGAGATCACCGGCGGTGCTGAACAGTCCAGCGTGACCGGCCACACCACCGAGGGCGTGCGCGTTCTCGTCGTGCACGTCGCCCTGCAGCGAGTAGCCGCGGACCGACATGGTTGCCGTCGGGGCGGTGCGCTCCCGCACGTTGGACGGCACGCGGTACCAGGTCTCGGTCATGCCGAGGGGGGCGAAGACCTTTTCGTCGAGCAGCGCGTCGAGCTTCCGGCCGCTGGCACGTTCGGCGACGAAGCCGAGGATGTCGGCGCCGAGGTCGGAATAGATGTAGCGCGAGCCCGGCGCGGCTTCGAGCGGGGTGTCGAGCACGAGGCGCTGCGCATCGGCCGGCGACCAGGCGAGCCGCCAGAGATCGCGACCCGCGGGCAGCCCGCTGCGGTGGGTGAGCAGGTCACGAATGGTGACCTGATCCTTCAGCCCGCCGGTGAACTCGGGGAAGAAAGTGCTGACCTTGTCATCGAGCTTGATCTTGCCCTCATCGTAGAGGAGCATGATCGCGGTGGTGGTGCCGATGACCTTGGTGAGGCTGGCGAGGTCGTAGACCGAGCGATCGGGCGACACGCTCGCCGCGCCCGGGGCCCACGACAGTTTGCCGAAACCTTCGGAATAGACGGCGGATCCCCGGCGGCCGACCACGACGGCGGCGCCAGGGAAGCCGCCTTCAGAGATACCGCGACGGACGACGCGCGTGATCGCATCGAGACGAATGGCGCTCATCTCGACCGACTCCGGACTCGCCTTGGGCAGACCATCGCCAATCACGGCCGCCGGGTAGGCGGGGATTGCCGACAGACTGAACGCAACGGCGGTGGCAAGTCTTGCGATCACGGGGACTCCTGAAAGCGCGCTGCGGCAGGACGTGCAGAGGGCGGCACATACGACAGCATCGGCAGGTCAGCAGGGACACTGACCGGACGATGACCATGACACTCATGAGACGACGCTGTCGGCGGAACGTTCCGCCGGAACCCGTGCTCGGATGGTATGGAGCGCACTCAGGTGCGTCAAGTGTAACCGTTGCAGTGGTTTGCGTGCTCTCACGTGAGGTGGTGTGGGATGGGGTGGGTGCTGGCGCGGGGCGTCGCGGTCTGGGCGCTCGGTCCAGAGGGGTCAGCCCCCATTGGTCGCCTTTGATCGCGTCGCTGGCTCGCGGAGTGAATCCGCGAGGGCGCGGCATCCGTTGTCGGGGAGCGGTACCGCGGCCGCGTGGCCGGCGTCCGTAAACCCTTCGCGGAGAGCGTGTGTCCCATGCACGATGCGCACATCGCTCCAGCTGCAGCAGCAGCCATCCGCTCCACCGTTCCTCCTTCAGGCGCCGTTGACTACCGATGAGGAGTTGATCGCGCGCGCGGTCGCCGGGGATGAACTGGCGATGCGGGCGCTGTGGGCCGAACACGCTCCCCGGGTGGACGCCGTGGTGCGTCGGCTGGTGCACGACCCTGACGAGGCGGCGGACATCGCGCAGGAGGTCTGGATCCAGATCTTTCGCGCGTTACCGGGCTTTCGTGGTGATGCCCAGTTCTCGACGTGGGCGCATCGGATCGCGGTGAACCGTACCCTGAATGCGCTGCGGCGGGCGCGGCGGCTGATGGGCGTGCATGAGGAGCTGACGGAGGAGACGGCGATGGTGGAAGACGATGTGGAGCAACCGTTCGTACGGGCGACGATCACGAAGGCGCTGGACAAGCTGCCGCCGGGAGCGCGGACGGTGTTCGTGCTGCACGACGTGGAAGGGTTCACGCATGAAGAGATTGCCGGCCAGCTCGGCATCACGACCGGTGGATCGAAGTCACAACTGTTCAAGGCACGCGCACGCTTGCGGCGCCTTCTGGCGCCGCTGATGGACCATCTGACTACACCGACCCTGGATGAAGGCCATGCCGCACCTGTCGCCTGAACGGATCGCCGCGCTGGTGGATGAGCCGGCCACGGGAAGCGAGCGCACCCATTTCGAGCAGTGCACCCACTGCCGGGCCGATTTCGTGGCGATGCGTCGGATCGTGGAAGCGGCAGGTGCCGAGCGCGAGCGTCCGATCGCCCCGCTGGTGCCGTGGCAACAGTTGGCTGGCGCACTGCGTGACGAAGGGCTGCTGTCGGAGACACGGGCTTCGGTCACGGTGTCATCTGCGCCGGTGGAGGTGCGCCCGATCACGTCGGCACCGAGTCTGTCGTCGATGCGGAGCGATGGGCGGGGTTTCCGTGTGGCGCCGTGGATGCGTGCGCTGGGCATGGCCGCGGCGGCGGGATTGCTGGTGACGGCGGGCGTCGTGGGTGGCCGCATGAGCCTGGCGCGCGGCGCTGCGTCGATGGCGTCGTCGGTCCCGGTCACCCCGGGGATCCCGCTCACCAACGTGGCGCAGTTCCAGTCGTCGGACGACGCACGAGCCACGCTCCACTCGGCCGAACAGGTCTACAGCGGCGCGCTGCTCTGGCTGGCCGCGCACGACAGCGCCCTCGCGCCACGCCTGCAGGCAGGATCGGAGGCAGCGGCAACGAACTATCGCGAGCGACTGGAGGTGCTGGATGCGGCGATGGCCACGGCCCGGCGCGCTCTCTATGAAGCGCCGGATGATCCGGTGATGAATCGCTACTATCTCGCGTCGCTGGGTGCACGGGAGGTGACGCTGCGTCGCCTGACCACGGTGCTTCCGGCGTCGCAACAGGTGCTGGAGTACTGATGCGGATGGACCGATGGGCCAGCGTGCTGGTCGTGCTGGTCGTGCTGGCGTGCAGCGCCGCGACGGCGCGGGGGCAGGAGGAGGTGGAAGCGCGTTCGCGTGCACTCTCGGAGCGGATGCGGACCACACTCGAGGCACAGGCACGCGAGCTCTCGAAGATGCAGCGCGAACTGGAGCGGGCGACACGTGCCGATGGACGGGTGCGTGATTCGATCGTGCGGGTGACGTCGCGCCGGATCGCGGAGCTCGCGGGTGAGATCGCGCGGGTGCAGATGGAGGCTGACCGGGTGCAGTCCGGCGCCGTGGATGCAGAGACGCGGGCGGTGCTGCGGGCCCAGATCAGCAGCGCCCGCGCCATGGCCAACGTGACACGGGCGCTGGCCGGCCAGCAGCGGCAATTGATCTTCAGCAGCCGGAGCGAGCCGCGCGGCTACCTGGGCGTCGTGCTCGAGAGTGAGCAGCGCACGCGGGTACGCGACGGGAAGGTGTTCACGGAGTTCGTGTCGCCATCGGTGGTGCTGTCGGTGTCGGCGGGGAGCCCCGCAGCAACTGCTGGCGTGGAGGCCGGCGACACGATCGTCGCGCTGGGCCGTGCCGCACTGCCGGGCGAGGTGCTGATGTCGGAGGTGGTGAAGCCGGGCGAACGGTTGCCGGTGAAGTTGCGCCGTCGTGGCAGTGAACGGGTGGTGACCGTGACGGTCGGTGCCGATCCGAACAGTCGCAACGCACCGACGCTTGGCTACTACGAATTCACCGCCGAGGCGTCATGTGGCGGGGACGAGTGCGCACCGCCGGCGCCGCGTTCACGCGCAGGGAGCGTCACGATCACGGGGCGAGTGGCGCCGCCGGCGCCGGCAGCACCGCGGGTGGCGGGTGCTGTGCCGCCACGGCCGCCGTCACCGCTCTTCCGCGCGCTCGAGGGCACCACGAACTGGTCGGCCGCCGATTATCCGTTCGCGGGCGCGATGATGACGACCATCACCGAAGATCTTCAGGAGCTGACCGGCGTGGATGCCGGGATTCTGGTGCTGCGTGTGGCACCTGGCACCCCGGCGGCATCGTCGGGGCTGCGAGGCGGCGACGTGATCATCCGGGTGAACGACGAGGATTGCGAAGGTGTTCGCGATCTGCAGCGCGCGGTGCAGCGGGCGTCGTCACGCGGTGGGCGGAGTGTGTCGCTGGTGGTGAAGCGGAAGAAGAAGGACGAGCAGGCGATCACGCTGCAGTGGTGATCGCGGGGGTTGGCATAAGGATCAAGGACTCTGACCCCATGGTCGGACCCCATGGTCGGGTGGTCGTCACGGCGCCGGCATGGCGGGTACGGGTGGCTGGGCGAGGCGCTTGCGGATGGCGACGGAGCCTGGCGGCACGCTGTAGAGCAGCTGCGCCGTGGCCTTGTCGGCCAGCGTGATGGCACGGGCGCGGATCTTCGGCGCCATGATGAGGGTGGTGTCAGCGGCGTGATCGAGCCCGATGCCATGCCCGATCTCGTGGAGCGCCAGTGCGCGGATCACGGTGGGATCGAGTTCACCCGAGGCGTCGCGACGCATCGTGGCGAGCTGGATGTCGGCGCGGATGATCCAGTAGCGGGCGTCGCGCACCACCTTGGTGCGGCCCAGCACCGGGTCACCGCGGAAGTCGGTCACCCAGGCGACGGTGATGTCGGCGAGTGCGGAGTCGGAGACGAAGGCGAAGCGGATCGGGAGCTCGACGCCCTCCCAGATCGTGAATGCCTCGCGGGCCGCCTGCAGGAAGTCGTCGCGCACCCGGCCCCGCTGCACCGGCCCCTCGTCGCTGACGAACACACGCAGTGGGGTGGCGCGCCGATCGGGCCACCGCTGGAGCGCGCTGTCGGCGAGCAGCAGGATGTCGGGGATGAAGGTGCCGGTGCCGCGCGAGGCGATCAACGCGCGGGTATCCGCTCGGCGGATGGAATCGCTGGTTTCGGCATCGATGCGCGCAGTCCGCTCGGCGACGGCGAGCGGCTGGGCGGCGTCGGCACTCTGCTGCACGCTGTCGGCCGCCAGACGCTGACCGGCGAGGTCGTACCCCTTGCGGCGGACGTTGGCGACCTCGAGCACGACGAGTGCGGCGAGGCCGGCGAGTACGATGGCGAGCAGACGGTGGAGCGAAGGAAGTCGCATCGACGATCAGTGCGGTGGCAGTCGGTCGGCGGCGGCGAGGAAGGCCGCGATCGCGGGGTAGACGATTGAAGGCGCTTCCCAGAACGGATTGTGCCCGGCGTCGGCCACGGGGAGGACGGTAGCATGGGGCCCAAGGATGTGTCGGGTCTCGTGGGACATGCCGACGGGGAAGAGGTCGGCGGTCCCGTGGACGATCAGACCTGGGACTTTCAGGGGCGGGATGATCTCGCGCCAATCGTAGCCCTCGCGACGAAGCCGAGCGGAGACGGCGGCCCCGGTCACGCTGTTCGAGGTGGGTGGAGAGAGGAGTGCGGCGAGTTTCGGCCGGGCGAACCACGCCGGGTAGATGGCGGCGGCGTACTCGCTCAGGGCGGCAGGATCAGCGGCGGTGGGGGTGCCGGGCTGAATGGCGGCGTCGGCGGTCAGCAGGCGGTCGAGTGCCGCTCCGGTGAGCCGCTGGGCGGCCGTGTCGGTGAGGGTCGGGAGCCAGCTGCCGTGCAGTCCGACCGGGTTGATGAGGGTGATGGAGGCGATGTGTTCGCTTTTATCGCGCGTGGATAACATCGAAATGCCGCCGCCCCAGCTATGACCGAGCAGGTGGAGGCGGGGGATACCGAGTGCCGAGGGGAGGGTGGCGAGGTCGGAGGCGTCGAATTCGACGCGGGAGCGTGCGGCGCCCGGTGGCACGCTGCTTTTGCCGCGGCCTCGCTGGTCGTAGAGGATCAGTTGGCGGTGTGCGGCGAGCGGCGCGAGGGCGGGCCAGAGCAGGGCGTGATCGAAGAGGAGTCCGCCGTTGACGCAGAGGAGCGGCAGCGCGCCGTTTTTCGGATCTTCCGTGTGAAAGACAGCGAACTGCAGGCCTCGTGCGCTGATGATGGCCTTATGGAGTCGTGGTGTTCGTCCGAGTGTTCTGCGGGACGACCTGAACTGCTGGATGATGTCTGGGTCTTCGCTGGCCATCGTCAATAATGATCGTTTCCGGCATCCGGTGCTTTATCGCGTTCCGACGCGACGGCAGGTGAATCTTCCGACGCGGGACCGACGGATGAGGCACGGCGTGATTTGCGAGGTAGGTTCCACGGGTGAGGGTACACGAAGCCAGCCGTGTTACAGAGGTGGGTGAGGTCATGTCGGCAGTGATGATCGAGCGGTCGGGTATCGAAGTGCTGTCGAATCGGCGCGCCATCGTCGAAGCGCTCGAGGCCGTGCATGAGGAGGCCGTGGCGTATTGGGCGCGTTACGAGACGCCGCAATTCTTCGAGCCGATGGGCGTGTCCTGGTCCGCCGCCGATCATGTCCGGCACCTGACGCGATCGATGACACCGTTGCTGCCGGTGCTGCGCGTGCCGCGGCTGGCGCTGCGGGTGGCGTTCGGTGCGCCGAACGCACCGCCTCGAACGATCGGGCAGATCGACACGATGTACACGGCCGCACTGGACGCCGGCGGGACGGCAGGGCGTTACGCGCCGCCGCCGGAGAAGGGGGCCAGGGATCAGGTGCGGCGCGACAAGATCATGGACACCCACTCGGAGACGCTGCGCGGGCTGACGCAGGCGATGGAGCGCTGGACCGAAGGGCAGCTGGACGCGTACCAGCTGCCGCATCCGCTGCTCGGCCGGTTGTCGGTGCGGGAGATGATGCTGTTCACGCTCGTCCACAACCGGCATCATCTGTCGGTGGCGGAGCGGCGGCGGGTGGAGACGGGGTCGCGCTTCGGGTGATCCGCGGGTGATGTGTCCCGGGGCGCATCGCATCCGCGCGAGTGGAGTTCGCGGGCGCCGCTTTACTCCCCGTACGGAATCCAGATGTTCTTCACCTGCGTGGCCATGCGCAGGAAGTCGCGGCCTTCGCCCTGCGCTGCGGATGTCCAGTCGCGACGCGTGGACTCGGTCCAGGTGCGCTTCATGTTGTCGGCAGC
>JANOCB010000106.1:0-4942 GCA_031411975.1 Gemmatimonadaceae bacterium
CGCACACGCTTCCCCTCACGTCGCACCCGCTCCAGCTCCGACTTTCTCGTGAGACGCTGGTCTCGCGAGAACCGGAAGGAATCAGGCGCCGGCGTACTTGTCCGGCAGCAGCACGGTCAGCTGCTTGCGGCCCTTCTTGCGACGACGGCTGAGGATGGCGCGGCCCCAACGATCGGCCATGCGGGCACGGAAGCCATGCTTGCGGATACGACGCTTGTTGCGGGGGCGGTACGTGGGCTTGCCCATATGTACTCCAGGTGCGTGCGCTGAGATTCGTGGAAAGACTGCCAAACCTATTCAGGACAAGCACTTCGGTCAAGGCAGCTACTGTTGCTTGTGACTTGCCCGGAGTCACGTCGGCGCGACCGTTCGTCTCGTCGGCGCTCGGTTTGCGATACGGACTGCGTCCCTGTAAACTCGCGCTCCCTACGTGAACGTCTCCCCGCTGCACTGAATGCTGACGGCTGCTGAAACCTGGGCACGTTTGCTGGACCGCGCCCGCCTCGAACTGCAGGAGCAGACCGTCCGCACCTGGCTCGAGCCGTGCGAGCCGCTGCGTGTCGACGAGCGGGCGCTCACCGTCGGTGTGCCCGATCAGTTCGCCGCCGACTGGAACGAGTCGAAACACTCCGGACTGCTGTCCAGTTTCGCCGCCGTCGCGCTGGGTCATCCGCTGCAGGTGCAGTTCGTCGTGCATGAGTCGGCGCGCGCGAAACCGCAGATGGATCTCTTCGTCGCACCCATCGACACGCCGGTGCGGCAGCCCATCGCGAACAATCCCTCGTTCGCGCCGCTCTCCGAGCGATACACGTTCGAACACTTCGTCGTCGGCAAGAGCAACGAGCTGGCCGCTGCCGCCGCCATCGCTGCGGCACAGGCGCCCGGCAAGCTCTACAATCCGCTGTTCCTGTATGGCGACACGGGACTCGGCAAGACGCACCTCATGCAGGCCGTCGCGCATGAATTGCTCAAGCGCGACCCCGGCACGCGGATCACGTTCGTCGGTACCGAACAGTTCACCAACGAGCTGGTCGGCAGCATCCAGAGCCGCACCACGCAGGAGTTCCGCCGCCGCTACCGCGAGACCGACCTGCTGCTCGTGGACGACGTCCAGTTCCTGAAGGGCAAGGAAGCCACGCAGGAAGAGTTCTTCCACACCTTCAACGCGATCTACGAAGCCGGCCGGCAGATCATCCTGACCTCCGACCGGCCCCCGTCGGAGATCCCGGGCCTCGAGGCGCGACTGGTCAGCCGGTTCCAGTGGGGCATGGTCGCCGACATCGCGTTGCCGGACGTGGAGCATCGGGTGGCCATCCTCCGTCGCAAGGCGGAGCTCGATCACCTCGAGCTGACGATCCCCGACGACGTCATCCAGGTCATCGCCGACAACGTCCGCTCGAACGTGCGCGAACTCGAGGGGGCGATCATCAAGCTGCTGGCGTACGCCTCGCTCAAGCATGCCGACATCACCGTCGAGCTGGCCCGTGAGGCGCTCCGTGACCGCTTCCGCAGCGATGGGGGTACGCCTGCCCCTGTCGGCATCTCGGTGGCCGCCATTCAGGCCGCCGTGGCCCGGGAATGGGGCGTCACCTCCGAAGGGCTCAAATCGAAGACCCGCACCAAGATGCTGACCGTGCCCCGTCAGGTCGCGATGCTCCTCTGCCGCGAGCTGCTGGCGCTCCAGCTCGTCGAAATCGGCAACGCCTTCGGCGGACGCGACCACTCCACCGTCATCCATTCGCTGGACCGGGCCGAGCAGGCCTCGAAGGACGACATCACCTTCGCGTCGCGTGTGGAAAAGGTCCGGCGGCTGTTGGAAACCGGCGAATGATCCACACCTGTCCACCACCAATCCACGAAAAGCGCCCGGCGCCGCACGGAAATGCACATCCGTGAGGAAAAGTGATGACGTTGTACCCGCTGTTCCACAGCGCTGTAACTTGGCGAAACCCTTGCCAGCGCGTAGTTTCCGGCGTTCTTCCACAGTTCGCCGCCGCTCTACTGCTACGACTGTGAAAGATGTATAGAACAGTATTACAGCAGAGCGTCCACACTGAACGGCATTTCGCGGTTCAGATCACCGGTTCGGTTGCCAGACAGGGCGTTCGCCCGGCACCGACTCGGCGCACTCCGAGGAGCTGATGCGATTCACGATCGCGCGTGAGAAACTCCAGGAAGGCCTGGCGGCGGTCGCTGCCAGCATCCCCGGCAAGACGACGTTGCCCGTGCTCGCGAACATCCTGGTCGAGACCACCGATCAGGGCATTCGCTTCTCGGGTACGGATCTCGACATCCACGTCAGTCACGAAGTGCACGCCGACGTCGAGCGCGCCGGTGGCATCACCATTCCCGCCAAGAAGCTGCAGGAGCTCGCCCGCGAGCTGCCGCACTACCCGGTGAAGATCGAGGCCATCGGCGAACAGAAAGTGAGCCTCGAGTGCGGTCGATCGAAGTTCAAGCTCAACGGGCTGCCCAAGGACGATTTCCCGCAGTTCCCCGCCATCAAGTTCGGTGACGGATGGCGCGTGAAATCGGCCGACGTGCGCAAGCTGATCCGGCATACCTCCTACGCCGTCAGCACCGAGGAAAGCCGCCCGATTCTCAACGGTGTGCTCTGGGAGCTGAAGCCCGACTTCATGCGCATGGTCGCCACCAACGGGCACCGGCTCGCGAAGATGGACGTCGCCGTCAGCGGCCACGGTGGACAGGCGAGTGACCTGATCGTGATGCCGAAGGCGCTGGATCAGGTGAGCAAGCTCTTCCCCGACGAGGAGGAACTGGAAGTCGCGCGCGGAGACAACCACCTCGCCTTCAAGAGCCCCTTCACCACGATCTACACCCGCCTCATCGAAGGGCCGTATCCGAACTACGAGCAGGTGATCCCGAAGGACAACGATCGCTTCGCCATCGCCGACAAGGATGCCCTCCAGTCGGCGCTCCGACGCATGGCGACCGTGGCCTCCGACCAGACACACCGCATCAAGCTCTCGTTCAACGCCGGCATCCTCCGCTTCCAGGTCACCACCCCGGACCTTGGTGACGGCCAGGACGAAATCGCCGTGCGCTACGAAGGCGATCCGATGGACATCGGCTTCAACGGGGCCTACCTGCTCGAGATCCTGAAGTACATCCCGACGCCCGAGGTGAAACTCACCTTCAAGGCGCCGGAACGCGCCGCAACCGTCGAGCCCGAAGGCTGGTCGGATCCGGCGACGTACCTCACGATCCTGATGCCGCTGCGTCTCACCGACTGATCAGTCCGACACTTGCGCGCGCGGCGTCGCGGATCTGCGGAATACGGCAACAGCAGGCTCGCACGGGGGCACGGAGGGCACGGGGGGGCTGTGCCCGAGCGACAGGTCGGTGGTGTCTGAATCGAACATCGCAAGCTTGAAAGAACAGCGTTCCACACACCAAGTTCCCTTGCATGTTCGCGCTGTCGTTCCTGTGCCCTCTGTGCCCCTGTGCGAACAGGTCAGGGAATGAGCGAGACGGTGTCAGTGATCTGCTGCACCATCCGACGCGTCTGCTGACCGTTGGTGATCTGGAACTCGAGCGTCTGCGTCCCGCGAAGCGATTGCAGGCGACGTGAGGCGATCAGCACGACCCCCAGCGACTCACTCGTCCCGACACCCGTCAGTGTCACCGTCTGCGCCCGGATCGTCGCACTGCCATTTGCGCGGATCAACGCGCGACGCTCGAGCAGCACGGTCGAGGTATCCATGCCGGTCAGCGTGCGATAGTTGACGATCGTCACGGTCGTCACCGCCAGGCCGCTCCGGCATGTGGTCACCGTCAGCGTGTCGCTCCACTGCTGCTCGGCTCGCAATGGTGTCGGCAACATCGGCAGCAACTCAGGCAGCAACCCCGCCAGTGGCCGCTCCGCCACACACGCCGACGCGCTGTCACCCGTCATCCGCGGACGTCCGTTCTGCAGCAGCGCCGACACACTGATGCCGCGCGAAAAGGCATCGGCTGCGCGACGGACCATCCCGGTGGACGTCTGCTGCAATGAATCCACCGACAGCGTGGCAATCGTGTCGACCCCGGACGACGTCGCAATGTCGAGCAGCGACGTGGTCTGCACCGTGTCGACCAGTGCCGGTTCGGGCGCCCGGTCCAGCGACAGCACCGATGTGGACGTCACACGATACCGCACGGCGCCGGACCCTGCCTGCGCCGACAGGCGCGATGACAGCACGACCGTCGCACTCGCACACACGAGCCATGACGCACATCGGACGACACGCCGCGCCGAGGGCACGAGGGACTCAATAGCCACGAAGGTGTCTTGAAAACAGGAAGCGATCGGGTAAGGCAGGTGACGCGCGCCGGCCTGTAAGCCGGGTTTTGTCATCACGCGAACGTGATGGATGATCATTCCTCTCGGCGTACAGTCACCTGCACGCTCCAGCAGCCTACCCGCGTCGTCTTTGTCGGAACGGGCCGTTCCTCGCCGCTTATTTGGCCTTGCTCCAGCTGGGGTTTACCCTGCCATCACCGTTGCCGGTGACGCGGTGCGCTCTTACCGCACCTTTTCACCCTTACCCGATCCGGCACGAATGCCGGCCGACGGCGGTGTATTTTCTGTGGCACTTTCCGTCGCACGACGACGATCCACCGTCGCCGCACGCCCAGGTGTTACCTGGCAGCCTGCCCTCCGGAGCCCGGACTTTCCTCGAGCAGCCATCCTTGCGGACCTGTCTCGCGATCACCCGGCCGACGCACATCACCTCCCGGGCAATCTAGCGATTGTGACGGGGCGTGCGGGAACAGCAGAACGCGGGGTGCGCGGAGGACGACCGGAGGGCGCGGAGCATAAGGGACGTGTCAGGAATATTGTGTATGAGGGGTGAGGTTACGCGGTGCGTTTCGTAAAGCGGTCGCCATAGACGATCGCAAACTGATTCATGGCCTCGTGCCAGGCTTTGGCGGAGCGAAT
>JANOCB010000107.1:0-3532 GCA_031411975.1 Gemmatimonadaceae bacterium
CTCGGAGTCCCGACCCTGGTCGGGACTCCGAGTCCCCCCGAGAGAGTCCCCCCGGGAGAGTCCCCTGTCCGAGTCCCCCCTGCCCCCACCCCCATGGACGCCCTCGACCAACGCCTGATCTCCCGACTCCGCGAAAACGCCCGCATCTCCGTCGCCCAGCTCGCCAAGGAGCTCAAAGTCTCGCGAGCTACCATCCAGAACCGCATCGACCGCCTCGTCGAGCAACGCGTCCTCCTCGGCTTCACCGTCCGGACCACCTCCGAAGCCGCCGCCCATCGCGTCCGCGCCTGGATGATGATCGCCGTCGAAGGCGACCGCTCCGACGCCATCATCGCCGCACTTCGCGGCTATCCCGAAGTGCGCGCCGTCCACTCCACGAACGGACGCTGGGACATCGTCGCCGAACTCGGCACCGATTCGCTCGAGACCTTCGACGCCGCCCTGCGCAGCATCCGCACCATCAAGGGCATCGCCAACTCCGAGACGAGCCTGCTGCTGTCGACGCACAAGCTGTGAGTCGTGGCTGGCGCCCGCGCACCGAGGCATCTTGGGCACTTCCGCACGCGCCGCTCCCCGCCACCGGATCGCACTATGCCGCCCATCGATCGCCGCGATTTTCTGGGACTCGCCTGTGCCGCCCTGCCGCTCTCGCTGCACCAGCTGCCGCAACACCGTGCGTCGGCCGATCCCGTCGTCGTGCGCGCGGGTCAGGATCGCGAAGGCACCCACAAGACACTCGGCATCAGCACCATCGACTTCAAGGTGACGAGTGCCGATTCAGCCGGGGCGATGCTGGTCATCGAAAACACGAATCGCGCCCGGGGTGGCCCCGCGAAGCACCGTCACCTGGCACAGGATGAGTTGTTCGCCGTCGTGGAAGGCGAGTACTCGATCGTCATCGGCGAGGAGCGCTTCGACCTGAAAGCGGGCGACTGCATCCTGGCACCACGCCTGACGCCACACGTGTGGGCCTACACCGGCACGACGATGGGACGGATGCTCATCACCTTCACGCCGCCCGGCGAGATGGAGTCGTTCTTCCGGAAGGTCAGCGGCACGAACGCCATGCCAGCTCAGGACCCTGCGCTCTGGCGTGCGCACGGCATGGAGCTGCTAGGCCCGCCGCTGCCGGTCTGATGCCAGCGCACGGCGGACGACGAGCGTACCATATCGCGATCGCAGCATTCACTCAGCCTCACCAGATTCGTTCATGCGCACTCCCGTTCTCGTCGCAGCCCTCACGTTCGTCGCCATTGCCTGTTCACGCGGCGCGAAGCCCGCAGCAGCCCCGGCACCGGCCGCCGGCCCCGCCGTCGCACAGGCCGGTGCAGCCGCACCAGGCGCAGCACCACGTCGCCGTGTGCCACCCAACCCGTGGCAGCAGGACACCGTCCGCCGCGCCACCGTGGACTCGATCCTCAAGACGATCGCCGGCCGCGAAAACGAGCGGGCGGGCGACGTCTTCCAGAACGTCAAGAACCTGAAAGACATGCCCGCCGGCGAATTCCTCGCCCTCATGGACGGCCAGTACGGCCGAGGCCTCGGCTGGACCTGCACCAACTGCCACGTGGCCGGCAACTTTGCCGACGACAGCAAGAAGAACAAGAAGATCGCGCGGCAGATGCAGGTCATGCAGGACTACATCAACAACCGCTCACTGTCGCGCGTGAAGGAACTCGACGCCGATTACGACAAGGCCACCTGCGCCATGTGCCACAAGGGGTCCGCCGAACCGCATGGCGACTTCCCGGTGCCTGCGCTGCCCGCGCGCACCGGCGGCTGACGTTTCATGCTGGCTTAAGCTGCAACTCTCCTCACGCAGAAACGCAGAGTAACGAACGCGGCACGGGCAACTGCGAACTCCACTCACGCGGAGGCGCGGCGGCACGGAGGACGGGAGACACTGCGATGGCTGGGGGAACAGCGTCTCGGAGACGCATTTCCACAGCTTTTTTCTCCGCATCTCCGCTGCATCGCTCCTCTGCGTGAAAAGAGTTTGGCGATGCTCAGGACCGCGCGAGCCTCGCCCGACGCGCGCAGCTCCCCCAGCCGTCCCTCCGCGCTCCCGCGCTCCCGCGCCTCCGTGTGAGTGGAGTTGCCGTTGCCGCCGGCGTCGCAGCGTCCTCAAGCCGTTCGGGATTTCTTGACGTCGTACAGCCGACGATCCGCGCGCGACGTCCACGCCTCGACCCCCTCGCCAGGCTGCGCCGCGGCGAACCCGATCGAGGCCGTCACGATCCGCTGCACCCCCTCGGCCAGCATCACCGAACGCTCCTGCAGTCGCTGCTCGAGACGATCGGCCAGCGAGGCGGCAGCCGTGACGTTGGTGTTCGTCATCACCACCGCGAACTCGTCACCGCCGATCCGGCACACCACGTCCGTGGGTCGCGTGCACACCGTCCAGCACGCCTTCGCCACCGAGGCGATCGCCAGGTCGCCCGCCGGATGCCCGAACGCATCGTTGATCAGCTTCAGGCCATCCAGATCGATCGCCAGCAGCGATGACGGCGCGCCGGTCAGCGTCATCAGGGCCAGCGCCCGCTCACATGCCTCGGTGTACCGCAGCCGGTTCCCAGCCCCGGTCAACGGATCGGTCCGCGCACTGTCCTCCGCATCCGACAGCGCCCTTCCCAGCGACTCCACTCGCTCGGCCATCATCATATTCTCGCGCGCGGCTCGACTCTGGCGCAGTGCGAGCGCTTTGGTGATCACCGCCAGTGCAGCCGGCAGATCCCGCATCACCGCCGCCGGATCGCCCCGCTGTGCCGATGCACGCAACGCCTCCAGCTGTGCGTTCACCGAACGATCTGTCGCGACATCATCGCCAGCAACACGAGCCAGTGACGATACAGTATCCCAGACGACTCGCTGCAAGTCACCAAGATGTTCGCCAACGGTCATCGACTCGGCACGTCGGCGTGTGCTGCTCAGCGAGACCAGCGCCGACCAGTCGCGGCCATACACCGGACCGGCCACCGCGTCCGGCGCATGCACACCGGGGATCGGAGTGCCAAGCGTCGCGTGCCGCTGCCACTCCATCACGGTCCGCTCCGCCTCGGCCCGATCCTCGCCCGGCAGCAGCACCGGATGCCGAGCCCAGCATTGCAGCAGCGCGCCCAACGTGTCGAGCACGGGCGTCAGTGCATCAGGAGAGGGCGACGGTACGGCGGGCACCGACGCTACAGACGGACTCGACGATGGTGTCCACACCGGCAGCGGATGCTCGGCAGTCTGACGAGCCGATGGCTCCGGCACCGACGGCGGCGTCGGTGCGTCGGCGCTCCGGGCACCGAAGATCTTGAGCAGTTTCTGCATGCGAGCGGGGACGGATGACGGACGGTATCGCGCGCCGCTCACCGGACACGCTCCGTCACAGGTATCGACGCACCGCACCCGCCAGATCACCGGACTCTTCCTTTCCTACAGGCGCGAAACTGCCGCTCACACGGAGTCGCGGCGGCACGGAGGCAAAACACAAAGGAGGGGGAACGGCGTCGTCCTGACGCTGTTCCCCCCGTTCTCTTTCGTTCTC
>JANOCB010000108.1:0-14825 GCA_031411975.1 Gemmatimonadaceae bacterium
CCGCTGCTCCGGCACCGATCCGAGCAGTACTTCACGTTCTCCCAGTCCCGCTCCCACTTCTTCCGCCAAGCAAAAGGCCGGCCACAGGCCAGACAGTCCTTGCTGGGGCGCTCGGAGGGCGGTCGCGCTCGATTCGGACGCTTGGATGCCATACCCATTCAAGAGGCCGCGGCGCCGCGTGGTTCCGGTTTCGCTGCCATGACGCACGAACCCGACGACTCAGTTGATCAGAGTCATCGGGTTCGGGATCGATCGGATGGTTGTCCTCACCCGCGACGGCAGCGTCGTGCCGTCAGGCGCCGACACATGGCGACTTACGCCGACACGTTCCGCCGGCGACGAGCCACACCGACCAGGCCGACGAGACCAGTGGCCATCAGCGCATACGTCGACGGCTCGGGCACCACGTTCACGCGACCATCCAGCAGCAGGCCATCCGTCTGGCCGTTGCCCGACAGCTTGATCTCGAGCGTGTTCACACCAGCGACGAAGCCCGAGGCGATGATCATCGAGAACGGGGTGGTCCAGTTGCCCCCGTTCGGCGGCAGCGGCGTCGGCGTGATCGCACCCGTCTGCAGTGCACCACCGTTCAGGGTGAAGCCCACCCAGTAGTTGTCGATGCGCAGTGGATTCAGTTCCAGTTGTGCGCCCGACAGGTCGCCAGCGTCGATGAAGAAGGTCGTCCGGAAGGTGTACTCATACGCGGCATTCTCACCGATCGAGTTGCCGACCGAGCCGCTGGGCAGCGCGCCGATGTAGCGGACGCCATTGGGCCCCAGTGGAACCGCCGCCCAGCCGCCCGGGGTTGCGGTGATCACGGACGCTTGCGTGAACGGTGATGCGGTCGTGCTGTTGCACGGTGCCGCCGCGAGCTGCGAGACATTCAAGGCCCGGCAGCTGATCTCCCACCGGCTGTCCAGCCCACCCGACACGTTGCTCGCGATGCCGGTGCCGGCGAAGGCCTGCGCGGCGAGCGAAGCCGGCGCCGTCACGATGAACAGGGCGGATGCGATCGAGCGGCGAAGGTTGCGCATAGCTGAAGACTCCTGACGAGGAAACCGTGCGGCGACGGGAGCGTCCCGGACCGGCAGCGATCTCATCAAGGGCACGCCTCGTACCAGTGACAGTCAGTCGATTCCGGCGTCGAATCGTCCGACGATGTTTTCAGCTAACTGTATGCAGCAGAGTGTGTTACACGCTTCCGAAGATTCCGGGATCGGAGATGTTACCTTTTTCGGATGTGTTCGCCACACTGCACCTGTGGACTCCTTGCTACAGCCGAGCTTGGTTCGGACGATCCGCCGAGCCGAATGCGTGGTCGGGGAGCAGACGCCCGGTACGACGCGGGGACAATCCGGGGGGAAGGGACAATAGATTTGGCACATGGCTGACACCACGATCACGACCAGTGCCTTCAACGACGGCTACATCGCCGAGCAGTTCGAGGCCTACCGAGCCGACCCGTCCTCCGTGGACGAGTCCTGGCGACAGTTCTTCCGCCTCGCCGCGCAGTTTGGCGGGGGCACCAGCGCCACCGTCGCCACGGCAGCGGCCGGCGATCCCGAGATGCCCCGCCTCGCCGCGGCGGCAGCCTCGCTGGCCCAGAACATCCGGATCTTCGGGCACCTCGCGGTGCCGCTCGATCCCCTCGGCACGTCGCCGTTGGGTGCGGCCGAGCTGACCCCCGAATATCACAAGATCACGGCCGACGATCTCACGCGCGTGCCGGCGTCGTCGCTGGGCTACAGCGACCCGCGGTTCCGGACGGCCGCTGATGTGATCGCGATGCTCCGCCGCCGGTATTCGTCGCGCCTCGCACTCGAAGTGATGCACCTGCCCGACGAAACGGAACGCCTCTGGTTCCGCACGATCCTGCGCGAGGAGCAGCTCACCCGGCAGCTCACCGCCGCGGAGAAGGTGGCGGTGCTCAAGCGCCTCACACAGGTCGATGGGCTCGAGCGCTTCCTTGGCCGCGCCTATCAGGGCAAGAAGCGCTTCAGCATCGAAGGCACCGATGCGATGGTGCCGATGCTCGACACGGCCATCGCCGAAGCGTCGCAGCATGGCACCACGTCGGTCGTCGTGGGCATGGCACATCGCGGCCGTCTCAACGTACTGACGAACTTCATGGGCAAGCCGTACGAGGCGCTGTTCTCCGAATTCGAGGGCCGTCACGGTGCCGCGCTGGACAGTGAAACGGGCGACGTGAAGTATCACATGGGCTTCGAAGGCTCGCGGACGCTGCCCACGGGTGCCACGGTCGATCTCACGCTGGTGCCGAACCCGAGCCATCTCGAGTTTGCGAACCCGGTGATCAACGGTGTCGCGCGCGCACGGCAGCGCGCCGGTGGCACCAGCGCCGAGCGCGATCGCACGTCGGTGCTGACGATCTGCGTGCACGGCGATGCTGCGTTCATCGGTGAAGGCGTCGTGGCCGAGACGTTCAACATGAGCCGCCTCCGCGGCTTCGAGATCGGCGGCACGCTGCACATCATCGCCAACAACCAGGTCGGCTTCACCACCGACCCGATCGACGCGCGCAGCACGCACTACGCATCGGACCTGGCCAAGGGCTTCGACGTGCCGATCGTGCACGTGAATGCCGATGATGCCGAAGCCTGCGTGATGGCCGTGCGCATCGCGATCGCCTATCGCACCCGCTTCGGCAAGGACTTCCTGATCGACCTCGTGGGCTACCGTCGCTGGGGGCACAACGAGACCGACGAGCCGCTCTTCACGCAGCCGGAGCTCTACGCGCGCATCAAGGCGCACCCGACACCGCGTCAGGTGTGGGGCGCGCGCCTCGTGAAGGAAGGGGTGCTGACGAAGGCCGACGTCGATGCGATCGATGCCGAGTTCGCGAAGCAGCTCGAAGGCATCTTCGATCAGGTGCGCAAGCAGGAAGATTCGCACGACGAACTTCTCCTCGATCCGCCGGCACCGGCGCCCATCGACACGCGTGTCCCGGCCGACCGTCTGCGGGCGCTGAACGAGGCCCTGCTCGACTGGCCGAAGGATCTGGTGGTGAATCCGCGCCTGGCCAAGACGCTGGAGCGTCGCCGCGAGGGGATCGAGCAGGCGATCGACTGGGGCCACGCCGAAGCACTGGCGTTCGGCTCGCTGATCCAGGACGGGGTGCATGTGCGCCTCACCGGTCAGGATGTGGAGCGCGGCACGTTCAGCCATCGGCAGGCGGTGCTGAACGATGCGAACACTGGCAGGAAGTACACGGCGCTGCAGCATGTGCCGGGCGCGAAGGCGACGATGGAAATCGCCAACAGCCCGCTCTCCGAAACGGCGGTGATGGGCTTCGAGTACGGCTTCAGCACCGCCGCACCCGACACGCTGGTCTGCTGGGAAGCGCAGTTCGGTGACTTCGCCAACGTCGCCGCACCGATCATCGATCAGTTCCTGGTGGCTGATCGCGCCAAGTGGCAGCAGGATTCGGGGCTCACGCTGCTGCTGCCGCACGGGTACGAAGGGCAGGGCCCGGAGCACTCGTCGGCACGACTCGAGCGCTTCCTGCAGCAGTGTGCGGAAGAGAACATGACCGTCGCGTACCCTTCAACGCCGGCGCAGTATTTCCACCTGCTCCGTCGCCAGGCGCTGCGCACGTCGCGTCGTCCCATGGTGCTGATGCAGCCGAAGTCGATGCTGCGTCTGCCCGACGCGATGAGCGGAATCGCCGACCTGTCGGATGCACAGTTCCAGTCAGTCATCGACGATGCGGCCACGAAGGGCCGCGAAGCGAAGATCACGCGCCTCGTCCTCTGCACCGGCAAGATCTACCACGAGATCCGTGCCGCGAACCCAGGTGAACATGTTGCGCTGGTGCGCATCGAGGAGCTGTATCCGTGGCCCAACACGGAGATCGGTGCCGTGATCGACCGTTATCCGAACCTCACCGAAGTGGTGTGGACGCAGGAAGAGCCGAAGAACATGGGGGCGTGGACGTTTGCCGAGCCCCGGCTTCGCATGGCCACCGGCACGGTGCTCACGCTCCGCTATGCCGGTCGCCCGGAACGCGCGAGCCCGGCTGAAGGGTACGAGGCGTCGCACAAGGCCGATCAGGCGCGCATCATCGCCGAGGCACTGGCTCCCCTGCCTGCGCCATCAGCATCGAAGGGCAGGAAGGTGTCGGCCGCACGCTGACGCACGGGTCTGGAAGACAGTACGACTCGGCGCGCCCGTCACGCATCACCGACGGGCGCGCCGATGTGCAACACTCCTTCGCGTTTGCACGACCGACGATCACACACCGTCCCAAGCGGATCACCGTGCGCCATCTCTTCCGTTCTGCCACCGTCGCCCTGCTCGCCGCCGCGACGCCATCCCTTGCCACCGCCCAGCAGGGTGCCGCCGACATCAATGATCTCACCAGCGCGCTCGGTACCACCGGCCGTGTGCTGATGATCGGTGCGCACCCCGATGACGAAGACACGAACCTGCTCGCATGGCTCGCACGTGGCGCGAAGGTGGACGCGGCGTACCTGTCGCTCACGCGCGGCGACGGCGGACAGAATGCAATCGGCAACGAACTGGGTGAAGGGCTTGGTGCGATCCGCACCGAGGAGTTGCTGGCGGCGCGGCGCACTGACGGCGCGCGGCAGTTCTTCACACGCGCCTACGACTTCGGCTTTTCGAAGACACCGGAAGAGACGTACAGGCACTGGCCGAAGGATTCGGTGTTCGGCGACGTGGTGCGGATCGTGAGGGCCTTCCGCCCGCAGGTCATCGTCGCGGTGTTCAGTGGCACGTCGCGCGATGGGCATGGGCACCATCAGGTGTCGGGCATGCTCGCGAAGGAGGCGTACGAGGCGAGCATGGACACCATCCGATTCCCGGTGGCGGTGTACGGCGCACCGTGGACCGTGTCGAAGTTCTATCGCGCGGCACGCTTCAATGCAGCGGGCGCGACGCTGAAGATGGATGTGGGCGGGTACGACGCAGTCCGCGGGCAGGGCCTGGGTGAGATCGCCGGGCAGAGCCGCAGCCAGCATCGCAGTCAGGGCTTCGGAGTGCCGCAGCCGCGTGGCTCGCAGATGGACTACGTGCGTCGTGAAGCGTCGCGTGTGAACGAGGCGACCGCTGCCGACAGGGAAACGTCGATGTTCGAAGGCATCGACGCATCGATCAACCGCTTTGCCGGCAGCATGCCTGCCGCGCAGAAGCCAGTGTTCGACAGCCTCACGCGCGCGCTGGATGCACTGCGCCTGCAGGTGGACCTGCGGTCGCCCGGCAACGCGCTCCCGCTCATGGACAGGGCCCGTCACCTGCTCGATCGCTGGTGCACGCGGGGTGTGGCCGATCGCAGCGGTGCCTGCCGTGGCACTGATCCCCTGCCGGTCAACGTCACGCAGTCCGACGCCGACCTGATGATGAGTGCGGCACGCACCTTCACGCAGCTGCAGGAGCTCGGTGCGGCGGCGAGCGGGCTGCTGCTCGAGGCGACGGTGAATCGCGGGATCATCGCCGAGGGTGACACGGCGACGATGACGCTGCGGGTGACGAATCGCGGGAGTCGTGTGGCGCGAGTGTCGGTGTTCACGCCGAGTGCTGCGTCGAAGGCGCCGACCGACAGCATCGCGCCGGGTGAGGCGTACGTCACCACGCTGCCCCTGCCGTCGTATCCGCGCACGGCGCCGTGGTGGATTCGGCGGCATGCGGACGAGGCCATCGCCACGCTCGGCAACGCCGTGGTGGACCCGGTGGCACGTCGCGGCGACATGTTCGTCGAGCCGGCTTCGGTGATCGACGACGAGGCCCGCAGCCAGCGCCCCGACGCGTCGGTGCCGGCGCTGGTGGATGGCATCCCAGTGCAGCTCTCGGCGCCGATCGTGTATCGCCGCATCGACGAGGTGCGCGGACAGCTCGACTCACCGGTGATGTTCGCGCCGCGGGTCACCGTCACGATCGATGGCGGACCGACGAGCTTCGTGCGGGCCAACGCACCGGTCGATCGCACGGTGGTGGTGCGCATCACGGCCAACGGATCGGTGGATGGACCGGTGACGGTGCGCCTGCTCACGCCGCGCGGTCTGAGCGCCGACAGTGTCGCGCGCACCGTGTCGCTCAAGGCCGGTGACGAGATCACGGTGCCGTTCCGTGTGCGCGGCACACTGCCGCGAGGCCGCGTCGTGCTGAGTGCGAACGCGGTGGCGATGGTCGCGGACAAGGCGACGACATTCGCGACGGGCTACCAGCGCGTCGAGTACGAGCACATCCGGCCGCAGCACCTGTATCGTCCCGCTGCGGTTGCCGTCGAGGCCGTGGAGACGGCCGGAATGCCCGTGGGCCCGATCGGCTACATCACCGGACTGGCCGACAACGTCGGGCCGATGCTGGCGCAACTCGGAGCACAGGTGGAGCCGGTGATGGCGACGTCGATCACGGAAAGTGTGCTGGCCCGCTACAAGGTGATCGTGGTCGGTCCGCGCGCGTTCGAGGCGCAGCCCGCCATCGCCGCTCGCATGCCGCTGCTGCAGGCGTGGGTTCGGAGTGGCGGCACGATGATCGTGCAATACCAGCAGACCGACATCGCCAGGCCGGGCATGGCGCCGTTTCCGATGACGTTCGCGCGACCCGCCGCGCGCGTCACGGAGGAGGACGCGGCGGTCCGCACGCTGAGCGCAGGCAGCCGCCTGCTCACGTCCCCGAATCGCATCGAGCCGGCCGACTGGAACGGCTGGGTGCAGGAACGCTCCACCTACATGCCCACCACGGCCGACTCGGCGTATACGACCGTGCTCGGCATGAACGATCCCGGCGAGCCCGAGAACCGCAACGCGATTCTCACGGCGAAACTCGGGAAGGGCACGTACGTGTTCACGACGCTGGCACTCTTCCGGCAGTTGCCGGCCGGCGTGCCCGGCGCGGCGCGACTGTTCGTGAATCTGCTCCACGCCAACGGCACTACCCCAGCGCCGAAGCGTCGTCCGGTGCCTTGAAAGCAACTGCAACGGCAAACGGCGAAACGCAGAACTGAACAGCCGCGGAACGGCAACCGCTGAAAGGCTGAACTCCTTGTCGTGTCGCGGGCCGTCGCGGTTTCGCGATGAAGCAGTTCAGCGGTTCAGCAGGTCGCAGTGGCCGTGCTGCGGCCGTTCCGTTCCGCGATTTGCTGGTGCAGTTCCCGCCCCGCACCGCTGTCCCGCGCAGTGCCGCTAACGTGCCTGTGGCGAGGTGCGCGCGTCGAACTCCAGCAGCAGCTTCTTTGACGCCACCTGGCGGTAGCCGTCCTCGAGCAGCGCGGCAATGTCCTTCCATGGTGGACGCTTGTCGAGCCAGACGCCGATCCACCCTGACGGACCGACATACGGCGGCTTGAAATAGCGATCGGGATCGGACTCGATCACCAGCGTCTGATTGGCCGGCATCGCCTTGATCCACACCCCCGGGCGCCCGGCACCGTGATGGTTCTGGGCGCCGGCGTACATCGCGAAGATCTTCGGAGCTCGGAAGGTAGGCTCTCCCCACGCCTCCTTCTCCACCGCGCCGGGAAACGCCAGACACAGCGCTCGGAGCTTTACCAGGGGGTGTGCGGCGGCCATTCATACCTCCGTCATGGGCCAAAGCTGAAGATTACGAAATCATTAAGCACTCTGAGTCCGAACCCGATCCTCGACTCCGAGTCGTTGCCGAATCGATAACCGGATTCGTGCGTGGTGAACGGCAACCACGGAACTGCTGGAACGCAAAACCGAACAGCCGCGAAACGGCGAGGGGCTCCGATGTGACCCTCGGGGCCTCTGTCGCATATGGGCGGAATTTTCGGGAATTGTAAGGGCACGTGCAGTTCCCATCACGAGACGGGGCCTTCTCGCAGCACGGAGGCAGGTCACGCGAAAGTCCCCCTCGGCAAGGCCGTTCTGCGGCTGTTCAGTTCTGCGTTTCGTAGTTCCGCAGTTCCGTCGTGCGCCGATGCCATTCCGTGGCTGTCGTCTCTGCGTTCGCCCGGGAATGCAGCACCCGCTGGCGCGAGCGCGTTCAGGGAGGCATGGTCTCTCTGACCCCAGCCCACCCCGGAGCCCCGATGTCCCGAGTACGACCGCTCGTCCTGATGGCCCTCGCTGCCAGCACCCTCGCCGCCCAGCCCAGCCCAACCACCGGCGTGTCGCACGGCCAGCGCGTCAAGCGACTGGCCATCCGCAATGCCCTGGTCATCGACGGCAACGGCACGCCCACGCGTGGCCCGATGGACATCATCGTCGAGGGGAACGTCATCACCGAGGTGGTCTCGCTCGATCCCGTCGCGCTCAAGGCCGGTCGCAGCAAGCGTCCAGCCGCCGACGCCGAGATCGACGCCACGGGCAAGTACGTCCTGCCCGGCCTGATCAACGCCCACGCGCACATCCAGTCCAACCGCGCCGGTCAATCCATGGGCGGGTTCGACTACAACAACAAGATCTGGCTCGCCAACGGTGTGACCACCGTGCGCGAAGTCGGCGCCGAAGAGGAGAACGGCAGCATCGCCATGCGCGGCCGATCGGCGCGCGGCGAAATCGTCGCGCCGCGCATGTTCATCTATCCGTTCTTCGATCGCGCCGTGCCGGTGAGCACGCCTGCCGAAGCCCGCGCGCGTGTCCAGCAGATGAAGAAGATCGGCGTGGACGGCATCAAGATCGGTGGCCTGCAGCGCGACATCATGAACGCCATGATGGACGAGGCGAAGAAGGTCGGGTTGCGTGTGGCGCATCACGTCGGCGTGGAAGAAACCAACGCCTGGGACGACGTACGACTCGGCACCACCAGCATCGAGCACTGGTACGGCATCCCCGACGCCGCCATTCCGAACCTGCGCCAGAACTTTCCGAGCAACTACAACTACTCCGACGAAACCGACCGATTCCGCTGGGCCGGCCGGCTCTGGAGGGAAGCGGACCCGCAGATCCTCGATTCGCTGCTGACGGCGATGGTGAAGGCGAACGTGGCATGGGTGCCCACCATGGACATCTACGAAGCCAGCCGCGACCTGCAGCGCGCGCAGACGCAGCCGTGGTTCCAGGACTATCTCCACCCGTCGCTGGCCAACTACTTCAAGCCTGATCCCGCCAACCACGGGTCGTACTTCATCGGCTGGAGCAGCACCGACGAGGTGTACTGGAAGGAGAACTACCGCATCTGGATGGACGCGCTGCGGAAGTTCGAGCGGAAGGGTGGCCTGATCGGCTGCGGTGACGACGCCGGCTTCATCTATGAGCTCTACGGTTATGCACTCGTCCGCGAGATGGAACTGCATGCCGAAGCCGGCTTTCACCCGCTCAAGGTGATCGAGCACTGCACCGGCAACAATGCGAAGATCCTCGGCGAGGAATCACGCATCGGTCGCGTGCGCGTGGGCTGGCTGGCCGACCTGATCGTCGTGGACGGCAACCCGCTCGAGGACATCAAGGTGCTGTACGCCGGCGGCACCTCCGCGCTGCGCGAGGGCAAGGAAGTCCGCACCCTCGGCAGTGAATGGATCATCAAGGATGGCATTCCCTACAACGGACCGCAGCTGCTGCGCGAGGTGAAGGCGATCGTGGACGCGGCGAAGGCGAACATCAGGCCATAGCCTGGCACGTTCGACATCCATGCGTGGGGGCGATGCCCGCGCGGCGTGTCTGATTCACTGGCCCCCGGCGCGTGCGTCGTGGGCCAGTCGCGCGCCGCAGACCATCATGGAGGTACGTCCGATGAACGTTCCGCAACTGCATGGCCGTATGGCGGCCGCCCTGTTCGCCGCCGCCACCGCCGGTTCTGCGCTCCACGCGCAGGTCACCGAGATCTCGCGCCGCCCGATCGCCGACATTGCCCACCTCACCTTCGGATCGCTCTGCGACGATCGCTTCGTCATCCGGAATGACGGGCCCAACGCCGTGACGGTCGAGTACTTCGTCGAGAAAGGCACGGAGCATGTACCGCTGACCCTCGAGGGACGTGAGCAGGTGGAACTCGAGTCGAAGTCCAAGGAGGCGCTCGAGCTCTGGCACGGGGGCAAGCTGGTGGCCAAGGCCGAGAAGGAGGGCCGGAAGTGCCGCGATGTCGCCGGCAACGCGTCGGTGGCGATCGCCCCGCTCGAGGTGACCGGCAACCCGCGCGACACCGACGATGCGCGACGGGGCGGCTTGCGTGCGGGCATCGGCATGGGGTACGGCTACCCATTCTACGATCCATGGTTCAGCCCGTTCGGTGCGTACGGCTGGGGCTACCGGCCGTTCTACGCCGGGTTCTACGGCGTGCCGATCGTGATCGGTGGGCGATCGCGAGGGGGACGGCGCCGGTAGCGGCGACGGCTTCGGCGCATACTGATCCAGAAGCGGTACAGCGGCGCGGCTGGCATATCGCCGGGCGGCTCCCTACGATAAGGGAGCCGCCAGCCAAGGTACGACGTGCGTCCAGAACTGCCCTGCGACATCGAAGATCGCTACACCGTGGTCGCGGAGCTCGGGCGCGGGTCACACGCGATCGTGTACCAGGCGCATGACCGCGTGCTCGGTCGCGACGTGGCCATCAAGGTGCTGCGCGAGGAGCTCGTCGACTCGCAGGTGAGCGAGCGATTCCGACGCGAAATCCGGCTCACGTCGCGGCTCGACCATCCGCACATCGCGCACGTGTACGGCACCGGTGAGTGGCAGGGGGCGCCGTACTTCGTGATTGCGCTCGCTCGAGGTCCGTCGCTGGCCGAACGACTGACGCGCGAGAGGCAGTTGCCGGTGGACGACGCGCTCGCCATCACGCGCGACGTGGCGGCCGCACTGTCGCACGCCCATCAGGCCGAGATCGTCCACCGCGACGTGAAGCCTGCCAACATCCTGCTCACGCCGGATGGCGCGCTGCTGACCGACTTCGGTGTGGCACGTGCCGTCGAGTCGTCGGCGGCGACCCTCGCGACGTCCACCGGCACCGCGGTCGGGACGCTGCTCTACATGAGTCCCGAGCAGCTCTGTGCGGAGAAGGACATCGACGCGCGGAGCGATCAGTACTCGCTTGCCCTCGTGTTGTACGAGATGCTGGCCGGCGTGCCCGCGCATACGGCAGCAAACGCCGAGGGGCTGCGGGCGCTCCGCATCGTCGGGCAGCACGCACCGCTGCGGACGCATCGGCCGAGTGTGTCGCCGGTGGTGGAGTCGGCGATCGATCGGGCGCTCAGCCCGACGCCGGCGGATCGGTTTCACACCATGGCGGAGTTCGTGGCGGCGATCGATGGGACGACGGTGTCGAACTCGTGGCGTGTGAGTGCATCGCACGTGACGACGGTGCCCAGCGCCAGTGGTCCGACACGACGGGCGTGGGCCAAGCCGGTTGCGATCGCAGGGGCGTTGCTCGCGATCGGCGCATCCGCAACGGCGCTGTGGTGGCCGCCGGCAGAGGGCGCTGCGCCCACACGAGAGGCACTCGCCGTTGCGTCGTCGTTCGCCATCCGCGTCGTCGGCGACACGGCCGATGGCGCGCCGGTCGCGCGCCGGCTCGCCGAGGAGTTGCGCGCGTGGAATGGCATCACCGCAGATGTCGGGACCGCGGAAGGCGTTCCACTGGAGTTGCGCGTTGCGACGGTACCTGGGGGTGCCAGCGTGTCGGTCGCTCTGGCGGGCGCACGACGGGTGCAGGTCCGGCTGGCGAGTGCATCCGCGCCGGATCCGGACTCGTTGCGGATGCTTGCAGCGCGCGTGCTGATGGCAACGGTGGTGTCGCCGGATTCGGCGGAGACGATTACGTGGGTGAGTGATCGGCGAGTGACGGCTGTGAGAACGTTCGGCCAGGCATGGGTCGCTCTGCTGGACGGGTCGCTCGCGGAGGCAGAGCAACGGTTCGCAGACGCGGCCCGGGCAGATGCGGTGCCGCAAGCGGTCTTGTGGTCTGCGATCGTCAGCAGTTGGCGCCGACCCAAAGCCCCCGCATCGTGGGTAGAGGCTGCACGACGAGCTAAATCCATGGCGACGAATCTCTCGCCGCACGACGCGTTGCTTGCGGAGGGCCTGGCTTCACGCATGGATTTGCCGGTGCGCGATGCCTGTGCACCGCTCCGGACTGCGACGCAGTTGTCGGGTGGGACGTTCCCCGCGTGGTACGGGCTGGCTCGCTGCCTCTCGGTTGATTCCGCGGTCGTGCGGGATTCGAGTTCGCCAACACGCTGGCGCTTCCGGGCTGCACACTGGACGACTGTGCGCGCGTACGAAGAGGCCATTCGCAGGCTACCGTCACCGCATCTGGCGTCTCTCTTCGCAGAACTTCCGACGGTGGCGCTGGCCGTGAACGGCATGCGACGACTCGGTGTTTCGATCACGGGATCAGAGGCTCCTTTCGTCGGTCTCCCAAGTCTGTCCGGTGACAGTGTCGTCGTTCTTCCGATTCGCGAAGCCTCGATGATTGGTGGCGATGTGAACAGTGTTCCGGTGTCATACCAGACCGCTGTCCGTCGCGGACGCACTCGCCTTCTCGAACTGACCAAGCAGCTCGCCAATCAGGCACCCGAGTCCTTCGAGGTACAGCTCGCTCTGGCTCGCGCCTTCGAATACGCTGGTGTGAACGTGTCGCCAAAGGGTGAGGCCTCGGCCACGACCGTCCTGCATACAGCGAGGCGGCTCGCACGAACCGGCAGTGATACGATTGCGGTCGGTGTTGCGGGCGTGCGTGTGATGCTGAGGCTGGCTGACTTTGGGGCCGCGAAGAATGCTTCGTTAGAGCTGTTGCGATTCTCGGACACCGCCGCTCCAAAAGAAGCGGAAACGATGGCAGGTGTCGCCGCGCTCATGGGCCGCGTCGCGGACTCCGAATCATTACTCATCCGCGCGAACACCGTGACGCCGACCAACCCGGATGGATTGCCTCGAAGCGTCGCCATCGCGCATGCCCGTTACGCCTTGTCATCGTTCACTGCGTCGTGCCTTGCGTCTGACTCGGCGCGCGTGTCGCTCGTCCGAGAGACTCTCGAGCAGTATGCGCCGCGGGAAACAGCAGGTGTCCTCAGGCGCTGGGCACATCCTGTCGATTGGATGAGGCTGAGTTGCCCTCACGCGATCCGCCCGGATGAGGAGGCAGCGCAGGATCCGTTGCTTCGGGCGTTCGCACTCTTGCGACGTGGTGACGCATCTGCTGCGGCCGAAATCATTCGCGGCATGGAGAGCGGTCGTGACGGTGTCGCTGGGAGTTCCCTCGCCTGGGACTCACGATTTGCTGAAGCGCACCTGCTGCTGCAGGCAGGAGACAGCAGTGGGGCGAAGAAGCAGCTGGCCGCCGCGTTCAACGATCTGTCCGGTTCCATGGATCTCGTACTCTTCGATCTCTCGCAGGTCGCAGGATTCCGGCGATCCATTCATCTCTGCGGCGCGCTGCGGTGGAACGAGAACGAGGCTAGGATCCGATCGCGCTGCCAGGATGCCATCGTGGCATTCCGCATCTGAAGTACTGTCGCAGTCTCCTCAGAGGTTACACCTGTCCAAGGAGGAATTGATGCTGCCGTTACGAGCTCGAGTGCTGACATGTGCGATTGGGCTGGTGCTGGTCTCTTGCAGCCGCGCAGAGCCGGGAAACAGTGCTGCACCGGATTCGGTGCAGATGAGTTCGACGCATACCAGTGGGTCGCCCGGCCAAGCTCAGGCGACCGATCCACCCGTGGACGAATGCGCACCGGTCGATGGCGCTGCCACCCGCTGTGACAACCTGCTGCCGGTTGGCTGGCGCTCACTGGAAAACGGGAACTCGCCGCCGCAGCAGCTGCTGCTTGCAGAACTTGCGGACACCCTCAAGTCGATCGCCTCGCGATTGCAAAACGAGAACGACACGCAGTACCGGGATGTGCTCAGGATAGGGGGCTGTGCGTTGGCAGACACATTCGAAGTCACCTACCGCGCCCCGGAAGCGATGCTGCACTTCCCGTCGGGAGGTACCGGACAGCGAGACGTCGTCGTCGGGATGTTCACGCCGCCTACATCCGGACAGGCCCGAGGGTGCCGCGAAAAGGTTTTCGGGCACCCCAACCCCGAACAAGCTGAAGGCAACGGCTTCACACGCATCTATCAATTCATTGCGGTCAACGCTCCCGCCCCGGACACGGGGGACGGGACCATGGACAGGACGATCGGAAAGTGGTCGTCATGGACACTGACGTCGAAGCCCAGGCCGGGCAACCTTCGTCCCCTGTATCGCCTTCGCACGCTGCGAGGAGGCGAGCGTGATTGGCTCTGGTGCTCGGCCAAGCACGAAGGAAAGACCGTCGCCTACCTTACGTGTTCGGTCCAGCGGTCGCTCATGAGTGCCGCAAGTTCGGGCAAAGCGACCACGCTCGACGACGCGTTTTCGCGATACCAACGAGGCGACTCGACGCTGGTCGACGATAAGGGGGTGAGAATCCGACGGGCGCTCGACGACGGCGCGTGGGGGCGGTGCGGTAATCTGGGATGCTGCGTGTCGATGGAGTCTGCCGCGACGTAGCAACGGTCGCCGTTCACCCCCGCACCCGATAGCGCCGCGCCGCCAACACCCCGCCCACGAACCCGCCCAGGTGCCCCAGCCAGCTCACCCCCGGGGTGCCTGGCAGGACACCAAATACCGTCCCGCCCCATAACACCGCCACCGCCAGACTGAGCAGAATGCTCCCCGCGCTCCTCGCATAGAACCCGGCGAGGAGCAGGAAACCGAAGTAGCCGAACACCACCCCGCTCGCGCCGACGTGCACCGATCCCGGTGCGCCGAGCGCCCACGACAGCAGTCCGCTGCCCAACACGGCGAACAGCGTCACCACCCCGAAATGGCGGCGGTCACGCAGCATCACCATCCAGCCGAACAGCAGGAACGACACCGTGTTCGCCGTCAGGTGCGCCAGGTTGGCGTGCAGGAACGGTGCG
>JANOCB010000109.1:0-23220 GCA_031411975.1 Gemmatimonadaceae bacterium
TCACGATCAGCGAATCGATCGCGGTGCCCGTGCCGAGTCCGAAGTGCAGGCGCTGGTCCACCGACGACTGGAAGCCGCGTGTGGGGCTCTGCTCGAGGAACTGCTGCCGCGTGCCCTGCACGATGCGCACCTTGGCGCCGAAGCCTGCGGTGTTCTTCCCCGCTCCGCGCAGCGCCACCGTCAGCCAGCCGTTCCGTGAGCGCTCCCGCGCACGATTGCGGTAGATCGAAGCGGGCGCGTCATAGTTGTTCACGATCAGGTCGAGCGCACCATCGTTGTCGAGGTCTGCGTAGGCCGCACCGTTGGAGTACCCCGGACGGGCCAGCCCCCACGCACTCGCCATGTCGGTGAACCGCAGGTTGCCGTCGTTGCGATACGCATGATTGATCACCGGCACCGTCGGCATCTGCTTCAGCAGGGCGATGTTCTCGCGCGAGACACCCTTGGCCAGCGATGCCTGCACCTGATCAGCGCCGATGTAGTTGATGTAATCGAGATCGTTCGGGCGGCGGAAGATGCCGCTGGTCACGAACAGGTCCTTGAGGCCATCGTCGTCGAGATCGGCGAACAGCAGTGACCAGGTCCAGTCGGTGGCCTCCACGCCGGCGAGGAAGCCGATTTCGCTGAACTCCCCACCGCCACGATTGAGCTGGAGCGTGTTGCGTGCGTACTGCGGATGGTAGCCGGCGCGCACCCGCAGCTTGAAGAGACTGTAGCTCTCCGAGCTGGCGGAGCTCTTCAGGATGTCCTCGCGCTCGGGTAGCATGTCACCCACCACGAGGTCGGGGCGACCATCGTTGTTCACATCCGCCGCATCGACGCCCATCGAAAACCGGCTGGTATGCCCCGTGGCGCGGGTGATGCTTTCGGTGAAGGTCTTCCGGCAGCTGTTGTAGTAGAGAAAATCCTGTTCCTGAAAGTCGTTCGCAACGTAGATGTCGGGACAGCCGTCGAGATTCAGGTCGCTGATCACCAGTCCGAGCCCATACCCGTCGATCCCGCCGAAGATGCCTGCCGCGGCGCTGACGTCGGTGAACTTCGCGCCGTCGTTGCGATAGAGCCGGCCACCGGCGGTGGCGTTGCGCACGTCGCGACGCGTGGCGTTCCCGATCGACCGCTCGGTGTGGGTGGAGTGGCTCAGCAGCAGCATGTCGAGATCGCCGTCCGCGTCGTAGTCGAAGAACGCGGCCTGCGTGCTGTACCCCGCATGTGCGAGCCCGTACTGCCCGGCACGATCGGTGAAGCTGCCGTCACCGTTGTTCATGTACAGCATGTTGCGCCCCTGCATGCTCAGGTAGCGCACTGCCGACACGTAGATGTCGAGGTGACCGTCGCCATTCACATCGGCCATCGTCACACCGGTCTTCCAGCCTGGGGGCCCGCCGACGCCGGCCTTCGCCGTGACATCCTCGAAGGTGAAATTGCCCCTGTTCAGGTACAACCGATTCGAGTCGATGTTGGACGAGAAGTACAGGTCGGGCAGGCTGTCGCCGTTCACGTCACCCACCGCCACACCACCACCGTTGTAGTAGTAGAGGTAGTTGAGGATGTTGAATTCCGGCGCCTCGGGGAGGTTGTTGGCGAAGGTGACACCGGTGGCTCTCGGCTCGAGCCGGTCGAACAGCGGTGGTCCCGACCGCGTCACCGCCGTGTCGGGCACCGATGCCGCAGATGGCGCCCGATCACACCCCGCGAGCAGCAGGACTGCGAGCAGTGCCGCCGCGGCGGTCCGGGTGACCGCGTGGACACGCACGGTGTCGTTCAGCGCGCCGCCGTGACGGCAGGAGGCACCGCGGCCGGGCCATGCGTGCGAACCCGCGCCACCACATGCTCACCGACCTTCCGTCCCTGCACCTGCCCCTGCTCCACGGCGCGCCGGAAGTGAATGCCACCATACAAGCGGCTGATTGCCGCCTCCGACGCCGCCTGTTCGAAGCTGGCATAGCGGCGCACCGGCAAGCCGTACTCCACTTCCGTGGAATCGGCGAAGGCGAAGTTGTCGCCGAACAGCTGCGTCAGGACCACTGCCGCGGCGGTGGAGATGCCGCTGTGCCCACTGGTGTACTCCGGGAAGGGCGGTGTCTGGAGCAGCGGAGTCCATGACTCGTCGAGGTACGTGTTGATCACCGTTTCCGGGCGGATCAGGCTCGACGCGTACTTTTCCGCCCACACGCTGAGGAATCCGTCGGCGAGGGCGATGGCGGTGCGGGCATAGGCCTCCGACGCCTTCACCATGTCCGCCTTCGCCGTGCGCGATGCGATCCCGGCGATACCCATCCAGTGGCCACCCGGGCTCATCTTCTTGGTGGCGAACATGGTGTGCCCCTGCACGTGCATCACGAACGGATTGCAGTCCCAGAAGGCCGCGATGGCACGCTGCTCGGTGGTGAGGTTCTTCCCGACCTCGTGCACCTCGCGCAGCTCACGATAGAAGTCGCTCGTCTTCGATGTGTCGAACGGAAATGGCGGCTCGGGCCGGAACTGGTTCGAGGTGTCCATCGTGAACGGTCGCAGCGTGCCCCAGTTGGGCTCCACGGCATCCATGTACGCCGGTGGCGTCGGAATCCATCGGCCCGGGGCGTCGCGCAGCACGCTGTACTTCGCCAGACCGGTGCGCTGCTTGAAGCCATCCTTGCCGGCCCACGCCAGCACGTGCTTCGCCACCGTGTCGCCATAGGCGATCGAGTTGGCGAACATCTCCGACGACATGCCGTCCCGGAACCGTTCGTCCATCGCGGCACGCAGGGAATCCATCCGCTCCTGCGAGAAGGTGAGCGCACGCCCCACCACCATGTACGCGTGCACGCCAGCCAGCGGGAGCGACAGCTCGGCGTCCTGCGGTCGCGCCGGTACCGGGGTCAGGTCGCGCACCTGCCCCGCCAGCGTCACGTACGCCGTGTCAGTGTGCCGCAGGACTTCGTAGGCCGCGATGCTGGCGTAGGCGTACACGCGGCTCGCCTGCGGCGGGCTGAAGATGTCGTACACGATGACGTCATTCACCTGCTTGACGGCGTCATGCAACGGTGTGGCGTCGGTGGTGCTCACCACCGTGGTGGCCGGAGTGGCGCGCGTGCACGCCGCCGTAGCGAGTGTGAGCGTGCCCGCTCCGACGAGCAGCGCGAGCGATTTCGCGAATCCAGTCATGGGGTGCGCCTGTTGGGTCGGAACACGAGAGGACGATCATTGTTTCGCACGGCCACGATCCGCTCACCGTCCGTCGCGCGCAGGCGAAGCAGCATGCGGGTCTGGCCAGGCACGAAGAAGCCGCTGGCGGTGCGTCGGACGGCAGTGAACGCACCACCCTTCGCCCCACGCAGCACCATACCATACGAATCGCTCAGGCGAGCGATGTCAGGCTTCACCCCATCGAAGTTGCCCGCCAGCAACAGATCCGTGATGCCATCGCCGTCCACGTCGGTCGGCACGATCCCGTAGATCGGTGCGAGCTGGGCCTCGTCGGGGAGTGCGACGAGGGTGAACGACCCGTCGCCATTGTTGCGCATCATGACGCTGGCAAAGATCTCCGCCTTCTTCTGCACGGCGCCACCCAGATCCTCGGGGCCGAAGATGTCGGTGACGCCGGCCTTGGCGTACTCGGTATAGCTGAGGAAGCGCACCTTGAGAGGCGGCAGCGCCCTGATCATCTCGTCGCGCAGCACGATCGGATAGCTGCGCCCCTGATTGTAGCAGGCGACGATCTGGTCCATGAAGCCATTGTTGTCGAAGTCCTTCACGAACATCGTCGCCGGCTCCTTCGGCGTCGCGCGCAGGCGGCTGTTCAGGCCCAGGTTGCCGACGATGAAATCCATCTTGCCATCGCCGGTGAAGTCGCCGGCCACGATACGGTTCCACCAGCCGCTGCTCTGCTCCAGCCCCTTCACCTCAGCCTTCACCAGACGGCCGCCGGTGTTGCGAAATACCGTGATCGGCATCCATTCGCCCACCACGATCAATTCCGGCCGTCGGTCGCCATCGAGATCCTGCCAAAGCGCGTCGGTCACCATGCCGATGGTTTCGACACCGGCCGCCAGCTGCTTCGTGACGTCGGTGAATCGGCCCGTGCCGTCGTTGCGCAGCAGCATGCTGACCGGGTTGATGCCATACGTCCACGGCACGCTGCGGCTCCCGACGAACAGGTCGAGGTCTCCATCGCCGTCGAAATCCGCCGCTGCCACGCGTGACCCGCTGTGAACCTCGGTCGGGATTGCATCCGCCGCGCGACGGAAGTTCCCCTTGCCGTCATTCAGGTAGAGCCGATCCTGGAGCGCCGTGGCGCCCACGCCATACTCGGTGCCACCACTCACGACATACAGATCGGGGGCCTTGTCGCCGTTGGCGTCGAAGAACAGTGCGCCGACATCCTCGGAGATCGCCTCGGCCGCGAACACCGCCGCACTCGTCGGCGCGAAGCTGCCATCCGGGCGCTGCAGCAGCAGTTGGCCTGGCTGATCCTTGGCACCGCCGATGTACATGTCATCGAGGCCGTCGCCGTTCACATCGGCTGCGGCAGCGGCCGGCCCTTCCATCGACAGCATCCTCGGAATCAGCCGCTCGCGGTCGAAGTCGACGAACTCGTTCTCGCGGTGCACGAAACCGATCTTCGATGCCCCGGTGACATCGCTCAGCAGCGTCGGAGCGACCGCTGGTGCGACCGTCGGGACCACGGCGGCATCAGCCTGCCAGAGCACCAGACGCGCGTTGGTGGCCACCCGCGTTTGCACGGTGCGGCGCCCATCGGGCCACGCGACGACCAGCGAATCCATCACCTCCGTGGCGCCGACACCGAACGTCAGCGGGTACTCCACCGACGACTGGAAGCCTCGCGTGGGCGACAGCTCCTGCGTGTACTGCGTCGTCCCGCTGAACAGCGTCACCCGCGCGCCGATCGCAAAACGATTCATCCCGATCCCCTCCAGACTCACCCGCAGAAAGCGGTTCGCCGGCGTGATCGAGCGCACGTTGTTGCGGAAGACGAACGCTTCGAGGTTCGCGTTGTTCACGACCAGGTCAAGCGCCCCGTCACCATCGAGGTCGGCGTAACTCGCCCCGCTCGAGATGCTTGGCTCGTCCAGCCCCCACGCCCTGGCCTGATTCGTGAAGTGCGCGTCACCGTCATTGCGGAAGGCGTAGTCGGGAATGGGCGTGGTGGACATCGCCGTCGTCAGCGCCATGTAGTCCACCGTCTGTCCCGACATCACCTGCTTGGCCGTTTCGGTGTTGGCGATGAAGGCGAGGTACTCCTGTGACGTCACGTCCCGCAGCAGGCCGTTTGTGACGAAGATGTCCTTGCGCCCATCGAGATCCAGGTCGGTGAGCAGTGCGCTCCAGCTCCAGTCGGTGCGCGCCACGCCCGCCATCTGCCCCACGTCGCTGAAGGTGCCGTCGCCGTTGTTGCGCTGGAGCATGTTGCGCATGAACTGGTGCCCGTAGTCGTTGCGCACCTTGGCCTGATACACATCCCACCCATCGAAGCTCGACGTGGTGCGGAGGCGATACTCATCCTCGGGCAGCATGTCGGTGGTGTAGATGTCATGCTGCCCGTCGTTGTCGACGTCGGCCATGTCCATGCCCATCGAGAAGTAGCTGCCGTTGGCCAGCGACGTCGTCAGCGATTCGGTGAAGGTCCCGTTGCGGTTGTTGATGTAGAGGTAGTCGTGCTCGAAGAAGTCGTTGGAGACGTAGATGTCGGGCCAGCCATCGTTGTTCACGTCGGACACGCCAAGCCCGAGCCCGAATGCCATTTCGGGTGCGAAGATGCCGGCTTTCTCACTGACGTCGGTGAACGTGCCGCCATCGTTGCGATAGAGGCGGTCACCACCGTTGCGGTCACGCTCCTGCCTGGTGTTGCGCAGGCCGAAGCTGCTCGCCGGCCGCGGCGAGTTGTTGATCACGAGCAGGTCCAGGTCACCGTCGCGGTCGTAGTCGAAGAAGGCGGCCTGCGTGGTGAAACCGTCGTCGTCCACGCCGTACTGTGCCGCCTGTTCACTGAAGGTCGGCACGCTGTCGCTGCCGACACCCTCGTTGATCCAGAGCTCGTTGCGCCGACTCGCGGCGTCACCGATGCCGGCGTGACTGACATACACGTCGAGTCGGCCATCACCGTTCACGTCGGCGAGCGTGAGACCGGTGGTCCACGGCTTCGTCGTGACGAGCTTCGACTGCACCGTCACATCGCGGAAGCGGAAGCTGCCTTCATTCAGAAAGACCGTCGGCCCCTTCATGTTGCTGCCCAGGATCACTTCCGGCAGCCCATCGCCGTTCAGGTCACCGGTGGCCACGCCTCCGCCGTTGTAGAAGTTGCGGTAGACGAAGACGTTCATCGCCTGGGATTCCACGATGCGATTCTCGAACCGGATACCCGTGTAGGCCGATGGCATCTTCGTGAACAGCGTCGCGCCAACCCCGGGTGCCGTGGCCGATCGCGGCGCACTCGTCGGGGTGGCCGGCGTCTCCGTGCAGCCGACCGCCACCGCCAGCAATGCGGTGAGCGCACACCAGCGAACAACAAAACCTTCACTCATACCGCGTTCGTCGCTTCTTCGAGGAGGAAGGCGCGTGGTGGCGCGCCGCGTACGTCCGGAAACACTTCGGGGCCTGTATCGCTCAACGCGATACAGACCCCGAAAGTTAGCAGAGGAGCCCGGTTCCCATCAGCGATCGGGCACCCTGATTCCAGCAGCGATCAGTAACCCGGGTTCTGCACGAGCAGCGGGTTGGTGTTCAACTGCGCCAGCGGGATCGGCAGCAGCACCTTGTACGCTGGCGTGGCAGCCTTGGCGAACCAGACGCCAGACGTGTAGGTGCCCTGACGGATCTGGTCCTGACGACGCTTGCCTTCGCCAATGAGCTCGAAGACGCGCTCGTTGATGACGGCGGTGCGGACGTCGGCCTGCGTTGCCGTGGCCGGGATCAGGCGGGACGGCTGACCCGGGAAGCCACGGGCACGGACCACGTTCAGGGCCGTGATGGCCGCTGCCGTCTGACCCAGTTCGTTCAGCGCTTCGGCCTTGATCAGGTACATCTCGGCCAGGCGATAGAGCGTGAAGTCGTTGCCATTGGCATTGCCTGCACGACCCGGATCGAGCGGGAACTTGTACACGCGCGTGCCTTCCCCTTCGCTGGCCGCCGTGACGTCAGCAATCACGGGCGTGAAGATCAGGCGATTGCCCTGACGGGTATTGACCGGCGCACCCGTGAACAGGTCGACCTGCGGACCAGAGAGGATCGACAGATCGCGACGAATGTCAGCCGGATCGAAGAGATTGAACGTCTGCTCCACCACCGACCAGCCGTTCCAGCCGCCGCCACCACCGAAGCTGTTGTAGTGCAGGGCGTTGAACTGGCGGTTGAAACCGAGGCCGTCCACCGCCACGCCGCGCACGACGAAGATATTCTCCGGCGAGGTCTGGTTGGTGTAGCAGAAATTGGCGCGGAACCCGTTGCCGCACGGCGACGTGGTGGACGCCGACGCCAGCGTGTATTGACCGCTGTTGATCACGCTGTCGGCGAACGCGTTCGCGTCGGCCCAGCGTGCGGTACCCGGCTGCACACCGGCGACGGTGACGGAACCGCTCCACACGCGCGCATTGAGGTACAGACTGGCCAGCATCGCATCCGCGCCGCCACGGGTCAGGCGACCCTGCTGCCCGGCCCAGGTCCGCGGCAGCACAGCACGGGCTGCGCGGAGCTCGGTCTCGATGAACGTGAAGACTTCCGCGCGCGTCTTCGCTGCACGCGGCTCCACCTTGGTGTCGGTGGCGATCGGGATCCCGCCGTACACGTCCATGAGCTGCATGTAGTACAGCGCGCGGAGGGCACGGACCTCACCCTTGATGGCGTCGCCGTTCGGGACGGTGACGTTCTCGAGGGCCTCGAGGACGATGTTCGCGCGGGCCACACCAGCGTACTGCTGGTTCCAGATGCCCGTGGCTTCGCGGAGACCCGTCACGCTCGTCGGGGTCCAGCCCTGACGGTGCAGTTCCAGCCACGCGCCGTTGTCGAACCAGTCACCACCGCGGGTCGGCACGACGCCTTCCGCCGAGGAGATGGAGTTCAACGAGTAATAGTCGTCCATGTTGGCGCGCAGGTTGGCGTACACCGACGCAACGCCGGCGAGCACCTCGCCCTCATTCTTGTAAAACGTGTCCTTCGTGATCAGGCTCGTCGGGGTCTCCTTCAGGTCAGTACAACCGACCATCAGGCCAACGGGCACCAGCAGCAGCGCGCCGAGGCGCGCTGAGCGGGTGGGGTTTCGGAACAGAGACATTCGCATTCGCCTCAATGGGACAGGTAGGTATTCAAGCAGCGATCAAGAGGGACTACGGGTCCTGACTCAGAATGCAATGCGGAAGCCGGTGGTCAGCGTCCGGGGGCGCGGGTACGACAGGTAGTCCACACCGCGCGAGGCCAGACCGGCATCGATGAAGACTTCCGGATCATTGCCCTCGTACGGCGTGAACAGCAACAGGTTGTCGCCGGCGAGGTACAGGCGGGCGTCCTTGCCCGTGCCCGGCACCGTGAACGAGTAGCCGACCGTGATGTTCTGCAGGCGGAAGAACGATCCGCTCTGGATATAGCGCGAGGAGTACTGCGACGGTTCCGTGATGCCTTCGGGCGTGCCGAGGGCCGAGGCCATCAGGTTACGGCCCTGCGTGATGTTGGCCTTGGTCTCGTAGACCAGCGCGGTGTTGTTGAACACGTCGCGGCCCTGCTCCGCACGCCACAGCCAGCTGGCATCGAAGCCCTTCCAGGTCAGGTTGCTGCGCAGGCCGAGGCTGAAGTTCGGGTTGGCGTTACCGATGATCACGCGATCTTCCGCCGTCGGTGCAAGCGTCGCGGCGGTGTTGAGCGTCCGGACGCCGGCCGCCGTCACCGTGTAGTCGTTGAACGTCTGCCGGCCGGCGGTGTTGAAGCCGGCGAACTCGAAGCCATAGAACGTGCCGATCGGCTGGCCGGGGATGATACGCTGCGCGTTCACACCCGTCTGGCCCTGGCCGCTGACGCCGGAGGTCTCGATGAAGTCGGCCGGGCCGAGGTCGAGGACCTTGTTCCGCTCGACGGCAAACACTAGGCCGCTGGTCAGGTTGAGCTTCTTGCCGGTGCCGTCGAACATCCGGGCATCAAGCGAGAATTCGAGACCGCGGTTCTGCACCGAACCGATGTTCTGGAGCTGCGTGGCGATGAAGGCCGAACCGGTCTGCGAGATCGGCACGGTCAGCAGCAGGTCGGTCGTCTTCTTGTTGTAGAACTCGAGCGAGCCACTGAACCGCCCATCGGCAATGCCGTAATCGAAGGCGATGTTCGACTGCGCCGACTGCTCCCACTTCAGGTTCGGGTTCGGGTTCACGTTCGGGACGATACCCGTGAAGACCGTGTTGCCGAAGATGTAGCGAGCGCCCTGGTCCGGCGACAGCGAGGCGAGCGAGGCATACGGGCCCACGGCCTGGTTGCCCTGCAGACCATACCCGACGCGCAGCTTGAGCTGTGAGAACGGCAGGCTCTTCGCGAAGCTTTCGTCGGAGATCAGCCACGAGCCGGAGAGCGACGGGAAGACCGCCCACTTGTTGGCATCACCGAAACGCGACGAGCCGTCGCGGCGGATCACGCCGGTCAGGAAGTACTTGTTCTTGTAGCCGACGTTCGCGCGGGAGAAGAACGAGACCAGTCGGCTCTGCTCCTGGAACGACCCAGGAACCTGCGGCTGCGAGCCGGCACCGAGGTTGTTGAACGTCAGCGCGTCGGTCACGAAGTTGCGCGTCTCGATCCCGAAATCGCGGTTGTCGAAATCGGTGTACTCGTAGCCACCGACGATGTCGAAGTCGATCTGATTGCCGACCGTCGGCGACCAGGTGAGCAGCGACTGCAGCGTCTGGTTGGACAGGGCGCGCTGCGCCTGACGGGCCAGACCACCGAACTCGGAGCCGACTGAGCCACCGCGCGGCAGGTACACGTTGCGCTGACCGTTGGAGCGGTCGGAGCCGACGTTGAGCTGGGCGATGAGGCTCGGGAAGATCTGCAGCGACGTCGTCACGTTGGCGAGCGTACGGATCGTCTCGCCTTCGTCGATCGTCTGACGGGCGAGGGCGACCGGGTTACGCACCGACTGACGACCCGTACCGATCTCGTAGAAGCTGGTCTGGTTCGTGGTCGAATTCGTGACCGTGATCGGGAAGGTCGGATTGAAGATGGCGGCGTTCTGCAGCACGCCACCTTCGAAGCCGCCGGTGTTCTCGAACGGGACGTAGTCGTCCGCCAGACGCGACGAGCTCAGATTCAGCCCGATGCGCAGCTTGCCATTCATGGCTTCATGATTGCCATTCAGTCGAGCCTGCAGACGCTCGAAGCCGTTGGAGATCACGATGCCCTGATTGTCCGAGTAGTTCAGCGAGGCGCGGAACGTGGTCGACTGGTTGCCACCCGAGAAGGCGACGTTGTGGTTCTGCGACAGCGCCGTGCGCTGGGTCTCCTTCTCCCAGTCGGTATCGGCGTTGCCCAGCGACCCAAGCAGCGTGACCAGCGAGGCGCGCTGACCGGCGGTGTTGGCCGGGTTCGTGCTCTGCTGCGTCACGAGCTGGCGATACTGCGCGCCGCTCAGGAAGCCGAGCGAGTTGGCCGCCGTACCCGCGGCCACGAACGTCTCGTATTCCATCGTGGCGGCACCGGCGCGCCCCTTCTTGGTCTCGATCAGCACCACACCGTTGGCGCCGCGTGAACCGTAGATGGCCGTCGCGGCGGCGTCCTTGAGGACGGTCACCGAGGCGATGTCACTCGGGTTCAGCGCGTTCAGCGGGTTACGGCCGATCGGCGGCGAGCCACCGATGCCGAAACCGCGGGCCTGCGATTCGTTGTTCTGGAGCGGCACACCGTCCACGACGTACAGCGGATCGTTGCTGGCGCTGATGGATGTCCCACCGCGGATCCGGATCTGCGCACCGGCACCCGGCTCACCGCTGTTCGACGTCACGTTCACGCCGGCGGCGCGACCCGTGAGCAGCTGCGTCGCGTTGACGATCACCCCGACGTTCGCTTCGTCGGCGTTGATCGTGGCCACCGCGCCCGTCACCGCTTCCTTGCGCTGCGAGCCGTAGCCCGTCACGACGACGGCGCCGAGGTTCGCGGCCACGGCCTGCATGCTGAACCGGACGTTCACCGTCTGGCCCGGGACCACGGCAACATCCTTCGTCTGCGGGGTGTAACCGATGCGCGTCACACGCAGGCGCGCAGTGCCAGCCGGGAGGTCCGACAGCAGGAACCCACCGTCCACACGCGTCACGGCACCGCGCTGGGTGCCTTCGATCGTCACCGTCACACTCTGCATCGGCAACTGGGAGGTCGAGTCGACCACCCGGCCGGAAATCACACCACGGGCACCTTGTGCCTGCAGCGGATTGGCCAGCAAAAGACCGCCTACCGCTGCGGCCATCAAACCTCTGATCACCTTCATTCGTCTGCTCTCCTGGATCATGCGGAGGGTTTTGTCATGCGATCGCTTCGCTTGGGGGGGTCGAAGCCGAACGTCGAGACAGCACCAGCAACTGCGGACCTCACCACTTCCCTGCGTATTCCATCAACGGTCGTGTCACCTGCATCCGCGCTGCCTGCTCTCGCGTGAATCCAAGCACCCGCACTCGGCACGCAGCGTCATCACAACTTGTGCACACATTCGCTGCGCGTCGGGTGACCTCATGGCATGAGGGACTGACAGGCCAAGCGGCGTCGCACCGAAACACCGGTTGGACGCATCTCTGCCAGGGATTAGTTGGAGGCTACGCTCGCCGACGGTACAGGCGCTGTCAAGATGTGGTACCAAACAGAACCGTTGCGCGAAGAAAACCCGCCCGCGCACAGAAAGTTGGTTACGCCGACGCTTCGGCGCATATCGGCAACGGTCGACGTATTTCGGCATGACTTCGTGCACGAAGCCGACACGCGTCGACGGAATGCTGCCCCGCGCATAACATTTCGCCCCACGGTGGCCGTTGCGCCACCGGCACCGTCATTGAGCGGTCGGCACCGCCCGACCTGTCCGCCGGATCCCTCCGGACGCCGCCCCTGCCCGGAATGTCATGCCCGTTCTCGCCATCGCCCTGCTCGCCCAGCTCGCCGTCGCCCCGCGCGTTGCCGATCCCGTCCTGTCATTCCCCGACGCCGGGCTCGATGACACCACCGCCTACCGCGGCTACCAGACGCGGTTCTATCGCGACGCGGCCCGCAATACGCTGCAGGTGTACCTGGACCGGCGCAGCGCGCGGGTCGTGCATCTCCTCGCCGACGCCGACAACGCCAGCGTCGCCTTCACGGCACGTGACGATCGCGGCGAGGTCGCCTCGCTCGACTGGGCGCCCTCGCCTGCGCAGATCGCCCGCGTCGGACGCACGCGCACCTTCCGACATCAGCTCACCACCGGCAGCCGCGCCGTGCACCTCGGCTGGTTCCTGCTTGGCTCGATGCGCGTGGAGCGCGACTTCCAATACGTGGAGAAAGCGAAGGGCGGCTTTGGCACCGGGCCGTATGCGATTCCGGAGGTCGATCGCCTCCTGACGGCCCTCACCCAGTTGCCGGCAGCGGTGCAGCAGCGGCATCTCGCCCACCTGAATGCCCGGAGTGTCGCGCAGGTGCGCGAGCGCATGTATCCGGGACCGGTCCTCCGGCGCGACGGCGGCATGTGGGTCGCACGGATCCGGCAGGTGACACTCGACGCGCGCGACACACTCACGCTCGAGCTCCGGGTCCCGACACGCCTGGCCACCGCCACCGTCGCCGGCGACTCGCTCTCCCTGCGCGCCGTTGGCACCGACGCCCTCATCCTCGACGTGACGGTCGCCACCACGGCGCGCACGCTCACGCCGCTGACGCGCGAGCAGATCTTCACCAGCGATTTCCTGGCATTCCTCGCCACCACGACCTCGCGCGGTGCCGCGTCGGCCGCCGGCGACACGGCCTCGGTTCGGGCGCGGCGCATGGAGCGTCAGGTGCGCGGCGTGGAACTGCTGGTGTCGCGCGAAAAATTGATGGCCGGCCTGCCGACGTACGCCACGTACTTCGGACGCGACATGCTGATGACGGCGCTCATGATGCGACCGATCTGGCGTCACGAAACGATGGAGGCCGTGATCGCGACCGCGCTGCGCAAGCTCGCACCGCGGGGCGATGTGAGTCACGAGGAGGCGCTCGGGGACCAGGCCACGCGGGAATCGGCCGGTGAGTATGCGGCACTGGTCACGGAGGCGCTCGCCTCGTCGCCGGGACGGGACCGCGATGTGCGGCTGGCCCGCGCCGACACGGTGCTGCGACGCCTGCGTGCCACGCGCGAGAATTACCACATGATCGACGACGAGTATCAGCTGCCGATCGTGGTGGCGCGCTGGATCACCGACCCCACCGTGTCCGCGGCGGCCAAGAAGGCGTTCCTGCTCGACCGGACCGATGGGACGGGCACACGCGCCGAGCGGCTGCTGCGCGAGCTCGCGCTGGTGGCCGAGCTGACGGCGGCCTACGCGGCACAACCGGTGACGTCGAATCTGATCGCCTTTGCGCCGGGCGGACCGTCCGGCTTCCAGACGGCGAGCTGGCGCGACAGCGGCGCCGGCTACGCGGGCGGTCGCTACGCGATGGACATCAATGCCATCTGGGTGCCGCACGCCCTCGAGTCGCTCGGACAGATCCTCGACGCGTTGCGGACACTCGGCATCGACACCCGGGCCGCAGCGGCCGGCGATTCGCCGCTGGCGCAGTATGCGCGCGATCCGGCGCGGCTGCGGCAGGCCATCAGCACCTGGCGTGGCGCGTCGCGGCATTTTGTCGTGACGCGAAACACGGAGGAACTGCGCGCTGCGGCGATGGCACGACTCGCCGCGATGCCCGACGCCGAACGCCGCTGGTGGCAGTCGCGCACCACCACGATCGGTGCATTGTCGGAGGGCATCAGCTTTCTCGCCGTGGCGCTCGATGCAGCGGGTGCACCGATCGGCGTGCTGAACACCGACGTGGCGACGCAGCTGTTCCTCGGCGATGGTGAAGGCCGCACCACACCATCCACCGCGGCCGAACGCGCGACGACCCTCCGTGACGTCGGGCTCTTCGCACGACCGTATCCGGCGGGATTGTTCGTCGATCGCATCGGACCGGTGGTCGCGAATGATGCGTATGCGCTGCCGGCGACCTGGGAGGCGTTCGTGAAGGATCCGTATCATGGCCCACGCGTGGTGTGGGGGCGCGAAGTAAACCTGTTCCTGCTCGGCGTCTCGCAGCGCATCACGCAGGCCAGCGCTGGCGGCACTGCCGATCCGGCCTATGTCACCGCGCTGCGTGATGCGATGACGAAGGTGCGGACAGCGGTCGAAGAATCGGGGTTCCACACCGAGCTGTGGAGTTACGGCTTCGAGGGCGGGACCCTGCGCGCGCAGCGGTACGGCAGCGGTGCCGACATTCAGCTGTGGAGCACTACCGATCTGGCCGTCCAGTACGTCCTCGATCGCATGGCGCGCTGACCGCACGCCGATCGGCAGGCGAAAACAGGCGTTTGGCGGCGTGCCGGGTACATCCGCACGCTCGTCGTGTCATCGGTGAACCATCACCTTCTGCAAACGTGCGCACTATTCGATAGGATTCTGTGTTCTCTTGTCACGGTCGGCATGCGTCCCTCACGGCCAATCAGACCCCGCGAAGCCCGATGCAGCCTGACGCGCACTTCCCGACCGCCTCTCCCGCCGACAGCACGATGCTCGGCGCCATCGTGGACACCGCCGGCAGTGTGATCCTCGGTCTGCATCCTGATCATCGCATCTTCGCGTGGAACCGTGCGGCGGAGCTGCTCTATCAGACACCGCGGGCGCAGGCGATCGGGATGGATTACGTCGGAACGTTCATCGCGCCGGAGCATCGCGACGCGGTGCGTGAAGACATCCGGCAGGTGCTGGCCGGCAAGCGGACGCTGAACTTCGAGGACGACTCCGTCCTCCCGGATGGGACGCGCCGCACCCTGCTCTGGAACGTCACGCGTGTGCTGGACGCGGCGGGCACGCCGGTGGGCATCGTGGCCACGGGGCAGGACATCACGGAGCGCAAGGAAGCCGAGGAACGCTTCCGGCTCGTGTTCGAGCACGCGAGTGACGGCCTGCTGATTTCCGACGAAAGCGGCGTCGTGGACTGCAATCCCGCCGCACTGGCCATGCTGGGGCTGGCCGGGAAGGAGCAGCTGATCGGCCGGTGGCCCGCGGAGTTCTCACCGTCGCTGCAGCCCGACGGCACGCCATCCGGTGACAAGGCGCGCCGGATGGGGGCGATCACGCTCGAGCAGGGTGGCCACACCTTCGACTGGGTGCACGAGCGCCCCGACGGGTCGCCGGTCCCGGTCGAGGTGAGCGTGCAACATGCGAAGTTGAACAACCGACGCGTGTCGATCGTGTCGTGGCGCGACCAGTCGAGGCGTCTCGAGCTGGAGCGCGAACGCATCGCCGTGGAACAGCGCCTGCACGTCGCCCAGAAGATGGAGGCGGTGGGACAGCTCGCGGGCGGCGTGGCCCACGACTTCAACAACCTGCTGACGGCGCTGCGCAATTCGATCCAGCTCGCGATCCACGAAGTACCGCGTGATGTTGCGATTCACTCCGATCTCGCGCTGGCGCTGAGCACGACGGAGCGGGCCTCAGGGCTGACGCGACAGCTGCTGGCGTTCAGCAGGCAGCAGGGCCGCGACGTGCAGTGCATCGACCTGACGCAGGTCGTGCATGAGCTGTTGCCGCTGCTGCGCACCGCACTGCCGCCCGGCGTGACGATGCATGTGGCGGTGGAGGCCGTACCCGTACCGGTGACTGCCGACCGTGGGCAGATCGAGCAGGTGCTGCTCAACCTCGTGCTGAACGCCCGCGATGCGATGCCGCACGGCGGCGAGCTCACCATCGGCCTGCAGTGCGACAGTGCGGCGTCACAGGCGACACTCCGCGTGAGCGACACCGGCACCGGCATGGATGCCGCCGTGCAGGCGCGGATGTTCGAGCCGTTCTTCACCACGAAGCCGATCGGCACCGGCACGGGGCTTGGCCTGGCGGTCGTCTACGGCGTCGTGACGCAAAGCGGCGGCACGATCCAGGTCGAGAGTGCACCGGGACACGGGACCTCCGTTGCCATCACGCTGCCGCTGGCCGACCGCGTGCCGCGCCCATCGGCCGCAGCGGTCGCCTCGCCGGCGCGAGCGGCGGTGGTGCTGCTGGTGGATGATGACCGTGCGGTGCGCAGCACGACCCGGCGCCTGCTGGAGCGGTCGAACTTCACGGTGGTGGACGTGGAAAGCGCGGCCGAAGCGCTGGAGCGGTTCCGGGAGGCACCCGACCGTTTCGACGTCCTGCTCTCCGACATCCGCATGCCGGGGATGGATGGTGTCCAGCTGGCGCAGGCGGTGCGCACGACGGCCCCTGGCTTCCCGGTCGTGTTCATCTCGGGGTACGACGAAGCCGGTGACCACCACCTCGACGCGATGACTGCGGTGCAGCTGGTGGCAAAACCATTTGCGGCGGACCGCCTGTTCGGCGCGCTGCGGCAGGCCGTGGCGGAGCGCCGCCCAGGCAGCTGACAGCGCCGCACCGGCGGGGCACATCGCGACGGACCGGGGTATTGTTCTCAGGTCGTCCCGATCTCCACCCTCGTGCCGTCGCGGCGTGTTCACCACCTGCATTCACTGCAATCAGGACCTCGGCCGCAACGAAGCCTTCGAGGTCTTTCCGGTCGGGACGCGCCTCGCCTTCGATTCGGCGAAGGGCCGTCTCTGGGTCATCTGCCGACGCTGCGATCGCTGGAACCTCTCGCCACTCGATGAGCGATGGGAAGCGATCGAGGCGGCGGAGCGACGCTTCCGGGAGAGCCGGCTGCGGGTCAGCACCGACAACGTCGGCCTCGCGCGATTGCGGGAAGGGGTGGACCTGATCCGCATCGGCACACCACAGCGGCCCGAAATGGCGGCGTGGCGCTATGGCGATCAGTTCGGCCGGCGTCGGAAGCGGCAGCTGATGCTGACCGGCGTGGCCGTCAGCGGCGCGGCGGCACTCGTCGGCGGCATCATGGCGGCGGGTATCGGTGTCGGCATGCTCGGCGGCTTCGCCGGACAGATCTCCGACACGCTCATCAATGGTCGCGGCTCGACGGTGATCGGGCGCATCCCGCTGCCCGACGGCCGGATGGTCGAGGTGCAGCGCAAGCATGCCCGGATGAGCGCGATCGAGGTGGGACACGCCAGCGACGGTCTCGCCCTGCGACTCGAGTCGGTCGCCGGCTCCCATCTGCTGACGGGCGACGCGGCGATGAAGGCCGCCGCCCGGCTGCTGCCGACCGTCAACCGGTATGGCGGGTCGCGGCAACAGGTGCAGGCTGCCGTCGCTCTGCTGGAGGAGGCGGGCGATCCGGCGCGGGCGCTCGTGACGGTGCAACGCCGGGTCGGCGCGCCACCGCCCGCGGCCGGCGCTGCAACGCGCTGGAAGCGTACCAAGGACTCATGGTTCGACAGCGACGTCGAAGCGATCTCGAAGATGCCGGGGGCGCTGCATGCCATCGCTCCGCACGACCGGCTCGCCCTCGAGATGGCGCTGCACGAAGAAAGCGAACGCCGCGCGATGGATGGCGAGCTGTCGCTGCTCGAGGCGGCATGGCGCGAAGCCGAGGAGATCGCGCAGATCGCCGACACGATGTTCGTGCCGACGGCCATCGAATCGAAGCTGCAACAGCTGCGGCGCGGCGATACGCCCCCGGAGCCGCAGCCATAGGGCACGGCGGTGCACGCGCCGCGTCGGAGGCGTGCTATCGCTGCGCGTCGCGGATTGCCCGGGTGCGCACGAGGCGCTCACCGGCGGCGTGCAGCACCGCATCGGTCTTCGCGAAATGGAACCGCATGAGATGGTGCACCGGCTCGCGAAAGAAGCTCGACCCCGCAACACCAGCCACACCGACCTGCCGGATGAACCACTCCGACGCCTCGGTGTCGGTGGCGAAGCCGAGTGATCCAATGTCGACCATCACGTAGTAGGCACCCTGCGGTTCGGTGAACGGCAGGCCGGAGCGACGGAGGTAGTCGAGGAAGAGCGCGCGCTTGCCGGTGTAGAGTGCCGTCAGCCCTTCGTAGTAGCTGTCCGGCAGCTCGAGCCCCGCGACCGCGGCCTCCTGGAGCGGTGCCGCAGCACCGATCGTGAGAAAATCGTGCACCTTGCGCGCCTTGTCGATCACGTGCGGTGCCGCATGCACGTACCCGATGCGCCAGCCCGTGATGGAGTACGTCTTCGACAGCGAGTTGCAGGTGATCGTCCGCTCGAAGGCGCCGGGCAGCGCGGCGAAATAGGTGTGCACATGCGGCGCGTACACGATGTGTTCGTACGGCTCGTCGGTGATCACGAAGCAGTCATGTTCCTCGGCGAGCTGCAGGATGAACAGCAGCTCGTCACGCGTGAAGACCTTGCCGGTCGGATTGCCCGGATTGCAGAGCACGATCCCCTTCGGCTTCTGCTCGAACGCCTTGGTCAGTTCGTCGCGATCGAAATGGAAGGTGGGCGGATGCAATGGCACGTAGATGGGGATTGCGCCACACAGGATCGCATCGGCGGCGTAGTTCTCGTAGAACGGCGAGAACACGACGACCTTGTCGCCCGGATTGCAGGTCGTCATCATCGCGACCGCCATCGCTTCCGTGCTGCCGCACGTCACCACGAGGTGCCGCTCGGTATCCACCTCGAGCCCGGTGAAGCGCTGGATCTTGTGGGCCAGCGCCTGTCGCAGTCGCGGTGCGCCCCAGGTGACGGCATACTGATGGAAATTGCCGCGCGCGGCGCGCTCCAGCGCGGCCAGCATCACCTCGGGGGGCTCATAGTCGGGAAAGCCCTGCGCAAGGTTGATGGCACCGTACTGGTCCGACATGCGGCTGGTGCCGCGGATGACGGATTCGGAGAAGACGTCGAGGCGATGGGCAGTGGTCGGCATGGCAGCAAACTGGCGCCGCCGGCGCGGCCCGTCCACCGGGACGCACTGGTCGCCTGTGCCGCGCATGTGGCCCGGGGCGGGCTGGTGGACGCGGCGGCTAGCTTGCGGGCAGCCGGGCCATGGACGGCCCGGCTGCCACATCCCGCCCTTCCGCCATGCAAATCGGCATCGACAGTTTTGCCGCCTCGATTCCCGATCCGGTCACCGGCCAGCAGCTCTCGCCCGTGGAGCGGATGGCCACGCTGCTCGACGAGATCGTGCACGCCGACCGCGTCGGACTGGACGTGTTCGGCATCGGCGAACATCATCGCGCCGAGTTCCTCGGCACACAGGTCGCGCCACGCGTGGGCACAGTTCTCGCCGGCACGACCTGACACCAGACGTCCTCACGGCATGAATCACTTCGAGCCCATTCTCTTCGGTATCGCCGTGGCGGCGGTGGTCGTCGCCCTCACGGCACTGGCGCGGCGTCTGCCGATTCCGACGCCGATCCTGCAGGTGATGGCTGGGCTGGCGGTGGGTTTCCTGCCCGGCATCGAGGTGCCGGAGCTGAAGCCCGAGGTGGTGTTCTTCGTCTTCCTGCCGCCGATCCTGTGGCAGGCGGCGTTCTTCACGTCGGTCCGCGAGTTCAAGCAGAACATCCGGCCAATCGGCCTGCTGGCCGTCGGGCTCGTGTTCGTGACCACGGCCGCCGTGGCCGTCGCCGCGCACGCGTTGTTCCCCGGCCTGCCGTGGGCGGTGGCCGTGGCCATCGGTGCGATCGTGTCGCCACCGGACGCCGTGGCCGCGGCGGCGATCGTGTCGCGCCTTCCGGTGCCGCGCCGAGTGGTGGTGATCCTCGAGGGCGAAAGCCTGGTGAACGATGCGGCGGCGCTGGTGCTCTATCGCACAGCCGTCGCTGCCGCGGTGACGGGGGTGTTCAGTCTCGGTGAAGCGATCGTGCGCTTCTTCATCGATGCCGGCGTCGGCACGCTGGTCGGCCTGGCGGTGGCGTGGCTGGTGGTGCGCGCGGTGCGCTGGACGAAGGACTCGCTGGCCGAGACGCTGCTCACGCTGACGGCGCCGTACCTCGCATGGGTGGCCGCCGAGGCGCTGCATGTGTCGGCGGTGCTGGCCTGCGTGGCCGGCGGCATCTACCTGCGTCAGCACTTCTCGACGGCGGTGTCAGCGATGTCACGGCTGCAGTCGAAGGCGGTGTGGGACCTCGTGGTGTTCTGCATCAACGCGGTGGTGTTCCTGTTGCTCGGCGTGGAGTTCGGGCCGTTGGTGCGCGACATGCCGAGGGACGAATTGCTGTCGGTGTTGCTGAGCGGCGTGGCGTTGAGTGTGGTGGCGATTCTCGTGCGACTGGCCTGGGTGCCGCTGGCCACCTATCTGCCGCGCCTTCTGAGTCGTGACCTGCGGCGGCGGGATCCGGTGCCGGACAAGCGGAGTGTGGCGCTGATCGCGTGGACGGGGATGCGTGGGATCGTGTCGCTGGCCTCGGCGCTCGGGTTGCCATTGGTGTTGAGCAATGGGGCGGCGTTTCCGTACCGCGACGAGATCATCATCGTGACGATGGTCGTGGTACTGGCGACGCTGGTGGTTCAGGGGCTGACGTTGTCGCCGCTGATCCGTCGGTTCGCGTTCACGCCGGAACACGCGCATTTCGAGGAGGAGCATCATGCGCGGCGGGAGGCGCTGCGGCGTGGGGTCGAGACGCTCGATGACCTGTCGCGAGAGGCTTGGACTGACCCTGACGAAGTGGAAGAACTGCGGCGGGAGATGCGGGAGCGGGTGCAGCAGCAGCAGCGGCGGGGGCGGACTTCGGAGTCTCGGCGGAAGCTGCGGATGGGGGTGATTCAGGCGGAGCGGCGGATGTTGGTGCGGTTGAGGAATGAGGGGGCGATTTCGGATGAGACTCTTCGTGAGCTCGAGGAAGAGCTCGATCACGAATCCGTGCGCGTTGGCGCCGGCGACGACCGCTAGTCCGCCACCATCGAACCAACGACGACAACAGCAACGGCAGCGGCTTACACGCAGAACTGAACAGCCGCAGAACAGCGCACGGACGTTCAGGCGGGTGATGCGGCCGTCGGTGACGTGCATCGCACACACTTTTTTCGAGAACAGCGGCTTGCCCTTGCTGTTCCCAGCAAAGTCGATGGTCGTGACGGCACGAAATGTCGCCACGCGCGCCGACCGACCTTACGCTGTTCTGCGGCTGTGCAGTTCTGCGTTGATGCAGTTGCAGTTGCGGTAGTCGCTGCAGTTGAAGTCCACGCCACCGAAAGGCTCAGACTGCGGCTCGCGCCGGATCCCTCTGCCTCAGAGCCGCCCGCTCGGAACCTCCGTCCCCGTCATCTCCACCGCCGCCGGCACACTCGTCGCCCCATCCGGCAACGCATCCACCCGATCCAACCGCTCCACGTCGATCGCAATCACCCCATCCGGCGCACTCACGAAGATGTTCGCGAACTTCGCATCCCACCGGATGTCTTCCACGGTGTAGGAGCATCGGGTCGCCACACGCGTCGAGAACGTCGACTCGTGCGCGTTCACCGAGATCAGCAACTCCGCCTCGGCCTCCCGCAGCATCGCCGGCGTGTACCCACGCAACGGACTCCGCTCCGTGATCGGATGCACGATCGTCCAGTGCAGCGTGAAGAATTCCACAGCGCTGCGCTCCAGTTCCAGCTGATAGAACTCTCGCGATCGCACCCCGTGGGTAGTCTCGAACAACACGAGGTTCACCCGCACCTGCACGTCGCTCAGCTCACTGGGCTGCGTGCCGACGATGCGGAACATCAGGCCGCGACCACCCTCGTACGGCGCGACGACGGCCGATTCGCTGAAGCGCACGCGCATCCGCGGACGGATGAGGCGCGCGATCAGGAGGCCGGCCACGAGCACCATCGTCAGGGGCCCAAGCAGTGACTCGAAGATCACCAGCCAGTGCGCGGTGGGCCCGACGGCGAACATCGGACCGGTGCCCGACGTGGTGAACACCGCGAGGCTGAAGCTGAACGCGGTGAGGAACGGGTCACCGATGCCGACCGCATCGCGGCCGGAGATCGCCCCGTCGCCCAGCGACAGATAGGCCAGCGTAAAGCAGCCGTTCACCAGCATCACCGTGGCCAGCGACCAGCCGAGGAACGTCAGCCAGGTGGTGCTGAGCGCGCCAAGATAGAGACGCTCGAAGCGCTGCGGCCCGAGGCCGAACTTGCGTGCGTTCGGCGTGCCATCGCGATTGAGAAAGCGACCGCGCACCTGCTGCGCCACGAGACGACCGAACCCGAGGTCCTCGGTGTCGTGCGGATCGGTGCGACGCGGTGCATCCGAGGGGGGTGGAACGGTCACAGGCGCTTCGTGGGAAGGAGGATCTGGCGGTCCGGACTGCCAGACCGCGCCTCCTTGACGTTAATCACCGTGTCGAGCCGTGAGGCGGGCCTCCCCGTCGCTGTCGAGCCGTTTGGCCTCCTCAGGAACCGCAACGGCTCAACGCAAGCCGCCTGCGGCGGCCGCAGGCGGCTTGCGTTACGCAGTTGCAGTTACGCAGTTGCCGTCGCGCCGTTGCCGTGGCCGAGCCGGCCGGAGCCGAATGGGCTACCCACTCGGGTTCGAACCGCTCAGGGCAGTGCGAACGCCACGTAGGTGCCGCCGCTGGGCGCACCGTTCTTCCCGCCCCCGCAGGCAATGACGATGTACTGCTTCCCGTTGACCATGTACGTCGACGGCGTGGCATTGCCGGCCGCCGGCAGCACGGTCTCCCAGAGCAGCGCGCCGGTCTTCTTGTCGTAGGCGCGGAACTTGTTGTCGTACGTCGTCGCGGCGATCAGGAGCAGGCCGTTCTGCGTCACGATCGCACCGCCGTAGCTGTCGGTGCCGGTGTTGGTGATGCCCTGCGCGGCGAGCTTGGGATACTCACCGAACGGTATCGTCCACGCGAACTTGCCGGTGTTCAGGTCGATGGCGTTCAAGGTCCCCCATGGCGGCTTGATGCCGGGGTAGCCTTCGTGATCGAGGAAGATGTCGAAGTAGGCGGTGCGGTACTTCAGCAGCGACGGGCTCTTTTCGGAGGTGCGCGCGGCGGCGACCTTGCCGGTGGTGAGGTATTCGACGATCTCGTTGACCGCGCCACCATCCATCGCGCCGCCGAACGCCGGCATGCGGCCGTTGCCTTCCTTGATCATCTGCGTGATCTGCTCCGGTGTCCGTCGCGTGGCGATGTCCACCAGCGTCGGCCCCCCGGCCCCACCCTGGCGGTTGTCACCATGGCAGCCC
>JANOCB010000110.1:0-14162 GCA_031411975.1 Gemmatimonadaceae bacterium
AGTGCCACGATGCCTCCGGCCACCCAGACCATCATCAGCGGCAGGGGGCCCGGGAGCTTCTGGGCGATGCCAGCAGGCGACCGGAAGATGCCTGAGCCGATCGTCGAACCGACGAGCACGGCGATGGCGCTCCACAGGCCAAGTTGCCGGCGGAGGGTGGGTGCGGGGGCGGCGGACATTGAGGCTAGGCTATCCGCGCGGTGCCCCAACCGCAACGCGGCTACCAAACCCGGGCCAATCTGACGAACTTTCCCTTCACGGTTGCTGTTCGAATCCAGGTAACCGATAGTCAGCCCGTAACCCCTGAATCGATGATCGCACAGACGGTCTTCTGGGTCGCCGTCGTCCTCTGCGTGATTGCGCACCGCTACATCCTGCGCTCCGCATTTGCCGCCGGTGCCGCCGTGGAGCATTCGCACACCTTGCCGCCGATTCGAAGGGCGGCCGAGGTGGTGTGGGTGGTCCTGCCAGCCGTGGCGCTGGTTTTCCTTCTCGTCGCGACGTGGCGTGCCATCCAGACGCAGCAGTCGCCCGCCGTCAGCCCTGCCACGCAGGTCACCACATGAGTCTCCTCCGTCGCCTCGCCGGCGTGTCACTGCTTGCCGCGCTCGGCCACGTCATCTTCGGCGGCTTCGTCCGCATCTCAGGCTCGGGCATGGGGTGTGGTGATCACTGGCCGAAGTGCTACGGCTACTGGTTTCCGCCGCTCGACCGCCCCGACCTCGTGATCGAGGTGTTCCATCGCTACTTCGCGGCGACGCTCTCCACCGTAGTGGCGGCGTTGTTGCTGATGGCGTTCCTGAAGCGCAACGAACGCGGCGTGTCTGGCAAGGGTGGCGTCCTGCGTTCGTCGATGCTGGCCTTCGGCATCGTCGTCATCGCGGCCACACTGGGCGCCGTGACGGTGAACTTCCGCAACGAGTGGTGGGCGACGCTGGCACACAAGGCCGTCGCGATGTCGCTGCTCGGCACGTTGAGCGTGGCGTGGATGCGCGCCGGCGGCATGCCGTCGCTGACGACGATCTCCGACCGGCTGGTGTCGGACAAGACGATCAGGGCCACCACCATCGCTGCCGTGCTCGCACTGCTGACGGTGATGATGGGTGGCATGGTGGCGAAGTGGGTTGGCGCAGCGGTGGCGTGCGCCGGCTTCCCGCTCTGCGGTCCCGGTTCGCTGGGTGGCGGCGCGCAGCACATCCAGCTCACGCATCGCGTGCTGGCATATGTGACCGCGCTGCACGTGGTGATGATGTCGGTGCTGCTGATGCGCCGCGGCGAACACCGTACGGTGACGATGCTGGCCTGGGTCGCGTCGGGCATCGTGGTGCTTCAGATCGTGCTCGGCGCACTGATGGTGCTGGGTGGTTTCCCAGTCGTGATCCGCTCGCTGCATCAGGCCACGGGTGTGCTGCTCTGGGTGAGCACGCTGACGCTGACCTACGCTGCACGCCGCGCCAAACATCCGCCGGCCGCAGGGTCGCCGGTCGGTGCGCCGGTGCGCCCGCGCACTCCGCAGATGGCCGGAGCGACGGCGTGACGACTCCCGCCCTGGCCACGGATCTTCCGGCCGATCGTCCGCTGTGGCGTGACCTGGTCATGCTCACCAAGCCGACGATCATCTCGCTGCTGCTGGTGACCACCGCTGCACCGATGTACATCGCCGGACGTCCGGACCTGTGGCTGCTCGGCGTGGTGATGCTGAGCGGTTACCTGATGGCCGGGGGCGCCAACGCGGTCAACATGTATCTCGACCGCGACATCGACAACGTGATGACGCGCACGCGCCGCCGGCCGATTCCGAGCGGGCGCATGACGCCGCTGGCGGTACTCTCGTTCGGCATCGCACTGGCCGCCACGGCCACCTGGCTGCTGGCGTTCTACGTGAACGTGCTCACGGCCGCGCTGGCACTCGGCGGATTCTATTTCTACGTCTTCATCTACACACGCTGGCTCAAGCGCACCACGCCGCAGAACATCGTGATCGGCGGCGCCGCCGGCGCCTTTCCACCGCTGGTGGGCTGGGCGGCCGTCACGGGGCGCATCGACCTGACGGCGATCTATCTCTTCCTGATCGTCTTCTACTGGACCCCGCCGCACTTCTGGGCGCTGGCACTCAACAAGCAGAAGGACTACGGTAACGCCAGTGTCCCGATGGCCCCGCTGGTGTGGGGCGAGCGCGAGACGATGCGCCAGATGTTCTGGTACACGATCGTCCTGCTGGTCGTGACGCTGCTGCCGGTGACCTACGGTGCCTTTGGCTGGATCTACGGCGCCAGCGCCACGCTCTTCGGTGGCCTGCTCCTTGGCGGCGTGGTCAAGATGATGCGCGCGAAAGACTGGGTGAAGCCGGCGTGGTGGGTGTACGGCTACTCCCTGCTCTACCTCGCCCTGCTCTTCGTCGCGATGGTCGTCGACCGGCAACTCGCGCTGTAGGCCGCAACGGCAACTGCTTAAACGCAAAACAGCGCGAGGCCGGACCGCCGCAAAACGGCTCTCTCGGCCGTCCGCTCGCGAAGCCACCCTCCGCGCGAGCGCGAGCATCGCATTTTGAAGGGAACTGCAACGGCGAGTGCTGTTCCCCCAAAAATCATCGGTCCGGCCGGCACCGACCGCAGCCCGACGCGCACGGCGACCTCGCGCTGTTTTGCGGCTGTCCGGCCTTGCGCTGCTTAGCGTTAAATCAGTTGCAGTCGGAGTTGCAGTCTGCCGCGTCCGAATCAGTGCGCGTGACACGCGCAGGACGACCGGCCACGGATCGCTTCCCAGCCTTCCTTCGCGATGATGGGCACCATGCAGAGTGCCGCGACCGGATCGGCCCACCACCAGCCGAAGATCGCGTTGGCGGCAAGGCCGGTGAGCAGGATCCACGACAGGTAGCTGCACAGCATCGTCTGCTGTGCCTCGGCGGCCAGTGCGCCACTGCCAAGGGCTTCGGCCACACGTCGCTTGGCGCGGGCGAGTGGCGGCATGATCAGCGCGCTCAGGATGGCCAGCACCAGTCCGATCCCGCTGGCCGAGGGGGCCTCGCGGGTGAGGAGCGCGCCGATCGATTCGTAGGTGACGAAGGCCGACAACCCGAGGAACGAGATGCCCGTGAGGCGATGCGCCACGAACTCCGCGCGGGCGCGGTGCGTCTCGCTGCCGTCCACCGAGAGGCGCCAGGTCGCGCTGAGGGAGGCCAGCAGTTCGAGTGAGGCATCCACACCGAAGCCCACCAGTGCGATGCTGCCCGATGCCATGCCGGCCATGATCGCCGTCCCCGCCTCGACGAAGTTGTACGCCAGCGAAATCCCGTTCAGCATGCGGCCCTGCCGCACGATGTCGGCGCGGGAACGGACCGGCGGAACGGTGAGTGCGGGCGTGGTCATGTCAGAAGCGAGAGCGGAAATCAGAGGGACCTCGAGACGCTCCCGGTAATCTATTTCTGCACGGCGGCACCGGCAGCCTGTACCTTCTCGTCATGGCTTTGCCCCCCGATACCCGTCCGATGGCGCCGTTGCCCGCCGATCTGCCACCGCTCACGGCCTGGAGCGACGTGAACGAGGCGGCAACCGAGGCGGTGCGACGATTCACGACGCCCCCGCCGATCACCCGCCGGATCACCGACCCTGAACGCCGGCCGGAGATGCCCCGGTTCATGCCGCCCGGCGCGGCGCATCACGACGTGCTGGGCAGCGAAGGTCGCGTGGCGTACTGGAGTTGGGGTGCACCGGAATGGCCCCTGGTGGCCTGTCTCCACGGCTGGGGAGGTCGCGGCACGCAGTGGTCGGCCATGGTTGCGGCGTTACTGGAGCGGCAGCACCGCGTGGTGGTGCTCGACGCGCCCGCGCATGGTGCCTCCGATGGCGATCGCGCGTCGATGCCCGGATTCAGGAATGCCCTCCTGCGGGTGCTGGACGCCGCCGGGCCACCGCACGCGCTGATCGGTCATTCGCTGGGCGGGCTGGCGGTTCTGGCGGCGATCGCGTCGCGCGCCAACGCCGGCGCCGAGTCGTTGCCGCGTGCCGTCAGCATCGGTGCGCCCAGCAGCGTGGATCGCCCGATGGCACGGTTCCTCCGCCGCCACGAAGGCAGCGCCGACGTGCATGCGTCCATGATCGCACAACTCGAACGACGCTGGCACTTCCGATGGCGGGACATGGACACCGCAGCCCTGGCGCAGCAGGCCGCCAGCGCCGGCGGCGCGCCGCTGCTGGTGGTGCACGCCGATGACGATGCGCAAGTGCCGGTGATCGAAGCGGAAGGCCTGGCGGCCGACTGGCCTGGCGCCACGCGATGGATCGCCCCCGATGGCTGCGGTCACGTGCGCATCCTGCTGCATGCTGCCGTGATCGCACGGATCACCGAGTTCGTCACGCATCGCTGAGCAGAGCGGACGCGCCTACGGCCGGAACGTCAGCGTCACCACCGCACCGTCGGGAAGGGTCATCGGATCGACGGTGGCCGAGACGATCCCAAGCGCCGGATGCCACGCGCGGAACACCGCCGTCCGCCCCGTGCGATCGAGCGTGAACCGGGCCATACCATCGACATCGGTGATCGCACTCAGCGCCGGTGGCGTGATGGCGACATAGGCCCGGGCCCACGGCAATGTTGTGGCGTAGACCGCCACCACGCCGATGCTGTCGGCACGGGAGCGCACCGGCACCAGCTGGCCGTCGGTGAGAAAGGTGATGGTATCAATCGGAACTGAATTCGACGATGGCACGACCACCAGCGACTCGGCCCGGGCATCGCGCATCACCAGCTGCAGCATGCTGCCCGGAGGCGCCACCTGCAGCCGTGGGCGCAGCTGGCAGCGTTCGACGACGATGGTGGCGCGACGCTCCGGTGTGCTGACCGGCGCGAACACTGCCGTCGGTCCTTCCACCCAGACCATCGCGCCCACGACCGCCGGACCGCTCCGCGTCACGAGCGTATCGGTGAGGCTGTCACCACAGGTCGGATCCAGCGCACCCGCACGGATCAGCGAGTCACCGGCGATTCGGCCCTCGATCAGCACGCGCACCTGCAGCGCACGACCCGTCGCCGCGTCGGCCACGGGCCGCGACGCAGCCGGTTTCATCACCGGCAGATGGAGCGCCCGCGCGGCCGACGACTGCGATGACGGCACAGCGCGCGGGAGCGCAGCGTCCTTGGCCGCGTCGGCGTCACCGCACGCACCGAGGACTGCTGCCAGCAGCAGGCCGATCACGAAGCGATGCCTCAGCCGAACCTTACCGTCGTGCGGACGCATCGCAGCCAGGGTGTGATTCATCTCAATGCCGCCGCGGCGATTGCAGGACTGCAGCACGCATTCAGGCCGCTCCTGACGACAGCGAGGCCACCGAACTCTCGTGTGGCTCCATGTGCACCAGCACGCCCAGCACTTGCGGCGTTGCCGCGCGAATTGCGCCTTTCACCTTGCCACTCACGATGTGCGCCGCCTCGAGCGACATCCGTGGATCGGCCTGGACGTGAATGTCCACCCAGTAGCCACGCCCCGCACGCCGCACGGCGAGCTTCTCCACGTCACGGACGTCGTCCACGGCCGCTGCCGCCGCACGAATCGACCGCACTACGTCCGGTGATGCGATGCGATCCATCAGGTCGGCCACCGCCGTGCGCAGCAGGCTGAACCCGTTCCATGCAATCACGCCCGCTGCCACCAATGCCGCCCAGTCATCGGCGCTTTCCCATCCATCACCGCCGATCAATGCGACCGCGATCCCGAGAAAGGCCGCCGCCGACGTGATGGCGTCACTGCGATGATGCTGCGCATCGGCGGCCAGCGCGCTGCTGCCTGCCGCGGTCGCGACGCGCCGAACCCGCCGCGCCATCAGTTCCTTGATCACGATCACCGAGGCCAGCACCGCCAGTGTCCACGGCGCGGGTGCATGATGCGGCGTGCGGATCTCATGGATCGAGGCCACCGCAATGCCGACGCTCGCAATCAGCAGCAGCAGTGCCACCGTGGCCCCGGCCAGTGCTTCGGCCTTGCCGAAGCCGAACGGATACTCGTCGGTGGCATCACGATCCGCGATCCGCACCCCGGTCCACACGGCGAGCGATCCGAACAGGTCGAATCCGCTCTCGGCCGCATCGGCGACCAGCGCGTAGGAATGGCCCACCAGCCCACCGACGAGTTTTGCGATCGTGAGCCCGACGTTGACCACGATGCCCAGCGCCGCCGCGCGCGCAGCGACCGGTGCCGGCCGCTCGACGGAAATCGACGTCATCAGAGCCGCAACAGGTCGCTCTGGATCACACCCGGCGTCACGCGTACGTCGCCGTCATGAGTCACCGCCACGTTCACTTCGGTCCGCATCCCGAATCGCCCCGGCAGATAGATGCCCGGCTCCACCGAGAACAACACGCCCGGCAGCAGGTGACGATCCTCGCGTGTCTCGAACCCGTCCATGTGCGGCCCGGACCCGTGCAGGTCGCGTGCATCGATCGAATGACCGGTGCGATGCGTGAACGCCGCGCCGTACCCCGCGCGCGTGATCACGGCGCGTGCCGCATCATCCACCGCCGCACCGGCCACCATCACGCGCGCGGCGCAGGCATCGCGCACCACGGCGATCGCCGCATCGCGGGCATCACGGATTGCCGTCCACACCGGCTCCACATCACTGTCGCCCGGCGTGCCGATCACCGCCATCCAGGTCTGGTCGGCGTACGGCATGCCGGGGTCTCCCGCCCACAGGTCCACCAGCAGCACCTGATCCATCGTGATCAGCGCGTGGCGGTCGTAGGTGGGCTCGTAATGCGGGTTCGCCGCATTCGCCCCGACGCTGACGTTCGGCGGATGTGACGTCTCGAGCCCATGCTCGGCGAACCGTGCCATGATCCACTGCTGCAGATCGAACTCGCTGACGGGCGTGCGCGCACGCGCGGCCGCACCGGCGAGACGCTGCGCATCCGGACCGATGCGTGCGAGGATCTCCGCCGCGCGCACATGCGACTCCAGCTGCGCCGGTGTGAGCACGGCGTAAAACAGCGTCACCAGTTCGGCTGACGACACCACCGTCGCGCCGCAGGCACGCACCATGTCCAGCACACCGGCGGGTACGCGATCAAGGTATGGAACGGCATCACCCGGCGAATACTCCATCGCCACGCGCTTGCCGTCGACGAGTGCGCGGATCTCTCCTTCCAGCGATTGCCACGACTGGTAGATGCGGCGCTGCCAGTCGAACGGCCACTTCCGCCACGCATCCAGTTCGATGGCGTGCATGAGCGCCACGGGTGTGCCTTGCGCCGGAATCCATGCCACGGCGCGACGCGACGACAACCCCTCGAAGCCGAGCATGCCGGCTGCGATCGGATTGCATCCCTTGAATTCGTAGAGGAGCCAGCCGTCCAGTCCGGCGGTGGTCAGCGCCCGCTGGATCTCATGCAGCCTGTGTGGTTCTCGCATGGCTCCAAGCTAGCAGCGTGAGGACGAAAGTCGGTGCAGCGCGGCGAGACGACGGCGCTGATTGCCTCGCTCTCATTTGCAGGTCACTGCTGCCGTGCTGCAGCCCTCAGGACCGCCCCCACGACGCTTTCCAGCGGAGCCCCGGCGCTGCGTCGTCGATGCGCGTCACCACCGCGGGCACACCCGTCAGGTCCTCGAGCATCGTCGCAAACGCCGAGGCATAGAAGGCGTAGCCCGCAATCGGCGACCCCTCGATGGTGACCGGATCGGCAACCGACAGGATCACCGCCGCACCCACGCGCTCCACACGACCGTCGAGGTACCGTCGCGACAGGCGGCGCACCGAGGTCAGCGCCATCGGCCGCGCGATCATGCCCGGCAGTCGGCGCAGCAGCGAACGACGCACGCCCGACACCGTTTCCACGGCTTCCCGTGCCAGCAGGGAACCAGCCGAGTCGAAGACGCGGTGCGCGTCAGTCCGCCGGCCGATCAGTCGCGCCAGTGCGGCGGCTTCATCTCGGACGGTGCGTTCGTTGCGACGCACCGCGTCGCTGTACCGCTTGATCTGCGCATACACCGTTTCGCTGAGTCCGAGGCGCTTGGTGCGAAGTTCTTCGATGTATTCGGCTTCGACATTGCCTTCCGGCGTGTCGACGACGCGCACCGCCTCCAGCAGGCTGAGTGGCAATCGCGCATCAACGGTCGTGGACATCGTGGCTGGCCCGTGAAGGATACGCCCGCCGCCACGCTGCGGATCGGGTCGCACGCGGCACACGCCCCCGGGAGTACGTGGGGTGGCCGGTCGCACCGAAGCTATACCGAAGCAATTTCTGCGACAAGCAGCGGCGCGCAGACCTGTGGCCAGGCCGACCGTTTCGACCCGGAACCGTCACGACCCTCAATCGCTTTCTATATTTGCGCATCATCGACTCCCCCCGATTCCGGTTCTCAGGCACATGCTCCGCTTTCCTGCCTCCGGCGTTCAGGCTTCACGGGTTTGGTTCTCCCCTGCATGCTGACACCTCCCCCCGCCGACCGGACCCGCCCTTCGGACTGCGACGCCATTCGCGCGCAGACCTTCGCGGCCTGTGACGGCGAAGTGTCGGCCGATGAGCTCCGATCGATCGACGAGCACATCGCCGACTGTGCAGTCTGCCGTCATCGCTTTGCCTCTGACGCCACCTTCCACGGCGTCGTGCGCGCGGCTGTCGCGTACGACACGGCTCCGCAATCACTGCACGATCGGATCTTGCTGTCCCTCACCACGCGCACCACGGTCAACGCACCGGCGTGATCGCCCTCCCCGCCCTGCCACCGCTCGCCGCTGCTGCGCTCGGCCCGGTGGTCGCGGGGCTAGTGTGGCGTGCCGGGTTGCTCACGACGTCCGGCGCGATCGCAGCGGCAACGCTGGGCAGTGCGGCCGCAGTCGCCGGGCTCGACTGGATGACGCTCCTGCTCGCGTTCTTCATTTCGAGCGTTGCGCTCGGCCGGGTGGGCCGTGCGGAGAAACAGCGGCGCAGTGCCGGCGTGATCGAAAAGTCGGGACCGCGCGACGCCACACAGGTCCTCGCGAACGGCGCGATCTTCGGCGTGGGGGCGGTTCTCGCCATCGATGGCGTCATCAGTACCGCCGCTGCCGCGGTCGCCCTGGGCGCCCTGGCCTCGGCCACCGCCGACACCTGGGGCACGGAAATCGGCATGCTGTCGAAGCGGGCACCCCGCTCGATCCTGACGTGGGCCGCACTCGAGCCGGGCATGTCGGGCGGCGTATCGGCGCAGGGACTGCTGGCAACGGCGGCGGGTGCCTGCAGCATTGCCCTGCTGGCCTCGCTCCTCGATTGGCCAGCCGCCGTCACGATTGCCGCCGCCATTGGCGGTGTCGTCGGCGCGATGGCTGATTCCGTGCTGGGCGCCACGGTGCAGCAGCGCCGCCGCTCGAAGCGCACCGGTCGGGTGACGGAACGACTGCGGGAGGCGGACGGTACGCCAACCGTGCTCGCGGGTGGCCTGCGCTGGCTCGACAACGACGGCGTGAACTTTGCCGCCACGCTGATCGGAGCAGGCACGGCATTTCAGGTACAATTCCTCTTTTCGACACTTCGGCCTTCATGACACCGTCCCGTGAGTCGGCGCAGGCGATCGTGGTCGGCGGTGGTCCCGCCGGTTCGGCCGCCGCCTGGGCGCTGGCGTCGCAGGGGCTGGACGTGATCGTGATCGACAAGGCGCGGTTCCCGCGTGACAAACCCTGCGCCGAGTATCTCAGTCCGCAGGGCTCACGGATCCTCGATGCCATGGGTGTGCTCGGCACGGTGGAGGCGGCCGGTGCGGCGCAGCTCGCAGGCATGCGCGTCCGCAGTCCGGATGGTGGCATCATCCACGGTGAGTTCGCGGCGAAGCACGGATTCAGCGGGTTCCGCGATCGCGGCCTCGCGCTGCGCCGACGCCACCTCGATCCGATCCTGCAGAGCGCCGCGCGCAACGTCGGCGCGAGCATCCGTGATGGCGTCGCATTGCAGTCGCTGATTCACGAGGGCGATACGGTGTGTGGAGTCGTGGTGCGCGACGAGTCGGGCACCCGCGAGCTGCGTGCACCACTCGTGATCGGCGCCGACGGATTGCGCAGCAGCGTGGCGCGGTCGCTCGGCCTTGCCGCCCGCTTGCCGTGGCCGCGGCGGGTCGCGTTCGTGGCGCACTACACACAGGTGCGTGACATGGGCGCACATGGCGAAATGCATGTGGAGCGCGACGGCTACGTGGGCTTGGCCGATGTGGGGCATGGCGAGACGAATGTGGCGATCGTGGTGCCGAAGGCACTCGCGAAGGAGGCCGCGGGTGATGCGGCCGGTTTCATGACGCGCTGGCTGAACCGGCATCCGCAACTCGCGCCGCGCTTCGTGGGCGCGACGCGGGTGAGTGCGGTGCGCACCACCGGTCCGTTCGCGTCGCATGCGCGTCGCGGCTGCGCGCCGGGTGTTGCGCTCGTGGGTGATGCCGCCGACTTCTTCGATCCGTTCACGGGCGAAGGCATCTACGCCGCGCTGCGCGGCGGTGAGCTGCTCGGTGGCTTCGCGGCGGATGCCATTCGCGCCGCCGACGCTGCCGGTTCGCGCCGCGCGCTGCAGGCGTACGAGACCGCACGCAAGCACGAGTTCCGCCAGAAGTGGCTCGTCGAGCGTGTGATCAGCGCCGCCGTCTCGTCGCCGTTGCTGATGAATCATGCAGCCCGCGTGCTCGGTCGGCGGCGTGACCTCGCCGACCTGCTGATCGGTGTCACCGGTGACTTCGTTCCCCCGGCGGCCGTGCTCCGCCCGTCGTTCCTGCTTCACTTCCTCGACCCGCGCACGTGGCGGTCGTCGGCCCGCACCGCCTGAACGCATGCCCATCGACAAAGATCTCTTCCGCGCCGTCCTCGGCCGCTTCGCTTCCGGCGTCACGATCGTCACCACCCTCGATGCCGACGGGAACGATCAGGGCATGACGGTCAGCGCGTTCTCCTCGCTGTCACTCGACCCGCCGCTGGTGCTGGTCTGCATCGACCACAAGGCCTCGGTGTGGCCGGCGTTCGAACGGGCGACACACTTCGCGATCAACATCCTGGGGTCGCAGCAGGAGGCGCTGTCACGCCGGTTCTCGAGCCGTGATGGCGACCGGTTCGAAGGTGTCGGGTTCACGCGCGGGACCACCGGTGTGGCGCTGCTCGACGACACGCTGGCGGCCGTGGAGTGTACGGTGACCGCGCGGATGCCGCATGGTGATCATTCGATCCTGGTGGGAAGTGTGGAAGGCGGTACCGCACGTGACCTGCAGCCGCTGCTGTACTACCGCGGCGGCTATGCGTCGCTGAGCCGCTGACGCTGCGGCAGTGGGTCTGATCACGCCAGTGCGTCGGATGGGGCACGAGGTGCTCGACGAGCCCGGCGTATCGCCGGCGCTGGTGGCGCGTTCGCACACCGACATCGCACGCGCGAATGCGCTGTTCGGCGGGACCCGCGCGGTCGTTGCACGCGTCCGCGAACTGGCACCGCGCCTGCCCGATGCACCGCTGATCGTGGACGTGGGGGCCGGCAGCGGCGACATTCTCGCTGCCGTGTGCGCGGTGCTGCGCGAGACCGGCCGGCGGCCGCGGCCGGTGGCAGTGGACACGGCGCTGTCGCTGGCGCCGGCGGTGCGACTCCGTGGCAGCTACTTCATTTGTGGCTCCATCTTTGCGCTGCCCCTTCCCACCGCCTGCGCCGATCTCGTGATTGCGGCGCAGGTGGTGCATCACTTCACGCCCGACGAGCTGCCACAGGTGTTCGGCGAGTTGAACCGGGTGGCACGACAGTCGGTGCTGGTGAGCGACCTGCGCCGCAGCTGGGTTGCAGCCGCCGGGCTCTGGGCTGCGAGTTTTCCGCTGGGCTTTCATCCGGTCAGCCGTCACGATGGCGTGGTGAGCGTGCTGCGCGGATTCACGGCCGACGAACTGCGCGACGTGGTGCAGACGGCAACGGGAGTGCGCGCCGACGTGCGCTCCCATCTGGGTTGGCGTGTCACGGCCGAGTGGCATCCGGGCCACGCCAGCTGACGGACTGAACGATGTTGCACCGCCGCACACACGACCTCACGACATGACTGTACCGACACCAGACAAGCTGCGCAGCCCCTACCGACTTGGCCCGATGCCGTTGCAACGGCACATGGTGACCATCGACGAACAGACCGTGAACGCGCCCCGCGACGTGATCTTCGGGATCGCGAAGGACGTGCTGCAGTGGCCGGATCACCTCCCGCACTACAACTTCGTCACGTTCAGGAATCGTGCACGGGATGGTGGCGGCCTCGTCGAGATGAGCGCCAACCGACCATTCGGTGGCCCGCTGAACTGGCCCACGTGGTGGCTCTCCGAGATGTCGGTGGATGACAGCATCCCGCACATCCGGTTCAAGCATGTGGAAGGCATCACCCGCGGCATGGAAGTGGAGTGGCAGTTCGTGCGTCGCGATGACGAGCGGACCCATGTGCGCATCGTTCACGCGTGGGACGGCCCGTGGTGGCCGCTCATCGGACGTGTCGCGGCCCTCGCGGTGATCGGCCCGGTCTTCATCCATGGCATCGCGTCGCGTACGCTCGCCGGTCTGGCGCGCGCTGCCGAACAGCGCCGCTGACCTCCGCCGTCTTCTTCTTCCAGTACTGCTGATGTTCACTCCGCGTCGTGTCGTCGTCACAGGGCTTGGTGCCATCACCCCGATCGGCATCGGGCTCGACGCCGTGCGCGCATCACTGCGCGCCGAGCGATCGGCCGTCGGCGTGATCACGCGTTTCGATCCGAGTCCGTTCCGCACGCACATCGCGGCGCAGATCGACGGGTTCACCGCCGAGGATCATCTCGAGGCGAAGCGGGTGAAGCGGCTCGACCGGTTCGGGCAGCTGAGCGTGATCGCAGCCAACATGGCGCTGGCCGACTCCGGCATCGACATGGCGAAGGAGGACCGCGAGCAGTGCGGCGTCATGATGGGCACCGCGCTCGCCGGCGTGGGGTACGCCGAAGCGCAGCTCGGGCGCTATCTCGAAGGGGGATTGCGCGCCGTTGATGCGACGCTGGCACTGGCCGTGTTCGGCGGGGCGTCGAGCTGCAACGTGGCCATCGAGACCGGCATGCAGGGACCGAATTCGACGAATGCCATGAGCTGTGCCTCGGGCGCCATCGCCATCGGTGAGGCGTATCGCTTGGTGCGTGACGGCTACGCCGACATCATGATCGGTGGTGGCGCCGAAGCGCCGCTGGCCCCACTCTGCTTCGGGGCCTTCGCACTGATCCGTGCGATGTCCACGCGCAACGATGATCCCGCGCACGCCAGCCGTCCGTTCGACGCCGGTCGCGATGGGTTCGTGATGGGTGAGGGTGGCGCCGCGCTGATCCTCGAGGAGCGCAGCCGCGCCATCGCGCGCGGTGCGAAGATCTACGGCGAGGTGATCGGCTTCGGCACCACCAACGATGCCCATCACATGACGGCGCCGCTGCCGGGTGGTGCACAGGCAGCACGTGCCATGCGACAGGCGCTCACGCGCGCCGATCTCGCGGCACATGACGTGTCGTACGTGAACGCGCATGCCAGCGCCACGCCGCTCAACGATCCCACCGAGGTGGATGCGATGCGCACCGTCTTCGGCGAGGCGTTGCCGGAGGTATGGGTGAGCGGCACGAAGGGCTACCATGGCCATGCCTTGGGAGCCAGCGGCGCCATCGAGGCGGTGATCTGCATGCTGGCGATGCAGGATCGGCGGCTGCCGGCCACCGTGAATCTCGACGAGGTGGATGCCAGCTGTCAGGTGCGGCATGTGCCGAAGGGTGGCGTGGCGTGCGACCCCTCGGTGGTGATGTCGAATTCGTTCGGCTTCGGTGGCATCAACGCCTCGCTCGTGTTCCGCGCGCCGGACTGATCGGCACGGCAACTGCTCGACTACTTGCTCAACTGCTGAACTGCAGCAACGCAAAACTGAACAGCCGCGAAACAGCCTTCTCGATCGTTCGTACCGCGGGGCGGCCCATCGCGTGTTGCGAGGCACCGAATTCTTGTGGAACTGCTCCCGCGAGTGCAGTTCCCCACAAAAAGATGGTGCGCGGAGCGCCGACGCCCGCCTGTCTAGTCCTGAAAAGTGTCTACACCAGTGTTGCACACGGTGGCGACTAAGCCGCCTGAGAGAAGACCGTGTGCGGGGTACGTAGCTCCAGACTGCCGTGCGGACGAATGGTGTTGTAGCGATGGATGGTCGAGACGAC
>JANOCB010000111.1:0-9540 GCA_031411975.1 Gemmatimonadaceae bacterium
CGCCAATCGGCGAGTTCGGTCGCGAGGACCATCGCGCCGTGCGAGTCGAGGCCGCGGAAGCACTGCAGGCGCGCGACCTTCGGCGCCAACGCCGGCGTCAACGCGAGCGCGGCGATCTGCCGATCCAATTCGTCACGCCGATTGAGCTTGTACTCGAGCAACGCGAGATACTCCCCAAACACGATCCGATCTTCCGCCGCGAGCGACGAATCGGCACGCGCCAGGCGGCGTAACCACTCGTAGTGTGGCTGCCGCCAGGGCGTGCCCTCGCGATACACGAGCCCGCGCCGCGCGAGGAACTTGAGCACGTAATGCCGCGACTTGAGGATCTCGCGCTGGAACGTCGAGCGACAGCGCACCAGATCGCGGACGCGCTCCTCGGCCTCGCTCGGGATGTGCACCGCCGTGAGCTCCCTCGCCCGGAACAGGCGCGCGAGCTGCGACGCGTCGTACTTGTCGTGCTTGCGCTGGACGCCGGGCTTGGTCGAAATCAGCGACGGCGCGATCACCGTGCAGGCGATGCCCCAGGTGGCCAGCTCGCGCCGCAAGACGTAGCCGGCACCGGAGGCCTCGTAACACGTCCGCAGCGTCTCCGCCAACCCGATCTTCTCCAGGTAGCGTCGGAGCTTCTTCAGGTCAAAGGGCAGCTTGTCGACCCGCACCGGCGCCGACGCGTCGGCGGGCAGGACCGCCAAGGTGACGGACTCCTTGTGCACCTCGAGTCCGACGAAGATTGTTGACGGAGCACGCTCGGACGGCACGACGGTTCGGGCTGACACGGACATGGGTTGGTCCTCCGAAAAGGGCGACACGCAGGCTCGTCGCCGGTGGCTCTGGTTCCGTAGGTAGCACTCTGGAGCTAACCCACGCGAAACCGGGGGGCCAGCAGTGTCATATTTTCTAGCCATACGGTGGAGGGACTCATCATGCGACGTGCAGTTCTCCTTCTCGCGCTCCTCACCGGATGCGCTGATGGCCCGACTGCCGTTGCAGATGCCCAGATCACGGTCCGGGTGGAGCGTCGTGCCGGAGTGATGACGATCTCGAATACCGGCCCGAGCAGTATCACATTTGTGGCGCTGGATCGGGAAACGCTCAATCTCGTGGACTTAACGCCGTGCGAGTCGTGGGGCGCGCTTGCGGCTGGCAACGCCGCGCAGGTCCCGATCGCCGCGGGCGCTTCAGAGATGGTTGTGACGTATTGCGTTTTCCCAGTTCCAGCGCCTGCTCGGCCAACGCGAAGTGCCACGCTCAGTGTGCCGGTCCGATGAGTGTCGTTGTCGCCGAAGGCACTGGGCTCCGTATCTTGCGGTGACAGTGCACTCATTGCGCGAATCTTGCGGTGACAGCGCACTCATTGCGCGGGAATGATGACGTCGGTGACACTCACGGTGGGCCACGAGACGGCCGGGCGGTGGCAACGGATTCGCGGCGCGATACGCTCGATGCCGACACCTGCCGTCGTCGTGAACACACAGTCGATGCACAGGCGCGGCACTACCGCTCGTGAAGGCGGCGAGTCCGCATGCGAGAGTGCCACCGGCGTCATCGAACGAGCGTAATGAGTGCGCTGTCACCGCTATTACTGGCGCTCGTCAAGACGGCGAGTTCGCATGCGAACGTGTCACAGGCGTCATCAAGCGAGCGCAATGAGTGCACTGTCACCGCTATTCGCGCACTGTCACCGCTATTCCATCATCGTCGGAATCCAGATGATCATCGACACCGCCGCCACGCCGGCCGCCGTCATGGCGGAGAGCACGAACAGCCCCACCGCAGTCGCACGCTGCCGTACAGAATCCGTGCTCCGCTGCGCACCGAAGTACAGCTCGAGCACACCGATGGGCACGACGACGTAGACGCTGAATGCGAGTACTGTGAGGAACGGTCCGCGGAAGCTCTCCGGATCGAATCCGACCGGGCGCTGGTGAATGAGCAGCCACAGGAAGAGCGACAACCGGAAGAAGAACACCCCGTTCGCCGCCAGGTACGTACGCAACGCCCAGCGCCGGTGTGCGGCATAGTCGCGGGAACGGGCGCGCTGCCACGCCAGCGCGCCGCAGGTGCACAGGATCACCGCGTTCAGCGAAATCGCCACGTGCTGCGAGAGATCGCCGACGCTGCCGCGCCCCCACACCAGATACAGCCCGGCGATGCTGGTGAGTGCGATGGTGACCATGTAGGCGCGGCCGGTCCAGCGGTGCAGCGCCGGCCATCGGCGTCTGATGGCTGGCACGAGCTGCGCAGCGCCGCCCGCCATGATCAGCACGGCCAGCAGCACATGCAGCGCGATCGCCGTATTCCCGACCCGGTCACCTGGAATGTGGCCATTCGGCATGATGCGGTTCCAGCGGGTGACGTCACCGCTGAGCGTCGCCCCGCCATACACCGCCACGATGTAGACCGAGAACACGAGCTGGCCGATCAGCGCCGTGACGAACCACGTGCGCGCCGACGCGGCGAGCAGTCGTGCAGGATCAAAGGCGTGGCGTCGCCCCGGACGCGAGGAGGTCCGATCCGTGGCGACAACGTCGCTGTAGGCTGACATGAGCGTAAGTCGGAGGCGGGCAGGCCACCGTCGGTCGGCAGCCTGCCCGCCGTACGAACGATCCAGGCGAAGGATTCAGCGACCGTCCGGCGCAATCGTGATGGCGGGGGGCAAGGCCACCACCATGAGCTTCGCGGCGCGGACGAACGGCAATACGTCACGCGTGCCGCCCGCGGCGACCTATCGAGACTGCAGCGCATTGCATGCCGTTCAGCGCGGGAACGCCACGAGGCTCTCCTGCCCGTTCTTCCCCACCGCCGCCACCCCGAAGAAGTAGTTGTCGATGATCACGTTCTGCAACATGTGCTTCGTCACGTTTCCGACGAAACGCGACCGGGTCCAGTTCACCTCACTCGGCTTCCGCCAGTAGATGCGGTAGCCGATCACGTCAGGTGACGGCGATGCGGCCCACGTGAACGTCGGTGACGGCTGGACGGCGCCGGCGATACGCACCGAGTCCGGCGCCGCCGGTGCCCAGGCGAGGCTCAGCAGCGTCGCCGCGTCGAGGGCCGTCATCTTGGCGGCATACGCGAAGTTCACGCCCTCGATCACGTCGCCGTACTTCACGCCGCCTTCCGTGCGCAGATCCTGGTGCTGGCGGTTGTAGTCCTCGTGCGACTCCATCAGGCGCACCGACGCCGGGTCGCGACGCCGCAGAGGGCGGCAGCGGTGACGGGTCGGAGGCGAAGCATCAGAGCGGGGCGAGGGTGAGACCGCGGCGGAGACACCGCCGGCAACCCGGGAAATATCACCGGCGGCTGCGCGGACCGCGCCCCCGACTACCGCCCCGTCATGCGGTACCGCTCAGCGCCTTCGCCAGCCCGGCGATGTCGGCCGGTGTAGTCCGGCAGCAGCCACCGATGGCCGCTGCGCCGGCCTCCTGCCACGCCCGTGCCGCGTCCACGAATGGAACACAGGTGGCTGACGTGATCCAGCGCTTCGTGATCGCGTCATACGTCTCACCCGCATTGGGATAGACGATGATCGGTGTGTCGGTCACCGCGCGCGCCGCGCGAATCAGCCCCGCGACATGCACGGGCGCCGTGCAGTTGATGCCGACGGCGATCACCTGCGGGTGCGCACCGACCACGGCGGCGACCGCGTCGAATCGCTCGCCGCTGGAGAGATGGACTTCATCACGCGCCGAGAAGCTCAGCCAGGCACGCGCGTCAGGGTGTTCGTCGAGCAGCTGCAGCAGCGCGCGCGCTTCCGATGCGCAGGGAATGGTCTCGCAGGCCAGCAGATCGGCGCCACTATCGGCGAGCAGCGCGAAGCGATCGCGATGCCATGCCACCAGTGCGTCGTCATCGAGCGCGTACTCGCCGCGATACTCGGAGCCATCGGCGAGGAAGGCACCGTATGGCCCCACCGATGCCGCGACCAGTGGACGTGCACGACCAACGCGATTGGCAGGATCGGCCCAGCAGGCATCACGTGCCTCGCACGCCATCGCCACGGCGCGTTGCATCAGTGATTCGGCCGCGGCGCGGTCGAGACCGCGTGATGCAAACCCATGCACCGTGGCCTGATACGTGGCCGCGATGGCGATGTCGGCGCCGGCAGCGAAGTAATCGGCATGCACCTGCGCGATGAGCGCCGGTTGCTCCAGCAGCACCCGCGCCGACCAGAGCGGATCGGCGAGATCGGCGCCACGTGCCTCGAGTTCCGTCGCCAGTGCGCCGTCCACCACCACCAGCCCGCGCGCCTGCACGAAGGGGGCGAACGGATGAGCCGGACCGATGTCAGAGAAGGGCGACATCAGCAGAAGTTACCGTGCCCGTCGCCATGGGTCGAATGCAGCCGGGGGATCCGCCGCATGGACGGATCCCCCGGGTACGACCGGTCACACGCGGAGCGTCAGGGGCGCGACAGCACTCCCGTTCCCGGGGCCGGCGTCGGGAAGTTGGAACGGTCGGGCCGCAACGTCGGGACGAGGTTCATGCCGACGATGATCGGATCGTGATCGCTGACGCGGAACGGATCGGCAGCGAACAGCGACGTCACGAGATTCGGCGTCTTGAACTCGGTGTTGTAATCCAGCACCGACGGTTCATCGGCGTTGATGTGCCACTCGGTGATCCCGGCGATCTGCGAGCGTAGGCTGGCCGAGGCCAGTGCATGATCGAGATAGCCCCACTGCCCATCGAAGCCGTACGAATACGCCGCGGCGCCGTTGAACTGCTCGATGAGGTTCGTGAACCCGGCGCCGAGCAGGGCGCTGATCGGATCTTCCTTGGCGTAGGCGTTCAGGTCGCCGAGCACCAGCACGTCGCGCTCACCGGTGCGGGTGGGATCAGCGGCGAGCCAGGCGGCAAGCTGCTGCGCGGCGATCACGCGCACCGCATTGCAGTTGCCCTGCCCATCACCAAGGTCCACGCACCCATTCCCGGATCCCTTGCTCTTGAAGTGATTCACACTGACCACCACGCGCCCCTCGTTGGGCTGCTGGAAGGCCTGTGCGATGGCAGCACGGTTGAGCGGCGACGCGGTACCGCCATTGACGAACGCCGCCGTGTTGAGCACGGCCGTGGTGCCGACGGGCTGTACTCTCGCCGGCTTGTAGAGCAGGCCGACCTTGATGGCGTCGCTGCCGAGTGCGTCCACCTGTGCGGTACTGGCATCGGCATCGACGAAGGCCCACGTTCCCGCACCATCAGCGGTGTTCAGTCGTGCGACGAGATCGGCGATGGCGCTGGACGGGCCGTAGCCGTCGTTCTCTATCTCGACGATCCCGAGCACGTCCACGTTCATGCCGGTGATCGCGGCCACCGTCTTCACCGCCTGCCGCTCGAACTCGGCCGTGTTGTTCGCGCCGCGGCATCCGTTGCTGCCGGCGTTGGGCCCGCTCACACCGAGCGTGCAGGCGCCGCCGAATGTGTTGAAGTAGTTGAGCAGGTTGAGCGCGCCCACCTTGAGCGTGCCGCCCACCGGTGTCGGTGCGGTGGTGCGCGGGTTGGTGGCCACGAAGTTGGGCAGCGTGCCGCCGAGCGCTCCGAGCGGGCGCAGGCGCCAGGCGTTGCCACTGACAGCATTGCCGCCCCACGTCCACGTCAGCACACCCGACACACCGCTCACGGCATCACCACCGCGCAACGTGTTGCTGGCGCTGAGCGGCTGTCCGCCTCGTGCGAAGGGGATCGGATCGACGTTCTGCGTCTGCAGGTCATCGTCGATGATCAGGCGGCGCAGGTCGTTCGCGGCTTCGAGTGCGAGTGCCGCAGCGCCCGGCGTGGTGACGTTGGTGGGCTGCGCCAGACGTCCACCCGATGCCACCGTGACATGGCCGAAGCGGCCGAGCTGGAAGGTCTCGGTGACGGACATCGTCTGTGGCACACGAACCAGCATGCCCTCGAACTGTTCGAGGGAGGTGGCCGAAGCGGCCGGGAACACGATGTCGGCGGCCGCTACGGTCGCAGTGCCGCAGGTGGTGATGGTGGAGGCGCTCACCTGCGTCTGGCCCTGATTCTCTCCGGCGGTGCCCGTGACGACGACGAGATCGCCGACACTCACGCGGTTGCCGTTGGAGAAATCGAAGATGAAGACGGCGTCGGAGGTCAGCGGATTACCGTCACCGGTGACATCCTGCAGGTAGAAGCCGCGCAGACCGGATGTGCCTTCGTAGTCACCAACGACCACGCCACGCGTGGTCACCGACTGACCCGCGAGTGGGGTCGACGCGCCCGTGCCCTGAATCTCGTATGCGCGGGTCACGGCGGTGTTGCTGCACGGATCGCCGGTCGCGACGGTAAACCGCCATGTGTAGTCGGCGGCCATGCGCAACGCGGCATCGGAGAGTGCGACGATGTTTGCTGCCACGACCGTGGCCGTGCACGTCTCCCCGCCGGTGAGGTCGGTGGCCGGATCGACCACGAAGGTCACCGGACCACCGGTGATCGCCACCGGGCGGGCACCGCTGACGCTGCAGGAAAGCGTGAGCCATTCGGGGCTCGCACTCACCGCACGATTGAAGGTCACCGAAAGATTGTCGCCGGCCGGCACACTGACGGCGGCGCTGGTGGGCACCGTGGACGCGACCGACGGCACCGCCACCGAGGCATTGCGCGGCGTCGGGGCACCGGTGACGAAGTCCGACGCGTTGTTGTCGGTGTCGATCGTGCCGGCACCGCGGCGGATGGCAGCGGTCGTATTGGATAGTGTCGCGGTGGGTGCCGTCTCCGAGCAGTTGGCGGCCGTCCCGAACCCGACGAAATCCTGCACGCTGGCCACCCGCGGACAGCCGCTCGACGGATTCAGCGAGGTGGTGGCGTTCACCAGCGCCACCTTCCCGGCCGTGGCACTCATCGCAATGCTGCCGCTCGCGTCTGGCGTCGGCAGGTCGACCGTGCCACCCGTTCCCGCAGCCTGGCGCACGAGGTAGAAACTGCCCGGGCTGATCGACCCGGTCAACGGCGTGACAGCCCAGGTGGTCCCCGCCGACGACGCGTACTGCACCGACCATCCTGCTAGTGACACCACGCTGTCACTGGCATTGAACAGCTCGATGAAGTCGTTCCGGAAGGTGGCGCCGGTGTTGCCGCCACCGCCGTAGATCTGGCTGATCACGATACCGGACGGCGATGCCACCGCCAGTGAGATCGGGGTGGGCGCGGTGGACTCGCGGGTGGCGCAGCCAGCCAGAGTGACTGCCACCCCAAGGGCGGCGGTGCTGCCGCGGCGGGCGTACTGCAACAGCTGACGCAAACGCATGTGTGTCTCGTGTGGATTGGGATGCCGGGACCGGCACCCCTCAAAGCAACGGAGCGGGCCGAGGGCAGACAAGAACTTCACGCGGGGGGTGACCTGATCGTGGCGCGCGGACGGTCGGCCGCTGCGAACGCGGCGGCGCACTTTTCGGCCAGTCACGTAGTATTACTGCTCGACAACCCGCCCTCCCCCACGTTTTGCCCCGGTACCCCACCATGCGTCTCAGCCATGCGCTCCTGATCCTGGCTCTGCTCCCCGCCCCACTCCTGGCGCAGGGCATGGGTGGCATGGGCGGCATGGGTGGGATGGGGGGCATGGGCGGGGGGCGCGGCATGCCGCAGCAGCAGCCGATGAATCGCGGCCTGCCGAAGTTTGCGACGGCCAAGGAACTGGAGCGGTTCAACGCGGCCGACGCGCTGCTCAACGAGCGTCGCAAGCTCCGGCTCACCGACGAACAGGTCACGCAGCTCACGAACCTTCGCGGCACCCTGTTCGAGCGAAACGCCGGCCTGCTGGTGCGCTATGACTCGGTGCGGCGCAACTTCCGCGTGCCGAAGGCGCTGGAGCCGAATGCCCCGTCGGGTGCCGAGCCACCGTCGCCGCAGGAAATGCAGACGTTGCGCGAGCAGATGATCGTGATGATGGAGATCGCCGATTCGCTCAACGCCCGTCGCCCCGAGCAGACGGCCACGGTGCTGGCCATCGTGGCCGACGACCAGAAGAAGGACGCCGAGAAGGAGCTGAAGAGCCAGAGCGAGGATCTGCGGAAGCAGGTGCCGGAACGGCCGCGGCAGCGTCGCTAACGACCGCGGATCAACCTGTACTTCTTCCGCTCACCCCAGCGACGTCCGGTGAGCACTTCGGCCGCGCGGCTCAGGACCATCTTCCAGTCCTTGGCATTCCAGTCCGACGGCTTGAACTCGGGCGTGAACGACCAGTCCTGTGCCGCCACGATGTCGTGCATGATGGCGGGATGCGCGCCAGTGTACGGCCGCAGCCCATACATCTGGCGGAACTGGAACGTCGGGTCCTCGGTTTTTTCCTCTTGTGCACCGAAATACCAGTAGTGAAAGCGTGCCATCTTGCGGCCCATGCGTTCCGGCGGCTTGGCCCAGCCATAGTGCAGGATCCGCGCGCCGCTCCGCACCACACGCGGCTTGTGGTCGGCCACCATGAAGCTCTGGGCATCGCCCACACTCCGCGCCCCGATGCCGTTGCGCACGATCCGCACCTCGTTGCGGTACCAGTTGTGCGAGGTGGCGATCACGCTGAACGAGCCGTAGAAGTGTGTGTAGGCGAACAACAGCGCCTCGACCTCGCCGTCGTCTCGCAGCCGCTCACACGCCGCGCGAATGACCGGCAGATCGTTTTCGTGCACCACTTCGTCGGCCTGCAGGTAGAAGCACCACATCCCGCGGCACATCGCCAGCGCTTCGTTGGTCTTCTCGGCCAGCATGTGGCCACCGCGGTTCTTCGAACGATCCCAGACCGTGTCCACGATCCGCAGCTTCGGATCGTCGATGGAGGCGATCAGGGCACGGGTGTCGTCGTCACCGGCACCCACGGCCACGATGTATTCATCACAGATCGGGAGAATCGATCGGATGGCCTCGACCACCGGATAGCCCATCAGCACCGCGTTCCGGATGACGGTACAGCCGGAAATCAGGATGGCGGAATCATCGGTGGCTGCGGTGGTCGGGTCAGGCATCCGGACAACGTATGCGACGCCCGGCGGCCGGTGCACCCGGTGACGAGGTCGCTCGCGCCGTCTGCGCCCAGGCCAGCGATGTCACCCCTTCCGACGCGGCTCGTCGGGCGGCGTCGCGGCCGGCGTCTCCTTCTCGACGGCGCCCCAGTCCTTCTTCGACTCGCCGCGCGAGGGACCACGCCGCAGTTTCGACGGGTCCGGTGGCGCATTGGCGGGACGCTTTCGACCGGCCTTGCCTCCCTTCATCGCCCGCTCCCTCGGCTGGATGCCCCGCGCGCCATGCGAAGCAGCCACCGGAGTGGTCGGCCGCCGGGGCGCACGTGGGGTAACGAAAGCGGCCCCCCCCGGGCGAAAACGCGGGGGGGGGCGTAAGGTGGGTTCTAGCGCACGCAGGCGTAACGCACGGGGACGCCGAAGCACGACCCATTGAAAAACAACCCCAGCGGGTGAACCAATAATAATTTAAAGGGTTTAAACACCCTACAAACAAAACCAGTAACCCAACAACAAAATACCAGCCCATTGCCACCCCAACAAAAACCACTTATACCCCCAGAAAAAAAAAAACAACCAAAAT
>JANOCB010000112.1:0-5659 GCA_031411975.1 Gemmatimonadaceae bacterium
CCGGCACCGGTGGATTGCACCCAGCGCACGGCACCCATCGTGGCAAGCGGCGGACGACGGAACCCGATGTACGCGTCCGCCCAGGCGAGATCGTCAGCGGTGACCTCGGTGTACACGGCACCGCGCAGGGCGAGGTCGGGACGCTTGGCCGCGATCAGTGTCGCCATCGCGGCGTGGGCATTCTGGCCGATCACGACGCGGCGCACGGGCAGGACGGTCATGGATGCATCAGGGACGGAAATTGACGCGCGCCCCGGTGATCGGGACGACCGCGGAATCTACGGCAGGTGCCGCAGCCACCCGAGACTCCAGCATGATCTCCGGCACCGCTGCCATGAGACGCAGCGGTACGCAGTCCAGCGACATGCAGGGTGCCAGCGCCATTATGGACGAGTTCGTCACCATCGTTGGTGCTGAAACGTCGGTAATTGCCGCGCGTCCTAACTCGGGTAGGTTACGGTCGAGTTCGGGACGTACCTGTAGGCGCGCGCGGGTCGGCATTCTGCCACGCCGCTCGAGTCACAGACGACGAGGATGCATGATCCAGCAGTTCCTGCTGCAGTTCACCGGTACACTCAACCGGCGGCGCGCGTACGCAGCGACTCACCCCATGGTGGTGTCGGCGGAGAAGCGTCTCCTGGAGTGCGTCAACGCCGTGCTGGTGGATCGTCGCTCAGTCACCCTCGGCGTTGCCCGGGACGAGTTGCTCATCGACGGTGAGCCCTACGTGAGCAAGAGCACGTATGCCCGCGAACTCGCGACACGATTGCATCGGCGCGGCGTCGGGGCGATCACGTTCGAGCAGGGGGTGGTGCTCGCGCAGATCTCCGATGCGCTGGCTTGGCTGGCCGCCGAACGGGACTTCCTGCCATTCGCACCGACTCGTGCCGGCGGTGTGCAGATCACGACGCTCGGATACGACCATCTGGTGCTCGACGACTCGATGGCGTCGGCCGAGTCCACCGTGTCAGCGCTCTGGCGGACACTCGCCGTGCTCGCCGAGGCAGGCATCTTGCACGATGGCCAGTCCGATCGCGTCGGCGGGGTGGCTGGAGCCGCAGGGTCCGGAACAGGGGCCGGCACGGTCACCACTGGCATGGGAACGGGTGCGAGTATCGGCTCCGGCAGAGGCCCCATCGATCCGACCGCCGAACCGATGGACGCGGAGCTCGAGCAGGCGATCGATGACGCCCTCGCCCAAGGCTCAGCCATGTACGTCGACGGTACCCTCACCGGTGTCGACAGCGACAAGGTGCTCGCCTCGCTGCGTGCGTCGATGCAGAACCCGGCGGTGGCGCGTCGGACCGCGATGGCGCTGTCCGAAGTGGCGAGCAGCGCGCGGCTGATCGCGCCGGACGCGCGCGCGGTGATCGGTTCGCAGCTGAACAGCATGCTGCAGAAGCTGGGCAACTCGTCGTTTGCACCCATCATCAGCAGCCTCGCCGACCGCACCGCCCGTACCGGCTTCGTGACCGACGTGGCGCAGGCACTGCCGGTTGGCGCGGTGGTGAACTGGATCGAGAGCGCCGCGGCAGCGACGGAACAGCAGATGTCGCACCAGATCCTGCGTGTCATGACGAAGATGGCCACGCTCGCGGATACGACACAGGAGAGCGCCGTCGAGGAGGGCTTCCGCGAGGCTGCGCGTGACCTCGTGGGGAACTGGGACCTTGCCGATCCGAATCCGGCCGAGCACGTCGCCCTGCTCGATCGTATTGCGCGCTTCGAGCGCACCGGTGCCAGTGCCACCGAGGCGGTCACCGTTCTCGGGACGTCCGTCGTCGAAACGTCGCGTATCGTGCAGATGTCGCTGGAACTCGACGTGGTCGGAGAAGACACCGCTGCAGCGGCCGATGCGCTGATCGCCTCGGGCTCAGGACCGATGTTCATGGAGTGGGCCAGCGTCGTTGGCGCCACGAAGACGGCCCACTGGTTGTATGGCCTGGCCACCAGCGAAAAGGCGGTGCGCCAGCTGCTGCTGACGGAACCGGTGGACCGGCTGCAGGCGCGCGCGATGCTGCAGGTGCTGGATGCGTCGTCCACGGACGTGCTCCTCGACGTGCTCGAACATGCCGAGGCCCGCGGTACACGCATGATCGTGCGTCAGCGACTGGCGGAGTTCGGGAGCGAGATCACCCCCAGCCTGCTCGCGCGTCTCGAGAGTGCGCCCTGGTTTTTGGTGCGGAACATTCTGACGTTGCTGCAGGAGTTCGACGGTGACGTGACGAGGGGCACTGGCGATCACCTCTTCAAGCTGCTGGAGCATCCCCAGGTCCAGGTGCGGACCGAGGCGTTGCGGGTGCTGGTCCTGAACGACCGCTCGCGCGATGCAGCCCTGCGACTGGCGCTGCGTGACGCCAACGAGCGGATCGTGGTTCTGGCGATCCAGTTGGTTGCCGAGCTGGCCGAAGGCGGGACCCGACCGTCGAGGGAGATCACGGCACAGTTGATGGCGCTGGTGGATGCCGGTGACCAGAGTGATCCCGTGCGCGCGCGCGCGGTGCGAGTGGTCGGCAGCGTGACGAATGACGAGATCCGCGACTGGCTGATCCGGCTCGTCACCAAGCGCTCTGCGATTCTCCGCCGGCTGAAGCTCCTGGACCCCACGCAGACCGCTGCCACGGCCCTGCAGCTTCTCCAGCGCACGTACGGCAGCGTTCCTGCGGTGAAACCGGTGCTCGCCCTCGCAGCCCGGGCCGCGCCGGACAGCCGCTGGCAGGTTCGCGACGTCCCCACGGAGCGGACACCGTGAATCCGACCGTCCTGTTCCTCACCGCACTCGGCCAGGCGTTCTCGGCGCTGGCACTGTATGGGCCGGAACATCCCATGCGGCAGGCAGCGACCGGCCGTGTGCACACGGCGCTCGTGGACCTGCTCACCGCGGGAGCGCCGCTGCGGCTCTCGTTCATGGACAACGAGGTGGTCTCCGGCTCCCGCCCGATCACCGACCTGCGCGGGTGGGAGTGGGGCAGCCGTCTGTCGGCGGCAGGCATCCAGCGTCTCGAGGTGGGCCTCGCCCCCGCCGCGACGCCTGCCGACGTGGAACTGATGCTGGCCGCCATCCGGAGCCGGCTGCTGGCACCCACGGAGGCACCGGTGGCGTGGGCGCAGGGACCGATTCGTATGGGGCCACTCGGCGTGGCGGGTGGTGGCGGAGGCGGCGGCGCCGGCGGCGGAATGGCAGTGGTCATGACATCAATCTCCGACGCGCTCGCGGCCAGCGGGCTCGCGAGCGAGCTCGGTGGCGTCAGCTACATCCACGACGAAGTCTCTGCGGGACGTCAGCTGCCGATGGTCGAAGTGGACGGCATCGTGCGGGCGCTGGCCGTCACGATCCGACGGGAGCAGGGGTTGCTGCTGCCATTGCTCGACATTCGCGACGTGGACGAATACACCACCGCGCACTGCTGCAACGTGTCGATGCTGTCCATGGGCCTCAGTGACGAACTCGGGCTCTCCGATGCCGATACCCGCGCCATCGGCACGGCCGCACTGCTGCACGACATCGGCAAAGTGCGCATTCCCAAGGAGGTACTCACGAAGCCGGGGGCACTGACCGACGAGGAGCGGGCGCTGATCCAGACGCACGCGACGGAGGGGGCCAAAATCCTGTCGGCCCGCGGCATCGGCAATAGCCTCGCCGCGACGGTGGCGTACGAGCACCATATCTGGTTCAACGGCAAGGGCGGGTACCCCGACTTCACGTTTCCTCGCGAGACACATTTCGCCAGCCGCATCGTGCATGTCGCCGACATCTACGACGCCATGTGCTCCAAGCGGCCGTACCGTGAACCGTTGTCCCGTGACCGGGCGCTCGAGATCATCACCTCGCTGGGCGGCGTGCAGCTCGATCCACGCATCGCCACGGCCTTCGTCCGGATGGCGAGCGGTGCCACCGAACTGCGCTCGCAGGCCAGCGAACAACTGGGGTAGTCCGTTCACGACATGGCCGCCGCGCACGGGTCCCCTTGCGTGTGCACTTCATCATATTCCGTTCTGGCTGGTCCGGGGCATTTCCGTCCGGGCCGAGTGCGTCGGGCCTTCAGCTGTGCCACAGACCAGGGAGGACGTAGTGCAAGAAACGCAGTTTGACGCGATCGTCGTGGGATCGGGGATCTCCGGCGGCTGGGCGGCCAAGGAGCTGACCGAAAAGGGGCTCAAGGTCGTGATGCTCGAGCGCGGTCGCAACGTCGAGCACATCAAGGACTACGTGAATGCCACCAAGCCACCCTGGGCGTATCCGCATCGCGGCGGCCGCACGAAGGAGATGGAGGCGAACTACCCCGTCCTCAAGCGTGACTATCCGCTGAACGAGAAGAACCTCGACTTCTGGGTGAAGGACCTGGAGTCCCCGTATACGGAGACCAAGCGCTTCGACTGGTACCGCGGTTACCACGTCGGCGGCCGATCGCTGATGTGGGGGCGGCAGAGCTATCGTCACAGCGCACAGGACTTCGAGGCCAACGCGAAGGAAGGGATCGCCGTGGACTGGCCGATCCGCTACGACGACATCGCGCCGTGGTACGACTACGTCGAGGCGTTCGCAGGTATTTCCGGCTCACTCGAAGGCCTGCCGCAGCTCCCCGACGGCAAGTTCCAGCCGCCGATGCCACTGAACTGCGGCGAAGAACTCGTTGCCGGCAAGCTGAAGGGACTCTTCGGTGGCTCCCGCCGCCTGATCCCCGGCCGCACCGCCAACCTGACGGAAAACCTGCAGGCACGCGTGAAGTGCCAGTCGCGCAACGCCTGCTGGCTCGGCTGCCCGTACGGTGCCTACTTCAGCACCCAGTCGTCCACCCTGCCGGCCGCGATGGCCACGGGCAACCTGACGCTCAAGCCGTTCCAGATCGTCAGCGAAGTGCTCTACGACAAGAACACCAAGCGCGCCACCGGTGTGCGGGTGATCGACGCCGTGACCGAGAAGACCATCGACTACACCGCGAAGGTCATCTTCCTCAACGCCTCGGCGCTCAACACCGCATGGATCCTGATGCGCTCCGCCACCGACATCTGGCCTGGTGGTCTGGGCAGCAGCTCGGGCGAGCTCGGCCACAACGTCATGGACCATCACTTCCGGCTCGGCGCCGCAGGGCGCATCGAAGGGCTGGACGACAAGTACTACTACGGCCGTCGCCCCACAGGCTTCTACATCCCGCGCTACCGCAACGTGGGCAACGACAAGCGTGACTATCTGCGTGGCTTCGGCTATCAGGGCAGCGCCAGCCGTGCCGACTGGGGCCGCGCCGTGGCCGAGATGGGCATCGGCGGCGAGTACAAGGATGCCGCGACGCAGCCGGGACCGTGGTCGATCGGTGCCACCGCCTTCGGCGAGATGCTGCCGAACCACGACAACAAGATCACGCTCGACACCACCAAGAAGGACAAGTGGGGCCTGCCTGTCCTCAACTTCGACGTCGCCATCGGCGACAACGAGATGAAGATGCGGAAGGACATGACCGCCGACATGGCCGAGATGCTCGAAGCCGCCGGCGTGAAGGATGTCCGCACCTACGACGGCGGCTACTTCCCCGGCATGGGCATCCACGAGATGGGCACGGCCCGCATGGGCCGCGACCCGAAGACATCGGTGCTGAATGCGAACAATCAGGTGTGGGATGCGCCGAACGTGTTCGTCACCGACGGTGCCGCCATGACTTCG
>JANOCB010000113.1:0-144093 GCA_031411975.1 Gemmatimonadaceae bacterium
TACGGCAACAAGATCCTGCGCCTGAAGGTCCCGGCCTGGAAAGGCGCCGACGCGACCGAAGGCACGAACATCCTCAAGGTCTTCACCGCGACCTCGCCCATCGAATCCAGTACCCTCGTGCTGGCATCGCTGCTCAATCCCGAGAAAGACGCCGTTTTCCGCGACATCGAGGAAGACGACGTGCAGGACTCGTCGTTCTGGGGCACCACCACCTTGCGCGTCGTCACGCGGCTCTGATTCCTTGTCACAGGGAACTGCCAACAGCGAATCGCGGAACGGCACAGCCGCAGAACGGAACTACCGCAGAACTGCCACGGGAGTTCTGGTACTCGAGCCAGCGTGGTCTCGGCAGCGCCACTGAAATTGTGGGAACAGCAGATTCACAAAGCGTTGCTGCTCCCACACGCCCACCCACACGAAGTCCGCCGTTCTGCGGTCGTGCTGTTCTGCGGCTGTTCAGTTCTGCGATAAGCAGTTGCAGTCAAGGGACCTGCGTCACGGCACCAAACGCGCGGCCGTCGCCTGCTCCAGCAGCTGCGCCGCGCGGGCGACGAGGTCGGCTTCGCGGAGCAACGCGGCGGAGAGCTTGCCGATCTGCTCGTCGGCCAGCTTCCAGTCCTTCTGCTCGATCGCCTCGCGCACACCGGGCATGGTCTTCACGCCGTAGCCGGTGTAATAGCCTGGGGCGTACAGCGCGTGACGGTACCACTCGCGCCTGGGCAAACCACCCGGGATCAGCATCACCTGATCACTCTGCCGAAGCAGCGCGTTCACCTGGGCGAGGGCCGCACTGCTGGCCGCGCTGCCGGGGAGGCCGCCGTACGCCTTCTCGAACCGCTCCGCCACGCGCGCGAGGGAGTCGGTCGCATTCTGGATCGGCGCGAAGTTCAGGTGTGGTGCCGGCGCCTGTGCGGTGGGTGCCTTCAGGGGATTGCGCGGGTCGTTGGTGATCGCGTAGGCCCCTTCGGCGAGACGCTGGTTCAGCTCCTCGATACCCTTGGCCGTGGTCTCACGCAGCGTGGTCACCTCGCCGAGATACCGCTTGGTGGTGGCCGAGAGGTTCCCGAACTCCGCCGGCAGCAGGTCGGCATTCGCCACGCGCATCACCATCATGCCAGCGACCTGCGCCAGCGCCTTGCCATACACGAAGCTGGTGTCGCTGAAGCGGGTGTACCAGGTGAAGGTGTCGTAGATGCTGTGGTAGATGCCACCACCATCCTCGCCACCGAAGCCGATGTTGAGCGTCGGCACGCCGGCGTGCTGCAGGAACGGCGTGAAGTCGGAACCCGAGCCCAGCGCCTCGATGCGCAGGTCGCGCGCCGACCTCGCATCGGCGTTGCCGTTCATGACTTCGGTCATGCGCTGACGCTGCAGTACCGTCACGTTGCGCTCGGGGTCCATCACTTCACCCGCCACTTCGGTCACGAATCGCTCCAGTGCATGTGACCCAGCGGCGCCCAGCACGCCGCGACCATTGCCGTCGGTGTTGAGGTAAAACACGCCCTTGTTGCGCATGTCGGCGATGTGCTCTTCCACGTACTCCGTGGATCCCAGCAGCGACGGCTCCTCGCCGTCCCACGCCATGTACACGATCGTGCGCTTCGGCTTCCATCCCTGCTTCACCAACTCACCCAGCGCACGCGCCTCTTCCAGCTCGGCCACCATGCCGCTGACCGGATCCTCGGCCCCGTTCACCCAGCCATCGTGATGATTGCCGCGCATCACCCACTCGTCGGGGAAGGTCGAGCCCTTGAGCGTGGCGATCACGTTGTAGAGCGGCGTCTGCTTCCAGTCGAACTCGAGGTGCAGATGCACCTGGGCCGAACCGGGACCCATGCGATAGGTGATCGGCAGGCCACCGCGCCACGACGGTGGTACCACCGGACCCGTGAGTGCCTGCAGCAGCGGCTGCGCATCGGCGTACGAAATCGGCATCACCGGGATCTTCATGATCGTGATGGCGTCCTTCCGATCGAGGCGCTTCGCCCCCGGTGAGGCGCCCACTCCCGGCGTGAGCGGATCACCAGGGTATGTCGGCATGTCGAGCACGCTGCCACGCTGCACCCCATCCTTCGGACGATACGGCCCGTTGGGGTAGGTCTCACCTTCGGCGTAGCCGTCGTCCTTGGGATCACTGTAGATCAGCGCACCCACGGCGCCATGCTCGTACGCCACCTTCGGCTTGATGCCGCGCCACGACCCGCCGTAGCGCGCGATCACGATGGCGCCCTTCACGGAAATGCCACGGCGCTCCAGCTCGTCGTAGTCAGCCGGCACCCCGTAGTTCACGTAGACCAGCGGTGCGGTGACGTTGCCCTCGCCCGAGTAGGCGTTGTACGTCGGCAGCTGCTCGGCGCGCTGGTTGGAGGTTGGGTCCTCCTTCAGCACCGGTTCCTCGAGCTTCGCACGGAACCGCGTCGGGGCGACCAGCTCCAGCACGCGCACGCGCGGCGTCGGGAAGAGGACGTCGAACCGCTCGATGCGCGCATCCCAGCCGTACGATGCGAACTGGTCGCGCATCCATTCGGCGTTGGCCTTGCCGTACGGCGAGCCGAGGTGGTGTGGTCGTGCGGCCAGCCGTCGCATCGCCTCCCGCATGCGGGAGGGATCCGGGAGCGCGCGATACTTCGCCTCCCATTCCCGCTGTGTTCGCGCCGATGCGGTGGTGAATCCACGCATCGGCGGATCCTCGACCTGGGTCGCCGCAAGCAGCAGCGGCAGGACGGCGGCGAGGGCGAAACGACGGGCTGCGCGAGGCATCGGCAATGAGGCGGGAGACTGGGGCTGCTGCCTGGCACCGTCGCCAGAGCGCACCGGTCAATCTGCCGACCGGGCCACGGACTGCAACCGACGCCGCAGCGCTCGACTTTCGCCGTGACGCGTGCCGCCGAGTCGCCGAGGCGCCGCGTGAGCGCCACCACCGGACCGGGACCGCCCCCCGGCTGGACTCGGAGTCCCATCTGGAGTCTGGACTCGGGACTCTGGACTCGGAGTCCCATCGGAGACGCGCACGATTTCGTGCGGTGCGTGCACACAAATGCCTCCGAATGGCACACGAGAAGCTCGATTCCCGCCGTCTGCTTGCAGAATGGTGCAATTTTCGCACCTTCAACCATGTCCGACGAAGGTGACAAGGACCGCCTCCAGCCCCCGACGTTCATGAAGCTGATCACGGCAATCATTCGTCCCGACCGGCTTCCCACTGTCACGGAGGCGCTGTTCCGGATCGGCGTCACCGGCATCACGCTCAGCCGGGCATCGGGCCACGGGGGCGAACTGGAGACCGTCGAAAACTTCCGTGGCCGCTCGGTCGTGCTCGAATTCCACGAGAAGGTGAAGATCGAGATGGCCGTGTCCGAGCCCTTCGTCGAGCCCACGATCGCGGCCGTCGTCGCCGCCGCGCGCACGGGCCAGGTGGGCGACGGCAAGATCTTCATTCAGTCACTGGAACGGGTCATCCGGATCCGGACAGGGGAAGAGGATGTCTCGGCCCTGACCCCCGTCACAGCCGAAGAGGTGCAGTTGCAGGCGCAGGTCGCCGCCTTCGCCTGACGGCAGGGGTCGGGTCTGGTCGGGTGAAAAGTGGCCTCTGGGGGGAAACAGTCGTCGATTCGATACGTGTATATTGCATGATCGAGACCCGACGTCCCCAGACCCGCTTCACATGGCACGCTATCGCCCACTGATCGCCGTCACGACCCAGACGCTGCAGTCGATTGACGGCATTCCCGCCGGTCTGCCGCAATCGGTCGTGATGAACCAGCGGTACTACGTCGCGGTGTCACTGGTGGGTGCAGTGCCCTGCCTCGTCCCGCTGCTGGACGATGACGAAGACACGCTGCGCGAACTGTATGAGCGCGTCGACGGCATTCTGGTCCCGGGCGGCGTGGACATGGACCCCCGCACCTACGGTGAGGCTCCCCACCCGAAGCTCGGCAACATCGATCCGTCGCGCGATCGCACCGAAATACTGATGGCCAAGTGGGCCGTCGAAGACCGGAAGCCGTTCCTCGGTCTCTGCCGAGGCGCCCAGGTGCTGAACGTCGCGCAGGGTGGCTCGCTCTGGCAGGACCTCGACGCGCAGTACGACGGTGCGATCAAGCATGACTATTTCCCGAACAGCGGCTTCGAGCGCGACCATCTGGCGCACGAGGTGAGCATCGCAGCAGGATCGCGCCTTCGTCACGCCATCGAGGTCGATCGCATGTCAGTCAACTCCATGCACCATCAGGGGTTGAAGACGATCGGCCGCGGGCTGGCGGCCACCGCCGTGGCACCCGACGGGCTGATCGAAGCGGTGGAGCTGGACGACGAGAATGCCTTCATCGTCGGCGTGCAATGGCACCCCGAGGTGTTCGAGCTGACCGACCCGCACACCCGGCACCTCTTCAAGAACTTCGTGGACGCGTCGAGCGACTGGCGGAAGGCGCACAGCTGAGGCTGGCCTTGCCGATCTCCGGTCAGACGGAAGCGAACGCCTTCCGCAGCACACCAGCGCTCCGCTCCAGCCCGAGCGACTCCTCGTCGGACAGGTGAGGGGGCACGACCTCCACAGCGCCGCCGGTGTCGAGGATCGTCGGTAACGACAGCGCCACACCGGTCAGCCCGCAGGCCCCGACCTGCACCCGCGAGATCGTCTCGATCCGACGCTCACCACGCAGCAAGGTTCGCAACAGCGCCGCCGTCACCAGGCCGATCGCGTGGTTGGTTGCCCCCTTCCGCCGGATGATCTGGAATCCGGCCGTCCGGACGGTGTCGGCGATCTCCACCTCCCGCGCCGGTGTCCACCCCGGCCACTCACGCAGCGGCAGCCCACCGACGCGGGCGCTCGACCAGAGCACCACCTCGCTGTCACCATGTTCACCCACGACCTGCGCATGCACGGAGCGGGGATCCACGCCGATCACGTCCCCGATCGTCTGCTTCAGCCGTGCGGTATCGAGCATCGTGCCGGTGCCGATCACACGCTCTGGCGGCAACCCTGAACTCTCGGCCACGATCTGCGTGAGCACGTCCACCGGATTGCTGACCACCACCACGATGCCGCCGTAGCCGCGCAGCGTCGCACCGATCTCGCGAGCGATCAACGCGTTGCCTTCGAGCAGTTCCAGCCGGGACTCCGCCGGCGTGCCATTCCGGCCTGCCGCGATCACCACCGCATCGGTGCCCATCATTCCGGTGAGTGGCACGGCACGCACCGTGGCGGTGGGGTAGAACGCCGCCCCGTGCGACAGATCCATTGCCTCGCCCACGGCCACGTCGTCCCGCACATCGGCGAGGAGCAGTTCCGTGGCGATACCCTCGTGCAGGACCGAGATCGCCACGCTCGCGCCCACCCATCCGGTGCCGATGATACCGATCGAGACTACCATGTCCGCGCTCCGTCAGCATGCCGCAGCATCATTGCCGCTGTCGCATTGTAGCACGCCCGCTCGCGCCGCCCGTGCAGAGCCTGTTCGTTGCTCCGCGGCAACAGGGCTCACACGGAGGCGCGGCGAGACGGAGGAACGGCAACGGTCATGTGCGAAATGCCTGCGACGAACGGAGCCGTCAGATGTCGCGCCGGCGAAGCGCCTCAACCGCATGCGCCACCGCCCGCGCGGTCAGCGCCATGTACGTCAGCGATGGGTTCTGACACCCGCTCGACGTCATGCACGCCCCGTCAGTGACGAACAGGTTCGGCGCATCCCACGCCTGATTGTGGCCGTTCAGCACCGACGTCCGTGGATCACGACCCATGCGAGCAGTGCCCATCTCATGATTGGCCCCACCGGGCGTGCTCGGACCGGTGGCCGCCCCGCGGATCGTCCGTGCCCCGGCCGCTTCCAGTAGCTCCGCCGCCGTCACGTTCATGTCCTTGTGGATCGCCAGTTCGTTTGCGCTCCACTCCGCTTCGACATGCAGTGATGGCACGCCCCATCGATCCTTCAGCGTGGGATGCACCGTGGCGCGATTGGTCTCGCGCGGCAGCATTTCACCGTAGCCGCCGAAGTTCATGGTCCATGGGCCCGGCGTCGTGAGGCGCGCCTTGAACGCGATGCCGATTCCTGGTGCGTTCGCTGCCGCACCCCAGCCCGATCGGCCGGCACCACCCTGAAAGCCATAGCCGCGCACGAAATCGGGATGGCGTTCGCGCACGTTCCGGAAGCGCGGCACGTAGATGCCGTTGGGACGCGCGCCGAGTGTGGTACGATCGTCGAAGCCGTCGATCACACCCGAGGCGCCGCCCCACTTGATGTGGTCCATGACGTTTCGCCCCACCTGACCGCTGGAGTTGGCGAGACCGTCCGGGAACGCCGTGGACGTCGAGTTGAGGAGGATCCGCGCGCTCTCCAGCGCCGATGCGCAGAGGAAGACGAGTTTCGCGGTGTACGCGTGCTCCACGCCGCTGTTGGCGTCGATGACGCGCACGCCAGTCACCCGCCGGCTGCGCGCATCGTAGCGGAGGGATCGTACGATGCTGAACGGGCGCAGCGTCATGCGACCGGTGGCCTGTGCCGCCGGCAGCGTCGAGTTGATGCTGCTGTAGTACGACCGCGTGGAACAGCCGCGCTGACAGGGCCCGCAGTAGTGACAGGCCGCGCGCCCTTCGTGCATCGCCGTCAGGATCGCCACCCGACCAATCGTCAGCACACGCTCGCGACCGTATCGGGCCGCGATGCGGTCACGGACATGCTGCTCCACCACGTTCAGTTCCATCGGTGGCAGGAACTGTCCATCCGGAAGCTGCGCCAGCCCCTCGGCCTGCCCCGACACCCCGATGAACTTCTCGACGTGATCGTACCACGGTGCCAGATCGGCGTAGCGGATCGGCCAGTCCACACCGATCCCTTCCTTCGCGTTCGCCTCGAAATCGAGGTCACTCATGCGATAGACCTGCCGACCCCAGATGATCGACTTGCCACCCACCTGTCGCGCGCGGAACCAGTCGAAGCGCCTCGTCTCGCTGGTGCTGTAGGGATTGTCGACGTCGTCGGTCCAGAAGCGACGACTGATCTCGTCGTAGCTCACACTCCGTTGCTGCACCGGCTGCCGCGCATCCTGCGCCACGCGATCGCCGAGTCCGCGGAAGGGCATCTCGAACGCTGCCACATGCTCCTTCGCATCGAGCACGGGCGACACGTTGCGCCCTGCATCGAGCACCAGCGTGCGCAGTCCACGCTGCGTGAGCTCCTTCGCGGCCCAGCCACCGGTCAGTCCGGCGCCGATCACGATCGCATCGAACTGCGTGGTGGGCGCACTCATCTCGCCACCGCCACGTTGCCGGCGTAGCGCATCGGCGGCGGCCAGCTGCGCAGCGTCTCGCGCATGCCCACCTCCGACGTGCAGTAGCCCCAGACCGTGAGGTACTTGAGCATCGCGAACCAGTGGGCGCTGGCCTGCGTGGGCGAGGTGGTGCGCAGCGCGGTCACCTCGTCGTCGAACTGCTGCAGTACGATCTCCTGGTCACTCACCGCCATCGCAAGAAAATCGCGCCCGCCAACTGCCCGGCTTCGCTCATCCAGCATTGCCAGCCCCCGCACGAAACGCTCACGATCAGGCGCCGGATACCATCCGGAGAGCATCGTCTCGATGAACCGCGTCACCCCCGCCTGTGTGGCACCGGGCGTCGCCGTGGCTGGAATGATCCGCTCGGCAGCAGCCGTCACCAGCGCCGACGCATGTGCGTCGAGAACCGGTGCCTGCGCGACGGAGGCATGCGCCTCGCGCCCGATCGACTCGAGATCATGCAGGCCGAGTCGGCTCAGCGACGCGATGCCGCCGGTGGCGACCAGCCATTCGAGGAACTCGCGACGTTCCACGGCTCACGCTCCGGCAGCGGAGTACACCGTGCGACCACCCGTCACCGTGCGCATGACCTTGATGTCCTTGATGGTATCGGGCGGTACATCGTGCGGATCTTTCTCGAGGATCACGAAGTCGGCCAGCTTCCCGGCCGTGATCGATCCCTTCACTTTCTCCTCGTACGAGGCATGTGCCCCGTTGATCGTGGCGACGGCCAGCGCCTGGTCCACCGTGATGCGCTGGTTCGCGCCCCACACCTTGCCGCGGAAGTCACGGCGCGTGACCATCGACTGGAGTGCCATCAACGGTTCGAACGGTCCCGGGCCGTAATCGCTGGCACCGGGCACCTTGATCCCCGCATCAAGGAATGACCGGTGTGCGAACATCGACTGCATCTTCTCGTCACCATAGTTCTCCCACTTCTCGCCGTGGAAGTAGATGTACGTCCAGAACGGCGTCGGGATGGATCCGGTCTTCGCGATGCGCGCGATCAGCGACGGCGTCACCAGTGAACAGTGCTCGATGCGATGACGACGATCGGGATGCGGCCACTTGGCCAGCGCGCGTTCGAAGGCAGTCAGCACCATGTCGATCGTCACGTCGCCGTTGGCGTGAATGCCGATCTGCCATCCATGGGTGTGCGCATCATCGACGGCTTCGTACACATCCTGCTGCGACATGGTCAGGATGCCGTAGTCGTTCGTGCCGACGAACGGGGTGCTCATGCGCATCGTCCGCTCGGATGCGGAGCCGTCGGCCGCGTACTTCACGCCGCCAACGCGGATCCAGTCGTCACCGAAGCCGGTGTACACCCCCGCATCACGCAACTTCGGATAGGCATCACCGCGGATCATGAGGTAGGCGCGGTGCTTCAGCTCACCGGCCGCGCGCACGTCTTCATACGCACGGATGTTCTCGCTGATGGCGCTCAGGTCGTGGACGGTCGTCAGCCCGGTCGCCGTGTAAAGCGACGACATGTGCGCCATGCCTTTCCGGCGTCGCTCACGTTGCTGCTCGGGCGTGAACGATTCGCGCCGGCCCACCTTGTCGAACACGTCGGTCGCGAGTTCGGCGACCCAACCGTTCGGCGCACCATCGGCGTCACGGAAGAATCGGCCACCCGTCGGATCAGGCGTGTCCTTCGTCACCTTCGCCAGGTCGAACGCCATCGAGTTGTACCACACGGTATGGCCACCGCGATGATGCACACCGATGGGATGCTGCGTCGAGACGGCATCCAGGTCGCGACGATGCAGTCGTCGTCCGCCGGCCAGCTTCGTGTCGTCGAACATGTACGCATCCACCCAGAACCCTGGCGGCGTGACCGCGACCTTCTTCGCGAGCGCCGCCTGCAGCGCCTCGATGCTGCGCACGTTGGCATCCACGTCGTACAACTCGGTCACGCCACGGGGATGATTGTGCGTGTCGATGAAGCCAGGGACGACGGTCATGCCGGCCGCATCGATGACCCGTGTGCCGGCGCCCACGAGATTCCGCACATCGGCGGTGCTGCCGACGGCCAGAAACCGTCCCTCGCGCACCGCGAACGCCTGCGCTCGGGGCATGGTAGGGTCGCTGGTGAGGACGCGGGTGTTGATCACGACGAGATCGGCCACGATGCCGAACCCTTTCACCGGCATCAGGGGTAGCGCGGCAATTCCTGCCGGGTGCGCGGCGTGCGTCTGGCGAGGCAGGGCGGTCGCACCCGCCATCAATGCACTCAGTCTCAGAAACTCCTTCCGGCTGATCCTCGACATGCGTCCCTCGTCGTGGTGGGTTGTAGCGGGACCAGCGTCGGACGGGGCATCTTGTTGCGTCGGGCACACTCCTCCGGAACCTGCATGCGAACACGTCGGCGCACTACCCTGTCCTCCATGTTGCATTGCCCTGGCACGAACACCCCCTGTGCCGACCGATGAGCACTGCCGCACCGTCGCGCTCGACGTCACCGCGTCACCGCGACGAATTCCTGAATGCGGAACTGAGCCTCCTCGCCTTCCAGCGTCGGGTACTGGCCCTGGCCGAGTCACCGGGCACGCCCTTGCTGGAGCGGTTGCGCTTTCTCGGGATCGTCACGAGCAACATGGACGAACTGTACATGGTGCGCATGGCGGAGTTGCGCCGCGCCGCGCGCGATACGTCGTACGCCGCGACACACGAACATCACGACGGCTATTCGCCCATCGCACGGTTGCAGGCGGTGGAAGCCGAGATCGCGTCGATCCTCGCCGCGCAGAGCCGGTGCGCCGAGTCGTGCCTGCGTGCGGTGGCGGCGCAGGGCGTGCACCTGCTGACGTGGAATGCGCTGACCGACACCGAACGGGACGCATTGCAGGAGCAGTATCTCGCCGAGATCCAGCCGGACATCGCGCCGCACGCGATCACGATGAGTCCCGGTGTGCCGCTGCCCCACCTGCCGCACCTCGGGCTGTTCGTGGCGATCGTGTATCGCGCACCCAGCAGTGATCGGCGGCATGTGGCAGAGCACGAATTGCCGCACAACCTCGAGCGGATGATCAGGGTGCCCGGTCGCACCGACGCGGTGATCGCCATCGAGGAGGTCTTGCGCGCCAACGCGCACTTTCTCTATCCCAGCGCGGTGGTCGAGGCGGCGTACCTGTTTCGCGTGACCCGTGGCGGTGACCTGCACCTGCACGACGATCATGCGCACGACCTGCTCGTGGCGGTGGCGTCGGCCACCGAGCGTCGGCCGCACAATCCAGCCGTGCGTGTCGAGGTGGAATCGTCGATGCCGGCCAACGTCGCGGCGCTGATTCTCGACAACCTGAAGCGCGATGCGCTCGGTCGCGAGATGGAGATCACGGTGGATGCCGTGCAGGTGATCGACGGGCTGCTCGACCTGCGGTGCCTGCAGGGGCTGCCACTGCCGCGGCGGTCGGACGTGGAGTTCGCCCCGATCCGGATGCAACCCATCGTTCCGGATGCGACGTCGATGCTCGACGCGATCGATACCGGCGACATGCTGCTGCATCACCCGTTCGTCTCGTTCGATGAGAGCGTCGTCCGCTTCTTCCGCGATGCGGCGGCTGATCCCCGGGTCACGTCGCTGCAGGCGACGTTGTATCGCGTGGGGACGCCGTCACCGATCGTCGAAGCGATGATCACGGCGGCGAAGGCCGGCAAGCACGTGTTCGCGTTCGTGGAATTGCAGGCCCGTTTCGACGAGGAACACAACGTCAACTGGGCTCGTGCCATCGAACGGGCCGGCGGCCATGTGGTGTATGGCCTGCCGGGGCTCAAGGTGCACGCGAAGCTCGCGCTGGCCGAGCGCCGCGTGCATGGCGTGACCACGCGCTATGCACACGTCGGCACCGGTAACTACAACCCGCGATCCGGCCGGCAGTACACCGATCTGAGCCTGTTCACGTCGGATGTCGCGCGTACCGCCGGTGTCGCCGAACTGTTACGGGCGCTGGCGGCCTCCACGTCGGCGCATGACGCATTGCCTGGCGGTCTGCTCTCGGCCCCCGATCATCTGCTGGGTGCGTTGCTGGTTCGCATCGAGCGTGAAGCAGCCAATGCGCGGGCGGGGCTGGACGCATCGATCACCATCAAGGTGAATGGGCTGGCCGACCGCGAGATCGTGCGCGCGCTCTATCGGGCCTCGCAGGCCGGCGTACGCGTGGAGTTGATCGTGCGCGGCATCTGCACGCTGCGCCCCGGCGTCGCGGGGGTGTCGGAGCACATTCGTGTACTCTCGGTGGTTGGTCGGCTGCTGGAACATTCGCGGGTCTACCGGTTCGCGAATGGCGGGGAGCCCGAATACCTGATCGGCTCGTCGGATCTGCGTCCCCGCAACCTGCGCCGCCGCGTCGAGGTGCTGGTGCCGGTGACTGGTGTGCGGCATCGCGGGCAGCTCGACCGGCTCCTGCAGCGCTATCTGGACGACGCCACCGCCTGGGAGCTGGACGAAAGCGGCACCTACCAGCCGCGCGGCGGCGCCAGCGGAGCACAGGCCCAGTTCGCAACGGACCTCCCCGGCACCTGAGCGGCGCGCCAGTTTTCCGTGCGTCGCACACTCGTCTCACGCTCCCGCCGCTCCCCACCCGTGGTCAAGCGCCACCTCCTGCTCACCGGCATCCTCGGTGGCATCCTGATCGCGGTGCTCCGCTACATCGAGTACCGGACGATCGTGGTGGCACATTCCGTGGAGATCTACGCCGGCATCGTGGCGCTGCTGTTCGCCTCGGCGGGGATCTGGCTCGGCGTGACGCTCACCGGCCGCCCGGAGCGGGTGGTGGTGCGCGAGGTGGCGGTGCCCGGGCCTCCGGTGGTGGCCTTCACCCCCGATCCCGCCCGGCGCGAAGCGTCAGGCCTGACGGCCCGTGAATTCGAGATCCTGGAGCTGATCGCTACCGGCCTGAGCAACAAAGAGATCGCCGACCGGATCTTCGTGAGTGAGAACACCGTCAAGACGCACTGCAGTCGGCTGTTCGAGAAGCTGGGCGCGAAGCGCCGGACGCAGGCGGTGCAGGCGGGGAAGGCGTTGGGGCTGATTCCGTGAGCGGTGTCCAGCAGAGGACTCCCACCAGAGGACTCCCACCAGAGGACTCCGAGTCCCGAGGCGCCCGCGGACTCCGAGTCACGGAGGGGGCGCAGGGGCGCGCGGTCACCGGAACGGGTGATTTTGCGACTCGCGAGACAAAATCATACGAACGGGTGACGGTTTTTCGCCGGCGAAACGCCTAACCTCGCGATCGACCCCAACCTCTGGAGCGCTCTCGTGAAGAAAATCGTCCTGACCTTCGGCCTCATCGCCGGCGTGATCCTGTCGGTGTTGATGGTGATCACGTTCGCGCTGCGCGACCAGATCGGCTTCGACAACGGCATGGTGGTGGGCTACACCACCATGGTCGCGTCGCTGCTGATGGTCTACTTCGGCATCCGTACCTACCGCGACACGGTGCTCGGCGGCCACATCCGGTTCTGGCCGGCCGTGAAGGTCGGCCTGCTGATCTCGCTGATTGCGACCGTGTTCTACGTGGCCACCTGGGAGGCCATGTACTACCGGTTCATGCCCAACTACATGAAGGAGTACGCCGCGCACACCATCGAGAAGGCGCGGAAAGGCGGCGCGAGCGAAGCCGAGCTGGCGAAGCAGCAGAAGGAGTTCGACGAGTTCGAGGTGATGTACCGGAACCCGCTGATCAACATCGGCTTCACCATGCTCGAACCGCTCCCGATCGTGCTGCTGGTGACGCTGGTGAGCGCCGGCCTGCTCTCCAGGCGAAAGGAGGGCGAACCGGTGTCCCCTGACGGCATTCCCGTGTCCTGAAAACGGGACGCCACGCGTAGCACCGAGACGCTAAGTCGTTGTGGCACAACGCGATCGTTCGGGGTATGGGATATGCACCAGCACGTTAGTGACGGGGCCGTTCCCGTCACTTTCCGGAGTGGCACCATGATCCGTCGATCGTTTGCGCTGTTCGCGGCCGCCTCGCTCGTCACCCTGGCTCAGGTGTCGCCCGCTGCCGCGCAGGAGAGTCGTCCATCGAGCGAGTTCGAGGATGAGTTCGAGCGGTATTCCGAGCAGCAACTCGACAACCTGGTCGGCGCGGTGGCGCTCTATCCCGACGCGCTGCTGGCGCAGGTGCTGGTGGCCGCCACCTTCCCCGAGCAGATCGAGGAGGCGGCCCGATTCGTCCGCAGCAACGGCACCGACGACGTGGACGACCAGAACTGGGACGTGAGCGTGAAGGCGGTGGCGCACTACCCGTCGGCGCTGAACATGATGGCCGACAAGATCGACTGGACCGCTGCGCTGGGCCGTGCCTACGCCGTACAGTCCAGCGACGTGATGGTGGCCGTGCAGCGCATGCGTGCCATGGCCGACGCTCATGGCAACCTGCAGAACTCCGAACAGCAGACCGTCATCCGTGATGAGGGCAACTACGTCATCGCGCCGACGCAGACACGGGTGATCTACGTGCCGGTCTACGATCCGTACGAGGTCTACACACGGCCCATCTTCCGCTCGGGCTTCCGCACCTCGTTCTGGTCGTTCGGGGTCGGTTTCCCGATCGGGGCATGGCTCACCTACGACTTCAACTGGCCGCGCCGAAACGTGTATTACAACGGCTGGGACCGTTCGTACTACGGCTACGCCGGCGGCTGGCGTCAGCGGTCGCGTCCATTCATCAACGTCACCAACATCTACATCAATCCGCGCTACCGGAGCGTGTACATCAACCGCGACATCGTGCGCCGTCGCGTCGTGTACCAGAACGTGGATCGGTATCCGGGCGTGCATCGTGACACGCGCTTCAGCCGCGGGCCGGTGATCTGGCGTGGCAGTCAGCGCAGCGTGGGGTACGACCGCGGGTACGTTCGCTCGAACGACGGCGGGTACGACCGTTCAAATCGCGACCGCTACGATCGCGCGAACGACCGCCGATACGATCGCTCCACGGGCCGTCGTGATGATCGCGGCCGGATTGATGAGCGCCGCGATGATCGGAGCCGCAGCGTGATCGTGCCACAGGGTGAGGGCGGCAGCATCGGTCGGCCGTACGACGGTCGGCGCGACCGCATCGACAACCGCCGCGATGATCGGAGCCGCAGCGTGATCGTGCCACAGGGTCAGGGCGGGAGCATCGGTCGCCCGTATGACGGGGGCGACGATCGTGCGGACCGACGTGGCAACGGGCAGCGCGACGAGTCGCGTGGCCGCGGCAACGGTGGCCGGATCGGCGGAGGCAATCCGTCGGAGATGATGCGCGGTCCGCAGCGGAACGATGCGCCGATGATCAATCCGCGTCGCGCCGAGCGCATGGAATCGGGGCCACAGGGTGGTGGGCGTGGGAATGGTGGTGGCCGTGGCGGCCGCGAAGGGCGTGAACGGCCGTAGCAGACTGGTATGCTTGTGATCCGAAGCGGTCGTGCCGACGCAGGCACGACCTCTTCTCGTTTTGTGACCCATTCCGAAATACCGGCCCGCGACCCGGCCCGGATGGCGTGAGACGGGAGCGCGGCGCACATTGGCTGCATGCAGCACCCCAGCTATCCCCTCACGCACGCCCGAAGCCTCGCCCCCGAGGCCTTCCGCCGCTGGGTCCTCGGCGGCATCAGCGTGGCGGTGGCCGGCTACTCGGCGTTCGCGCTGCTCGACCTGCAGCACGGGGGGGTTCGCGAGCTCATGCAGTCGCGCCACACGCTGCTGGCGGTCATTTCCGCGCTCACGTTGCTCGTGGCCCTGCGATTCGACGAGGTCACCGGCTGCGCGCTGGCCATCGCTGCCACCTTGCTCGAGGTCCTGACGGCATTTCTGGAGTCGCCGGTGTTCCCCTCCGGTGGTCTGCTGATCGTGCCGGTGCTGGTGCTGGCAGTGGGTCTGATGTTCGGCTCGCGCGCCAGCTTCGCCGTCGCCCTCACAGCGCTGATCGCGACGTACTTCTGCTTCCACAATGCTCCGGCCACGGCGAACGGCTGGCCGCCGATGAGCGTGGAGTGGTTCCTGATGTACGGCATCTCGATGTTCGCCGCCTGGGCACTGCTCGCGCTGGGACTCTCCGGCTTTACCCGCGTGTTCAACGCGATGCTCGCGAGCCGCACGGAACTCGCCGATACCATCGAGCACGCCCCCGATGGCATCCTCGTCCTCGACGATCATGGCGTGATCCTGCTCGCCAACCCTGCCGCGCAGCACCTGCTGCGTGTCGCAGGCGAAACGCTCGTCGGCCAGCGTTTCGGTCATGTCATCGCAACACTCGTCGGCGACGCGGGCGCACCGGCAGCGCTCTCAAATCCATCCCGTCACGTCTCCGGCGATGCGCAGCTGACGTTCGGCAGCGATCCCGTCACACATGTCGAAGCCAGCTGGCGCAGCATGGGAGACGGGAGGCATCAACTCCTGCTGCGTGACGTCACGCTGCGCGTGACGGCCGAGGAGCAGCGGATGGCGATGGAGTCGCAACTCGCCCATGCACAGCGCATGGATGCCGTTGGGCGACTGGCCGGCGGCCTTTCGCACGACTTCAACAACATCCTCACCGCCGTCAGCGGGTCGGCCGAGCTGCTGCGGCTGGTGCGCACCGACGCCGAGCGGAAGGAGTTGATCGACGAAATCATCGATGCGCGCGACCGCGGCACCTCGCTGACCCGGCAGTTGCTTTCGTTTGCGCGACGTGATGTGCGTCAGCCGCGCGTGCTCGATGTGGCCGATGCGGTGCGCGGCATGGAGCGTCTGCTGACGCGCGTGGGTGGCGAACGGCTGGCGCTGGTGCTCGACCTCGCCGACGGGTGCCGCATCTCCGCCGATCCGGGCCAGCTCGAGCATGCCCTCGTCAATCTGATCGCGAACGCGCGCGACGCCATGCCGGTTGGCGGCTCCTGTACGGTGACCGTGCGTGGCGTGCAGCAGCCCGATGCACCGCCACATGTGCTGATCGCCGTGCGCGACACCGGCGCAGGCATGCCCGAGGGTGTCATGACGCGCGCGTTCGAACCCTTCTTCACCACCAAGGCACGCGGGCAGGGCACCGGCCTGGGGCTGGCGTCGGTGCACGCCATGGTCACGCAGTGCAACGGCACCGTGCACATCGAGTCGGCACCGGGTGCCGGCAGCTGCATCACGATCGAACTCCCGGCCGTGTCGGACGACGTCAGCGAGGTGCTCGCGCCGCGCCCGCTGCCACCGATGGCCGCCGGCACACACCGCATCCTCGTGGCCGAGGACGACAGCGGCACGCGACGTGTCGTGGAGCGACTGCTGACGAGCGCCGGCTACAGCGTCCATCTGTGTGTCGACGGGCGCGAAGCGATCGCCGCCGTGGACGACATGACGATCACGATCGATCTCGTACTGTCGGACATCATGATGCCGGGCCACACGGGCACCGAGGTCGCGGCGCGGGTGGCCGCCCTCCGACCGGGCACCCCGGTGCTGCTGATGAGCGGCTACGCCGAGGATTACCTCGGGGGTGTGCTGCACGGCGGCGCGCACCATGACGTGATCACGAAGCCATTTTCGGGCAGTGCGCTCACGGCGAAGATCGCCGGGATGATCCGCGCAGCGCAGACGCAGAGCGCCTGAGTCAGCGCCGGCGCGCCCGCGTCAGCGCCCGGTCCAGCGCATTCGAGAAGTGCTGCTTGTCCTTCGCACCATAGCTCGCATGCCCACCCGTCTCCACGCCGGTGCTCCGCAACCCCTCCATGAAGTTGCGCACCGACAGCCGCTCGCCGATGGTCTCCTCGGTGTACTCCTCGCCGCGCGGATCGATCACCACCACGCCCTTGGGCACCAGCAACGCCGCCAGCGGAATGTCGGCGGTCACGGCCACGTCACCGCGCTGCGCATGCTCAGCGATGTAGAGGTCCGCCACATCCGGCCCGCCTTCCACGCGGACGGACGACAGCAGCGGATACCCCACCGGCAGTTGGAGCCGCATGTTCGCCACCAGGATGGTTTCCAGCTGCAACCGCTCACACGCGCGGTAACACACCTCCTTCACGTCACGCGGCGCCGCGTCGGCATCGAGCCAGAGCTTCACCGGCGGGCCGGCTGCACGCTGAAGTCACGGAACGCCGTCACGGCGTCACGCTTCACCCAGAGCCCCACACGACCGCTGACCGGAGTGTCGAGTGACTGCGTGAGGGTGAGTGCCGGATGACCGGCAATCAGCCCCGTCACACGTGTTCCATCGAGCGTCACCTCGAGCGTCTGCCAGCTGTGCAACGGCAGCCGCGGGCCACCAGCACCATGCGCAATCACCGTGCGCTTGCCATCCGCCCAACGCCAGAGCGCCAGGTCGCCGTCCTTGGTGTTGTAACGCAGATAGTGATACGACCCGTCAGGCTGCAGGTTGAACAGGATGCCGGCGTTCTGGTCCGACTCACCACCGATCATGCGGAACTGCACGCGCAGTGCGCCGCTTCCGAAGCTGCGCACCTCCGTGGCCACGGCCAGCGGAAACGACGCGGCGGCGGTCCAGTTCTTCCGCAGCGCGTCACCGGTCGTCCCGAACAGCACGGTGCCGAGGCGTGTGAGTGCAGAGTCACTGGTGGTCCCGCTCCACTGCGTGCCATCGACGATGAGGCTCCCGTTGGTGGTGCGCCACGCGCCGATGACGCCCTGCACGGCGGCGGTGTTGGGCTGCGCCGGCGGAGGCACCGATGCAATCGTCGCCAGCAGCGAGACGTCGGGATCGAAGTCCACCCTGCGCGGCGCGGCCGACAGCCCCACCGGCACATCGATCACCGATGCGGCCTGCGCCGGCACGGGAATGCGCACGCGCTGCGTCACACCGTCGGCATCGGTCACATCCACCGCGAGCGACAGCCGGTACGGTGCGCTGCGGCCGCCCTGCACCACCGTCACGACCAGCGCGCGACGCGCGGCGTCCCAGCGCCACGACGGTTTCACGTCCGCCACGCCGACGCGCGTCAGCCACTGCGCGAAGAACCAGTCCAGCGGTCTGCCCGCCGTCCGTTCGAACGCCGTCTGCAGGTCCGACGACATGGCAGTGCCATGCCGATGCGCTGCGTAGTAAATGCGGATACCGGCAAAGAATGCACTGTCACCGATTTCGCGACGCAGCATGTGCAGCACGTAGCCGCCCTTCTGGTACACGTTCGTGTTGAGCACACGACTGACGTCGTCCAGCCCCTCATCCACGATCGGCTTCTGGGTGGTGATCGGCGACGTGAGCACCTTGGCGCGCATCTCCGCCATGTGCGACTCGAGCGCCGTGCCACCCCGCGCATGCTCCACCCAGAGCGCGGTGAAATAGGTCGCAAACCCCTCCGACAACCAGACGTGCGGCCACTCGCGCTCCGTCACCGCATCGCCGAACCACTGATGCGCGGTCTCGTGCGCGATCAGTTCCTCACTCGGGCCATTGGCGGTGAAGAGGTTGTCGGCGTAGAAGATGGCGCCGGCATTCTCCATCCCGCCGTACCGGGTCGAGGAGGCCACGTGCGCCAGCTTCTCGTAGGGGTAGGGGCCGGCGAGTCGGGAAAAGAGTGCGACGATCTCTCCGGCACGCGCAAAATGGCCCGGCACGAACCGGCGCTTCGACGGTGTCGTCCACACCGACTGTCGTACACACCCAGGCAACTCGCCGATCACGCAGGTCGAATCGGTGAGTTCGACCACCGCGAACGGTGCCACACCGATCACCATCACGGAGGGATAGATCGGCCGCTCCGTGGCCCACCGCGTGCGCACCCGGCGCGATGCCACCGGCGCGGTATCTGGCGTCTCTTCCTGCAGCCTGCCGTTGGCGATCACGCGGTGTGTGGCCGGCGCGAGCACGTCCCAGCGCACGATGGCCTTGTCACTCGGATGGTCCACCAGCGCCAGCCACTGCCGCGCGCGATCGGGGAAGTTGTCGCCGAACGCGGTCCAGCCCAGCGTCGCATCGCGGCGGATGATGAGGCCGTCGGTCGGCATGCCGTGATAGAAGACCGTCACCCGCAGCGTGTCGCCCTGCCCTGCCGGGAGTGCCACGCGCACCGTGTCGCCGCTGCGCCCGAACGTGGACGGCCGATCGTTGACGCGCGCCGAGTCGACCTGCATGGCGGCGACGAGATCGAGGGCGAGCTGCGCTGCGGTGCGTTCCCGCGCGACCGTCGACGTCGATGCGAAGTGGACCACGTCGGGCACACCGGCGGCCGGGAACTCGACACGGAAGTCATAGGAGAGCACATCGAGCCCTGCCCGACGACCGCCCGTGCCGCCCGCCGCCTGCTGGGCGCCGATGCCAGGTGTCATCAGGCAGGTCGCGGCGGCGGCGACCTGAATTGCGTGGAGGATGCGCATGCCGGAAACCTGACGGCGGGCGGCGAGGATGCAATGACGACGTGTCAGTTCGGTCAATCGGTGCATCTCCTGTTGTCGCACCTCGTGCCGTCCTGTACGATCCGTCCCATGCGCAACCTTCCAATGATCATGACTGCCCCCAGCATCCGCTCGCTCAGCCTTGCCGGTGCCCTCGTGTTCGCAGCCGCGCCACTCGCGGCCCAGCTCTCCACCGCACCGGTGGTACCACTCGGCCGCACCCTCGACGGCACGCTGACCCGTGACGGCCAGACGCTGAACGAGAAGGGACGGTTTCAGGTGTTCCGTCTCGATGTGAAGGTGGGCCAGCGTTACTCGATCGTCATGCGCGCCGATGATTTCGACTCGTATCTCTCCGTGGCCCGCCAGGTGAACGGGCTCACCGACTATCTCGCCTCCGACGACGACGGCGCCGGCAACTCGAATGCGCGCCTGCGCTGGGCCCCGAAGGAAGCAGGCACCTACTACCTCGTGGCGCAGTCGCTGAAGCCCGACGGCGTGGGCCCCTTCACCGTGCGCCTCGACACGATGCCCGCCGTGATCATCACGCCGCCCAAACCGGTGGCAGTGGGTGAGTCGATGACCGGTGAACTCGCCGAGACCGATCCGGCGCTCGACGACGGCAAGGGGGCGTACTACGACCTCTATCGCGTCACGCTGCGCAAGGGGCAGCGGATCACGATCGACATGACGGCACCGGGTGAGCTGGATTCGTACGTGGCGATCGGCCGCATGGATGGTGACACGCTCGCCGTCGAGGAGACCGACGACGATGGCGGCGGCGACAAGAATGCCCGCCTCCGCTTCACCCCGAAGACCGACGGCGCCTTCATCATCCGCGCCCAGGCGCTCGACGCCAACAGCACCGGCACCTACACGCTGAAGGTGGCGGAGCGTGCGGTCCGTGCGGCCACGGTCACGAACCTCGCATCGAACGTGCTCACCAACGGTGAACTCACCGACAGCGACGACGAGGCGGATGACGGGTCGCTGTTCGACGCGTACCGCATCACCGGGCGTGCCGGCGAGAAGATCACCGTCACCATGCGCTCCTCCGCCGTGGACAGCTACCTCGTGATCGGCAGGATGGTCAACGGCGAGTGGTCGCAGATCGCCTACGACGACGATGGTGCCGGCGGCAACCACGCACGCATCGAGCACACCTTCGACGAAAGTGGCGACTACATCATCCGCGCCAACACGGTCGGCGCCGGCAAGATGGGCGCATACACGATCCGCCTCGAGCGTATCGGTGCCACACCCGCTGCACCACGGCGCAGCCGCCCGTAACCCACCGACACGACCATGCCGCCAGCGACATCCAGCTACGACGCCATCGTCATCGGCTCAGGAATCTCTGGCGGCTGGGCCGCGAAGGAACTGTGTGACAAGGGCCTGAAGACCCTCGTGCTCGAACGGGGACGCAGCGTCGAGCACATCAGGGACTATCCCACGATGAACCTCAGGCCGTGGGAGCTGCCGCATCGCGGCGAACGTCCGCGCACCCTGCTCGATGCCAATCCCCTGATTTCCAGGGCCGCCGGCTACGGCGAGGACACGGCTCATTTCTTCGTGAAGGATGCCGATCATCCCTACGAGCAGGAACAGCCGTTCGACTGGATTCGTGGCTACCAGGTGGGCGGCAAGTCCATCATCTGGGGTCGCGCCTGCCAGCGCTGGAGCCGGCACGAGTTCGTGTCGCCGGAGCAGCTTGGCTTCGGCATGAACTGGCCGATCACCTACGACGACGTGGCCGACTGGTACACCCACGTCGAACGCTTCGTCGGTGTGTGCGGCAATGCCGATGGCCTCGACGCGATGCCCGATGGCGACTTCCTGCCACCGTTTGACCTGAACGCCGCCGAGCAGCACCTGAAGACGGCACTGCGGAAGAAGTACGGCAACCGGCACGTGGTGCAGGGGCGATGGGCGCAGCTTTCGACGCCCCGCGACATTCACCTCCAGCAGGGCCGCGGCACCTGTCAGGCGCGCAATCTCTGCATGCGCGGATGCCCGTACGGCGGCTACTTCAGCAGCAACGCCAGCACGCTGCCTTGGGCACGACGCACCGGCAACCTGACCATCCGCCCTGACTCGGTGGTGCAGTCGATCATCCACGACGACGCCAAGGGCAGGGCGACGGGCGTGCGCGTGATCGACGCGAACACGCATGAGGTCAGCGAGCACTTCGCGCGCATCATCTTCGTGAATGCGTCGGCGCTCAACTCGAACCTGATCCTGCTCAACTCCACCTCGAAGCGGTTCCCGAACGGACTCGGGAACGATCACGGGCTGCTGGGCCACTACGTCGCGCATCACAACTACCGTACGAACGCCAACGGCGTCCTGCCGGGCTTCGACGACCAGTATGTCACCGGCCGCAACCCGGTGGAGCAGATCCTCGTGAACTTCCGTAACATCGGGAAGCAGGACACCGACTTCGTGGGGGGCTACACCACCTTCACCGGTGGCTATCGTCCCCGTGGCAACGCGCGCGACCTGCGTGTGGGTGGTGCGTACAAGGATGCCGAGGCGCAGCCGGGGCCGTGGCACATCTACATGTACATGCAGGGTGAGACGATCCCGAAACACGCCAATCACGTGCGGTTGCACGCGACGAGAACGGACCAGTGGGGCATTCCCCTCCTCGTGACGTCGGTGGGCTACGACGACAACGACGAGAAGATGATCCGCGACTGGCGCACGCAGGCCGCCGAGATGCTGGACGCGGCGGGCTGCACGCAGATCACCACCAGCGACAATCATCAGGCCCCAGGGCTCGACATCCACGAGATGGGTGGCTGCCGCATGGGCACGAAGCCGGAGAACTCGATGCTGAACCCGTGGAACGCGCTGCACGCGGTGCCGAACGTGTTCGTCACCGACGGCGCCTGCATGACCTCCACCGGCAATCAGAGTCCGAGCATTCTCTACATGGCGCTCACGGCACGGGCAGTGCATCACGCCGTCGGCGAACTGGCGAAGCAGAATCTGTGACGGAGGAACACCGATGAGCGCGATGAACCGACGAAACGCCGTGAAGGCCGCCGGTGTCCTGCTCGGCGGTGCCGTGGTCCTCGGCGCATTGCCGGCATGCCGCCCCGAACCCGAATCGCTGGAGAAGTCGGACGACGGCAAGGTGATCCTCGCCGAGCGACGCATGCTGCTGAGCGCCGCCGACGAAGACGTGTTGCTGGTGTTCGCCGACACGCTCCTCCCCGACACCGACGCCTCGCCCGGTGCACGGCAGGCGGGGTGTGGTCCGGCCATGAACCTGCTGGTCACCGACTGCTTCGACGCGCCCGGCCAGCAGCGTGTGACGGCGGCAATTGCCGCCTTCCGTACACGCGCCCCCACCTTCGCCAGCGCGTCGCCCGCAGATCGCGAAACGCTGCTCCGCACACTCGACGCCGAAGCGGCGAAGGCCGGCGAGGCGCACTGGTTCCACATCCTGCGCGACCTGTCGCTGCGCACATATTTTTCGTCGGAAGTCGGCGTCACCAAGGCTCTGCGCTACGTGCGCGAGCCGGGGCGTTACATCGGTATCGTGAAGCTCCAGCCCGGCCAGCCGGCGTGGGCGTGATTCATGTCGCATCAGTCGAGGTGCTGACGGACGGCAACAACCGTAACAACAGCAACTGCACATCGCAGAACCGCACTGCCGCTGAACTGCACAACCGCAGAACGGCAACTGCAGAACTGCGAACTGCAGAGCTGCAACTGCAACTGCAAACTGCTGAAACACAAAACTGCACACAGCCGCAAAACCGCGTCTTGGGGGGAGGCTCAGTCGTGCCCGGCGACGTCCGGCCTGATTCGGAATGAAGTTTTTTTTGGTAACTGCTCACGCCGGGCCGCCAGCCGTGCGCGTGAGACGATCGGTACCACCGCAGTGACCGCAGTTGCTGTTCCCAAAAGACCGGTGCCACCACCACCACGAACGCTCACCTCCCGCACCATCGCCCCGGCACTTTTGCGGATGTGTGCAGTATTGCGTTTCCGCAGTTCGCAGTTCTGCAGTTGCCGTTCCGCAGTTGCCGTGAAACACCTCCATCAGCCAGAGCCCAGAGGCCGCGCATGTCGAAGGTCAAAGTGGGGATCATCGGGTCACGCTTCCAGGCCGATTGCATCGCCCACTCCGTGAAGATGATGCCGGAGGAGGCCGAGGTCGTGGCCGTCAGCTCACCGACGCCGGGCAACGCCCAGGCGTTCGCCGAGCGACATGGGATCGCTGCGCACTACAGCGACTATCGGCAGATGTTGAAGGAGCCCGCGATCGAGATGGTGTCGATCACGGCGCCCAATCGGTGGCATGCGCAGATGACCATCGACTGCGCGGCCGCAGGGAAACACGTGGTCTGCGAGAAGCCGCTCTGCGTCACGCTGGAGGAGGCCGACGCGATGCTCGACGCCTGTGCCAAGGCCGGCGTGCTGCTGATGTATGCCGAAGAGCTGTTCTTCGCGCCGAAGTACGTGAAGGCGAAGCAGATGGCTGATGAAGGGGCGTTCGGGCGAATCCATCTCGTGAAACAGTCGGAGAAGCACAACGGGCCGCACAGCGACTGGTTCTGGGACACCACGCAGTCGGGCGGCGGTGCCCTGATGGACCTCGGCTGCCATGGGATCGCGTTCTGCTGGTGGTTCCTCGGCAAGCCGAAGGTGAAGAGTGTGTACGCACATCTCTCCACGCAGGTGCATGGACACAGGACGCAGGGCGACGACGAGGCGCTCTGCATCATCGAGTTCGAGGGCGGCGCCACCGGTGTCGTCGAGAATTCGTGGACCAAGCCCGGTGGCATGGACGACACCATCGAAGTCTTCGGCGACAAGGGACAGGTGTACGCCGACATGTTGATGGGGAACGCCCTGCCCACGTATTCGGAAGTCGGGTTCGGGTATGCCGTGGAGAAGGCCGCGAGCACGAAAGGCTGGAGCTGGCCGGTGTTCGAGGAACACTGGAATTATGGCTTCCCGCAGGAGATGCGACACTTCGCACGCTGTGTGCGCGGCACGGAGACACCGATCTCCGACGGTGCGACTGGACGGCTGGTGCAGGAAGTGCTCTACGCCGCCTATGCATCCGCAGGACTCGGGCGCAGGATCGAAATGCCGTTCAGGCCGATGGGGGTCAGCAAGCCGATCGATCTGTGGAAGGATCCGGCGCTCGCCCAGTCGTTCCTCAGAGTGACATCGTGACCCCGGCGCCGTGTCGCGTGTTCCCGTCACCCGAGGCCATCGGTGACGAGGTGGCCGCACGTGTGTTGCAGGGCATCGCGACGGCGTCGCGCGAGGATCGTCGCTACCTGCTCGGGCTGCCCACCGGTCGCTCGCCGCAGCCCGTGTACGCGGCGCTGGCTCGCATGCTCCGCGCCGCGCCGCAAAGCCTGGCGCACGTCACGCTGGTGATGATGGACGAATATCTCGTCGAGACGGCTGCAGGCTTTGCCTACGCACTCGGCGATGGTCAGCCGTCGTGCCACGCCTTCACCGACCGCGAGATCACCGGTACGCTGAACGCGGCGGTGTCACACGACCAGCGGATTCGTGGCGCGCATGTCTGGTATCCCGACCCCACCGACCCGGCCACCTACGACGACGACATCGCGATCGCCGGCGGGATCGACTTCTTTCTCCTCGCCTCGGGCGCCGGCGATGGGCATGTGGCGTTCAACCCACCCGGCAGCGCCCTCGACAGCCGCTCACGGATCATCACCCTCGCCGAACAGACGCGTCGTGACAACCTCCTGACGTTTCCGGCACTGGGCACGCTCGATCGGGTCCCACGGTTCGGCGTGAGTGTCGGCCTGGCCACGATCCTCGATGCACGCGAGGCCGTGATGGTGGCGTGGGGTGCGGGCAAACGCGAGACGGTGCGGCGGATGCGCGCGGCGACAGGCTTCGAGCCCGACTGGCCCGCGACCCTGATGCACCTCTGCCGCCAGGCTGACATTCTGGTGGACGACGCGGCGGCCAGCCCGGACCGCTGACGCTGCCGCAGCGTGACGGCAGGCGTCGGCGCAGCATGAGCAGGGTAAACGCCCGAGCGAGGAGATGCGTACCGATGATGAACTCCTTAGACTCGTAAACCAATGCTCCATCCCACCGACGCTGCGTGGGCTGAGCTGGCCCCGCCTCCCGCCCTGTCCACGCATCATGCTCGCAGCGACTGACGAACTCTCGACCCGGGAGTGGGTCGAGGGTAAAGTGGCCCGGTTCCTGGCCGGCTTGCCGGGATCGTGGCTGCTGAAGGTGATCGGCGAACCACCTCAGGTCGTGGATGGCCAGACACTGGATCCGCACCTGCAGTTCATCCTCTCGGTACGACGGCAGAAGAAGCAGCGGTTGTTGTGCGAACCGACCCCGGAGGCGGGTCGCATGCGGTTCCGCCGTGAAGTAGCAGCGGTCGCCGCCGGCTCGGCGACCCGTCCGACCCGTGTGAAGTCGGTGCGGAACCTGACCGTACCCGGCGCCGACGGCCCGCTCGATGCGCGCCTGTACGCGCCGCTGGCGGCCACTGGCGGTCCACCACAGCCGCTGCTCGTATTCCTGCACGGAGGCGGGTTCGTCATCGGCGACCTCGACACCCACGACGAACCATGCCGGCTGCTCTGCCATCATGGTGGCATGCACGTGTTGAGTGTCGCCTACCGCCTGGCACCGGAGCACCCGTTCCCTGCCGGACTCGATGACGTGATCGCGGCCACGCGCTGGGCACAGCGGAATGCCCATACGCTGGGCGCCGCCCCGTCGCAGGTCTGCGTGGGGGGCGACAGCGCGGGGGCGACGCTTGCCACGGTCGCCGCGTTCATCCTGGCCCGTGCCGGCGAGGCGCCGTTCGTCCAGCTGCTGATCTATCCGGCCACCGACGTCCAGTCGGCCGAGCCATCGCGTGTGGCGCTGTTCCCAAGCGGCTATGTGCTCAGTTCACGCGACATGGATGCGTTTCGCGCGCATTACCTGTCGAACGAGGCGTCGCTGTATGCCGACGAGCGAGCGAGTCCGTTGCTCACCCCGGACCTGCACCACGCCGCTCCTGCCGTGATCGTCACCGCCGGATTCGACCCACTACGTGATGAAGGCGAAGCCTACGCCGAGGCCCTCCAGCGGGTGGGAGTGCCGGTGCGCCAGAAGCGATTCAGCGGGATGGTGCATGGCTTCCTGCACATGACCACTGTCGCGCCGGGTGCACGGGCGGCGATGACCGAGACGGCGCGGATCTTCCGGGCACTGGTGGATGCGCAGGTGCGGGGGCGGTGACGGCGGTTGCGGCGCGCCGGACTGCCGGGCCGCTTCACCCCTGATCGCGCTGACGTACCGCATCGATCCGCGCATCGATCGCCGGTGGGACCAGCAACCGATCGGCGATCCCGGCGATCTCTTCGGCCTCACGCCACGCCGCCACCAGCGGCGCCAGTTCACCCTGCAGCGCCACACGCTCACTCTCTTCGTGCAGCGCCATCTCGAGTGCGAGACGCACCGGTGGGGCCATCCGCGAAAATCCGGCAGGATTCGCGGTTTCGTCGAACTTGCCTGCCGTGAACGCGTTCCGTTCGAATGCGCGCATGTACTCGCGCTTCCGTTCCGCGAAGTCATCGGCCAGCGAGCCTGCCGCTGCCGCCGTGTCCTGAATGAAGGCGTGCACCGACGGCGCATCCACCAGCCGTCGCACGGAACTGGCGACCATGTGGCCTGCGGCCCCGCCGCCGTTCGCACGCGCGAGGAGCCGCGACGCCACACGCATCGCATCATCACCGGTCAGCGTCGTGCGTGCATACGAGTGCTTCAGGCGCACGCCCCACCCCGCGCCACCAGCCGTCGGCACCAGATGTGTCTCACGCAGATCGGCGCGATACACACGCACCGTCTTGCCATCGACCTGCAGCGAAATCGCCCGCGCGCTGTCGTAAGCGCTGTAGCCGATGAATCCGGCCAGCCCGGTGATGTGGACCACCGCAGGGCCGAAGGCGAACAGGCCGAGATATGCCGAGGCCGCACCGGTGACGATCGCCGCGGCACCCCCGAGCGCCGCCACACCGGCCACGCCAGCCGTCACGGCCACCGCTTTCCGCCGCCGCGACGTGAACTCGCGCCCGTACCGCCACGCCGCCATCTCCGGCTTGAGTGGTGCCCCGATCCGCACCAGTTCCAGCCCTTCGCGGAGCCGCACCAGTCCGATCTCGCTGGTGGACGCGCGCACCCGTGCCCCACGAAACGCCCGCTCGCATTCCTCGATCGCCTCCCATCGCTCCTCGATGGGCGACAGGCACCACCGCTGACATGACGGGCACACCACCCAGAGCCGCCCCTTCGTCGCATCGAACGCGAGGCGTCGGCCAATGGGAAAGCGCTCGATCACCGCGTTCGCGCCGAGTGGTCGCGAGCAATAGAGACAGGCGGAGTACATCGCTGACGGGGAGGCCAGCGCGCGCGAACCGATCAGCACGACGGCAGCGCCGGATGCGAGAGCACGGCCGCGTCAGTCCAGGCAACCCGCCACTCCGGCAACCACTGCCCATCAGGCGCGAGCTTGATCACCTGCTCCACCTCGACGCCGCCCACGCGCGCATAGAAGCGACGCGCGCGCACGTTCGCGTCGTATACCCAGAGATGCACCCGTTGCCCCCACCGGCGAGCATCGATGCCTCGCGCCGCCGCGTCCAGCAGTCTGGGGCCGATGCCCGCCGAGCGTGCACCGGGCGCCACATGCAGGTTGTCGATCAGCACCCCCCACTGCACGTCGGACACCTGCGTCACGTACACGAATCCCACCAGTTCTCCCTCGCGCAGCGCAGCCGTGCCGAAGGCACGCTCACCGGGTTCGCCCAGCCGTGCCTGCCACGTACTGGCGCGATCGTAGTCCACCGCTTCATTCAGATAGGCCTCGCTGAGGATGCCACGGTACGCCGATCGCCAACTGGCGGCGTGCAGCGCGGCGACCGCCTTGGCATCGCCCGGCCGAAGTGGGCGGAGAGTGAGACCTGACATGGCAGGATGGATGTACGCAGTGTTGAATTGCAGGACAGGATCAGCGAAGTACCCCTTGCAGCTGCGGCTACGTTGAAAAAGTAGCCGGTCGCGAGTGGTGCGCTCCCTTTCACCGCGGGGATGGAAAGATGATCGACCGGGAGCAGGCCGCGACGCCCGTGTCGCGACGCGAGTTCGTCGGAGTCGCCGCGCTCAGCGCCGCGTGGCTCGCCGCCGGTGCCGGCTGCAAGCGCATGGGTGACGCCTCCCATGAGCAGACCGCGCTGGTGCATTTCTCCCCGGCGCAGGCCGCGCAGGTCGAGGCGATCGTCGCGCGCATCATCCCCTCCGACGACACCCCCGGTGCCCGGGAAGCCGGCGTGATCCATTTCATCGACCAGTCGCTGACGGGTTTCGCCAAGGATCAGGCGCCGCTCTTCGCCGAAGGGTTGGCCACGCTCGGTGAGGCCGTCGCGAAAAAACATGGCAGCGCCGCCACGTTCGCTTCGCTCACCGCCGAGCAGCAGGACGCGATGCTGCGCGACATCGAGAAGACACCGTTCTTTGGTGCCGTGCGCTTCGCCACCATCGCCGGCTTTCTGGCGCTGCCCAAGTACGGTGGCAACAAGGACTACATCGGCTGGAAGTTCATCGGGCAGGAAGTTGCGATGGAGCACTCGGCGCCCTTCGGCTGGTACGATCGCCCTGAAAACCAGATGGCCCTGCTGGGACGAGTGCTCTGATGCAGATGCCGATGGGGCGCTACACGCTCGACGCGAAGGGACCCACGTACCCCACCGACACACCGGTGGACTTCGTGATCATCGGCTCCGGTATCGCCGGTGGCTCGGTGGCGCGCGAGCTCACGCGAGAGGGCTTTTCCGTCGTGCTGCTGGAACAGGGCCGCAAAGTCGCTCCCGCCGACATGGAGCACGACGAACTCGGCGCCTTCATGTGGCCGCGCTGGACCAATGATCCTGCCGTCTCGCCGCAGACGTACCGGAAGACCAGCGCCGACAAGCCGGAGCAGCGCAACTTCGCCAACTACGCACGCGCCGTGGGTGGCACCACGCTGCATTTCACCGGCAACTTCTGGCGCTTCCGCCCCATCGACTTCAACGAGAAGACGATGCGTGGTGGTGTACCCGGCGCGGCACTCGAAGACTGGCCGATCACCTACGAGGAACTCGAGCCGTATTACACGGCGGTGGAGTATGCCGTCGGTGTGTCGGGCGAGGTGGGGAACGATCCGCGCGAACCGTTCCGCAGCAAGCCGTTCCCGCTGCCGCCGCTGGCGGTGCATGGCCCCGGCGTGATCCTCGAGATCGGCGCCAGGAAGCTCGGCTGGGCCTCGAAGGCCGCGCCGATGGCGATTCTTTCGCGGGAGTACAAGGGCCGCCAGCCCTGCCACAATTGCGGCTTCTGCCTCGCATTCCCGTGTGAATGGGGCGCGAAAAGCGGCGCCAACTGGACGATGGTGCCCGAGGCGCTCGCCAGCGGCAAGTGTGAACTGCGCAGCGACAGCTATGTGCGGAAGATCCAGACCGATGACGCGGGGCGCGTGACCGGTGTGGTGTACTTCAATGCGCAGAAGCAGGAAGTGGTGCAGCAGGCGAAGGCAGTGGTGCTGTGTGCCAATGGGGCCGAAACACCGCGATTGCTGCTCAACTCGAAGTCGAACCGCTTTCCGGATGGCCTGGCCAACAGCAGCGGCATGGTCGGCAAGCACCTGATGACGAACGGCAACGTGGTCTCGACCGCCGAGTTCGAGCACGAGGTGGCCGCACACAAGGGGCCCGTCGTCACGCGCATCACGCAGGAGCACTACGAGCTGCCGAAGGAGCTGAACCTGATCGGCGGTGGCGGCTTCGACGTGCGCATGTCGGTGCCAGGGCTGATCTGGACGCTCGGCATGCCCGAAACCGGACCGATGTGGGGCAGCGGCTTCAAGCAGCGGATGCGTCCCTGGTTCAACAACTCCGTCGAAGCCCTCGGTCATACCACGCAGTTGCCGCAGGCGACGAACACCGTCGAGCTGGACCCCGAGCTGAAGGATGCGTGGGGTGTTCCTGCCATGCGCATCACGTTCAAGGAGCATGAGCACGACCTGCGCCTCTTTCAGTTCTTCAAGGAGCGCGGCCGCGAACTGCTCACCGCCGCCGGTGCGACGGCGGTGCACTCGAACGACATCCCCGATACACCCGGCAGCGCCGTCCACCTGCTCGGCACCGCGCGCATGGGCAACGATCCGCAGACGTCCGTCGTGGACAAGTACCATCGCGCGCACGACGTGAAGAACCTGTTCATCGTGGATGGGAGCAGCTTCGTCACCAGCGGGCGCGGGCAGCCGACGATGACGATTCAGGCGCTGGCCTTCCGCGCCGCTGATCACATGGCGGAGTTTGCGCGGAAGGGTGAGATCTGAGCGGTGCTGTCAGCCCGTCCGGCTCATTCGCAGGACGATCTCCCATTCCGTCGCCGTCACCGGCGCCACTGAGAGGCGGCTGACCTTCAGCAGCGCCATCTCCTGCAACTCGGCACTGGCCTTGATCTCGGGCAGTGTGACCTGCCGCGGCAGCGCCTCCACCGCCTTCACGTCCACCATGAACCAGGTTGGTGTGTCGGCCACGCTGACAGGGTCGTAGTAGTCGTGCGCGGGGTCGAGTGCGGTGTGATCCGGATACCCTTCGCGAACCACTTCGCAGATCCCGACGATCCCCGACGGTTCGGCGTTGGAGTGATAGTAGAAGCAGAGGTCGCCCTTCTTCATGCCGTCGCGAAGAAAGTTGCGTGCGCCGGTGTTGCGGACGCTGTCCCAGGAGGTGGTCTGCTTCGGCGCGGCCTGCAGGTGCTGGAACGAGAAGACGTCTGGCTCGGACTTGATCAGCCAGTAGCGTCGCTCGCCGGGCTGACGGGCGAACACGTGCGCCCACTTGCCCTGCTCATAGGGCATGGACTGTGGCGGCTTCTTCGAAGCCTTCTTCACCACCGGCTTCGTGGCAGCCGTCTTCTTCACAGCGGCTTTGGCCACGCCGGACGTCTTCGCAACTTTCTTCTTCACTGCCATGTCCTTCCTCTCGTTGCAGTCTGTGCAGTGCGCTGCCGTCCCGGCAAGAATACCACGACGGTGACGGTCGTGCATGCGTACCAGCGGGAACAGCACTCACACGGAGACGCGGCGGCACGGAGAGACGCGCAGCGTCGTCGAAGGTGCGTGTCCCGGCACATCGTCTGCATGTACGCGCAGGAGTGAGCGGCTCCCTCGCCCTTCTCCGTGCCGCCGTGCCGCCGTGTGAGCGGAGTTGCTCTTGCCGTTGCCGTTGCGATCGTCATCGCCCAGGGTTCCGATCGGTATCGCCCCCGGCAGCAATGGAGATGGCATACTCCCCATCCACGTGGCACTAGATTCACGTCATGGAGCCACAGACGCACTACGACGCGATCGGCGGGGCCGACGCCGTGCACCAGATCGTGGAACGATTCTACGACCTGATGGACACTGCGCCGGAAGCGTTGCACGTCCGCGCGTTGCACGCCACCAGCCTGAAGGTGTCACGCGAAAAGCTGCGCCTCTTCCTCACCGGGTGGCTCGGTGGCCCGCAACTCTACGTGGAGAAGCACGGGCATCCGATGCTGCGCATGCGGCACTTCCCTTTCGCCATCGGTGTGGTGGAGCGCGACGAGTGGCTGTGGTGCATGACGCGTGCACTCGATGAGCAGCCGATGCCGTCAGATCTGCGAGAATATCTCAGGCAGCGGATGGTGGGGCTGGCCGATCACATGCGGAACCAGCCGGAGTAGTGCCGGCAGCTGAACGGGACGAGGCCTCCGCGTTCTGCCGTTCACCCCCCGCCAATCGAGCCAGCGACCGGCGTCCGTGCGCGCACCGCCGTCGCGATTTCATCGAGTGTGGCCGGATCATCGATGGTCGGTGGCATCGTCCACGCCTCACCATCCGCAATGGCACGGATCGTCTTGCGCAGCACCTTCCCTGACCGCGTCTTCGGCAGACGGCTGACGACGAGTGCCTGACGAAAGCTCGCCACCGGCCCCACCTGTGCCCGGACCAGCAGCACCAGCTCCTCGACGATGCGCTCGTGGCTGCGCTGCACACCACTCTTCAGCACCACGAAGCCCAGCGGGAGTTGTGTCTTGAGCGCGTCCTTCACACCCACCACCGCACATTCCGCCACATCGGGATGACTCGCCAGCGCCTGCTCGATGGAGCCGGTGGACAGGTTGTGGCCGGCCACGATGGTGATGTCATCCACGCGGCCCATGATGAACAGGTAACCATCCTCGTCGATGTAGCCGCCATCGCCGGTGAGGTAATGGCCCGGATACTTCGCGAGATACGTCTCGATGTACCGCGCATCATTCCGCCACAGCGTGGGCAGCGTGCCCGGTGGCAGCGGCAGGCGGATCACGACCGCACCTTCACGATTCGGCGGCAATCGGTTGCCGTCATCGTCGAGAATCTCGACCACGTAGCCTGGCACCGGCTTCGTGGGAGAGCCGGGCTTCACCGGGAACGCGCCGAGCCCGATGCAATTGGCTGCCACCGGCCAACCGGTCTCCGTCTGCCACCAGTGATCGATCACCGGTCGCTGCAGCAGTGCGCGCGCCCAGTGATAGGTATCGGGATCGAGTCGTTCACCGGCGAGAAAGAGCGTGCGGAACGTCGGCATCGCGTACTTCGAAAAGAACGTCCCGTCAGGATCTTCTCGCTTGATCGCGCGGAACGCCGTCGGCGCGGTGAACAGCACGCACACTCCATGCTCCGCGATCACACGCCAGAACTCACCGGCGTCGGGCGTGCCGACCGGCTTGCCTTCGTGCACCACCGTGGTGCAGCCGGCCAGCAACGGTGCGTAGACGATGTACGAATGCCCCACCGCCCAGCCGAAATCGCTCGCCGCCCAGAACACTTCGCCCGGCTTCACGCCGTACACATGCTGCATCGACCAGAGCAGCGCGGCGGCATGTCCACCGTTGTCACGCACCACACCCTTCGGCTGGCCGGTCGTGCCGGAGGTGTAGAGGATGTAGAGCGGGTCGGTGGCCAGCAGCGGCACGCAAGCCACCGGTACCGCCTGTCGGGCGCTGTCGTGCCAGTCCAGGTCGCGCCCCGGCGTGAGTTCGCAGCGCAGTGCGTCGCGCTGCAGCACCACACAGTATGCCGGCTGGTGTGATGCCAGCTGCAGCGCCGCATCCAGCAGCGGCTTGTATGGCACGATCCGCTGCACCTCGATGCCGCAACTCGCGGTCAGTACCACTTTCGGCTGCGCATCATCGATTCGCACCGCCAGCTCGTTCGGCGCAAATCCACCGAACACCACCGAGTGCACGGCGCCGATGCGTGCGCAGGCGTACATGCCGATCAGGCACTCCGGCGTCATCGGCATGTAGAGAATCACACGATCGCCGCGCTCCACGCCGAGTGACCGCAACAGCCCCGCGAACTGCGCCACCTCATCGCGCAGCTCGCGATAGGTGATGGTGCGCTTCACCCCGGTGACCGGACTGTCGTAGATCACCGCCGCCTGCTCCGCGCGTCCACCCAGCACATGCCGGTCGATGGCGTTGTAGCAGGTGTTCATCGTCCCACCGGTGAACCACCTGTACAGCGGCGCCGCACGGTCGTCCAGCACGCGCTCCCAGGGCGAATCCCAGTGCAGCGCCGACGCCGCGGCCGCCCAGAACCCTTCCGGGTCCTGCACCGAAGCGGCGTAGGCGAGGTCGTACGGCGTCTGGTCTGATGAGTCGGGCATCGGCGTGTGCTGGTGGGATACCAGAGGAGGGAGCAGCGAAACTGCCGGGCGGGCCGAGATCTGTCGAGAGCGGCGGTGACACTCTCCCAGTACCCACCAGCTTACTCGCCCGACTCCACCGAGCTGGCTCCCGAGCTGACTCCCCGAACTGACTCGGAGTCCTTCGCACCCAGCGGACTCGGAGTCCTTCGTACCGTTTTCACGCCTGCCGTCTCGGTCGCACCGCCTCCGCCGACCGGAACTGCCAGGCGGCACACGCCTACAACACACATGCCTGTCCGCTTTTCCCCGACGACACGTCGACCACTGCGTGCCGCCGCCTCGGCCGCCACGCTGCTCCTGCTTGCCGCCTGCGGCTCGTCGGGGCCGCTTCGCAACATGCGCAGTGCACCGAGCACAGCCCACGAGCGCTACGCCCGTTCCCTCCGCGACGCGGGCCTCGACTCCACCGCACTCGGCCGCGAGTGGCTCACCGCCGGCGACAGTGCGCTGCGTGCCGCCTACACCGTCGCGATGCCGGCTCGCGAGCTCGGCGCCTACACGCGCAACGAGGCCCGCGCCGTGGCCTATCGCATCGCGCTCCGCGACGGCGAACGTCTTCGAGTCAGCCTCCGCGCCGACGGACCACCAGCCCGGCTCTATCTGGATCTGTTCCAGATCACGGGCGACAGCGTCGTCACGTTCGAGCACCGCGAGAGTGCCAGCGACGCGCCACCCACCGACTCCGCGGCCGCCCTGCTGACCCTCGAGCACGAAGCCACCGCCGACGGCACCTTCGCCCTCCGCCTGCAGCCGGAACTCCTGCGCAGCGGTCGCTACGAGATCGTCATCCGCGTCGAGCCGATCCTCGCGTTTCCAGTGGACGGCCGCGGTAACTCGGCGATCCAGAGCCTCTTCGGCGTGGAGCGCGACGGCGGTCGGCGGGCCCATCATGGCATCGACATCTTCGCGCCGCGTGGAACGCCGGTCATCGCTGCCACCGACGGCGTCGTCCGTTCCACGTCGCCCAACGAACTCGGCGGCAACGTGGTGTGGCTCTCCGATCACCGGCGTTCGCAGACGCTCTACTACGCCCACCTCGATCGCCACGTCGTCTCGGAAGGGCAGCAGGTGCACATGGGTGACACCCTCGGCTTCGTCGGCAACACCGGCAACGCCCGCTCCACTCAACCGCACCTGCACTTCGGCATCTATGTCCGCGGCCGGGGACCGATCGACCCGTTGCGCTACGTGCGGCTGGTGACGGCCACTCCTCCAGCCATCCGCGCCGACACGGGCCTCCTTGGTCGCCGAGCGCGCGTTGCCAGCGCGCAGCCGCTGCGTGATGCCCCTGCCGGCACGGCAGTCGCCGCATCGCGTGTGCGGGCAGCCACCGCCGTGCAGGTCATGGGAGCGACAGCCGACCTGCTCCGAGTCCAGCTGGACGACGGCACCTCAGGTTACGTCGCGGCGCGCTCCGTCAAGGCGCTCGCACAGTAGCGAGCGGGGCGGCAGCAACGCTGGTCACCGCAGGGCCGTACGCCTAGGGAGCCTGCGTGCGCCGGAGACGAGGTCGGTCGCGCTCGAGGCACTCCCACAGCGCGAACCCTTCTCTCTGCCTCATGCGGCTTTCCGCCACATCGCGTCAGCATCTTGTTGCGCCACTTGCCGTCGTCGTCTTCACGATGGGGATGACGGGGTGCGCCACAGCTCCGCCCCGGGCCGTCCGTGGCCGTCCTGCAACGAGTGCCGCACCGGGCCGTGCATGGGCTGGCCCCGACGAGGCCGCGGCGCAGCTCACACCGGGCCAGCGCGCGCTCGCCACGCATGGCGGACCGGTCGCCGCCACCATTCCCGCCGAGGTCGCGACGCGACTCAGTGGTCTCACGCTGACCGATGTCGTCGATCTCGCACTCGGCAACAGTCCGCTCACCCGCATCTCGTGGGCACAGGCCCGGGCTGCCGCTGCGGCCTACGGCTCCGCCAATGGGCAGTTCTTCCCGACCCTGTCGGGTGACGTCACCGGCGGGCCGGCGCGGGCCATCTCTGCCAACCCTGCCCGGCTGCCGGCCGACCGACGCACACTGGTGGCGTCGGTGTCGCTGCAGTACATCCTGCTCGACTTCGGCGCCCGCAGCGGCACGTCACGCGCTGCGCGCGAGGCACTCTACGCTGCGGATTTCACGCACAACACCGCCGTCCAGGACGTGTTGCTGCAGACGCAGCAGGCCTTCTTCGCCTTCCAATCGGCGCGCGGTGTGCTCGACGCCACGCGCGCCAACGTCGAGACGGCGCGACAGAACCTCGCCGCCGCCGAAAGACGTCGCGAAGTGGGCGTGGCCACCATCGCTGACGTGCTGCAGGCCCGCACCGCGCTGGCGCAGGGCGAACTCGCCGCGCAGGGCGCCGACGGCGACCTCGAGGCGGCACGCGCGACGCTGGCACTGGCGATGGGGTTCGATGCCAACCGACGCTTCGACATCGCCACCGACTCCACCGCGTTCCCGCTCCGTGAACTGGCCGACAACGTCGATTCGCTGATCACGCGCGCCGAGCGTGACCGTCCCGATCTCGCAGCGGCACGTGCGCTGGTGCGACAGAGCGAGGCACAGGTCACGATCGCACGCGCTGCGCTCTTTCCCTCACTCGCGCTGGGCAGCAACGTTGGTCGCAACTTCGCCAACGTCTCCACACTCGAGGGACGTACATTCGCGCTGACGCTCGGCGTGCAGATTCCGCTGTTCAGTGGTAATGCGCGGCAATACGACGTCGTCGCCGCGCGGGAAAACGCCGCCGCCGCTTCGGCACGCGCCGAACAGGCCCGACTGCAGTCGGCTGCGCAGGTCTACACCGCCTATCACGCACTGCGCACCGCCGCACAGCGCGTGAGCACGTCACTGGTGCTGCTCAACACGGCCACACAGTCGGAGCAGGTGGCGCGTGGTCGGTACGCCGAGGGCGTGGGTAGTATCCTCGACGTGCTCGTCGCGCAGACGGCGCTGGCTGATGCACGGGCCCAGGCCGTCACGGCGCGCTGGACCTGGTTCGCCACGCTGGCGCAGCTCGGACGTGCGGCCGGCGCGCTCACACCGACCGGCCCTGCCGGTCTCCGATTCTCGTCCGATTCCATTCCCGGATCGCCCCGATGACGCCGCAACAGTTCCTGTCACGCACCATACCGATCATCGCCGGCAGCGCGCTGTCGTTCGCGGCATGCAGCAAGCCGGCAGCACCCGTGAAGCCGCCCGTTGCGATCACCGTCGCGACGTCGGAGATCGGCGTTGCGCCGTACATCGTCGCCGCCAATGGTGTCGTGGAGCCGCTGCAGTCGGTGTCGATCCAGTCGCAGGTTGGTGGAGTGCTGACGCGCGTGCACTTCAGGGAAGGTGACGAGGTCCGCGTCGGCCAGGTGCTCTTCTCGATCGATGCGCGGCCGTACGACGCCGCACTGAAGCAGGCGCAGGCCGTGCTCGCCCGTGACATCGCGCAGGCCGAGGCCGCGAAGCGCGACGCCGAACGTTTCGCGGCGCTGGTGGCGAAGGACTACGTGACGCGGTCGCAGGCCGATCAGGCGGCAGCCAACGCCGCCGCGCTGGCTGCCGCCGTGGATGCCGACCGTGCCACCGTCGCGTCGCAACGCTTCAATCTCGACAACGCCACCATTCGTGCGCCGATCAGTGGGCGCACCGGTTCACTGCTGGTGCGCGAAGGCAATCTCGTTCGCCCCGGCGGCACCGAACCCCTCGTCGTGATCAATCAGATCGAACCGATCCTGGTGCGCTTTGCCATTCCCGACCGCGAGTTTCCGCAGGTGCAGCGTTACGGACGCGGCAAGGCACTGCCGGCACGCGCCATCCACACCGGTGACGGCAGCGCCACCACCGGCAGCCTGACGTTCGTGGACAACGGCGTGGACAGCACCACCGGTACGGTGTTGCTCAAGGCACGTTTCGACAACGCCGATCGGCAACTCTGGCCGGGACAGTTCGTGCGGGTCGAGCTCGAACTCTTCAGCGAGCCGAATGCCGTCCTGGTGCCCGCGCAGTCGGTGCAGACCGGGCAGAACGGGATGTTCGTGTTCACGATCGACGAGCAGAACAAGGCCGTGATGCGTCCCGTGACCGCAGGTCGCACCATCGCCAACCGCACCGTGATCGAGGAGGGGGTGCAGGCGGGTGAACGCATCGTGACCGACGGTATGGGCAAGCTGGCGCCCGGCTCGAAGGTGGCAATCAAGGAGACGCCCGCCGTGAAGGCCGGCGACACCCCACGCCAGGTCGAGGCCAAGGGAGGCACGACACCGTGAACTTCACCGCGTTGTTCATCAGGCGGCCGGTCATGACCACACTGGTCATGCTGGCGATCCTCGCGTTCGGCACCATGTCGTACCGCAAGCTTGCGGTGAGCGACCTGCCCAGCGTGGACTATCCGACACTGACCGTCTCGGCATCCCTGCCGGGCGCGAGTCCGGAGACGATGGCCTCCGCCGTTGCGACGCCGCTGGAGAAGCAGTTCACGACCATCGCCGGCATCGACAACATGGTGAGCAGCAGCTCGCTCGGTGCCACCAGCATCACGCTGCAGTTCACGCTCGACCGCAGCATCGATGCCGCCGCACAGGACGTGCAGGCCGCCATCTCGAAGACGATGCGCGAACTGCCGCCCGGCATCGTCCCGCCGTCGCTGACGAAGACCAATCCGGCCGACGAACCGTTTCTCTACCTGAACCTCCGCTCGAAGACGCTGCCCCTCTCCGCCCTCGACGAATACGGACAGACCGTCCTCGGGCAGCGGATCAGCACCATCAGCGGCGTGGCGCAAGTCACCATCTTCGGCAGCCAGAAATACGCCGCGCGCATCCAGCTCGATCCACGCGCACTCGCCGCCCGTGGCATCGGCATCGACGAGGTGGCCACCGCCACCGCACAGGGCAACGTGAACCTGCCCACGGGTGTGCTCTGGGGCACCGAACGCGCCTACACCCTCAAGGCCGACGGGCAGCTCTCCAACGCCGCGCAGTTCGGTGAACTGATCATCGCCTACCGCAACGGCAATCCGGTGCGACTGCGCGACGTGGGCCGCGTGCGCGACGACGTGCAGAGCAACCGCGTCGCGGCCTGGTTCAACGACACCCGCTCCATCACCCTCGCCGTGCAGAAGCAGCCCGGCACCAACACCGTGCAGGTGGCCGAGGCGGTGAACGAACTGCTGCCGGTGCTGCGCGCGCAGATGCCGGAGTCGGTGGAGATCGAGACCTTCTTCGACCGGTCGGAGGGTATCCGCGAGTCGGTGGCCGACGTGAAGTTCACGCTCGTGCTCACGCTCGCCCTCGTGGTGCTGGTGATCTTCCTCTTCCTGCGCAACCTGTCGGCGACGGTGATCCCGAGCATGGCGCTGCCGATGTCGCTGGTGGGGACGTTCATCGTGATGTACGCGCTGAACTACAGCCTCGACAACCTCTCGCTGATGGCGCTCACGCTCGCCGTCGGCTTCGTGGTGGACGACGCGATCGTGATGCTGGAGAACATCGTCCGGCACATCGAGATGGGGAAGACGCCGCTGCAGGCCTCGCTCGATGGATCGAAGGAGATCGGGTTCACGATCGTTTCGATGACCATCTCGCTGACGGCAGTGTTCATTCCGCTGCTGTTCATGGATGGGATCGTCGGCCGACTCTTTCACGAGTTCGCCGTCACGATCGCCGCGGCGATCCTCGTCTCCGGCTTCGTGTCGCTGACGCTGATTCCGATGCTCTGCGCGAAGTTCCTGAAGGGCGGAGCGCATGGCGAGCAGGAGATCCACAACCGGCTCTTCGACCTGTTCGAGCGCGGCTACGAAGCCGTGCTCCGCTTCTACGAGCGCACGCTGCGCTGGGCCATGGGGCACCGTGGCAGCGTGATGGTATTCTCCGCCGTGACACTGGTCGCCACGGTCGTGCTCTACCAGCTCGTGCCCAAGGGCTTCATCCCGAGCGAGGACACCGGGCGTGTGCGTTCCAGCACCGAAACGGCGCAGGGCACCTCGTTCGATGCGATGGTGGAGCACCAGCAGCGTGCCGCCGAGCGGGTGCGGCAGAATCCGTACGTGGACGCGGTGTTGTCGAACATCGGCACCGGCTCGGGCAACAGCACGGGCCTGCCCAACCAGGGTCGGCTCACGGTGCGCCTCAAGCCGCGCGACCAGCGCCCCTCGGCCGACGAAATGGTGCGCATGCTGTCGAAGGAAACGAGCGACCTCCCCGGCATGTCGGTGTACTGGCAGAACACGCCGATCATCCAGCTCGGCGGCCGGTCCGCGAAGGCGTTGTATCAGTACACCCTGCAGGGCGCCGACCTCGACGCGCTCTATCCCGCGGCGCAGCGTCTCGAGGCGAAGATGAAGACGCTGCCCACGCTGACCGACGTGTCCACCGATCTCCAGATCCGCAATCCGCAGGCGACGCTCACGATCGACCGCGACCACGCCGCGCGACTGGGTGTGTCGGCCGAACAGATCGAGCAGGCACTGTACAACGCTTACGGGTCGCGTCAGGTCAGCACCATCTACACCCCGAACAACCAGTACTGGGTGATCATGGAGCTTCTTCCGGAGTTCCAGACCGGCCTCGATGCGCTGGATCTGCTGTACGTACGAAGCACCAGCGGCACACTCGTGCCACTGTCGAGCGTGACCAGCACCAAGACCGACATCGGACCGCAGCTGGTGAATCACACCGGACAGATTCCGTCGGTGACGCTGTCGTTCAACCTGCGCGAAGGTGTGGCCCTCGGCGCGGCCGTGACCGAGGTCGAGACGGCCTCCCGTGCGCTCCTCCCCGATGGCATCACCACCGGCTTCAGCGGTGCGGCGCAGGCGTTCCAGGACACGCAGCGCGGACTCGGCATCCTCTTCATCGTCGCGATCTTCGTCATCTACATCGTGCTCGGCATCCTGTACGAAAGCTTCATCCATCCGATCACGATTCTCTCCGGGATTCCCTTCGCCGCGTTCGGCGCCTTCCTGGCGCTGATCCTGACGAAAACGGAACTGAGCGTGTATGCGTGGGTCGGCGTGATCCTGCTGGTGGGCCTCGTGAAGAAGAACGCGATCATGATGATCGACTTCGCGCAGGAGGCCGAGAAGACGGAGGGCAAGAACGCCTTCGACGCCATCTTCGAGGCGTGCATGGTCCGCTTCCGGCCGATCACGATGACGACGATGGCCGCACTGGTCGGGACACTGCCGATCGCGCTGGGCGCGGGTGCAGGCGCCGAGTCGCGACGGCCGCTGGGCATTGCGGTCGTTGGCGGGCTGGCCTTTTCGCAGCTGGTCACGTTGTACGTGACGCCGGTGGTGTACACGTACTTCGACGAGTTGATGAAGCGGATGCGGCGGGGTCGCGAGGCGACGGATGGTGGGACGAGCGTCACCCGTCCGGCAGCAGCGGGTCAGCCAGTGGCGGCCTCCGTCATCGCGCCACGGTCGCACCAAGGCTGAGAGCGCGGTCGGTCACGAGGTTCACAGCGGCGTACCGTGCCTCGAGTCCAACACCGAGCGCACCACGTGCAGCAGTCGAAGCGGCGTGTGCGGCTTCGCCAGGAAGGATACCTCGGGCGCCACCGCGCCATGCTGCACCATGGCGTCGCCCGAGTAGCCGCTCACGTAGATCACGCGGAGCAGCGGCCAGCGCTCGTGCAGCGAGGCCACCAGTTCGGCACCGGTCATGACCGGCATCGCCACGTCGGTGATGAGCAGCGCGATCGCACCCGCGCGTGACTCGGCGATGGCCATCGCCTCGCGTCCGTTCGCCGCGGTGAGCACCTCGTACCCCTGCGCCGCCAGCGTCCGGCGCGCCAGCTCGCGCACGCCAGCATCGTCCTCCACCAGCAGCAGCACCTCGGTGCCGCGCAGGCTCGGCAACGGTGTGACCGCTGGACTCGAATCCAGAGCCTCGGCCTCCGACAGCGCCTCCTGGACCGCCGGCAGGTAGAGGCTGAAGGTGGATCCTGCACCGGGCGTGCTCTCCACGTCAATGCTGCCACCGCTCTGACGCACGATGCCGAACACCATCGCGAGACCGAGGCCGGTGCCGCTGCCCAGACCCTTCGTGGTGTAGAACGGCTCGAAGATGCGCGCCACCACGTCAGGCGTCATCCCGCTCCCCGTATCGGTGATCTCGATCCTGACATGCGGACCCGAGGGTGCCTCGAGCCGTGCCGCGAGTGCTCCGGTCAGGTTCACGGCCTGCGTGGCGATGGTGAGTGTACCACCATCGGGCATCGCGTCGCGCGCGTTGACCGCGAGATTCATCAATACCTGATCGAACTGGCCGGGATCCACACGAACGCGCGGAATCGACGGGTCGAGCACGAGCGAGAAGTGAATTCTCTCGCCGATCAGGCGACTCAGCATGCGGCTGGTGTCACTGATCGTGGTATTCAGGTCGATCACCTTCGGCTGCAGCATCGTCTGACGACTGAATGCCAGCAACTGCCGTGTCAGCACCGCGGCGCGGGCAGCCGCATCACTGATGGCCTCGACGGGATCGAGCAGGTCCGGCAGCGACGCCACCTCGGCGCGCAGCATCTCACTGAAGCCGACGATGATGGTGAGCAGGTTGTTGAAGTCGTGCGCCACGCCGCCGGCGAGCTGACCCACCGCCTCCATCTTCTGCGACTGCCGAAGCTGCTCCTCGAGCTGTTTCCGGTCGGTGATGTTCCGGCTGATGCCGATGACACCGGTGATGACGCCGGAGGCGTCCCGGTGCGGCACCTTCCGCGTCAGGTACCACTGCTCGCGCCCGTTCGCGTCTCGCGTCGGCACCTCGCGATTGAGCACCGCACGGCCCACGAGCACCTCCGCGTCGTCGGCGTGCAGGCGCTCGGCGATCTCGCGCGGGTAGAAATCGAAGACCGTCTTGTCGAGCATCTGCGCTGCGTCCCGTACACCTGCCAGTTCCATCGCCGCCGCGTTGAAGATGCGGAAGCGGCCTCCCGTGTCCTTGCTGTAGACGACGTCGGGGACCATGTCGACGAAAGCACGCAGGAACTCGCGCTGTTCGGCCGCCTCCGTGCGTGCGGAGATCTCCTCGACGAGCGCCCGCTCCAGTCGCGACACGACATGCCCCACGGCCATCGCGAGCACAGACGACATGACCAGCACGCCGGCGCCCGCTGCAATCCACATGAGCACCGGATAGCTGTCTCCGACGGCGGCCCCACTCCTCCCGCCCCAACTGGAGAGCCCCAGAACGATCACCGCGATGGCGCCGGCGGCGCTCGCGAGCAATCCCGCGCGGCGACCAAGCAGCAACGCGGTCAGAACCGCACTACCCACGAAGTACATCTGGCTGCGAGCGCCGATCGAGACCTGCAGCACGCAGGCAATCGCGAAGGGGCAGAGGCAGAACAGCGTCGCCCGCACACGGTAGGAGAGCCGATCCGTGCGCTGCAGCACGAAAATCGTGAGCAGCACGAACAGATCGACCGCAACGACGACGTACAGCCCGGCGCGCACCGCGAGGATCAGGCTCGGCACCGCCGCGATCACGCCGAGCCAGAGCGCAACGCGCAGGATGCTGTCCAGAATCGCCGTGCGCCACGTCACCGCCGCGTCGTTCCCATCCGCGAGCGTCACGGCTTACTCACGTGCCCAGCTTCTTCCGCGTGAACGGCCGCGAAAACGCGGCCGGCGGGTTGTGCCCGGTCGACAGCTCGTACGCCTTCTGGAACAGCCCGCGGGCCGTGGCAGCGTCGCCCTTCTTCTCGTGCATCATTGCCATGAGCACGTGCAGGAACGGATCGGTGGTGTTGCCTGGCATGGCCAGCGCCTTGCCGAGTTCGGTTTCTGCGGTCGTCAGATCGTTGGTGTAGAGCGCCACATAGCCGACGAGGTACGGATAAAATCGCGCCTGCTGTGACGCCATCACCGTGTCAGCATCGAGAATGCGTCGCGCCTCTTGTACGTATCCACGCGCCTTCGACGCGTTTCCGCGACGCGCCTCGAGTCGGCCCATGGCGTGCGCGAGGCGGAAATCCCACAGCGACTTCGGGTGCGTCTTCGGCTCCGGTTCCTTCAGGCCGAGCTCGCTGCCGCGGCGGTACAGCCGCTCGGCGATGTCGAGCTTGCCCATGTCGATGCACACACGCGCCGCCTCGTTGGCCATCTCACCCTGCTGGTAGAACGCGTTCTGTGGCTCCGCCGACTCGCGCGTCTTCCAGTAGGCGATCACCATCTCATGGTGCCGCGCGGCATTGTCACAGTCGCCGGCGAAGGCGTACGACATGGCCATGCGACGCTGCGCCGCCGCCTTGGCCGCGGGCGTCGGCGCCCCGTCGATCAGCTGCTGGAAAATGGCACGGGCGCCGGCGTTGTCACCGTCCACGTCCAGGCGCTGCGCCGTGCGCATGCTGTCCTGCTGGGGCGTGGGCGGCGTCTGCTGGCCGCCCTGTGCGGCAAGGGAGAGAGGAGCGATGACGAGCGCGCTGCCGGTCAGGAGCAGCGCGCGAAGTGTCGTGTTGAACATGAGGGCACCGGGGCGAAGGAGATGTCGCGATTCCGGCGTACAGTATCGCGCCGACCACGTGACCGCCTAGACCATCGCCCCACCCGCCCGATTCACGCCGGTGGCGCCATCGGGCGGATCACCTTGCCCACGAACAGGATCGTCCCGCTCAGCCGCTCGCGGATCACGAACAGGAACGGCCGGTCGACGATCACCCCACGTGGGCCAGCCGAGACCGCTATCACGCCAACGAAGGTCACGGCGGCGGCTTCCGTGCCCTCCTCGTTCACGTCCACGAACACCCGCTGCAGCACGCTGTTCACCCGGATGGCACCTTCCGGTGCGCGGAACATGGGCGCCAGCTGCGCATTGCCGAACGCGCGCGGCATGCCCATCACGCCGAGCGCGTTCTTCAACTCACGCGACACCTCGAGCCGGAACTTCGGCAGGCGCACGGGAGTGGTGGCCGTCGAATCGGGCAGCGCGCGCAGCAGGGCGGCCCAGCGCGCCGGCGTGAGCGAGTCGATCGCGCTTTCCAGTCGCCCCGCCGGCGGCATCACGAGGTCCATCACGAACGCGTCGCCACCATACGGCAATTCGGCGATCAGCGTGCCATCCGGCAGCTGGCCCGCCCGCGCGAGCCCGGCCTCGGTGCTCATCGTCGGCACATTCATCGGCGCCGTCGGCGTGACGAAGAACGGTGCGCTGCGTGTGGCCGATGCGTCGAACTGCGCCCGCCACGTGCCCTTGAAGTAGGTGGCGTTGATCAGGATCGCGACCAGGTCCGCGTCGAGCTGGCTGACGATCCGCTGGATGCGACCGTTCGTGTTGGCACTCACCCAGTCGTTGATCGTCGTGACCGTCGACGGTGCACTGAACGGCACCACGGTCGATCGTGCCGCGAAGGTGGCCTGCAGCGCCTGTGAGAATGTCGTCGATGGCGGCATCCGGGTGTCGAACCATGCCGCATTCGCGAACTGCATCCGTACCGACGGGTCCACGCTCGTGAGCAGCGGCACCAGCGTACGGTACGCCTCGTTGATCGCCGGTGTGGCGCGGGTGCCGAAGCCGAGCGTGCTGCGGATCTGATCGGCGGTCTCACCCTCGGCGCCGTTGAGCAACATGCCCAGTGCCAGCGATGCCGAGATCGGCGACAGCGTGAGGTTCGAATCGCGCGCCGTGGTCGCATTCACCTGCCGGAACAGCGCGAGCCCGAACTCGGTGGTGGCGGTGGCAGCCACCTGCTCGTCGCCGGACAACGCGCGCGGCAGACGGGTGATCACCGGCTGGGCACGCTCACCTTCCGTGGGTGACGTGCAGGCGCCGAGGGCGCCAAGCAGCAGGACAGCCGCACTCCGGCGAGCGATCAGTGGATACGACATGTGGGGCTCCGAGAAACATTCGGTGACATGGACTCTGCCCCGAAGTACCGCCGCACGCCGCACCGGGTCACATCCGCGCCGTCGGCCGATGCGCTCAGGCCGCCTCGTTACACTTCGACCTATTGTGCCACATAAAGCTCGGGCATGCGACGCTTGAGGAGTTCCAGCTTCGGCAGGTCGTGATACACGATGTACGGCTGCGTGGGATGCAGCGCCAGATAGTTCTGGTGATACGCCTCGGCCTCGTAGAACTTCACCAGCGGCTCGAGAGTCGTCACGATCGGCCGACGGTACACGGCGGCCTTGGTGAGTTCGGCGATGTACGCACTCGCGGCGGTGCGCTGTGCATCGTTGCCGATGAAGATCGTGGATCGATATTGCGTGCCCACATCGGGGCCCTGCCGATTCAGCTCGGTGGGATCGTGTGCGACGGTGAAGAACACCTTGAGCAACGTGCCGTACGATACGACCGCCGGATCGTAGGTGACCTCGACCGCTTCGGCGTGTCCCGTCATGCCACTGCCCACGTCTTCATACTGCGCGGTCTCGGCCTTGCCGCCGGCGTAGCCGCTGAGCACGCGTGACACGCCCTTCACATGCTTGAACACGGCATCCACGCCCCAGAAGCAGCCGCCGGCGAACACGGCCACCTGCGTTCCCGTGGCAATCGCCGGCAGGTCGGGCGCCGGCGCAGGTACACCGGCATTCGTCGTGGCGGCCGATGCACTGGTGCCGGTGCAGGCGAGCAGGGACAACGCCGGAACGATGGCGAGGAAGCGCGCGAAGGTCTTCAGCATTGGGTCAGCTCTCGGGGAAGGTCCGGTCGGCGAGCAGTGGCCCGCGTATGGAACGTATCGTCGGCGTGCCGGCAAGTTCCATCGACAGGGCGAGGTCGTCGCGCAGCATGCCGAGCACCCGTCGTACACCCTGCTCACCATCGACGGCCAGTCCCCAGAGATAGGGGCGGCCGATCAGGACGGCGTTGGCGCCGATCGCCAGCGCCTTCAAGACGTCGGTGCCACGCCGGATGCCCCCGTCCACGAACACTTCCACCCGGCCCTGCACCACGTCCACGATCCCGCTGAGCGCGTCACACGAGGAGAGCACCGTATCCAGCTGTCGTCCGCCATGGTTGGACACCCCGATGCCGGCCGCGCCATGCTCGATGCACATCCGCGCATCGAGTGGCGACAACACACCCTTCACCACGATCGGCAGCGACGTGATGCTGCGCAGCCACTGCAGCCCCTCCCAGGTGAGTGCGGGGTCGAACTGATCGTGGATGTAGTTGAGCAGCGCCGAGCCTGAGCCCGTGTCGGCGATGGCATGACCGAAGTTGGCCGCCACGATGGTGTGCGGTACGGTGAAGCCGTTGCGGATGTCGCGTTCACGGTTGCCGGGGCGCGGCACGTCCACCGTCAGGCAGATGGCCTTGTAGTCAGCCGCCTCGGCACGCTGCACGAGTTCGCGTGTGATTTCGCGATCGCGGTAGACATAGAGCTGGAACCAGCGCGGCGCCGTCGCTTCGCGTGCCACCGCCTCGAGCGACGTGGAGCTGAGTGTGCTCAGCACCTGGATGGTGCCTTCGGCCGCGACGGCGCGCGCCACCGCCAGTTCACCGTCGTCGTGCGCGAGACAATTCAGCGCGCAGGGGGCCGTGAGGATCGGCATCGACACCGGCTGTCCGAGCACGGTGGTGGACAGGTCGCACTGGCTGACGTCCACCAGCACCCGCGGCACGAGACGGCGCCGACTCCACGCCGTTTCGTTCTCGCGCACGGTGATCTCGTCACCGGCGCCGCCGGCGTAGTAGTCGTATGCCGCATGCGGCATCGTCTCGCGCGCCGTCGCCTCGAGGTCGCGCAGGTTCAGGAAGGGCATCGTCGTCGTGGTCCTCGTCGGCGCAGGACGCCATGTCCTGCGTGCCGGGAGAATCTTACCGCCCGTCATGCGGCACACGCGATGTGGACATCCCGCGTTGCCACTGCTGGCGAGACGGCGAACGCGCCGCGCACCTCGGTCCAGGTGTGCGGCGCGTTCGGATCATGGGATCCGGATCATGGGGTCAGAGTCCTTGATCCCACGATCATGGGGTCCGATCATGGGGTCAGAGTCCTTGATCCGATCATGGGGTCAGGCACCATGATGCCGGCAGCCTACCGGCGGCACTGCCCGTCCACCTCGCCGGCCACGTTCGGCGCGCCGGTGAACGGGCCGCGGTTCTCCTTGCAGGTCAGCGTCTGCGTGACCGTGTTGCCGATCACCGACTTGGCTCCCACGCCGCGGTTGACGGACACCTCGACGTTCTGACCGACCCTGTTGCGCAGCAGTTCGAGGCTGGTGCCGACGGTGTTCTCTTTCACCTCGATGTTGCCGCTCGCCAGCACCGCGTCGGTGATCGAGACGATGCCGGTGTTGTTCTTCTCGACCGTGATGTTGCCCTGCGTCAGCATCGTGCCACCGAAGATGCGGACGCCGACCTGACCACCGCTCACCCCTTCCTTCGCCTCGATGTTGCCATCGATCCGGCCACCACGCACCTGCAGCTCCAGCGCCTGCACGGCCTCGATGTTGCCCCGCGTCGTCGTCTCGTAGACGGCGAGACGCGAGCGCTGCTCTGCGCGGATGTTGCCCGACACGATGGCGTTGGTCAGCGTGCAGCTCTGCCCCGCCAGCACGAAGACATTCTCGAATCGGCCGGTCACGACGCCCCGGCAGTTGTAATCCTGCGTGGTCTCGACGCGCGTGGCCTGAGCGATGGTCGCGGGGCTGGCCTCGGACGCCGACAGAATCGCCGTCACGTCACCGGACACCGACGCGTTCGGCTCCGTCGACGCGTCGCCGCAGGCAGCAATCAGGACCATCGAGGCGAGCGCAACCATTGAGTGCTTCATGACATCTCCGTGTGCAGTGGGTTGGCATGCCTGGCGCATGCCGCTGCCCTCTGTACTGGCAAAGTCGAGACCCACTCGGCCGGCACTGAATGGCCTTGCCTAAGCCATTGATCGACAGACACTTATGAGACTGGAGCCATTCCCGCAGCGCGGTGGTGACCGCATCGTGGCGTACCGGCTGTCACGAAACGTTCCATTCGGGCACCATGGCATCGACAGGCACTGGGCCGAGGGCACGAGTCCGGTCCCGGCAATAACATCGTCCCGTCAGACGCACCCCCGTTTCCTCATCCGCGCACCTCGATGAATCCGGCATCCCGCCACCGGCATCTGGTCGCCGTCATGGCCCTCGTGGTCCTGCCCTTGGCACCTGTCGTGGCGCAGCCGCGCGGCGCCATGCCCGCAGGCTTCTCCGCACTGTTCGATGGACGCACCCTCGACGGCTGGTATCAGTGCAACGGTGCCGCGCCCTTTACGGTGGAGGATGGCGCCATCACCGGTCGCGCCGTCCTCGGCTCGCCCAACAGCTTCCTCTGCACCCGGGCGCAGTACGACGACTTCATCCTCGAATTCGAGTTCCGGCAGGATTCGGCGCGGCCCTACAACTCCGGCGTGCAGGTGCGCAGCGCCGTGGAACCTGGCGTCCGCGGCGGACGGGTGCACGGTTATCAGCTCGACATCGACCCCACGCCTCGCCGCTGGACAGGCGGCATCTACGATGAGTCGCGCCGTGGCTGGCTGCACACACTCGACGGTCAGCCAGCCGCGCAGCAGGCCTATCGCCTCCGCCAGTGGAACCGCTTCCGGGTCGAAGCCATCGGCACCTCGATCCGCACCTTCGTGAATGGTGTGCCCGCCGCCGACATCATCGATGATCTCTCGCCACGGGGCCTCATCGCCCTGCAGGTACACGACATCGGCAGCGACACGGTGCGCGTCGGCCAGGCCGTACAGTTCCGCAATCTGCGCATCCGCACGACGAACCTCGCTGGAGCACGAACCCCTCCAGCCCGCGTCGGCGTGCAGTACAATCGCATTCCCAACACCCTGTCGGATCGGGAGAAGGCCGAGGGATGGACCCTGCTCTGGGATGGCCGAACCACTGCTGGCTGGCGTGGCGCGAAGCGTACGACGTTTCCCTCGCAGGGCTGGGAGATCCGTGACGGGGCGCTCTCCGTTCTTCAGACGGACGGGAAGGAAGCGGCAGCCGGCGGCGACATCGTCACCGAGCAGGAGTATGAGAACTTCGAGCTGGTGCTCGAATACCGGCTCACGCGAGGCGCCAACAGCGGCATCAAGTATTTCGTGAACACCGCCCTCGACACCGGCTCCGGCAGCGCGATCGGGGCGGAATTCCAGGTCCTCGATGACGCCGTGCATCCCGATGCGAAGCTCGGAGTGGCGGGCAACCGCACCAACGGTGGGCTCTACGACCTCATCGCCCCCATCAATCGTCGTCCGAACCCGATCGGCGAATGGAATCAGGCGCGCATCGTCGTGCGTGGGTCACACGTGGAGCACTGGCTCAACGGCTTCAGGACCGTCGAGTACGAACGCGGCACGCAGCTCTGGCGCGCGCTGGTGAGCCACAGCAAGTACAAGGTGTGGCCGAACTTCGGCGAGGCCACGCGTGGCCGCATCCTGCTGCAGGACCATGGCAACGACGTGTCGTATCGCTCGATCAAGCTCCGCGTTCCGCGCTGACGACCCACTCACCGGCATCGACATGACCGACACGTCCCGCCGCGACTTCCTGCGCACCTCCGCCGTCGGCTCGGCGGCGCTCATGCTGCCGACCTACATCCCGCGCACCTGGCTGTTCGGTGGTGAGGGCACGCCGCCCAGCCGCACGATCACCGTCGCGCAGCTCGGCTGCGGACGGATGGGCATGGAAGACCTTCGCGGCACCATGGCGCATGACCTCTGCCGCATCGTGGCGGTCTGCGATCTCGACGCGAACCGGCGCGCGGCCGCACAGGCCGAGGTCACGCAATTCTATCGCGGCAAGGGAGAGCGCGACGTCGACGTGAAGGCCTACGCCGATTTCCGCGAGGTACTCGCACGCACGGACATCGATGCGGTGATCGTCACCCCGCCAGATCACTGGCATGCCCTCATGGCCACGGAGGCCGTGCTGGCGGGCAAGGACATCTACGTGCAGAAGCCGGTGACGTACGACATCGCCGAGTCGATCGCGCTGCGGTTGGTGGTACGGGCGCGGAACCGCATCGTGCAGGTCGGCAGCCAGCAACGGTCGTCCAATCCGTGGCAGACGTTCCGCATGGCGAGTGAGGCGGTGCGGAACGGCCGGATCGGCACGTTGCGCACGATTCGCATCGGCATCGGTCGCGACAGGCCGAGGGGACGTCCGTTCGCAGCGCACACAGTCCCTGCAGGATTCGACTACGAGACGTGGCTCGGGCCCGCACCACAGCAGCCGTACATGGAGGATCGTGTGCATCCCCAGACAAGCTACGGCCGGCCCGGCTGGATCACCACCGAGGATTTCGGGCTCGGCATGATCACCAACTGGGGTGCCCATCACATCGACATCGCACAATGGGCGATGGGGATGGAGCAGTCAGGTCCGACGCAAGTGACCGGCCGCGCCGACTTCATGCGCAACGACGTCTTCACGGTGCATGAGGGCTATCACGTCGAGATGGAGTACGCGAACGGCGTAACGGTGATCCTCGACGACGCCTATCCGAACGGCCTGCGTTTCGAAGGCAGCGATGGCTGGATCTTCTGCGCACGCGGTCCCGCGCAGGTCACGCGCAGCGATCCATCCGCGGCCCGGAAAGAGAAGGCCCTCGATGCCTCGGACATGCGGCGTATGACGGAACCACATGCCGCGAACGCCGTGCGCTGGATGGACAGCACCGACCACTATCGCAACTGGCTGGAGTCGGTGCTCGCGCGACGTGACCCGATCGCACCGATCGATCAGGCGGTGAAGAGCCTCCAGGCCTGCGCGACCGCGTGGATCAGCATGAAGCTGGGCCGCGCAGTGACGTGGAATCCGGAGGACGAATCATTCGGCAGCGATGCTGAAGCGAACGCGCTGTGTCGTCGCGCGCCACGCTCGGCAAAGTACGACGTGCACCGGATCGCCCGCGCGTAGCGACACCTGCGGGCGACTCCGGCAGCAACTCACACGAACGGCAGCACGCGCGTCGGCTTCCCCGTAAGCGCGAGCAGGGCGTTCGCGACGGCAGGACCGATCGGCGGCGTACCCGGTTCGCCCACGCCGGTCGGCTTCTCGGTGGACGGCATGATGTGCACGTCGACCTGTGGCATCTCGCGCTGCCGCAGTACGCGGTAGCGATCGAAGTTCGTGGAGACCACACGCCCCTGCTCGATGTCGATCCTGCCGTACAGCGCGGCACCGAGCCCGAATGCGATGGCGCCCTCCATCTGTGACCGCACGATGTCGGGGTTCACGACGATGCCGCAGTCCACCGCGCAGGTGACGCGATGCACTCGTGGTGCGCCGTTCACCAGCGACACCTCCGCCACCTCGGCGACATACGTGTCGAACGACTTGTGCACCGCGATGCCGCGCGCACGCCCGGCAGGAAGCGGCGAGCCCCATCCCGCCATCTCGGCCGCGAGATTCAGCACGGCGAGTCGCCGGGGATCCTTGACCAGCATCGTGCGACGGAACTCCACCGGGTCACGTCCTGCAGCCTTCGCCATTTCATCCACGAACATCTCGACGGCGAACGCGGTGTGCGTGTGGCCCACCGACCGCCACCACTGCACCGGGACGCCGACCTTCTCGTAGTGCACGTCCAGGAAGACGTTCGGCATCGCGTACGGATGGTCGGACGCCCCCTCGAACACCGACGCATCCGCGCCATCGGGGGAGGCGAACATCGTCCCCTCCATCATCGACTGGCCGACGACGCGCTGCCACCACGCCACCGGCGCACCCGACGCATCGAGGCCGCCCCGCATCCGGTGCAGCATCGCGGGCCGGAAATAGCCAGCCGCTGTGTCATCCTCACGGGTCCACACCAGCTTCACCGGCGCCTTGCCGGCGATGGCCTTCGCGATCGTCGCCGCTTCCACCACGTAGTCCGACTTCGGATTCGCGCGGCGCCCGAAGCTGCCGCCCGACATCACCGTGTGCATGATGACCTTCTCCGGTGCGAACCCGAAGATCTTCGCCACCGCAGCGCGGTCGGTCGTGGGAAACTGGTTGGCGTTGTAGACGGCGGCCGTGTCTGCCTTCAGGTCCACCACACAATTCAGCGGCTCCATCGACGCGTGCGCGAGATACGGGAACTCGTAGATCGCTTCCACCGTCTTCGCCGCCGATGCGATCGCAGCATCCGCATTGCCATCGTTGCGCACCCCGCGTCCCGGCGTGAGCGCCGCGTCGCGGAACTGCGCCATGATCTCCGGTGTGCCGAGTGTGTACGCCGTCGACTCGTCCCATTCAACCGTGAGCGCATCGCGGCCGAGCTTCGCCGCCCAGAAGTGCTGCCCCAGCACCGCCACGCCGGTCGGGATCTGCACCACGTCCACCACGCCTGGCACCGCCTTCGCCCGCACCGCGTCGAACGTCCTGACCGTCGCACCGAACCGCGGCGCATGTGCGACCAGCGCCGTCAGCATGCCGGGGAGCTTGACGTCCTGCGTGAAGGTCGCGGAGCCGTTGACCTTCGCCTGCGCATCGACGCGCGGCGTGACGCCCTTCTCCTTGCCGATGTAGCGAAAGTTCTTTGGGTCCTTGAGCGGCACGTCGGTCGGCACCCGCATCGTCGCGGCGGCTGTGACGAGTGTGCCGTACGGTGCGCGACGATTGGTGGCTGCATGCACCACGACACCGGGCTCCGTCGTCAGTTCGCTCACGGGCAGCTTCCACTGCGCTGCCGCTGCGGCGATCAGCATCGCACGTGCCGTCGCTCCCGCGGTGCGATGCTGGGTCCACGAATTCGCGATCGCACTCGACCCGCCGGTCCCCTGCAGGCCGCCCAGCGTCGTATTGCCGTACTTCGCGTCGTCGGCGCCTGCGCCTTCCACCGTCACGGTCTTCCAGTCGGCGTCGAGTTCCTCCGCGATGAGTGTGGCCAGTCCAGTGTAGGTGCCCTGGCCCATCTCGAGATGCTTCGAGGTGACGACGACGCTGCCGCTGGTGTCGATACGCACGAACGCATTCGGTTCGAGCGCGCCACCCGTCGGCGTCACCACCGGCTCCTCGCCATTCGGGCCACAGCCGTACACCGACACCATCAGGCCGCCACCGATCACGAGGCTCGCGCGCACGAAGTCACGGCGGCTCACCGCGCTGCCAGGCGTCACCAGCAGGAAGCGCTTCATGCGTTGGCCCTCTTCATCTCGGCCGCGCGATGGATCGCGGCGCGGATGCGCTGGTACGTGCCGCAGCGACAGATGTTGCCCTGCATGGCGGTGTCGATCTCGGCATCGGTCGGCGACGCGGTCCTGTCGAGGAGTGCGACGGCCGACATGATCTGGCCGCTCTGGCAATAGCCGCATTGCGGCACCTGCGCTTCCACCCAGGCCTGCTGTACGGCGTGCGTGCTGTCGGCCGAGAGTCCTTCGATCGTCGTCACCGTGCGTGCGCCGACCGCCGAGAGCGGCGTGGTGCAGGAGCGCACCGGCACACCGTCGAGGTGCACCGTGCAGGCGCCACATTGCGCGATACCGCAGCCGAACTTCGTGCCCGTGAGTCCGATGACGTCGCGCAGCACCCAGAGCAGCGGCGTGGAGGGATCGGCGGCGACGTCGCGTGCTTCGCCGTTGACGGTAATCGATGCCATGCGCAATCCCTCGGAGCTATGGGTAGCGGCGCCCTGCGCGCCGGGGTCTGCCCCGCGACGCGTCGCCGCGGGGTCTGCTCCGGATCAATATGCAGTACGGATCACGCCCCGACGTAACTCACCGGCTTGCCGCGACGCGCCGCCGCCTGCCGCCGCACCGGCCGGCCACGACCCACCCCGTCCGTCTCGAGTTCGAACACCGACACCGTGTCGTTCAGCGTACTCGCCTGCGCATTCAACTCCTCGGCCGCACTGGCCGACTCCTCGGCGCTGGCGGCCACCTGCTGCGTGATCTGGTTGACCTGCGCCACCGACCGCGTGATCTGCGTCACGCTGTCCACCTGACCGGCGCTCGCCGCGCTGATCTCGCTGACCACCGTCACCACCTGCGCGATCTGGCCCGAGATTTCCTTCAGGCTGCCGAGCACTTCGTCGTTGAGCTGCACACCACGATCCGTCGCCGACACCGACTTCTCGATCAGCGCCTCGGTGCTCTGCGCGGCGTTGGCCGCGCGCAGCGCCAGGGCGCGCACCTCGTCGGCGACCACCGCGAAGCCGCGTCCCGCATCACCCGCGCGGGCAGCCTCGACCGCCGCGTTCAGCGCCAGCAGGTTGGTCTGGAAGGCAATCTCGTTGATGGTCTTGATGATGCGCGCCGTCTCCTGCGTGGACGACTTGATGTCGCCCATCGCCGCCGTCAGGTTCGCCATCCGTTGCTCACCATCGGTGGCATGATTGCGTGCCGCGGCCGCCAGTGCACTCGCCTTGCGGGCATGATCGGCATTGGTGCTCGCCATCGACGCCAGTTCGTCGAGGTTCACCGACACTTCGCCAAGGCTCGCCGCCTGGCGCGTCGCACCTTCGGCGAGTGACCGGCTCGCGTTGGTGATCTCACCGCCGGCGTTGCGGACCTCCGAGGAAGCGGCACTGACCTGCGAAATCGTGGCATGCAACTGTTCCACCGACGCGTTGAAGCTGGTCTTGACCGCCTCGGCACCACCACTGAACTCCGCCGTGATGCGGTGCAGCAGGTTGCCATTCGCCAGTGCCTTGAGCCCGTCGGCAATGGCATCGATCACCACCTGATTCTGCCCGGCGTCCCGATGGATCGTCTCTTCCACCATCTTCTGATCGTGGATGTACGTCAGCGAACCGCAAGCCCGGATCGTCTGGCCATCCTCCGAATGCCTGCAGCCTCCCGTGGCGCGGAACCAGCGATACTGCCCGTCCTTCATCTTCAGGCGGTACGTCACATCGTAGCGCGCAGCGCCGGACTTGTCGGCAAGGTGCCCACCGAACGCCGAGAAGGTGGCCGGCACGTCATCCGGATGCAGCTTGTCGGACCACGACTGGACCACGTTCGGGAATTCCGCCTCGCTGCCGTACCCGACGAGGCGGCGGAACTCCGGCGACCAGTGCCACCGGCTGCGTGGATCGAGCGCATCGGCGTTGTACAGCACCGCCGCCCACAGTCCCACACCGCACGAGTTGTCGAGGACGTCCGAGCGCTCCGTCACTTCCTTGAGTTCAGCCTTGACCCGGGCAAGTTCGGACGAGAGGCGGAAGAACGGGAACGGCATGCGGACGACTCCTGTCGGGGAGGGCGACAGTGCGAGGAAGGGACATTCAGGTACGCCCTAGTCTCGTCTCACGATGCGACCGGCATGAGCCTCGTACACACATGAGTGCGTACACATCGCGCACCCTCGATGCTGCTGCAGGCGCGTTCAGCGAGTCGGCCGGGCGCGCATCACGGCGACACCCACACGCGAGTCGGCGGTACCGTAGTAGAGCAGCCATTGGCCCCGGAAGGGGATCAGTGCCTCCACGAACGTGGTGCCTTCGAGGTACTGCCCCGTCTTTTCGTATGCTTCGGTGGGGCGGATGAACGGCGCGTCGGTTCGGTCGAGCAGCCGGATCGGGTTGGTCGCATCGAAGAGTGCCTGGCCGCCGGTGTAGATGCGCGGCGGCAGCGACGGGTCGCCATGTGTGCCGAGGTTCCCGGCGTTGTAGAGGAGCACGATGCCATGTTCGGTGAGGATCGCCGGCGGCCCTGCCTCCACCAGCCACGAGTCGAAGTAGCCAGCCCGTGGCGACAGCACTTTCAGCGCACGGCCGCTCGCATCCTCGAGTGGCGTCCAGTGCACGAGATCAGTGGATGTCGCGATCTGAATATCAGGCACGTTGTAGTACATCCAGTACGTTCCGTTGACCTTGGTCGCCACCAGCCGGTCGCCGACCTGGCGCACGAGAATCGCCCCCGACTTCGTTTCGGTGCGCAGAAACCGCCCCTCTGCCGCGCTCGCGAATGCCGGCCCATGCTTGGTCCAGGTCACCAGATCCGTCGACGTCGCCACCGCCAGGCGCGGGACGTCGCCGTTCCATTGCGTGTACGTCAGGATGTAGCGCCCGTCCTCACTCTCCACGAGCCGTGGATCCTCCACGCCGCCTGTCCATTCATAGCGCGCCTGCGCATCTCGCTCGGGCTGCAGCACCGGCAGCGGTCGCCGTGTGAATCGCAGGCCGTCGTTGCTTTCGGCCAGGCCGAGGCGCGACGTGTGTCCGCCGATCTGCGCCGTCCCGGTGGCGTCCTCGGCGCGATACAGCAGCATGACGCGACCGTTCCGGACCACGGCAGCGGGATTGAAGGTTGCGAAGCCCTCCCACTGCACGATGCTGTCGTTCATCGGCGAGCGGAGCGTGGCGAGCGGGCTCGGTGCGATCACCGGGTTGACCTCACGCGGCTTCTCGAATGGGCCGAACATCCACGGCCGCTGCTGGGCGCCGAGGGCACCGGTGGCGGCGCCAAGCGCGAGACTCAGGGCGACGAGGTGATGCCGGTGACGGTTGGGTACATGCATTCCGGACAGTATGTCGCGAAGTGCGGGGCGATGCTGGTGCATCGGGTCGTCCCGGCTGCGAAACGGCCACATACGACGATTCAGCTGCACGCGGCAGGAATTACCCCCGTGTGGCGCGACTGCACGGCTCTGCGGATCACACACCACAATCCGCACATTCTCAGTTTCCGCAAATCTGTTACAATCAGCGGAGCTAATGAAGCCGTAACCTATTGGGAGAAAAGCGTTTACGCGACTAATACCGACCGGGCCATTTTGGCAGAATGCACCGTGCGAGCGGCGGCCTGACGGGAGCACGACCTTTGCCCTGAGACAGATATGCAGGCGTTCTGCGCCCAACCCTCGGCGCTTCCCCCCACCTGTTGTGAGGTTCTGATGAATCGTACGTCCCTTGTTGTGGCCGCCATGGCGGCCATGCTGCCGGTTGCGACCGCCAGCGCGCAGTTCACGTACAACTCCCCGACCGGTCAGCCGCTGCCGTCGGCGGTCACCGCCGTCGGTGGCATCGTGGTCGATTTCATCGGCACCAACGGCAACCGCCTCGTCGCCCAGCGCGCCGCCAGCGGGCTGTTCGTCGGCAACCCGGTGGGGTCGATCATCTCGATCGGCACGCAAACCGGCTTCACCTCAGCGCTGCTCGGCACCCTCGGTGGCGGCATTGCGCAGGCTGCCTTCCGCGTCACGCTGTTCGACGGCGACACGCGCTCGGGCAACTTCGACTTCAACGACAACTTTCTGCTCGTCAACGGGATCCGGGTCGGCAATTTCTCGAACGTCTCCACGATCCAGACGAGCGGGACCGGCGTTCCTGTCGGCACTGGCAACATCGCCAACGGCTTTGGCGATAACATCCTGAACACCGGCTTCTTCTTCGTGAATGATGCCTCCACCCTGTCGTCGATCTTTGCGTCGCTCGCCGGTGGAACGATCAACTACGGCTGGGAAGATCGCGATCCGAACGACCAGTTCCTCGACTTCACGCAGGGCGTCGATGGCACGCTGATCGACACCAACGTCCCGCCGGTCGTCGTTCCGCCGACCACCGGCGTGATCCCCGAGCCGTCGACGTACGCGCTGATGGCAACCGGCCTGGTCGGCCTGGTCGGCATGGCTCGGCGCCGTCGCAACACCGCCGCCTGATTCTTCAGTGCGGGTCGTCGTTCGAGCGGGGCCGCCTTCGGGTGGCCCCGCTCTTCTTTTGCCCACCGTCGAATTCATGGAGCTGCGCCGGCAGCATGAACGGCGTACGAAACTCCGGGTTCTCCTGCGTGTGTTCGAATGGGAAGGCAACGTTGGCGCGATAACCGCTCCGGTGCTCCACCTCGACCACGAGCACACTCACCGCCGCCGTGCCACGCGGTGGCACGAAACTGCGAAAGTACGCCAGCCCGATCGTTTCCGACCGGCGGGCACGCGCACCTGCCCCCAGCGCCTGCCGGAACGACACCAGCACACTGTCGGGTGTGAGCACGGTCCGCGAATTCTGCGAGCCGACCACCGACTCCACGTTGCCCGCCGCGTCCTGCAGTGCCCCCACCGGCACATGCGCCGCCGGTGTCACGATCGCCCACGCCGCCATGTCGCGCACCGTGATCACGAAGCTGTCGATGGCCGCCCGGGTGATGGAGTCGGCTATCGCAGGCCGGCGTTGCGCCTGCAGCGCCCCCGCCGACAGCAACAGCGCACCAACCCCCAGCAGTCGGCGCAGACACGGACGATCTCGATATCGAGGCATGTGGCGAAGTTACCGCACACACCGTCGGCCGGCATGTCGCGACCATCGCGCGCGCCACGTGCCAGGTGATGCGGTGCACGAGGCCGCAGTGCATTGACTTGCCTCGTCCCGCACCGGATCGTACCGGAGCTCACCGTTCCGAGCGATCAGCCACGCCACCTCGAGCCTCCTGCCGCCGTGTCTTCCTCCCGACGCACCTTCCTCAAGCGCTCGGCCGCCGCCGCCGCTGGCGCCACGCTTGGCTCCGCCCTGCCGTCACTCGTCGAGGGCCAGGCGACGGTGGCGCGGGTCGCCCCGTCCGATCAGGTGAACATCGGTGTGATCGGTGCCAAGGGCATGGGGTGGAGCGACGCCCGCTCGCACCTGAAGATTCCCGGCGTGAACGTGGTGGCCTTCGCCGATGTGGATCGGAGTGTGCTCGCCGATCGTGCGAAGGACATGGAGACGATGGGTCGCAAGCCGGCGCAGGCCTTCGACGACTACCGCCGCATGCTGGAGCGCAAGGACATCGACGCCGTGATCGTCGGCACACCCGATCACTGGCACTGCCTGGCGATGACCGACGCGGTGAGCGCCGGCAAGCATGTGTACGTGGAGAAGCCGATCGCGAACACCATCGAGGAGTGCCGCGTCATGCAGGCCGCCACCAAGCGCACGGGCAGGATCGTGCAGGTGGGACAGTGGCAGCGCAGCGGGGCACATTACGAGAGTGCGATCGCCTACGTGCGCTCCGGCAAGCTGGGTCGGATCCGCGTGGTGAAGGTGTGGGCCTATCAGGGATGGATGAAGCCCGTAGCCGCGCGGCCCGACAGTGCAGCACCGGCCGGTGTGAATTACGACATGTGGCTTGGCCCGGCCCCCAAGCGGCCGTTCAACCCGAACCGGTTCCACTTCAACTTCCGCTGGTTCTGGGACTACGCCGGCGGCCTGATGACCGACTGGGGCGTGCACGAGATCGACATCGCCTTGTACGCGATGAACGCCACGGCGCCGAAATCGGTGATGGCCAGCGGCGGCAAGTTCGCCTATCCCGATGATGCGTCGGAAACCCCGGACACGCTGCAGGCGGTGTTCGAGTACGACGGCTTCAACATGCTCTGGGAGCACGCCACCGGCATCGACGGCGGGCCGTACAACAAGCCCGAAGGCATCGCCTTCATCGGTAACGACGCCACGCTGGTGCTCAACCGTGGCGGCTGGGAAGTGATTCCCGAAGTCGAGACGGTGAACGGGATGCGCCAGTACAAGTCGCCAGCGGTGCCACCGCAGTTCAACCAGGGCGACATCCTCGACGTCCACACGCGCAACTTCGTCGCGGCGATCCGCACCAGCGACCCCTCGATCCTCAAGTGTGGCATCGACACCGGCAGCGTGGCGGCGATCAATGCACAGATGGGCAACATCGCGTTCAAGACGGGGCGCAAGCTGTTCTGGGACGCCGCGTCCGGGCAGTTCACGGGTGACGCCGAGGCCAACGCGCTGATCACGGCGCGGTACAACAACGGGTACACGCTGCCGAAGGTGTGATCGTCCAGTCGGCACTGCGAACTGCAACTGCGAACTGCAACTGCGAACTGCGAACTGCTTAACGCAAGCGCCGCCTGCGGCAGCGCCGCAGAACTGAACAGCCGCAGAACAGCGTGCGGGCGTTCTGGCGGCAGGAGTTGCGTCAAGGCTGCGCAACGATCCGTAAAAAGCTGTGGGAACTGCGCTCGACATACGCAGTTCCCACAGCAGTAATAGATGGTGGCGGTGGTAGTGGCCAGTCCGAGCGCCCGACCGCCCGCACGCTGTTCTGCGGCTGTTCTGTTCTGCGGCCGCCGCAGGCGGCTTGCGTCAGGCTGTTGCCCTTGCTGTTGCCGTTACCGTTGCCGTTACCGTCACCAGCCCGACTGACAGCTACGCCGGCGCACTACCAGACAGCACCGGATCAGCACGCACCAGATCCGCCAGCGCCCCGCGGGAATCGACGCCGAGCTTGCCGAAGATGTTGGAGAGGTGCGTACTGACGGTACGCGCCGAGATGTCGAGCGCGGCCCCGATCTCCTTGTTCGACAGCCGACGCGACACGGCACGCGCGATCTCCAGCTCGCGACCCGTCAGTGATCCGGCCCCATGCGTCACCGTCCGGGGCGGGAGACGGGCGCCAAGCGCGCGCAGATGGCCGCGCAACGACCGCAGCTCGAACTCGGCGCCGAGCCGCACGAAGACGTCATGCGCGCGTCGCAGTTCCTGCGTGGCGCCTTCGATGTCGCCATCGGCCTCCAGCACCTGTGCCGCATTGCGACGCAGCCGGGCCGCGTGGAAGACGAACGGCACCGCGTCGAGCTCCTCGGCGGCCGCCAGCAGGCGTGCGGCGGCATCGGGTGACTTTCGCACCATGCGAGCCACCAAGGCATCACCCGCCGCCGCCCAGGCGAGCCCGAGCCTGTGATCGAGCGCGGTCGAGTCGCGATGCAACCGCGCCGTCAGTGCCTGCACCCGATCGTATTGCTCCAGGCGCAACCCCGCCTCGACCAGCATCGGGATCAGCCGGTGAATCGCCCATGCCACGTAGCCGGCGCGGTCGGCCAGTGCCAGGCCACGATCGCCGAACTCCGTGGCGCGCACCCAGTCACCGCACGACAGGTGGTACATGCCCATGCCGGTGTGCGCGAGGATCACGTTGTGCACGTCGCTCACGTCCTGCGGCGACTCACCGGCCATCTCGGCGGCACGATCCGCTCCGCTGAGCTGCCACGCCTCCGCGAAGAGTGCGCGCGCCCGCGCGCCCTCGTCGCGCTCCAGCACGATCAGCCCCGTCCACACCAGCAGGCGCGGAAGCAACGTGCGGCGCATGATGGCGCGCGCCAGCGGAATCGTCCGCTCGGCGATCATCAGCGCCTCATCCCAGTTGCCCACACCCGAGGCATGCTCGATCGCGATCTCGGCCGTCATCGCCTGCAGGAAGGGCGACGCCAGCGCATCGGCCAGCGCCGTCGCCTCGCGGACATGTCGCTCCACACCGGCGGCGTTGCCGCTGAAGCCTTCCAGCATCGCCATGGCCCAGTGTGCCGACCACTCCACGTCCCGATCGCCGCTGGATGCCGCGAGCGTCAGCGCCAGCGTCCCATGCGCACGCGCGGCGGAGGCGGGGCCGGTCCACGCATGCAGCTGCAGCGCCGTCTGATGCGCCTGCGCCAGCAGTCCGGTGTCGCCCAGCGCTTCCGCCAGCGACAGGGCCTCACGCACGGCGGCCATCGCCTGCTGGTGACGCCCGAGCGTCTGGTGCACGTTCGCGCTGGCCAGGTGCGCACGCACCGCCAGATCGACTCGGCCGATACGCATCGCGGCCACCACGCCATCGGCCAGATGCTGCAACCCCTCGGCAGCCAGACCGGATCGTGAGAGCGCCTGACCGATCTGGTGATGCAGTCTGACCTGCGCTGCCACGTCGTCACGTTCACCGGCGCCCGCGAGCGCATGGGTCAGCCCGTGAAGGGCATCCTCACCGCGCCCCAGACGCACCTGCGCCGTGGCGAGTTCCTCGAGCAAGTGGGCGATGGTGGCCGGATCACCAAGTCGCTCGGCCACTGCCAGCGCATCGGCGAGCCAGCGTGCCGCTTCCTGATCGGCACGGCGTGCGAGCGCATCACGTCCTGCCGCGGCGAGATAGCGCAGCGTGCGCGCATCGTCACCCAGCGACTGCCCGCGCACCAGATGCCGCGCCATCGCCAGGGCATGTCCGGTCGCCGCCGGCCCATGGATCGCTTCGATGCTGGTCGCCACCGCCGTATGCAACGCCCGTTCACGCGCGGCGGTCAGCGCACCGTGAATGGTGGACTGAATGATCGGATGGACGAATTCGTAGTGCGCGCCATCGGCACTCCGGTGTTCGACCAGGATCCGTCGGCTGCACAGCGCGTCGATGGCATCGGCAAAGGGCTCGGCCTCCATGTTCGCCACGCGCTCGAGCAGGTCGAGTGAGGCGCGCCCGTCGATGACGGCCGCAATGTCGGCCACGCGTCGTGCACCGGCATCGAGCGCGTCGAGTCGCGCCAGCACGGCGTCGCGCAGCGACGATGGGAGGGTATCCGGCCGCGCATCCTCGACCAGCCACCGTGCACCGGACTGACGAATCCGCCCCGCGTCGATCAGCGCCTTCAGCGACTCCTCGACGAAGAACGGATTGCCGCGTGTGTGCGCCCAGAGTGTCGTGGCATGGTGCGCCGCTTCCAGGTGCGGCAACGCAAAGCTGCGTTCCATCAGCTCCACCAGATCCGCTTCCGCAAGACTCGCGACGGTGTGAAGCGTTGCCTCGCGCGCCGCCAGCAGTGATCGCACCAGGCCGTGCAGCGCGGGATTCGCCTCCCGTCCTTCGTCGAGATACGACAGCACGATCAGCATGCGTGCGCCGCTGACCTGCCGCGCCACGAAGTGCAGCAGTTCGAGTGACGAGACATCGGCGTCGTGCGCGTTGTCCAGCACCAGCAGGATCGGCTGACGGGCGGCGAGACGGCTCAGGAACTGGGTCACGTTCCACAGCAGCCGTGCCCGACTGCTGCCGTCAGGGTCGATGGATCGGACCGCGCCCGACACACCGCCAAGGCCGGGCACCACCGCCCGCAGATCGTCCTCGGCACCCCGTGCGAGCACTGTGATCGCCGAGGGGTCGAGGGCCCGCAGTGGCGTGGAGAGCGCGTCTGCCATCGCACCGAAGGCCACGCCCGATTCCATCGCGAAGGCGCTCCCCGACGCGACCAGCACACCGCGCGTCCGGGCCTCCTGCACCAGGGTCGCCAGCAGCCGCGACTTGCCGATGCCGGCATCGCCGGTGACGAGCACACACCCACCACGCCCGTCGACGGCAGCATCGAGGTGCCGGCACAGCGCGTCGAGATCAGCGCGTCGTCCCACGAACGGAAGGCTCGCGCCCCATGGCGTGGTGTGTTGCATGTCGAAACAAAGTGTCCGCAGACCTCGCCTTCGCGCCAGAGCGAACGCGGCCTTCAGGCCGGTCGCCGCGTCCCTTGGTGCGTCCCCTTGCACCTCAGCCGGTCTGCAGCAGCCACGTCATCGTCTCGTCCATCGCTTCGCGCCACTGGTCACCCGAAGTCAGGTGTCCGGCCCCCCGAAGCTCGTGATACCGGTGCCGACCCAGTGGGTAACGCATCGCCAGATCGATGTGGAAGCGATTCGCCGGGCCCGGCGGCACATGCGTGTCATGTTCGGCGGTGATGCTCAGCAGCGACACGTCACGGAACGCATCGATCGAGCGATGCGGGCTGCGCACATCAGGCCACTCCGGCGACCCCAGCAGCGCTACGACCGATCGCAGGGGTACACCGCGCGCGATGGCGCCGTAGCCCAGGAACGCCCCCATCGAGATACCGACCAGTGACACGCGCGTGCGGTCGATGGGACGCGTGGCGGCGAGCGCGTCGATGAGCTCGGGCAATTCGAGCGCGCCACGGCCCACGAGGTCGAGCATCACGGACATCGCACCGCCGGCAGCGGCCTCCAGACGGACGGCCAGGTCGTCGCTCTGCCGCGCGCCATGATCGATGGCGTCGATCCCGACGGCCAGAAAACCCTGCGCGGCGCACCGCTCGAGTTCGGCCGCGTGCGCCAGCGCGTCCGCTCGAAAGCCGTGGCACCAGAACACCACGGGCAGCGGATGCAGTGAAGCCTCGGGCTCCGCGATGAGCAGCGGGACGCCGGCGATCGTATCGGGAAGGGCCTGTCTCATGGTGCGGGAGCAAAATGCGACACGCGGCGGCACACTGCCGCCGCGCTCCCATGAGAGATAGTCAGTCGAGCGTGACCTCGCCTTCCTCCTCGCCCACCCACCAGCTCACGATGCTCGGGGTCACCTTGATCAGCACCACGTCGGCACTCTCCGGCCCCTGCGGAAACCATCGCTCCAGGTCCTTCACCCACCGCTCCTTCTTCTGCTCCTCGTCACGGATGATGAGCGCCTCCCCAGTCATCGAGATGAATCGGAATTCGCCCGGCACTGCAAAGCTCAGCTGCACGCGTGGCTCTGCCTCGAGATCCGTGACCTTGCGCGTGCGGTCGGCGCTGAAGAACCAGACATCACCGTCGAAGTCGACCTGACCGTTGTTCGACATGGGCCGCGACCGCAATCGGCCTGTGCCGGAATTGGTCGTCAGCATGCAGAAATCGATGTCGCGCATCATGGCGGCGACCTGTGCAATCGTCTCGGTGCGTTCAATGGACATCCTGGCATCCTCGTTCGTTGACCTGACGCGCGGCAGGGCAGCCACGGTGCATGACTGCATCGCGCACAGGGTCAACCACTCCGGCCCCGTCCATGCAACACGAAGCATGGGACGGGCGTGCGGCAGACTCACCCGCACCACGTTCAAGTTCCGTGCTCGCGCACGCCGTCACGCACACTGCAGGCGCGGCCGTGCTGGTACATCACCTGACGCAACAGATGAGCATTCTCGGCTGGATGACCGTCATCGGCGCATTGCTGCTGCTGATGGCACTGACGTCGACACAAGTCGAACGACTGCCGATCTCGACCTCGTTCATCTACCTGCTCGTCGGCCTCGGCCTGGGACCGGGCGGCTTCGACCTGTTGCGGCTCGACATCGCATCGCAGCGCCACTGGATGGAGACGCTGACGGAGGTGGCCGTCATCATCTCGCTCTTCGTCGGCGGGCTCCGGCTGCGCCTGCCGTTACGCCATCATTCGTGGCGGGTGGCGATACATCTTGCCGGGCCAGTGATGCTCGCCAGCATTGCGGGCGTCGCGCTCGCCACGCACCTGTTGCTGGGGCTGCCGCTGTTCGCCGCGCTGCTGCTGGGCGCGATTCTCGCCCCCACCGATCCGGTGCTGGCCGCCGCCGTGTCGGTGAACGATGCGCTCGATCACGACCGTGTCCGTTTCGGTCTCTCCGGCGAGGCTGGCCTCAACGACGGCGCGGCGTTCCCGTTCGTCATCTTCGGGCTCGAGTTCATGCGGGCGGGCGCGCTGGGTGACTGGGTTGGCGGATGGTTCTTGTCGCGCGTCGTCTGGGCCGTGCCAGCCGGCCTCGCCATCGGCTATCTGCTTGGCCTTGGGCTTGGCCTCTTCGCGATCCGTCTGCGCAGCCGCGCGCGCGATACCGGGGCGCCGAACGACTTCCTCGCGCTGGCACTGATCGCGCTGGCGTACGTGGCCGCCGAGCGTGCGCATGCGTGGGGGTTCCTGTCGGTGTTCGCCGCAGGCGTGGGACTGCGGCATGCGGAAGTCCGTGTGGTCGGCGCATCGCCACATCCCGAAGCGGCAGACCATGCGCCGCCGCAGAGCAGCAGCGCCGTGCTGCATCCCCCTGCCGAGGCGCTGGTCGGTGTGAACGTCACCGAAGAATCGTTCGACGAGCCGTCGGTCGCCGCCGGCGTCCTGATATCCGAGGCGTTGTCGTTTGGCGACACACTCGAGCGGATGCTGGAGGTGCTGCTGGTGGTGCTGGTCGGCATCGCCGTGGCCTCGGCCTGGTCGTGGCCGGCCGCCGGGCTGGCGCTACTCATCTTCGGGGTCATCCGGCCGCTGAGCGCGCGGCTGCTGCTCACCGGGACGCGCACGACCGTCGCGCAGCGCTGGCTCATGGGCTGGTTCGGCATTCGGGGCATCGGCAGCCTGTACTACCTCAGCTACGCATTGAATCATGGCGTGAGCATCGGCGACACACCGATGCTGGTGAGCGTGGTGGTCACGGTGGTGGCGTGCAGCGTCGTGATCCACGGCATCAGCGTGACGCCGGTGCTGAACTTCTACGAGCGGCGACTGACGGTGATCGCGTAGCGGCGATCAGCGCAGGCGCTGTCGGTTCGAGGCGACACGAAGGATGTTCTCGCAACACGGTGCCGCAGTCCGGGCGCACGATGCCAGCGAGGCCTCGGCGCGGTCTCGCTTGTTCCAGCGCCGCCCCACCCCTAACCTCCCACGACGCCGTTCTGCCCGCTTACCCGTCACGCCATTTCGTTCATGCTCACCATCATTCTGGTCATCTTCGTCTTCCTCGTGATCAGCACGGCCAGCGCAGCGGTCCGACTCGAGGGCAAGGTCCTCACCGACATCGCCCGCGGCACCTTCGAAGCGACGCCCGGTACCGCCAGGGTGGTAGAGAAGCTCCGCCAGCAGGGTGTGCTGCAGGACGACGGGGGCACGCTGATCGTGAACGAGGCGGCGCGCGTGGCACGCCAAACGGCGGCCAAGGCACAGATGGTCCGCACGGCAGTCATCGCCCTGTCACTGGCCGGCCTGGCGATCATCGCCACGAAGCTGCTGCTCGATCAGTCAGGGAGCTGACCCATGTCGCACATCATGCGCCGCCACGCACCGCTCGCCATCGTCTTCGCCGCCCTCGGCGCATGCGCTGCACCCAGCGCGCCCGCAGTCACGAGTCCCATGTCGGGCAAACGCGTCGAAGGACGCACCGGCATGGTCGCCGCATCACATCCCGATGCGGCCGCGGCGGGTGTGGAGATCCTGCGCGCCGGCGGCAATGCGATCGATGCGTTCGCGGCCTCCGCATTCGCACTCTCGGTGACCGATGTTTCGCAGACGGGTCTCGGCGGCGGCGGCGCCATGACCTGGTACGACGCCTCCACGAGGCGCGCCGAACATCTGTCGTTCTATCCGAAGTCGGGGGCGTCAGCGGAGTGGGGTCGTGCCGACTCCACCACCGCGCGACTCGCGGGCAGGGCAGCGGCGGTGCCGGGCATGGTGGCCGGCGTGCTCGAGGCGCATACGAAGTGGGGCCGCCTGACACGCCAGCAGGTGATGGCGCCGGCGATCCGTCTGGCGCGTGAGGGGTTCATCGTGTCACCGCTCCTGTCGCGCACGATCGCCGCCTCACGCACCAAGCTGCGCACCGACAGCATCGCCATGCTCCGTTTCATGCCCACCGGCGACGCGCTGCGACCCGGCGAACGGTTGACGCAACCGGAACTCGCCGCCACGCTGACCCGCATTGCCGACGGCGGTGCTCGCGCCTTCTACACGGGCCTCGTCGCCGAACAGCTCGCGGCCACGGTGAAAGGTGCCGGTGGGTTGATCGAGGTGACCGACCTGCGCGACTACGCCGTGCTCCCGATGCGGCCACTCTGCGCGCCGTGGCATGGCTACACCGTGCTTGGCGCACCACCACCGATGGGTGGTTCGGCCGTGCTCCAGATGCTGCAGATGGCTGATGCCGCCGGACTGTCGGCTGCCGGCGGATTCACCGACAAGCCGTCGGCCGTGGTGACGCTCGCCGACGTCATGCGCATCGGCAACGCCGACGCGGGTCGCTGGCGCGGCGATCCGACGTCACTGCGCGTGCCGGCACGCGGTGTATCGCACCCCGGCTATGCATCGCAGCGCGCCGCGCTGGTGGGCAGCGCACTCGTTGACAGTGTGCGCGCCGGTGACGCCGACAAGTTCGACGGCGGCGAAACGCCTGCAGCCTGCGCCAGACTCGATCCATACCCGCCGGCCGCGCTGCCACGCGCAGCGGCAACTGGCAGCAGCGACGCAGAACCGGCTCGCGATGAGAACACCAGCTTCACGTCGCACCTGTCGGTGGTTGACGGTGAGGGCAACGCCGTGTCGGCCACGACCACCGTAGGCGTGCTGTTCGGCAGCGGGGTGTACACGGGTGGGTTCTTCCTGAATTCGTCAGCCGCAAACTTCGATGCACGCACGCGCGGGCCGAATCGGTATGCCAATTCCACCATGTCACCCACGATGCTGCTGCAGGGTGACCGCGTGGTGCTGGCGATCGGTGCGGCGGGGTCACAATACATCCAGCCGGCGATCGTGCAGGTCACGCTGCGGATGCTGGCGTTTGGTGAGGACCCGGGCCATGCCATCACCGCGCCGCGTGTGCATGCGAGTGCCTCGACGAAGGATGTGGAAGTCGAGCCGGGATTCACCACCTCGGTGTATGCGGCGCTGGTGGCCCGGGGCTACCGACCGGTGAGCCGGGTGGCCGACATCACGTTCGGCGGTGTCCACGGGGTCTTCGTCCGGAAGGACGGCATGCGCATCGGCATCGCCGACCCGCGGCGTGACGGGGTGGCGCTGGGGCAGTAGCCTTCTGCGCACGCGATCGCGGCACCGCGTGCCACCTCCACCATCAGATCACTCTCACCGCTGCGCATGTCTGGCGTCCCTGCGTTCTCTCTGTCCACTGCGTCGGATCTGGCACGGCAGCTCTACGGCGTCGATGCCATCGCGACGGGGTTGCCGAGTGAGCGCGACCAGAATGTCCTGCTGCAGTCCGCGGGTGGTGCACGCTTCATCCTGAAGGTCGCCAATGCTGCCGAACGCCCGGAGGTGCTGGAGGCCGAGAACGCAGCGTTCGCGCGGCTGCACGGCTCGGGCGTGACGCCACGACTCGTGGTGGCGCTCGACGAGGCCGAGATCTCGCGGCACGACGGCCACTACGTCCGCCTGATCGCGGCGCTGCCCGGTGCACCGCTGGGCGCAACGCCGTATCGCACGGCTGGTTTGCGCCGCGACATCGGGCGTGTGCTGGGCGACATGAATCGAACCCTCGCCGATTTCGACCATCCGGCGTTCCATCGCGACTTCCACTGGGATCTCGTCAACGCAGCGCGCGTGGTGCACGACCTGCTGCCGCTGATGGCCAACTCGCCGCTGCGCCCACACATCGAGCAGTTCGCGACCCATCACGCAACACATGTCGCGCCCCTGCTGCCGTCGTTCCGTCGCAGCGTGATCCACTCCGATGCCAACGACTACAACCTGCTCGTGGATGGTGGTGCACAGCGGGTGACCGGCGTCGTGGATTTCGGCGACATGGTCCACAGCCACACGGTGAACGACGTGGCGATCGCAATGGCGTATGCAGCACTGGGTGCTGAGGACCCGCTGGCGGCCGCCGCTGATGTCGTGGCGGGTTTCCATGCCGTCATGCCGATCACCGACGAGGAGATCAGTGCACTGTGGAGCCTCATGTGCATGCGGCTCTGCGTGAGCGCCTGCATGGCGGTGAAGCAGCAGGCCGACCGTCCCGGTGATGCCTACCTCGGCATCAGCCAGGGGCCGATCGCCGTCACGCTGCCGGTGCTGGCCGCGATTCATCCACGCTTCGCACACTACACATTCCGGCATGCGTGTGGCCTGCCGCCGGTACCGCAGGCGCCACGCATCACCCAGTGGATCGCCGATCACGCGCACACGTTCGCCCCACTCCTCGGCGTGGACCTGGCCACCACGCCGGTCGCACCACTCGACTTCAGCGCTGGCAGCACGCTGATCTCGAGCGATCCGGCAGAGAATGCCCCCGCATCGCTCGACGCCCGCATTGCCACGGTGATGCAGGCACACGGGGCCACGATCGGCGTGGGTGGGTATGGCGAAGCACGATTGATCTACCACTGGCCCAACGAACCGAGACAGCGCGAGCCCCGCACGATCCACATCGGCCTCGATCTGTCGCTGGCGTCAGGCTCCCCGCTGTATGCCCCACTGGACGGCACGGTGCACGGCTTCGAGGACGCGGACCATTACCACGACTACGGTCCACTGATCGTGTTGCGTCACCTCACCACCGGTGACGCACCCTGCGAATTCTTCACGTTCTACGGGCACCTCACCCGCGATTCCCTCGATGGATTGCAGCTGGGACAGGTGATCCGTCGCGGTGAGGAGTTCGCGCGCATCGGTGCCGCACCGACCAATGGTCACTGGTGGGCGCATGTGCACGTGCAGCTGGTGACCGACATGCTCGACGTGCCCTGCAACGTGGACGGGGCGGTGCGTGCCAGCGAGCGTGCCGTGTGGGAGTCGGTGTTTCCTGATCCGAACCTCTTCCTTCGCATTCCCGCCGACCGGCTGACGCACCATCAGCCGAAGCCGGCCATTGCCGCCGCACGGGCCGCACGCTTCGGCGGGAATCTCAGCATCTCGTATGGTGGTCATCCGCTCAACATCGTGCGTGGTGCGGGACAGTACCTGTATGACGAACAGGCGCATCGCTACATCGATGGCTACAACAACGTGGCCCACGTGGGCCACGGGCATCCCCGCGTGGTGAAGGCCGTGGCGGCACAGCTGGCACTGCTCAACACCAACACCCGGTACCTGCAGGAGCAGCTGACCACCTACGCGGAACGCCTCACGGCGCTGCTCCCCGACCCGCTGTGTGTCTGCTACTTCACGGCGTCGGGCAGCGAAGCGAACGAGCTCGCCCTCCGTCTCGCCCGAGCACATACAGGCGCCCGCGATCTGATCGTGATGGACTCCGCGTATCACGGACACACCACCACGCTGATCGACATCAGTCCGTACAAACACGCCGGTCCCGGCGGGCAGGGCGCACCCGACTGGGTGCACACGTCACCGATTCCTGATGTCTACCGGTCGCGCGACGTGCAGGGCGACCCTGGTGAGTGGTTCGCGGCACGAGTCGGAGACGTCGTGGAGCGTGTGCGTACGTCGGGTCGGACGTTGTCCGGCTACATCGCTGAGACCTGCCCGAGTGTGGCGGGCCAGATCATGCTCCCAGCCGGATTCCTCGCAGGCACCTACGCGAAGGTGCGATCAGCCTGCGGGCTGTGCATCGCGGACGAGGTGCAGACCGGATTCGGTCGCATCGGCACACACTTCTGGGCCTTCGAGGCGCATGACGTGGTGCCCGACATCGTCGTCCTCGGCAAACCGATCGCCAACGGCTATCCGATGGGCGCGGTGATCACGACGCGCGCCATCGCCGACAGCTTCGACAACGGGATGGAGTACTTCAGCACCTTTGGCGGCAGCACGGCGGCCTGCGCGGCTGGACTGGCAACGCTGCAGGTCACGCTCGATGAGGGTCTGCAGCGGCGTGCGTTAGATGTCGGTGCACACCTGCTGCGTGACATCCGCAGCCTTCAGCGTGAGTGTCCGCTCATCGGCGATGTCAGGGGTTCCGGGCTCTTTCTGGGTGTGGAGCTCGTGCGGGACCGGACGACACTCGAACCTGCCGATACCGAGGCCAGCTTCGTCGTGAACCGGATGCGCGCCCGTGGTGTGCTGGTGGGAACGGATGGGCCGCACCATAATGTCATCAAGATTCGCGGCCCGATGACGCTCACGCTGGCGGATGCCGACCGGATCGTCGAGACACTGCACGCATCATTGCTCGAAGCAGTCGCGTTGCGCTGACGCACCGGCCCGGCCTCCCGTCGGGCTGTCACGTTTCCCTGAGGTTGGCCATCCGACTCGATCGATCGATGCGGCGTATGCAGGTGATCGCACGAACCACGCGGCTGGCGCTGCCGATGGCCACGATGGCGCTCGGCGCCTGTGCCGAGCCGCCGCCTGCGCTCACCACGCGCACGCTGCGTTTCGCGTTGAGCGAGCCAGTCGCCACCTTGCAGCCACCGACGCTGCGAGGACTCGCCGACCAGCAGCTCCTCCGCCTGTTGTACGATGGCCTGACACGCACCGACGCCGACGGCCGGATCGCACCAGGCCTCGCCAGCCGGTGGGAAAGCGCCGACGGTGTCACGTGGACGTTCACGATGCGACGGGGCCGGACCTTCCATGACGGCACCCCAGTCACTTCGCGTGACGTGGTGCGCTCGTGGACCGCACTCGGCACCTACCGGAACAAGGCGCCGATCGCCCCGCTGCTGGAAGACATCGACGGGATGAGCGCGCTACTGGCCGGTCAGGCGACGACCGTCGCTGGCCTGAGCGCCCCTGACGACAGCACACTGGTGGTCCGGCTGCGCCGTTCACTGGCCGCCTTCCCGGTCGCCGTCTCGCGCCCCGAGTACGGCGTCGTCGCTCCGGCGTCCACCGCACAGCGCCCGGTGGGTAGTGGCCGCTGGCGCTGGGTGCGTGGCGCGCCGGATGACTCGCTGCTGGTGCTCGTCCGTGCCGATTCGACCCTGGTGGTGACCGCAGATACGCTCGAGCTGCGCGTGGTACCGTCGCCGGACATTGCGAAGGAAATGGCGGCGGGCCGGCTCGACTGCACCAGTCAGATCCTGCCATCGCTGCTGACCTCGTTCGTCGTGCAGCCGTCGTTGTCGATCACCAATTCGCCGCCGGCGGCGATGGCACGTCTGGCACTGCGCGGGTCGCTTCCAGCGCTGCGCGATCCTCGCGTCCGAGAGGCGCTGGCGCACGCGCTCGATCTGTCGAGCATCGCCAAGGCGACGGGAGAGGCGGCGGTCTCTCTCGAGGGACGTCGTCTCCCGAGTGTGCTGGCCAATGGCGTTCCCTCACGTCTGCCCGTCGTCTACGACCCTGCGCTGGCCCGTCGGCTCCTGCGCGAGGCGGGCGCCGACTCACTCCGCATGCGCATCGCCCGGCTGCCGTACTCGGTCGCTGGTGACACCCTGCGGGACTTCCTCTACCGGGTTCGCGACTACTGGGTCGCCGTCGGGGTTCGCGTGGATATCGTCCAACCGAAGGATTTCTGGCGCGCCATCGCGGACAGTTCGGCGGACGCACAGCCGCAGTATTATTTCAATGGCGTACCCGATGGCGCCGAGTACATGGCACGCGCCTACGCCAGCGACGGACCACTGAGCCGACTCGGCCCGCCGATCGCCGGGGCCGTACGCCTCGATGCACTGCTCGACAGCGCACGCGCCACACTGGACGCCAGTCGGAAGCAGCGGCTGCTGACGGCAGTGGACGGCGTGCTGGCGGCAGAGTTCCCCGACGTCCTGCTCTGGCACGTGCCGCTCGTGAGCGCCAAGCGCACCAGCGTCCCCTCCTGTAAGATCGGCCTGTACACCGACGACCAGCTGCGCGGCGAAGTCCGACTACGATGAATCTGTGGTCCCTGCTCGTTGCCATACCCGCTGCGCTCGTGTGGCCCTTGCTACTGGCGCTGGTGCTCCCGTTGCTGTTGCTGCTCGAGCAACTGCGAACTCGTGCGCGCGGCACCCTGGCGCGTCGCGTGGCATCACAGGTCGCGCTGCAGGTGAGTGGCGGCTTTGCGATTCTGGTGCTGGCGACGGGGCTGGTGGTGTTCTCCAGCGGTCTGGTCAACCTCGCGGCACCGACGCCGGACGATCTGATGCTGCTGGCCGCCGATATCGAGCGGGTCCGTGAGACGACAGGCAACGACGAACCGAGCCTGCGCGGGCGTCTCGCGTTGATCGATGCCGTCGATGCACGTACGTCGTGGTCGCTGATCAGCCGCATGGGCTGCACCGGCGCCGCCTGCGTGGTGGCCGTCAGTCCCCGGATCACACGCGCCGACGGCGAGCGCCTCCGTGAGATCGCCACCGATCGTGACAATACGCGCGCCTGGCCGGTGTTGATGCGCGGCCGGGTGGCCAAGGTGGTCTCGGTGCCCCTGCGCAACATGCGCGGCACCCCCGACGCGCTGCTGTTCGTGGGCATCGATGCCACGGAAGTCGTGACGCAGGCCACCGTCGCGGCATGGGCGAGCCTCACGCTGCTGATCACGATCTGGGTGTTGCTGGTCTTCGGCACGCAGCGGGTGGTCGGGCTGCTCGTCAGCGACCGCCTCCGCACGCTCGCGGATTCGCTCGCCGTCACGCCTCGACGAAACACCCCCGGCGGCGCCCGGGCCGTTCGCAGCGACGACGACGAACTCAAGGTACTGGCCGCAGCCATCGAGGTCGTGGCCGAACGATCGGTGCAGCAGCAGACACAGTTCCGCACCCTCGTCGAACATGCACCGGTCGGTATCGCGCGTGTGGACAGCGCCGGTCGCATCATCACCGCCAACGCCCGATTCCTCCGCCTGCTCGCCGTGGAAGCAGGCAGCGCGCCGCCGGCATGGGCGACTGTCTTCACGGTGGCGGCTGAGCGTACGCAGTTCCTGCAGGTCATCGCCGGAACCGAACCGCTCACGTCGGCGCTCTGGACGTGGCGGGACAGTGCACAGCGCACACGCATCGTGCGCGCATCCACGGTGCCCTTGCCCACCAGCGAGGGAGAACCTGGCGCCATCCTGCTGACCGAGGACGTGACGGACCAGCACGCGCTCGAATCCCAGTTGCAACGTTCGCAGAAGATGGAGCTGGTGGGTCGTCTTGCCGGTGGCATCGCACACGACTTCAACAATCTGCTCACCGTGGTACGCGGGAACGTCTCGGCGCTCGGTGGTGTGACGGCGGCCCCGGAGCTGGGCGCCATCGACGATGCCGCCGCCCGTGGTGCACGCCTGGTCCGACGCCTGCTGACGATCAGCCGGAGCGACCTGCTCACGCTCGCGCCCGTACAGCCGGGACCACTGCTGCATGACGTGATCGAGATGGTGCGCAGTGTGCTCCCCGCGCGGATCGGTGTCGAAGCACCGCTGCAGGTACCCGATGTGACGCTGATGATCGATCGCGATACGGTGGAGCAGTCACTGCTCAACCTCGCGCTCAATGCCCGCGATGCCATCGAGGGCTATGGCACGCTGCGATTCGACGCGCGTGAGGTCCGCAGCCCATCCGGTACGCGGTCGCTGGTGGTGTCGGTGGTGGATGATGGCGGCGGCATGCCGGCCGAAATCCTTGCCCGCGCCACCGAACCATTCTTCAGTACGAAGACACCTGATCGCGGCACGGGCCTTGGGCTGAGCGTCGTCAGCTCCACGATGGAGCGCATGGGCGGGCGCCTCGAGCTCCGCAGCACACCGGGCCACGGCACACGGGCCGAACTCTGGTTCCCGATCCCGGCAGACGTGCACCCTGACACCGCGCCGGCGCCGCCCGGACGAGGTTCCGTCACCACGGCGCCGGGCCTGCGACTGCTGCTGGTGGACGACGAACTGGCCGTGCGCGTCGCGACGGAGCGCGCGCTTCGCAGCTTCGGCCACACGGTGACGATGGCCTCGGGCATGGGCGAAGCGCTGACGCTGCTGCACGAATCCGACCCGATGGACCTCGTGATCAGCGATGTGATGATGCCCGGCGGCACCGGCGTGGATCTGCTGCGTGCCGCCCGCAGCACCGGCCACACGGTGCCGATCCTGTTCGTGTCCGGCTACGCGATGGAGAGTCTCGAAGGCATCCTGGAAAGTGATCGGCGCACCGGCATGCTCACGAAGCCCTGGAACATGGGCGATCTGGAGCGAATGGTTCGGGAGACGGCGGCGCGCTGACGCGTGCCCTGCACGACTGGCGCTGGTGTGCGACGAGCGGCACTGTTCACGCCGTCACCCACTCCGGAGTTTCAGATGCTGCGCCGACTCTTCCCGCTGTTCCTTGCACCGCTCGCGCTTCATGCGCAAACCTCGCCGGCATCGGTCAAGCCCGGGTGGCAATGGTCGATGGACTCGGTGCGCACGGTCGTGAATGCGGTGCGTGCCGGTCGGTCGCTGGCCCCCGCCAGCTGGCCAGGTGGTGCCAGGGTCGCCGTGCTGCTGTCGTTCGATGTGGACAACGAGACCATCCCGCTCCGCTTCGGCGAGCCGACCGTCGGCACACTCGCGTCGGCGCAGTACGGCGCGCGACGCGGACTTGGCCGCCTCGTCCGGCTGCTCGATGCACAGAAGATCCCGGCATCCTTTTTTATTCCGTCGGTCAGCCTCGCGCTCACCCCGGGCATGGCCGACACGATCCGGAAGAGCGGCCGCCACGAGTTTGCCGTGCACGGCTGGATCCATGAACTGAATGCCACGCTGCCCGACAGCGCCGAACGCGCACTGCTGAAGAAGGCGGTCGCTGAACTGACCGAACTGACCGGCGTGAAGCCCACCGGCTACCGCGCCCCGAGCTGGAACTTCAGCCCCAACACGCTCAGTATCCTGCGCGACATGGGCTTCCGCTATGAAAGTTCACTGATGGCGGACGACAGTCCGTACGAACTCCTGCAGCGTGGCCAGCCGACGGGGATCGTCGAACTGCCGGTGGAGTGGATCCTCGACGATGCCCCGCTCTTCGACCCGCGCGGCCAGACCTACATGAACCCGCGCGACGTGGCGAAGGTCTGGATCGACGAGTTCGACAAGGCGTACGAGGAGCGAGGGATGTTCCTGCTCACCATGCATCCGCACGTCTCGGGGCATCGTTCACGGATCATCGCACTCGAACTGCTGCTGGCCCACATCCGCACGAAGGCCGCCGGGACCGTGTGGTACGGCACGCACGCCGCCGCGGCCGAGTACGTGCGGAAGGCAGCATCGCTCGGTGAGCCCGTCGCACCGCGTTGACTGCGGTACTCGCGCGGCATCTGCAGCTCCACTCACGAACTCCACTCACACGGAGCCACGGAGGCACGGAGAGAGCTGTTGAGTGGTGACTCGCGCATGCCGAAGGCAATGAGAGAAGGGCCAGCAGCAGCCGACCACCACCCTCTGCCATTCTCCGCGACTCCGTGCCTCCGTGTGAGAGGAGTTGCAGTTGGAGCTGGAGCTGGAGTTGGAGCTGCAGTTGGAGCTGGAGTTGGAGCTGGAGTTGGAGTAGTCATTGGCTTGCCTGAAGTCGTCAGGGCACCTCATGCCCGCTGGCTGCCGACCAGATCTCTGTCCAGTCCTGCGCGTCGAGCGTGACGGACAGCGCCGCGACGGCTTCCTGCATCGCGTCGATGCGGCGCGATCCGGCCACGGGAACTGGCCTGCTCGGGTGCCGCAGCAGCCACGCGAATGCCATCGTCGCGATGCTCACACCATGGCGCGCGCCAACCGCCGACAGCGCCTCGCGCACACGCAGGGCCACTGGCTCATCGCTGGTCATCAGCCGCCCACCCGCCAGCGGTGACCAGATCATCGGTCGGATGCGCTGCTGCTGACACTGATCCAGCGTCCCATCGGTGAGCGGGGCCAGGTGCAGCGGGTGCAGCTCGATCTGATTCGTCACCAGCGGGAAGCGGCTGGCCAGCAGGTCGAACTGCGACGGAGTGAAGTTCGACACACCGAAGTGCTGCACCTTGCCCATCAGCTGCAGGTGCGTGAACGCCTCGGCCACCACGTCGGCATCCATCAGCGCATCGGGGCGATGGATCAGCAGCAGATCGAGCCGTTCCACCTGCAGGTTGCGGAGCGACGTCTCCACACTGCCGACGATGTGTGCGAACGAGGTGTCGTAGTGCTTGATGCGGTGCGACGGCCGGTTCTCCGTGGTCAGGCAGATGCCGCACTTGCTGACCAGCTGCATCCGATCCCGCAGCGACGGCGACAACGCCAGCACCTCGCCGAACAGCGACTCGACGGAGTACCCGCCGTAGATGTCGGCGTGGTCGAAGGTCGTCACCCCCATGTCGAGGCACGCCTCGATCCAGCGCAGCCGCTCCTGCGGCGTCCACTGCCAGTCGGACATGCGCCAGACACCGGCCACGATCGGCGACATCGTGAACTCAGGCACGGACGGTGTGTGGCGGATCATCTGGTGCATGGACACTCGGACCGGTGTGAGGGCTACGCGCTGGCGGGCGTCGCGGCGAGGTGGGTCACTTGATCAGGCTGATCGGCACGGGTTGTTCGGCAGGCACGGCCTCACCCTTGATGAGTCGCGCGGCAGTGAGCATGGCCATGCGCCCCATCTCTCGCGGATTCTGCGCAATCGTGGCCGCCATGCGCTTCTCGGCGATCGCCTTGCGCGCATCGTCCTGCGCATCGAAGCCGACCACGCTCACCTGTGCCGCCTTGCCGGCGGCCGCGATGGCCTCGAGCGCACCCAGCGCCATGACGTCGTTGCAGGCGAAGAGGGCGGTGATGCCGGGGTGGGCCTGCAGGATGTTCTGCGTGACGTTGAACGCCAGATCGCGCTCCATGTTCGCCGGCTGCGAGGCAACGATCTGCATGCCCTTCGACGTGGCGAGTGCGCTGCGGAATCCGCGCAGCCGTGCATCGGCGGTTTCATGCCCCGGCACCCCTTCAAGGACGGCCACGCTCGCCGAGCCCCCGAGCTTCTCCACGAGGAACGCGCCAGCCATGCGGCCACCAGCCTCATTATCCGATCCAATGAACGTCGCCACCGTTGCGCCGGCCGCCGTCAGCGCGGCGGCATCCACCCGCGTGTCCACGGCCACCACCGGAATCCGCGCGGCATTCGCCTTCACGACCGCCGGCACGATTTCCTTCGAGCCGTTCGGCACCACCAGGATCACCTGCACCTGACGCTGAATCAGGTTCTCGACGATCTGCATCTGGCGTTCCACATCGATCTCACGCTCGGGTGCCTGCACCACGAGCTCGAACCCGAGGCTGTCGGCTGCGGCCTGCGCACCGGCTTCCATGTCGATGAAGAACTGGTTGTTGAGCGTCTTGACCACCAGCGCGACGGTCGGCTTCGCGGCCGCATCACCACTACGATTGCAGGCCGCGACGAGCACGGCGACGACCAGCAGCGACAGCCGCTGAAACATGGGAGCAGGACGCATGCAGCCTATCGGAGGGAGCGTTGAACGCGGCGACGCAGTGCCATGTCGATCAGCACCGCGGCGACGATCACCACCCCGATCGCCACCTGCTGAAGATACGACGAAACACCCAGCAGATTCAGCCCGTTGCGCAGCACACTCATGATCAGTGCGCCGATCAGGGTCCCGATCACCGACCCCGACCCGCCCAGCAGGCTGGTGCCACCGATCACCACCGCCGCGATGGCGTCGAGCTCGTAGCCCATGCCCGCGATCGGCTGCGCCGAGTCGAGCCGGGCCACCAGCAGCAACGCACAGACCGACGCCGACAGCCCACTGATCATGTAGGCGATGGTCTTGTATCGGTGCACGTGAATGCCCGCCATCTCGCTGGCTTCCTCGTTCCCACCGATGGCGTACAGGTACCGCCCCAGCACCGTGCGTGTGAGCATCACGTGCGTCAGGACGTACAGCACCAGCATCAAGAGCACCGGCGCCGGAATGCCGAGTGGACGCCCCGTGGCCAGCAGCCGCAGCGCATCGGGGAATCCCGAGATCGGTCGCCCGTCGGAGATCATCAGCGCGGCACCGCGCGCGACGCTCATCATGCCGAGCGTCGCGATGAACGGCGGCAGCTTGCCGCGCGTGACCATCAGGCCGTTGACCGCTCCGGCGACGATGCCCGCAAGGGCGCCGAGCAGCACGGCGATCGCGACGGGCACCCCGCGCTGCAGCGCCGACCCGATCACCACGCCCGCCAGTGCGACGACCGACCCCACCGACAGGTCGATGCCACCGGTCAGGATCACGCAGGTCATCCCGATCGCGATCACCCCCACCACCGCGCTCTGCTCGGCCACGTTCGCCAGGTTGGCCGTCGTGGCGAAGTATGGCGTGGCGATCCAGAGGCCGACGCACAGCGCGAGGAGGCCGAGTGCCGTGCCCGATTCGCGACTGGAGATGACGCGTCGCAATGCACTGTGCGTCGTCACGGCGACGCGCGGATCGATGTCCGGTAGGCAGGCATCCTGGCAAATTACACCCGATGCGCCGGAATGCTCAGCGTCGCATGATTTCGGGCGGTCGCTGCTCGTGGAAGCTGTAAACTCCTCTCACACGGAGACGCGGTGTCACGGAGAACAGCTCAATCGGAGGTGAGGGGTGCGGCATGCGGGAGCAACTCTGGAAACGCTGACAGGCGAGATCATCGGTTCCGCGGTCAAGATTCATCGCGAACTCGGCCCGGGATTACTCGAATCTGTCTATGAGTCCCTACTGGCGGTCTCGCTGACTCGAAAGGGTATCTCCGTGCTGCGCCAGCAGGGCGTTTCGTTCACATACGACGGCATGTCGTTCGTCGACGCCCTGCGCATCGACCTGCTGGTCGAAGGGCAGGTGGTCGTCGAACTGAAGGCGGTCGCAAAACTCGAACCTGTCTTTCACCGGCAGGTCCTCACCTATCTTCGCATCATGAACCTGCCAGTTGGTCTTCTGCTGAACTTCGGGGCGCCGACGATGCGCGAAGGAACGAAACGAATCGTCAACACGCCGACGCCGAGCAATCCATTCCTCCGTGTCTCCGAGCCTCCGTGTGAGAGGAGTTGAGGAACTCACCTCTGCGTGGAACTCTTGCTGGACAGCGCCTTGTACCGCCGGTGCCAGACGACACCCACCACGACCGACGCGACTCCGACGGCGGCGAGGATCGATAGGCTCACCACAGCAGCCGGCCGCGGGGCGCCCCGTGCGACGGTGAGCGTCTCCGCCACGAAACTCAGACAGATGATCGACACGGCGAACGCGGTCTGCGACTTGTTCTTGTAGTCGGGTTCCATCCAGGGCACCGGGCGGGAGGTGGCGTGCGTGGGCGGGTGGCGCGGACCACGGCACCCGACGCGCACGACCCTTAGACTATCCGCCACACCAATGCCGGACCAACTCCCCCCGCCTGCGGTCCCATGCCGACATCGCCGATCCTCGCCCGCCACCTCGCCGTCGCTGCCGTTGCCCTGCTCGCCGCCTGCAAGCCGATGGCGCGGGAGTCCGGCACCACGGGCTACGACCTCGTCATCACCAACGGTCGCATCGTCGACGGCACCGGCAACCCGTACTACTACGGCGACGTCGGGGTGCGCGGTGACCGCATCGTCACCGTTGCGGCACGGGGCGCGCTGGCGGCTGCCGAGTCGAAGCAGCGTGTCGATGCCGGCGGCCTGGTCGTGTCGCCGGGCTTGATCGACATCCAGTCGCACTCCTGGGGCTCGCTGCTTTATGCCGACGGCCGCGTGATCGGCAAGGTGTCGCAGGGCGTCACGACCGAGATCCTCGGCGAGGCCACCACCCCGGCACCGTCGAACAGCGATGTCGATTCCCTGTTCGCCGGCAGTGATCCCGAAGACTCGCTGATGCTGCAGCGCGTGAAGACCTATCGTGGCACGCATGGCTTCGGCCAGTGGCTGGCCGCGATGGCATCACACGGCATCTCGGTGAACGCCGGCAGCTATCTCGGTGCCACCACCGTGCGCGGCTACGCGATGGGCCGCAAGGAGGGTTCGCCGTCACCCGCGCAGCTCGACACGATGCGCACCGTCGTGCGCGACGCCATGCGCGACGGCGCATTCGGTATCTCGAGTGCGCTGATCTATCCGCCGGGGAGCTACGCCGGCACCAACGAACTGATCGAGATGGCCAAGGCGATGTCGCCGCTGCACGGCACCTACATCACGCACATCCGCAGCGAGGATGGCGGGCTGCTTGGCGCACTCGACGAGGCGCTGCAGATCGGACGCGACGGTGGCGTGCCGGTGGTGGTCTACCACCTCAAGGCCAGCGGTCAGCGCAACTGGCCCCTCGCCGCGCCAGCCATCGCCAAGCTCGACTCGGCACGCGCCGCCGGGCAGGACGTGAAGGCCACGATGTATCCCTATCCCGCCTCGGGCAACAACCTCTCGGCCTGCATCCCGGCGTGGGTGGCGGCCGACGGCAAGCTGCTGGAACGGCTGCAGGATCCGTCGCTGAAGGACCGCATCCGTCGCGAGATGAGCGACCAGGCCTCGGATGCGCAGCAGTATTGCCAGGCCAATCGCCCTGACGCCTACCAGATCTCCGGCTTCCGTCGTCCCGAGTGGAAGCAGTACGAAGGCAAGCGCCTGAATGAGATCGCCGCCGCACTGAAGATGGACTGGGTGGACGCCGTCATCGCGCTCACCATCGGCGAGAAAGACATTCTCGGCAAGGTCACCTTCGGCATGTCGGAAGCGAACGTGGCGGCGATGCTCGCGCGACCGTGGGTGGTGGTGGGCAGCGACGCCGGTGGCAGCGATCCCGATACCACCACCGCCTTGGTGCATCCGCGCAGCTACGGCAGCTTCGCGCGCATCCTCGGCAAGTACGTGCGCACCGACCGCGTGCTCGCGCTCGAGGACGCGGTGCGCAAGATGACCTGGTCCACCGCACAGATCCTCGGCCTGCGCGATCGCGGATTGATCAAGGAAGGAAGCTTTGCGGACATCGTGATCTTCGACCCGGCCACGGTGATCGACAACGCGACGTTCACGCAGCCGCACCAGCTCTCGACGGGCGTGCGCTACGTGTTCGTGAACGGCGTCGCGGTCTGGTCGAACGGCAAGCACACCGGCGCGAAGCCCGGCCGCGCGGTGTACGGACCAGCGTGGGACGGTCAGAAGCGGGTGAGCGCCGCGCGATGATCGGGGATCGGAAACCGCACATCGCTGAACTGCAACCGCAATCGCCACCGCAACAACCACAGCAACCGGAACAACTTCAACGCAGAACTGCAGAGCCGCAGAACAGCGTGAGTTCTTTCTGGCGACGACATGCGCTCCGGCGCACCGCGATGCTTTGATTTTGTGGGAACAGCGGGAGTTGTTGCAGTTCCCATCCAGATTCGAGCTGTCGAGCGATTCGGAGGGCCGCTACGCGGGCCGAAAGCACGCATGCCGTTCTGCGGCTGTGCTGTTCTGCGTTTCAGCAGTTGCTGTTTGCGAGTCGCAGACTGCACGTTCGCCTACCGCATCCGTCCATACTTCCGCATCGCGGCCAGCATCCGATCGACGGGCATCGCGAAGATCCGGATGTCGTTGGCACCGGTCGTCGTCTCGGCCGCCAGCATCGCGTTGGTGATGGCGGCTTCGGTGGCCTGCGCCGTGGCCTTGAAGAGCGGAGAGAGAAGGTCGTTCGGCAGCATACGCAGGGTGGCGAGACTGTCGGCGTCCCATGACTTCGCGTTGGCCGTGCTGAAGGCGACGAAGATGTCGCCTGACCCGTTGCCGCCGAAGCCACCCTGCCGGCCGATGCCGAGTGACACGCGGGTGGCGATGCGCTTGAGCTGATGCGGGAGCAGTGGCGCATCGGTGGCGACGACGACGATGATCGAGCCCTGCTCCGGGTCTGCCGCAGCGTCGCGCGGGGCAGGCTCCGGTGCCGAACAGCGGCGACGAGTCCGCAGGCCCTCGACCGGGATCGTCTCACTGGCGACGCAGGGCGTGAGGTCGGTGATCTCCTCACCCACGGGCACGCCGGCGATCCGCAGGTCGCGACGGCTGCCGAAGTTGCATTGCACGAGCACGCCCACCGTGTAGCCACCCTCCGCCACCGCGAGCTTGCGCGACGCGGTGCCGATCCCGCCCTTGAAGCCGAGGCAGGTCATGCCCGTGCCACCACCCACCACACCTTCGCGCACCGGACCGCCGCGGGCGCTGTCGAGTGCGGCAAGCGCATGCTCTGTCTTCACATGAAAACCGTTGATGTCGTTCAGCACGCCGTCATACGTCTCGGCCACCACCGGCAGCCACCATGGCTGGAGCACGTTCTTGCGCCCCACTTCCCACCGGATGATGGCGTCGCGCACCACACCCACGCTGTGCGTGTTGGTGATCCCGATCGGACCTTCCAGATAGCCACTTTCCTGGAGCCAGGTCGTGCCGGTCATCTCGCCATTGCCGTTCAGCGTGAACCACGAGCCGAACACCGGGTCGGCGTTGTTGCGGCCCCGCGGGTGGATCACCGTGACACCGGTTCGGACCGGACCTTTCCCCGGTACGAGGAGCCCGCTGCCGGCGATGAGCGTCACCTGTCCCACCTCGATGCCCGCCACGTCGGTGATCGCGTTCAGCGGGCCTGGGGTGCCGCCGATCGGCAGCTTCAGGTCGTGCTCCCGGGGCCTGGCCTGCGCGGTCAGCGTCGTCGTGAGCAGCGAGATACAGGTCAGTGCGACGGCAACGCAGCGGCAGATGACGGGGGACATGCGGGATCCTTGCATCGGCAGGTCTGGCGGTCTCGGGAGATGGAGAAGCTGTCACGCGCACCGTGCATGCGCTACCGTATCCGCATGACACTCGATCGCCGGAACTTCATCAGGTCCGCCGCCATCGCTGCGGCGGCCATACCGCTGAGCGCGCCCGCCGCGTCGGCCGATACCCGCGACGATCGCGAGTACTACGAGTTGCGCGCCTATCGCCTGAAGCCCGGCGCGCCGCACACGCTGCTCGACAGTTACGTCGAGCGGGCGCTGATCCCCGCGCTCAACAAGCGTGGGATACGCAACGTCGGCGTCTTCACCGAGCCCGAGGCCAAGGATGGTCCTGCCGTCTGGGTATTGATGGCCCACAAGGACATGGCGTCGATTGGCACCGTGAATGCGTCGGTCAATCGCGATCCCGCCGTGGTGGCCGCCGGTGCCGACTATCTCACCGCGCCGAGCAAGCAGAATCCCGCCTTCGATCGTATCGACAGCTGGGTGTTCGTCGCGTTCGCGGGACTTCCGCGCCTGCAGGTTCCGGCAATGACACGCGGCAACCAGCCGCGCGTGTTCGAGTTGCGCATCTACGAGAGCTTCTCGGAGCTCAAGGCGCTGAAGAAGATCGACATGTTCAACGCCGGCGAGATTCCGCTGATGCAGTCGGTCGGGATGTCGCCGGTGTTCTACGGCCAGGCGCTGGCCGGTCGTGACCTGCCGCAGCTCACCTACATGTTGTGCACCCCGACCCGCGAGGACTCGGTGACGGCGTGGAAGGCCTTCCTCGCACATCCCACCTGGCGGAAACTGGTCGAAGATCCGCAGTACGCCGACACCGTCTCGAAGATCGTCAGCCGGTTCCTCGTGCCGACGGGCTACTCACAGCTCTGAGCGGCGTGCCCTGAGACGGCACGTCTTGCGTCACTTCGGCTATCGCGTTCTCTGAGGCAGCTACAACTGCTATCGCGGAGGGCGCGGAGGAGCGGAGGGGCGCGGAGGAAATGCTGAGGGGAACGGCGTTGCGGAGAGGGGAGCGATGGACGGAGAAACGCGCATCACGGGCGTCATCCGCGACGAGGCGCTCCGAATACACAAGAAGTCACCCCCCTCATTCGCGCCCCATTCATCCTCACAGTTCCCCGCGCGACTCCGCCCCCTCCGCGCCCTCCGCGATTTCAGTTGTAGATCTCAAGCAAAGCGCGGAACCCTGATTTACGGCACGACCCCAGGCGCCACCACCGGATACTTGATCCCGAGCTGCTCCAGATAGGTCGCGAACTTCGTCGCGTCATAGTAGAACGGCCGCATCTGCTCCCGGTACCGCGCCATCTTCTCCGCATTCAGCCAGATCGCCGGCTGATCACTGGGCGCCATCAGCGGGCGATACTTGATCTCCTTCGTCTGCACGTTCACGAAGTAGTCCTTCGCATTCCGCATCAGCGTCGGCGACATCATCAGGTCGAGCAGCGTCATCGCCTGCACCTTCGCCCCCGCCACCACACCCTTGTGTGCGATCGGCGTGGCCATCGCGATGCCGTCCACCCAGTTGTGGCCCGGCGTGCCCGGAATGTTGCTCGGGTAGTACAGCGTCACGCTTGGCACCGTCCATGTCACGTCGCCGATGTCGTCGCTGCCGGTGCCGCCGCTCGGTGTGTCGGCCGGGGTGCGCAGCGGGCCGACCTTCGTCTCGAGGCCGCTGTCCGGCTCCTGCATCAGGCGCTGCACGGCTTTGGCCATCGCCTGATCGTCGGCACTCCACGTCGGCATGCCCACGCGCTGCATGTTGCGATGCATCGCCTCGGCGATCGGCTTGTTCATGTGCGGACGCCACGCCGACCCGATCACCTGCACCGTATCGAGTGTGGTGAAGGTGCCGGCGGCGGCGGCGCGCGCCATCACCTTCGCATCCTCGTACAGCTTCGTCACCCGCGGCACGTCGCGCTCACGGAAGAAGAACCAGATCGACGCCGTGGCCGGCACCACGTTCGGCTGATCACCACCGTCAGGAATCACATAGTGCGAACGGTGCGCCAGTTCCATGTGCTCGCGCCGGAACTCCCACATGTTCGCGAACGACATCACCGCGTCGAGCGCGCTCTTGCCGCGCCATGGGGCACCGGCGGCATGCGACGCAGTACCGGCAAACTTGAACTGCGCCGAGATCAGCGTCAGCGACGCCTCGTCGCCCCAGTTCACGCCGAACCCGTCACCCACGTGCGCGAACAGATTCGCGTCAACGTTGTTGAAGACGCCCGCACGCACCAGGTACGCCTTGCTCGCCAGCTGCTCCTCGGCCACACCGGGCCAGAGCACGATCGTGCCCGACATCTTCTCGCGCGTCATGATGTCCTTCACGGCCAGGGCGGCGATGATGTTCAGCGGCACACCGCTGTTGTGCCCCTCGCCATGTCCCGGCGCACCGGCCACCATGGGAATCCGGCCGCTCATGCCCGGCTTCTGGTTGGCCTGCGGAATGCCGTCGATGTCGGAGCCAAGTGCGATCACCGGCGACCCGCTGCCCCACTTGGCCACCCAGGCCGTGGGCATGCCCGCCACCCCGCGTTCCACCGTGAAGCCGTTCTGCTCCAGGACCCCGGTGAGGTATTTCGAGGTCTCGAACTCCTGCATGCCGAGTTCCCCGTAGCTGAACACCTGGTCCACCATCTGCTGCGCCAGCTTCGCACGGCCGTCGATGGCGGTGGCCAGTTCGGCCTTCAGGCGCTCCACGCGCGGGTCGGGTTTGCCCTGCGCACCAAGCAGCGCGGGGAGGAGGGCGCAGGTGGCGAGCGAACGAACGAGCAGACGCATGGCGGATCCGGAAGCGGGAGTTGGGTCGCCGAATGCGGGGCCAGCGCCGCCCCGTCCGCTCACGGTACGGCCACGCCCGCAACGCGGCAACCGTCGGTCTACCCAAGCCCTGCGTAGGCGGGCATCGTGAAGCGCATCGGCAGCCTGGCCTCCCCGCCCCACCGCCCCATGTCCCTCTCGCGCACCGTCCGCGTCGCCGCTCTCACGGCGTTGCTCTCCGCACCACTGGACGCGCAGCCCGTCGCCAGTGCGCCGCGCACCGACAGCGCCGCCGGCACCATCCCGTTCTTCGAGCTCGGCCCCGGATTCATCGCGCTGCGAGGGCCCGTGCGCTCCGGCACGTATGTCTCGGCCGTCGGACGTCGCGCCATCGCCATGGGCACCGAGGATGGCCGCATGGAGCTCTGGTCGTGGCCCGTGAAGTGGCTGCACGACTTCGAGCTTTCGTTCCGCGTGCCGAAGTACACGGAGCCGATCGCGGGCCGGACCATTGCGACATCGGTCACCGAACGCGCCGAAGGGGTGACCATCGAATACACGTACGAACAGTTCACCGTGAAGCAGCACATCTTCGTGCCGCTCGACAAGCCGGCGGTGATCATGCTGCTCGAGGTGGACGCGATCCGTCCCATCGACATCATCGCGAAGTTCACCCCCGACGTGCACTACATGTGGCCTGCCGCGCTCGGCGGGCAGTACCTGGTGTGGAACCAGCAGGCGAAGGCGTTCCTGTTCTCGGAGTCGAAGCGGCGCGTGAACGCCTTCCTCGGTTCGCCGGCGATCACGCAGGCCTCCGACGTCCCGGCCCACATGCTCTCGGCCGCACCACCGCAGTTCGTGCTCGGCGTGGGTGGCACTGGCGATCGCTACACCGCACCGCGGCTTGGCGAACCGCCGGGCGGCAACATCAACAGCCGCGTCGCCTACATCCCGATCGTGCTGGCGGGCGGCATCATGCCTCGCGATTCGGCACTCGCGCTGTATCACTCGCTCCTCGCACCGGGAGCCGCCGAGCGGGAGTGGCGGCGGCGCGAGGCTCACGCCGATTCCATCCGGGCGACGCAGTTCGATGTGACGACGCCTGATCCGCTGCTGAATCGCGCCGTGCACTACGCCAAGGTCAACCTCGACGAGGCGCTGGCCTGCAACACCGACATGGGCTGCGGCATGATCGCCGGGTACGGCCTCAGCGGCGGTGCCAGTGATCGTCCAGGCTTCGGCTGGTTCTTCGGCGGCGACGCGGCGATCAACTCCTTTGCCATGACCGGCGTGGGCCAGACCGCCAACGTGCGCGACGGCGTGCTGCGCTTCTTTGCGAAGTACCAGCGAGCCGACGGCAAGATCACGCACGAGATCACGCAGGCCGCCGGGCAGGTGGACTGGTTCAGCTACCCGTACGCGTTCTACCACGGCGACACGAGTCCGTTCTGGATCCTCGCGTTCAGCGAGTACTGGCGGCAGACCAACGACACCGCGCTGCTGCGTGAACTCTGGCCCAACCTGAAGCGCGCGTATCAGTGGTCGCTGGCCACCGACAAGAACGGCGATGGCCTGATGGAGAACCCGAGCGCCGGTGCCGGAGCGCTGGAACTGGGTGACCTGCAGATCGGCATCCTTTCGGACATCTACATGAGCGGCGTCTGGGCCGCCGCGCTGGATCGCGTGGCGCGCATGGCCGACGTCATCGGCGAGAAGGCGATCGCCGCACAGGCGCGCAGCGTGCGGACGAAGGCACTGGCGACCATCGAGGCCAAGTTCTGGATGCCGGCGCAGGGGCAGTACGCCTTCGCGGTGCTGGAAGATGGGAGCCTCAACCCGAGCCTCACCGCGTGGGCCGCCACCGCGATGGCGTTCGGCAGTGTGGATGCCACGCGCGGCGCCGAGATGGCCGCGAGGATCGCGTCGTCAGGCATCATGACCGACTGGGGCGCGCGGCCGCTGAGTGCGACGAGCCCGCTGTTCGATCCCCTGCACTACAACAACGGCGCCGTGTGGCCGTTCGTGACGGGCTTTGCGGCCCTGGCGCAGTACCAGTACCACAATGCCAGCGCCGGCAAGTTCGCGCTCGACGCGATCGCCCGGACGGGCTTCGACTTTTCGCGTGGTCGCAATCCCGAGGTGCTGTCGGGGCGCTTGTACAAACCGCTCGACACGGCCGTCCCACAGCAGTTCTTCGCCACCTCGATGGTGCTGACGCCGCTGATTCGCGGACTGTTCGGCATCGACGTCGATGCGCCGCGACGCAAGGTGACCATCGCGCCACACCTGCCACCGGACTGGGACACGGTCTCCGTCACCGGTGTGCCGGTCGGCACGGACCGGCTCGCATTCACGATCATCCGTGACCGCAATGGCATTGCCATCACGGCCAGTCATGGCGCCGGCACGCCACGCCGCGTCGGGAACATGCTGTCCACCGTGACCGAGCCGCTCGACATCGAGTTCTCTCCGGCATTGCCGCTCGGTGCGATGCCGGACGTGCCAGCCGCCGACATCCACCGTACACCCGGCGACGTGCACGCGACCGTCCGGGCGCGGCTCACCGGTGCATTCGATACGCTGCGCATCGCCTATCGCGGCGGCTGGTCGGTCATGCCAGCGGAGCTCCACGGCCCGACGCCGGGCGCCCGCTCCTCCAAGCCGCGCGTGCTCAGCGAACGGATCGTGGACGGGCGCTACGTCGTGACGGTGGAGGGGCTCGCGGGCAGTCAGGGGATGTTCTTCGTGTATCCGCCCGATGGCCCCACCCCGGCGCCACGGGCCACCGCCACGGCCGGCGCGACGGTCGGCATCGGCGCGGAGGTCGAAGGAAGCCGGAACCGGATGTTCTTCGTCACATTCCCCGCCACCGGTGCCAATGCCGACGGCTACACTACCGTGCAACTCACCCTGACACAGGTGCCGCTGTGATCATTCGAGGCACGTCACTCGCCGTCGCAACGCTGCTCCTCACCCTCACTTCGTGCAGCAAGATGCCTGCTGACAAAATTCCCATCGGTTACGCCCGCACCTTCATCGAACCGATCGGCGTGCTGCCCAGCGGGGACACCGTCACGGCGTATACGCTCACGAACGACCGTGGCATGTCGGTGAAGGTGATGAGCTACGGCGGCATCGTCCTGTCGATCCAGACCCCCGATCGAAACGGGACGATGGCCGACATCGTCCTTGGCTACGACGGCCTGGCCGCCTACCTGAACGAGACGCCGTATTTCGGCGCCCTCATCGGCCGCTACGGCAACCGAATTGCGAAGGGCACGTTCACGCTCGACGGCACCGCCTACACACTCGCCGCCAACAACGGCCCCAACGCATTGCACGGTGGTGTGACGGGCTTCGACAAGGTGAACTGGCAGGTCACGCCATTCGACAGCGCGCCCAGGGGCCACGGCCTCGTGCTGACATACACGAGCAAGGACGGCGAGGAGGGCTACCCGGGTGAGCTGACCGCCACGGTGACCTACACGCTCACCAAGGCCAACGAGTTCGCGATCGACTACCGCGCCACCACCACCAAGGCCACGCCGGTCAACCTGACGCAGCACACCTACTTCAACCTCGCTGGCGACGGCAGCGGCCCGGTGCTGGACCAGCTCGTCCAGATCGACGCCGACGCGTTCACCGCCATCGACAGCACGCTCATCCCCACCGGTGAGTTGCGCCCCGTACAGGGCACACCGTTCGACTTCACCACGCCCACGTCGATCGGCGCGCGCATCGGCGAGAAGGACCAGCAGCTGACCTTCGGCGGTGGCTACGACCACAACTTCGTGCTCCGCAGCACGGGCGAGGGCATGTCGCACGCCGCCCGTGTGATTGACCTGAAGACGGGCCGGACCCTCGACGTCAGCACCACCGAGCCCGGCATCCAGTTCTACACCGGCAACTTCCTCGACGGCACCATCACCGGCAAGCAAGGTCGCGTCTACGCACACCGCACCGGCTTCTGCCTCGAGACGCAGCACTTCCCCGATTCACCCAACCAGCCGTCCTTTCCGTCGACGATCCTCCGGCCCGGCCAGACGTACACCTCACGCACGGTCTACACGTTTGGCGTCCAGCGCTGAGGAACGGCACGGCAACTACGGCACGGCAACTACGGCACGGCAACTGCGGAACGCAGAACTGCAAACAGCCGCAGAACAGCACACGCGGCTTCTGGTGTGTCGTGCAGCCTTCACCGCGCCACGTGGCATCGATGACTGATGGGAACTGCAACTGCGCGTGCAGTTCCCCCAAAAAGCTGTCGGTGGCGGTACACAGACCAGTGCTTGCCGCACAGGACGCCGCACGCTGTTCTGCGGCTGTTTGCAGTTCTGCGTTTATGCAGTTGCAGTTGAGCAGTTGCAGTCAAGCCGTTGCTGTCGAATCACCGCCGCCGCAGCGGCACGGCGCGCGTGTACTCCGGCTCCACGTTCTCGAAGAACAGGCCGAGCAACTGCCCCCGTGCCAGTGGCGGCAGGTCGAGCTCGAAGCGGTGCGGCTTGTCCGGTTCGATCGTCGACAGATCGGCGTAGAAGCCGGTGAAGGTGCTCCGCACCGCGCGCACCGCCGTGTACGCCTTCTCCATTGGCACCGGAGCACCATTGATCGTGAGGCGTGCCGAAAGACTGTCGTTGGGTGACGACAACGGCGCCCAGAGCAGGAGACGTTCCGGGACCAGCCAGGTGGTCCGGTAGTCCTCGGTGGTCCACGGGATCGGCCACGCCGCGCGACGCGCACGCAGCTGCGCGAGCACTCGCGACGGCACGGTGATCGACCCCGTCAGTCGACCGCCGGCGAAGGTCGAATCCCACAGGATCACCGGCTGCAGCTGCGAGAAGCGTGCGCCGTCGAACTGGACGTCGAGTGCAACGGCACCTGTCACACTGCGGGAGAAGGGCGATGGCTCGCCGTTCAGCATCACACGCGTCACCCGTGCACCGGGCGGGAGCGTGACCGTCAGGTGCGCCTCGGTGCCGGCTTCACCCATCACGCTGTCGAGGGCAAGCACCCCGGCGGTGAGCCGTGCGCGGCCCGTCGCGCCGAAGAGCATCGGTACCACGATGCGCGACGGTGCTGGCGTGAGCTCGAGCACCAGTGCCGAACCACCATCCATGGTGATCGTGAGCGTGTCACCACGGCTGAACGCCCCATGGCCCCGCTTCCCGATCGCACGCGTCGCCTGTGGATGCACCTCACGCAGCAGGTAGCGCGAGCCCGACGTGATTCCGCTCGTCATGTCCAGCGGGATGCGCGCGGTCTGCTTTCTCGGATCGGGGTTGAAGAGGAAGACGAACCCGCGATCCCCGTCGATCATCGCCGTGCCATCCACCTTGCCCAGTCCCGGCTGGCCGAGGATCGTGCGCGTCCGGCGCAAAAGCTCCTTGTGCCGGTTCGTCCAATCCAGCCAGCTGCGGAACCACGCCCGGTCACTCTCACGGAAATTCACGTGCTCCGCACTGTCGCGTGCCGGAATGAAGTCGATCACGTTGTTCCACCCGCCGAGGGCGATCGACGACAGCACCGAATACTTCCACCCCAGATAGTCCCAGTCTCGCTCGCGGAACCGGGTCAGCACCGTCCCCCGATCGACCGTCTTCACGAACGGCATGTCGTTCGTCTCGTCCGAGCGCGACGTCTGGTGCGTCATGTACCCCGGTACCAGTTCACTGGGGGTGAACTCGTAGTTGCGGTACCGGTACGCCGTGTACCGCTCACGATCGGCGGAAACCCGGTCGAAGTGCAGGTCCGGAAACGGCGTGAAGCTTTCCGGCTGCTCGTCGTTGAAGGTCGGATGCGGGAAGCTCCCGGCGAGGTAACTCCACGGGCCGTACTGGTGGTACGCCTGTCGTCCGTCGATCACGATGTCCGGCACACGTTCACGGAGTCTTTCCATCACCCGCCGCCAGCCATGCCACTGGGCGTATCGGCTCGCTCCCTCGTACGTGAGAAAGGTGTGATCGAACGAGTACCCCGCGATGCCGGTACGCTGCTGAAACGCCACCAGCTCCTCGATCAGCCAGTCCTGCAGGGCGCGATTCCCGAGGTTCGCCGCCTTGCGTGTCGAGTTCGCCCGCGCCGGCACCAGCCACTCCGGATTCTGCGCGAAGGGCAGCACCGGATACACGTATGCCAGCAGCCCGATCTTCCGCTCCCGCGCGGCGTCCAGCATTTCCTGCACCGTGGGCGGGATCACGCCGGTCCGCGGATTCCATTCCCCCTTGCGAATCTGCTGCCCAAGACCGAGCCACAGCACATGCTCCCAGCTCCAGTCGTCGATGCTGTCGTCACGACGGGAGACGGCGGAGTTCGACGGTGCGAAGATCATGTACTCCGTGCCCACCGATTTCGCCGCGTCCAGCAGTCGGCGGTACTCCGTGCGTCCCTCCACCGTGCCCACGTCGATCTGGTAGTCGTTGGCCGTCCACGGCACGAAGACATTCAGCGGACGTTCGGGTTCGTAGGGCATCATCGCACGCACCATTGCCGTGAACGACGCCACCTCCGCTTCATCGAGACCGGGTGCTCCCGCGGCGACCGTCTTCCACTCCGCCGTCATCTCGGCGGGGAGCACACGACCGGTGAGCCGCACCGGAGCGATCAGTGCGCGGTCGGACGTGAACGCACCCCAGCCAGCGCTCCACGGCAGCTCGGGTGCGTACCGCATCGCGAATGCACGAGCGGCGTGCGTGAGCTGCAGGAACGGATTCTGCGCCACGATCAGCAGCGACGAACGCCCGGACATCCGCACCGCCGCGCCGTAGTCGTACGTGCCAAGCGCCGCCGGTCGCACGCTCGTGGGCGTGAACAGGCCAGTGGGCCGCTCGCCGAACGTCGTCCGCAGCAGCGTCACATCGTGCACCGTGTAGCGGCGTGCCGTGAGTGACGTGACGCTGAGCTGCTTGCTCACGAAGTGCCACGCAGGGCGCAGCTCGTAGGCCACGTCGATGCGCCATGTGCCGGACGCGAACCGGTACCGGTGCACCGAGTGCTCTCGGGAGTGCGTCGGTGTCGGCAGCGTCGCACTGTCGATCGTGTCGGTGCCGATCACCAGCACGAAGTCATCACGCTGCAGGCGATGTGTGCGCGATGCCACGACGTCGGTGATCGACGTCAAGCCGCGTGCATCGAAGCTCGCGCGGACGTGCGAATTGCGCAGCGGCTGCGCACCAAGCGATGGCGCGCGGAGCAACAGGGCCACACCCGCAGCAACACCACCGGTGAGGATCATTCGAATCGATGTGTTCATCTGGACGCAGGTATGGCGACTCACCCGACGGCGGACGGTCAGGATGATGCCGCCGTGCGCACCGTCACACCACTGCCACGCCTCAGCCGCTCAGAGACTCTGTCGCAGGTTCTTCCACGTGGCCAGGCACCGGCGCGCCGTGTCCAGCTCACTGAACCGGCTCCCCTCCTGCTCCATGAGGTAGAACTCCACGCCCCCCGCAGCCTCGAGCGCCGGAATGATCTGCTTCCACGGCGAGGTCCCCTCGGCGAACAGCACCCGGAATGCCTTCTCGTCCTTCTCCTCCCCCGGCGCCCAGTCCTTCAGGTGCACCGACTTGATGCGCCCGGGATGGGCATTGATCCAGGCCACCGGGTCGGCACCCGCCTTCACGCACGTGCCCACGTCGAGCTGCAGCACGAACTCGGTCGGTGTGCCCGCCGCGATGATGTCCATCGGGCGCTGCCCGTCGCTCATCCGCTCCCACTCGATGTGATGATTGTGGAATCCTGCGGCCAGCCCATGCGGCGCCAGCACGACCGACGCGGCGGCAAGCTGACCGGCGAGCGTCTTCCACTCCTCCGCGCCACCCGCCTGCCTCGGTGGTGATGCGAGCACGATCATCCGCGAACCGAGGATCTGGTTGATCTCGATCGCCTTGGTCATCGTGTCGCCCGGCAGCAGCGACGCCATGCCGTTGTGCGTGGAATGGCAGCGCAGGCCGAGATCATCGATCATCGTGCGCACGGTCTTGGCGTATGGGACGGTCCAGCCGAGATACGGCGCATAGAACTCGAGCACGTCGTAACCGATGGACTTCACCGCGGCGAGAGTCGCCGGCAGGTCACGACGCAGTTCGTTGCGCACCGCATACAGCTCGATGCCGATCGGCACCTTCTTCGCGGGCGGCGCCAGCTCGTCGGCGTGATTCACTCCGGCCAGGTCAGGCAACCGGGGTGATGCCGCAAAGACGGCAGCGGTCACACCCGACCGCGCGATGAAGTCGCGGCGGGTCATCGAGACAGGCGACGTCGGATCAGTCATGACGGTGGCAGTTGAAGAGTGGCACACGACGCGGACACGGAGAGAACGGAATCACGCGGAGGAGCGCTGTGCGCTCGGGGCATCGGCGGCGGCGGTGCGTGACGCCACGAACAGCACCACCACCAGCACTGCACAGAACACCGGCATGCTGTACATGGCGTCGTGCAGCCCCAGCGCGCGGCTCTCGGCCGCCGTCACGCCGGTGGCGAGGGCCCGCGCCGCCATGGTGTCACTGAGGCGCCCGAAGAACACCAGACCCAGCGCCGTGAAGATGTAGAACACGAAGAAGTACACCGACATGGCCATGCCGCGCACCTCGGCCGGCACGAGGTCATGGATCGCCGCGTAGACCGTGCCGTAATAGAGATATATCGCTACCACGGCGAAGAAGAGGCAGAGGGCAAAACGCCACGCCATGCCGCGTGGCTGTTCCAGGGCAAGCCAGAACAGCGGGCCGGCAAGCAGCACGCCAAGCGTGGCCAGTCGCAATCGTCCCGCTGCACCGCCCCGGGCTGCACGATCACCGAAGATCCCACCCACCAGCATGCCGAGGCCACCACCGGCGCCGAACACCAGCGCATTGAACCGGTTGGCAATGTCGATGTCGGCGCCATGATACCGGATGTAGAACGAGGTGGCGAATGCACCAACGGCGTACATCACGAGATTCAGCAGCGCCCCGGACGCCATGATCCACCACATCGTGCGCACCCGCAGGATCAGCCGGATGCTGTCCATCACCCGTGGCTGCGATGCGCGCACCTGATCGGCGCTCCGAGAGCGTGGCGCCTCGGTGATGAACAGCGCGAGCACCGCCAGCACGATCCCGGGCACCGCCGCCACATACAGCGCCGGCCGCCAGCCACCCGTCGCCTTGGCCACCACACCGCTGATCAGGTAGCTCGCCCCGAGACCCAGTGGCAGGCCGAGCATGAAGATGCTGATGACACGGGCACGCAGGTATGGTGGAAAGAGCGATGCGATCAGCGCATTGGCCGTCGGCGCCAGACTCGCCTCGCCCACACCCACACCCATGCGCGAGAGAAAGTGCAGCGCAAAGGAACCCGCCGCGCCCGAGAGTGCCGTGCACGCGCTCCAGACCGCGACGCCGCCGCTCAGGATGACGCTGCGCCGCTGCGTGTCGGCCAGCCGTCCGAAGGGAATGCCGACCAGCGCGTACACCAGCACGAACGCCGTGGTGAGGCTGCCGAGCTGCCCGTCGCTGAGCTGCCACTCCTGCTTGATCTTCTCACCCACCGCTCCCACCACCTGACGGTCGTAGAAGTTCATGAAGTTCAGCGCGAACAGCACCGCCAGCGTGTAGGCCAGCTGTGGCTTCGTGGGTGGTGCATCACTGGCTGAGCCTGTGGACACGTCACGCCCTCGAGTGAAAGGTGCAGTCACGACGTGCAGGTCGTTCGGTACGCCCGCCCGGGCAGGATCCACACACGCTGCGCCGGAAACGTAGACGGGTGATGGCTGGCATGCTCGTCCGCGCCCACCCGGCCCCGCTGGCGACGTCGGGGGCATGCTGGACGATGCACGTCGGCACGGTCCGCCAGATAGATTCGCCGCACCGCGTCGGAGGGGCCGGCGCGAACGGGAACTCACCTGCGTCCTCTTCGTCAGGTTCCGACCATGAAATTTGTCATCGCCGTTGTCGTCGCCGCGGCCTGCACGGCGCCACTCGCTGCACAGAGCCCGCTGAGCCAGTGGCCGCAGCACTCCGAGGAACGACCGAAGCCGCGTGTCGTCGAACCGGGTGCCGCATTCACCATCGCACCGCCGGCCGATGCGATCGTGCTCTTCGACGGCCGGTCGCTCGACCGCTGGACATCGGGCAAGGGTGAGGCGGCAAAGTGGCGCGTGGAGAACGGGGCGTTCGTCGTCGTGCCGGGCACCGGCACGCTCAGCACGAAGGACGGCTTCGGCGACGTGCAGCTGCACATCGAGTGGATGTCGCCCAACCCGCCCGTGGGCAAGGGACAGGACCGCGCCAACAGTGGCGTCTTCTTCGCCGGTAACCGCTACGAAGTGCAGGTCCTCGACAGCCGCAACAACGACACCTACGCCGACGGACAGGCCGGCGCGCTGTACGGACAGTTCCCGCCGCTCGTGAACGCCACGCGTGCACCGGGTGAATGGCAGACGTACGAAATCATCTATCGGCGCCCCCGCTTCAACGCCGACGGGTCGCTCACGAGCCCGGCACGCCTCACCGTGATTCACAACGGTGTGCTGATCCAGGACGCCATGGAACTCGTCGGCCCCACGGCGAACCGCTCACGTCCGCCCTACACCGCCCACGCCGATCGCCTGCCGATCACGCTGCAGGATCACGGGCACCCGGTGCGCTTCCGCAACGTCTGGCTGCGGAATCTCGAGAATCCGTGAGCGCTTCTCAGCAAGACCACGGTCCCTGAAACTCGCCAGACGCGAATCCGTAGGCTGCGTCAGGTACGTCACGCATGTCTTCCGGAGGAGCACCATGTTCACGCTGATCGCGTTCGCCGCCAGCCTCGCCCTGACCTGGGCCGCCTACACACAGGCCCGCAAGTTCGTCCGCGACCGGCTCCGGTTCGTGCCGGCCGCGCAGTCGTTCTGGGCCCCGATCCTCGCCGGCGGTGCCACGGCGCTGGTCGCCCTGCCGATCGTCGGACTGATCCCGCTGATCGGCGCCGGCACCGCCCTCTCGATCGGCGTCAGCGTGGGTTTCGGCGTGGCCAATGCCCAGCGCGACATCCGCAACAACAACCTGCCGTCGGCGTTCTGACCGTCGGCTGATGCTGCAGGGCGCCTCGCCCCCCGACTGCCCAGCGCGGTCGGGGGGCGAGACCGTTTCGCCCGGGCGCGTCCGTAGTTTCCGCGAATGGATCGCCGCCAATTCCTGATCGCGAGCGCCGCGTCGTCGCTCATCGGCCCACGGGCCCTGCACGCCGCCGCCACCTCGGCCGCCTCCCGCCCTCGTCCCACACGCGCCCAGCTCGACTGGCAGCGCGACGAGTTCGCGCTCTTCGTGCACTTCGGGGTGAACACCTTCACCGACCGCGAGTGGGGCGACGGTAGCGAGAATCCGCGTATCTTCGATCCGGCGGTGCTCGACGCCCGGCAGTGGACCCGCTCCGCCAGGGCCGCCGGCGTGAAGTCGATGATCCTGACCGCGAAACATCACGACGGCTTCTGCCTCTGGCCCACGCGCACCACCACACACTCGGTGGCCTCCAGCCCATGGCGCGGCGGCACGGGCGACCTGGTGCGCGAATTCGTCGACGCCTGCCGGGCGGAGGGCATCCGTCCCGGACTGTATCTCTCGCCATGGGACCGACACGAGCCCACCTACGGCGACTCGCCGCGCTACAACGACCTCTACGTCGCACAGCTCACCGAACTGCTCACGCAGTACGGTGAAATTCACGAGGTCTGGTTCGACGGCGCCAATGCCGAAGGCCCGAACGGCAGGAAGCAGGTCTACGACTGGCCGCGCACCTGGGGCACCGTGCGCCGTCTGCAGCCACGCGCCGTGATGTTCTCCGACGCCGGCCCCGACGTGCGCTGGATCGGCAACGAAAGCGGCACCGCCGGCACCACCAACTGGTCCACCGTCGATCCGCGCATCGTCACCGCGCCCGGCGTGAGTGGCGACGAGGTGATGCGGTCGCTGCAGCACGGCGATCGCGATGGCACCGTCTGGCGCCCCGGCGAAACCGACGTGTCGATCCGACCGGGCTGGTTCTACCATCCAGCAGAGGACACCAAGGTCCGAAGTGCCGACAATCTCGTGGACCTCTTCTTCACCTCGGTGGGCCGCAACTCCAAGCTGCTGCTCAACGTGCCTCCCACGCGCGACGGACTCTTTCACGCCACCGACGTGGCTGCACTGCAGGGGATGCGGACGAGGCTCGACGCGATGTTCGCACAGAATCTCGCGGCCCGTACACGCACGGCGTTCCGCGTGAAAACTCCGACCTCCGCCGAGTCCACGCTGACGTTCGCCGCACCGGTGACGATCGGCCTGCTGGATCTCGCCGAGTCGATCGCGTCGGGGCAGCGCGCCGCGCGCTACCGGGTCGAGACCGACGACGGGCGTGGCTGGCAGCCACTGACGCAGGGGACGACCATCGGCCACCGGAAGCTCGAGAAAGTCAGTGCCGGCGGGGTGCGACGCCTGCGTGTGCTGCTCGACGAGACCGTCGATCGGCCGCTCCCGATCACCATCCGGATGTACCCACCAGTCTGAGGGCCGGGCGCGGCGGCTCCTGCGACATTCCCGTCCGGCTTCTACGTCAGCTGTCGTATGGGATGGCGTAGGCGGAGGTGGCACTCTGTCCGTGACTTCCAATCACGGAGACTCCAGTGCCCGTCCGACCTGCCGTTCGCACCACGATCGCCTGCCACATCCCCCGCGCACTGCGTGTCTTTCCGCTCGTGCGCCTGCTCGCCATGCCACTGCTGGCACTGCTCACCGGCTGCATCTCGTACACGGTGGGTCAGGGCGCCGAGACGGCCCCGGTGGGCGAACGGGTGTCGAGCACCAGCCTGAACGTGGTCCCTGGCACGCTCGACGACAGCGCACCGACGCGCCGTCCGTCGGTGGACAACGAGGTCCGCTTCGGCATCGACGACCGCACCGACATCGGCTTCCGCATCGCGACCTGGAGCGGCTTCATGGCCACATGGAAGCGCCAGCTCACCCGGGCCGACACGTCGGCGCGCCCGGAAAACCGTGCCCGAACCTCGATCATGCTGGGAGGCGGCATCCTCAACATGGGCGAGCATGCCGGATTCGAGGCCACGCTGATCAGCAGCGGAAAGTGGACGAAGACCGGTCAGCTCTACGGTGCACTCCGCGCCACCCAGGTGCTGCCGATCACGCGCACGGCGCGTGAGGACGATCCCGTCATCGGCGCGTCGGTGGGGTACCTCTTCGGCGACCGTTCCTACAGCATCGGCCCCGAGCTGGGCGTGTTCTACGATCGTTCGGTGCTGGGACTGAACTCCAGCAGGATCCTCGTGATCCCGTCCGTCATCGTGCGCGCCAGCGGCATGCGCGGCTGGCGGGGGATCATCCCGTTCTGAGCGCGGCCACGTCGTCGGTGCGCGCTCAAACTGCCAGCGGCCCAACTGCTCAGCGCTTTCCACGGAATTCGATCATCGACAGCCCCGCATCGGCGTTCTTCGCGAACCACGCCTTGCCATACTCCAGCACGTAAATCCGTCCATCGGGGCCGACTTCCATGTCGATCGGCGCCGAGAAGGAGTCACGTGGTGCAAACGGCTCCATCGCTTCGTAGTCGCCACTGGGTGACAGCGTGACGGCCATGATCCAGTGCCGGATCCAGTCGTAGATGAAGAACTTGCCGTCGAAGTACGATGGCAGTGCGGTCGCATCAGCGTTGCGGAACAAGCTGCGGTGATACACCGGGCCCGCCATCGCCGTGCGACCGCCCTTGCCCACCTGCGGAAAGTCGCGCGTGGCGCCGTACGGATACCAGAGGAACGCCGGCTGCGCCGCCGGCAGGTCTCGCAGGCCGGTGGTGTTCCGCGACTCGTTCTTCGGCGCCTTCGCGTCGTGCAATGGGCCACTCGCACCGGTCGTGTAGTCCCAGCGGTGATAGGCGGAGTTGTCGCCCACGAACAGCGGCCAGCCGAAGTTGCCGGCCGCGCGCGCCTGGTTGATCTCGTCGTAGCCCCTGGGACCACGCGTGGCGAGCGTGTCGTCGGCCGCATCAGGACCCACCTCTCCCCAATACAGCCATCCACTCTTCTGGTCCACCGCAATGCGGTACGGATTCCGGTTGCCCATCACGAAGATCTCGGGCTTCGTGCTCGGCGTGCCCGGCGCGAAGAGATTGCCGGCAGGGATGTCGTACGTGCCATTCGTCAGCACGTGGAGACGCAGGATCTTTCCGCGCAGGTCGTTGGTGTTGGCCGACGTGCGCCGGGCGTCGTAAGGCTCGTGCCCGGGGCGATCATCAGTGGGCGAGAAGCCGTGACTGGCGTGCGCCACTCCTTTCTCGTCGAACGGCGTCGAGTTGTCGCCGGTGGACACGTACAGCATGCGGCCCGGCCCGAAGGCCAGCGAGCCGCCGGTGTGACAGCAGATCTCGCGCTGCGAGTAGAACTGCAGCACCACCTTCTCCGTCGCAGCCTTCAGCGAATCACCATCGAACTCGAACCGCGAGAGCCGGTTCACCGAGGTATCGGCGGGGCTGTAGAACAGGTAGACGTACCGGTTCGTGGCGAAGTCGGGATCGATGGTCAGGCCGAGCAATCCTTCCTCGACGTTCGACCCGTTCGTGCTCTTGCTGTACACCGCGACCTTTCCTGCCGGCGTCACGCTCCGATCCTTCGCACGGAACAGCACCACCTCGCCACCGCGCTGGGCGATCAGCACGTTTCCACCGGGCAGTACCGCCATCTCCGTCGGCTCGGCGAGGGTGCCCGTCGTCAGCGCGACCTTGCGGAAAAGTGAGTCGGAAGGCGGGCGCTCGGCGGTGACCTTGGCGTAATCCAGCGCCCGCCGCGGTGCACCCACCGCGTACTGCAGGCCACCCAGCACATGCTTCAGGAAAAGCGAGTCGGCATACGACTCGTTGGTGTGCCCCATGCCCGTGTACCACGCGCGACCACCATCCACCTCGTGCTTCCACGAGATGGGATGTTTGCCATCGTTCTCACCACCCGTGTAGCTCGATTCATCGAGCGAGGCGAGCACCTGCAGGTCCGGTGCAAAGCCCTTGTAGTTGTACCACTCGTCACGGCGCTTCCACTCGGCGGGGAGATGTGCGGTGGACGCATCCTTCGTGTCCACCACGCGGACCGAGGCATCCTGCTGCTCCGGGTGACTCTTGAAGTACGCGCCCACCAGACGGCCATACCATGCCCAGTCGTACTCGGTGTCGGCGGCGGCGTGGATGCCGGCATAGCCACCACCCGCCTGAATGAAGCGCTGCAGGTCGATTTCCTGCGCCCGAGTCAGCACGTTCTCCGTGGTGCTCAGGAACACCACCGCGGCGTATTGCTTCAGCGTGTCCTCGGTGAACTTCGAGGCATCCTCGGTCGTGTCCACCTGCATGCCGTTCGCTGCTCCAAGGCGCATCATCGCCACCTTGCCCGAGTCGATCGACTCGTGGCGATAGCCTGCCGTCTTCGAGAAGACGAGAATGCGCGCCGGACCGGTGGGGACCGGTGCGCCACGTTCGCATCCCACCAGTGCGGCGAGTGCGAACGTGGCGCGAAGGAAGCGTGGAGTGCGCATGCGACGGTGTCGTTGGGGAGAGAAAGCGAGTGTACGATGCTGCAACGGTACGGCGCGGGGTCAGGCGGCGGGCTTGCCCACGGCAAAGCTGTTCGTGGTGAGATAGCGGACGCTCTCCTCCAGGGCGGCGAACACATCGCCCGTGACCTTGTCCATCTCGATCACCATCCACTCGGCGTTGCCGCTGGCCGCGCGCGCAATGGATGGAATATCCTGCGTGCCTTTCCCCACCGCCGTCATCGGATCGGGATTGTCGGTGGCCAGTGTCTCATGATAGACCGCGGGGCCATCCTTGATGTGCAGGAAGGGTGCACGCGTACCGAGCTTGCGCACGATCGCTGACGGGTCGTGACCGGCGACCTTCACCCAGTACGTGTCGACTTCAAAGAAGACATCCGGGTCAAGTTCTTCGAGCAGCACGTCGTATACGAACTTGCCGCCGACCTGGTTGCGGTACTCCCACCAGTGATTGTGCAGGCCGAAGGTCAGGCCATTGTCCTTGGCAAAGGCATTCGATTCGTTGTAGATCTTCACCAGCTCCCTGGTGCCCTCGAGCGAGGAGTAGCGCTTGTCCTCGGGCCAGCCGTGCCAGATCATGCGCGTCGTGCCGTAGGCCTTCGCTGCGTCGAGCATCGCTTTCCGCCCATCGCCCACCGGAATCTCGATGTGCGCCGACGATACCGTCAGCCCCGCGTCCCTGATGGCGGCGGCGCCCTGCTCCAGCGTCATGCCGTCGTACCAGAACGCCGTCTCCACGCCCTGCACGCCGAGCGCTGCCACCTTCTCCAGCGTGCCAGGCAGGTCGGTCTTGTAGGCTTCTCGCACGGAGTAGAGCTGCAGGCCGAGTTTCGCGGGCTGGACGGCCGTGTTCATCCTGCCGGGCGCTGGCATCGGGTTCTGCTCCGTGGCCGATCCCGGCGGCTCGTCGGGCTTTGCACAGCCGAACAGCGGCAGTGCGCTGACGCCGAGCACGGTCATGGCCGTGGTCTGGAGGAACTTGCGTCGCGGCAGTGCCGCAGGCGTGCGGTCGGAAGCGGGAGGACGGTCCGTAATCGATCCATCGGCGGCATGGGGGAGGGATCACCTGCACGCTCGTGCAGACGGGCACCTGCACCGGTCCGTCTGCGATGTAATCGGTGGGCCGCGGCAGGGCGAGGCGGCGGGCTTGGCGGCGGCAACCGGGATCCCGGAACCGCCGCGCAGCACACAACTTTCACGTCACACTCCCGACCGCACGCCATGAAACCCGACCGCCTACTCGTCATCTTCTTCGCCCTGGCGATTCTCGGAGCCTTCTGGCGCAGCTGGTGGCTGCACAACGAGGCCCGGGGCATCGCAGAAGAATGGCTGCGGGAACACAAGTACAAGGTGATCAGCGTGAAGGTCGGCTTCTTCGGCGGCCTGCGCTTCGGTGTCCGGTTTTTCCGCCGGACCGACAACATCACCCACTTCCGCTGCGTCGTCGAAGACGCACAGCTCGGCGGCCGCGGCGTGCTCTGGCTTCGCGTCCTGACCGATCGCCTCGGCCTCCTGCTGCGGGACCCGGAAATGCGATGGGAGATCGAGCCGCACAATCCCGACCCGCTCAGCTTCGTGCCGGTGGAGGACAAGCTCGAGACGGCGCAGCGCGATCTGCTCAGACGGATCGCGCACGGTGAGACACGCTTCTCCGCCCCCCGGTATCCCCGCGAGGGCGAGGAGCCCTTCGATGCACTCGTCGAGCACCTGAAAGCGATGCAGGTCAGGGGCTTCATCGCGATCTCGACACCGCAACGATCCCGCGTGCCAGGATCGACTTACGAACTCGTGGAGTTTGCCGAACTCACCGAAGAAGGCCGCGCCTACCTCGCGACGTTCGACTGACCCTGACGCGACGGCAGCTTCACCCAGCGTCCACCTTTGCCCGACGAGGCCACGACGGCCTCGACGAACGCCACACCCTTCACACCGTCGACGACCGTCGGGAACTGCACCGCCTTGTCGAGCTTCGCCCCCTTCGTGCGACGGCTGCGGATGGCGTGGCCGATTTCGCTGTAGAGTGTGCCAAACGCCTCGAGGTAGCCTTCCGGATGACCTGACGGAATGCGCGTGACACGCGCCGCATCTGCACCCGCCGCGCCCGTACCGCGCGAGATCACCTGCGTCGCCTGCCCGAACGGTGACCACAGCAGCTGGTTCGGCTGCTCCTGCCGCCACTCGAGTCCACCCTTGCTGCCGTAGACGCGCAGCCGAAGGTTGTTTTCGTTGCCGGGCGCCACCTGGCTCGCCCACAACGTGCCGCGCGCGCCGTTGGCGTAGCGCAGCATCACGTGCGCGTTGTCATCCAGGCGCCGGCCTGGCACGAACGCCGTGAGATCCGCCAGCAGCTCGGCCACCTCGATGCCCGTCACATAATCAGCGAGCTGGTAGGCGTGGGTGCCGATGTCACCGATGCACCCACCGAGCCCCGCCTTCGATGGATCGGTGCGCCAGCCCGCCTGCTTCTGGCCGCCATTCTCGATGTTCTCGGTCAGCCAGTCCTGCGGATACTCCACCTGCACCACACGGATGTCTCCCAGCAGCTTCTCGCGCACCATCTGCCGCGCCTGACGCACCATCGGATAGCCCGTGTAATTGTAGGTCACGGCGAACAGCAGGTCCTTCTTCACGGCCAGCGCGTGCAGCTTCTTCGCATCCTTCGACGTCGTGGCCAGCGGCTTGTCGCAGATCACGTGAATGCCGGCGTTCAGGAATGCCTCGGCCACCGGCGCATGCATGTGGTTCGGCGTTACGATCGCCACGGCTTCGATGCCGTCTGCACGCGCCGCTTCGGCAGTGGCCATCGTCGCGAAATCGCTGTACGTGCGCTCTGGCGCAAGGCCGAGTGCAGCGCCCGACCGCACCGCCTTCTCGGGGCTCGACGCCAGTGCGCCCGCCACCAGTTCGTACTGATCGTCGAGACGCGAGGCGAAGCGGTGGACGCCACCGATGAACGCACCCTCGCCACCGCCCACCATGCCGAGCCGGATCCGGCGCGATGCCGACGCCGCAGCGGCAGCCTTCGATTCTATGGCCACTCGAACATCCCCAGGTTGGAATCGTCGTGAAGTGTGTGTTCGCGCCGGATCAGAGTCCGAGCATCCGCTTGAGCTGCTTCGGAGTCGTGTCCGCACCAGCGAAATCGTCGAACGCCTGTTCGGTGACACGGATGATCTGGTCGCGGATGAACGGCGCACCTTCCGCCGCACCCTGCTCGGGATGCTTCAGGCAGCACTCCCATTCCAGCACCGCCCAGCCGGCGTAGTCGTACTCGGCCAGCTTGGAGAAGATCGCCTTGAAGTCCACCTGGCCATCGCCGAGTGAACGGAAACGCCCCGCACGCTGCAGCCACGGCTGAAAGCCCGAGTACACGCCCTGCCGACCGTTCGGCCGGAACTCGGCGTCTTTCACGTGGAAGGAGCTGATGCGCTCGTGGTAGAGATCGATGAACTCGAGATAGTCGAGCTGCTGCAGCAGGAAGTGCGACGGATCGTAGTTGATCTTGCAGCGCTGATGCCCATCCACCCGGTCCAGCAGCATCTCGAACGTCTCACCGTCGAACAGGTCCTCACCCGGGTGCAGCTCGAAGGCCACGTCACAGCCGGCCGCATCGAACGCATCGAAGATCGGGCGCCAGCGCTTCGCCAGTTCGTCGAATGCCGTCTCGATCAGCCCCGCCGGTCGCTGCGGCCACGGATACAGGTAGGGCCACGCCAGCGCGCCGCTGAAGCTGGCCATCGACGTGAGCCCCAGGTGCTTCGACGCCTTCGCGGCCCAGAGCAGCTGCTGCACCGCCCACTTCTGGCGCGCCTTCGCGTTGCCCTTCACCGTGTCGGGCGCAAAGGCATCGAACGCCTCGTCGTAGACCGGGTGCGACGCGATCAGCTGCCCCTGCAGGTGCGTGGCGAGCTCCGTGATCTCGACACCATTCGCGCGTGCGACACCCGCCAGCTCGTCACAGTACGTCTTCGACGATGCCGCCTTCTTCAAATCGATGAAGCGTGCATCCCAGGAAGGGATCTGCACACCGGTGAAGCCCAGTCCGGCGGCCCACCTGGTGATGCCGTCCCACGTGTTGAACGGCGCGGTGTCACCCGCGAACTGCGCCAGAAAGACGCCGGGGCCCTTGATGTTCGTCGGCACGAATCGCTCTCCTGTACTGCGTCAGTGTTGACTGATGACCTGCGGCGCGGAGCCAACCGACAGCTCCGGTAAGGATGCCGCGCGCTGATATTCGTGCGCGTGATGATACAGCGACTGCCACTGCCCATGCCGCTCGGCGTGGCGTTCCACATCAGCTGCCTGCGGTTCGTAGGTGGCGACACGCGTCGGCTTCGTCGCGACCTGTGCCACCACATCGCGACCACCGCCCAGTGCCGCCATCGCCGCGAGCCGGGCGGCACCAACGGCGCACCCGATCTCACTTTGCGTCACGACATGCAACGGAATGCCGAGCACGTCGGCCATGAGCTGGCACCAGACCGGTGAGCGCGCACCGCCGCCGAGCAGATCGGCCTGCGTGAGCTGTGTGCCGGCGGCACCGAGAGCCCGTTGCGCATCGCGCATGGCGTAGCTCACCCCCTCCAGTACCGCGAGTGTCAGGTCGGCGCGGGTATGCGACGCATCGAGTCCCAGAAAGCCGCCACGGACCAATGCATCGTTGTGCGGCGTACGCTCACCGGCGAGATACGGCGCGAAGCTGGCGGTGGTCTGCGCGGTCGAGGAGAGCTCCGACAGTAGCGACGCTTCATCATGACCGCTGATCGACGCCCACCAGCTCAGGCACGACGCGGCGCTGAGCAACACCCCCATCTGGTGCCAGGTGTCAGGCACGGCGTGGCAGAAGGCATGCACCGCGTGCGTCGTGTTCGGGGCAAACGCCGCCGTGGTGCACCAGAGCACACCGCTCGTGCCCAGCGAGACGAATGCATCGCCCGCACCCGTGGCGCCGACGGCCACTGCACCCGCCGCGTTGTCACCCGCGCCACCAGCGATCACCGGCTGCGTGCGCATGCCCCAGCGCTCGGCGATGGCGCGGTGCAGGGTTCCTGCCGGCGCATTCCCTTCCACGAGCCGTGGCATCTGCGCAACGCTGAGGCCTGTCGCGTGCAATGCCTCGTCACTCCAGCGGCGCTGGCCCACGTCGAGCCAGAGTGTGCCGGAAGCATCCGACATCTCCTCGATCGCTTCGCCACAGAGCTGCAACCGCACGTAGGCCTTTGGTAACAGCACGGTGGCGATCCGGTCGAAGATCGCGGGTTCATGTTCACGGACCCACCGCAGTTTCGGTGCGGTGAACCCGGGCATCGCAAGATTCCCCGTCACCGCGCGCGACTCGGGCCACTCCGCCTCGAACGCCGTGCACTGCTCGGCGCTGCGCCCATCGTTCCACAGGATGCACGGTCGCAACACATCGCCCTGCCGATCGAGGAGTGTCGCGCCATGCATCTGACCGGAGAGGCCGATGGCAGCGACGTCGGCCATCGATGCCGCATGCGACGCGCGCAGTGCGTCGCCGCAGGTCAGCGTGGCCTGCCACCACGACCGAGGGTCCTGCTCACTCCATCCCGGGTGCGGCCGCTGCACGGTGAGCGGCTGACTGGCGCTGCCGAGCACCCGCTCGCCGCCATCTGCGGCATGATCCACCAGCACCATCTTCACACCTGATGTGCCGATGTCGATGCCGAGGGTGATCATGTCGGGGGGCGGCGGAGAGGACGATGCGCGGGACGGGCGAAGAGTAACCGCCGGTCATCCGGGATCGCACTGGCCCAGCCCCTCCTGCTCAGCGCACGTCGCGCGTCCGTTCAGCAGCGGCCGTGGTACCACCATACTCCACCACGGCACGCAGCAGGTACGTCCCCTTCGGCATCACCGGCAGCGTCACGCGCGCCGTCATCGTCGCTCCCGGCAACGTCTGCAGCAGCGGCAGCGCGAGCGTGGTGACGACGCTGTCGTCGGTGCGGCGGATCTCGAGCCGCCCTTGTGCCTTGAGGTGCCGCTCGCCGGTGTTGCGGAAGGTCACCGTCGCCCGCGACGTACCGGATGCTGCAGATGCGCTGTAGGCGGCCTCCGTCTGCTCCACATCCACCTCGCTCACTTCGCCGGCCGCCCGCAGTCCACTGGGCTCCGCAAACACCTTGAGCCCCGTCCTCACCCGCGCGAGGACCAGTGCGCCCGCGTCGTCGCGTACCCGCTCCTCCGACTCCACCAGCACCAGGCTCCAGCATGCCGAGTGCACCGCACCATCGAGTCCGACCTGCACGGCGCGACTCTCGCCGGGAGCCAGTGAAAATTCGAGCGGCGACACCGTCAGCACGGTCGCGCAGCTGCCCGGCTGCGTACCCGCCTCGTAGAAGCGATGTGCACCGTCGGCGCCACGATCCCAGTCTTCGACGCGGATGACCGCACCGGCTCGTGAGCGACCGGTGTTTCGCACGATCACGACACCGCTGCGCAGTGTCGCACTGTCGGGGCGCAGGACGAGCTCCGTGCGGTCCACGGCGATCTGCGCCTCGGAGCGGCCGCCGAGCAGGAGTGCCACCAGCAGCATGATCAGGGGCCGTGCGAGGCGGTGGGACATGGCGGTGAGGTCTCGCGGACGGCTGAGGGTGACGAGTTGGCGGAGCGGCAGGCCCGAGCCGGGACTCCCGCGAGGGGACTCAGAGTCAGCGCGAGGGCGTGGACTCCGAGTCAGTGCGCTGCGTCCCACCAGAGCGAGGGTTGCGCCAACCCAATCTGCTCGCCGCGGCAGAACCACCGAGTCAGAGGCAACTCGTTGTGGGCATTCGACTTGGCGCCGCGTGGTGATCCCGCGAATCGGCGGTCATGGCGTGGCACGGCTCGTGTGCCGCTGCGCCGCCGCTACAGCGTCAGACCGATGACGTCACGTGTTTCCAACACTGGTCTGCGCGATTCCGACTCACCTGCGGCGGAGGCTCCGCGCCCACTCGTAGACCCCCTCGTACCGCTCCGCGGCGTGCTCCCACGAGTTGTTCTCGCGCATGCCACGTTCCCGCAGGATCGCCCAGCTGCGCGTCTCGACGTAGGCCGACAGGGCCCGCGCGATCGCCTCGATGAAGTGGCGGGCCTCGTACTGGTGGAACACGAAGCCATTCCCGTCCCAGCCCTCGCGCACCGTGTCGTTCAATCCGCCCGTGGCGCGCACGATCGGCACGCTGCCGTAGCGGAGCGCGATCATCTGGCCCAGTCCGCAGGGTTCGAAGCGCGAGGGCATCAGGAAGGCATCGCTGCCGGCGTAGATGCGCTGCGCGAGCCCGGCGTCGAAGCCGATGCGCACGGCGATCCGGCCGGGGTGTGCGGCCGCATGCCGCTGCAACGCCGCCTGCAGATACGGCTGGCCCGATCCCAGCACCACCAGCTGCGCGTCGGTCTGCAGCATCAGCCAGGGAATGGCGGCGTCCAGCAGGTCGATTCCCTTCTGCTCCACCAGTCGCGAGACGATGCCAAGCAGCGGCTTCGTGTTGCTCGGCGTCAACCCCATCTCCACCTGCAGGGCGCGCTTGCAGACGAGCTTCTGCGACACGTCGTCTGCATCGTAGTTGGCGGCGAGATGCGTGTCGGTGGCAGGATCGAACGCCGTGGTGTCGATGCCGTTGAGAATGCCCGTGACGCGATCACCGCGACTCCGCAGCAGGCCATCGAGCCGTTCGCCGTACTCGCTGGTCATGATCTCCTGCGCATACGTCGGGCTCACGGTGGTGATCACGTCACTGTACACGATGCCGCGCGCCATGAAGTTGAAGGTGCCTGCAGTCCCGGGACCCATGCTGTTCTCGATCAATCCCCGCTCGCTGAGCCCCGCCGCGCCCAGCGTCTCCGGGCTGGACTGGCCCTGATACTGCAGGTTGTGGATCGTGAACACCGACGCGATGTGCCCGAAGGTGTAGGCGTAGTAGGTCTGCAGGTAGTTGGCGACGAGCGCGGCATGCCAGTCATGCGTGTGCACCACGTCGGGCTGCCACCGATTCACTTCGCGCAGCTGCTGCATCAGCGCCATGACTCCGCGCGAGAAGAGCGTGAAGCGGCGATTGTCATCGCCGTCGCCGTAGATGCTGTCTCGCTCGAAGGCGGCGGGGATGTCGAGCAGATAGGTCGGCACGGCCCCGTCCAGCGACTGCCAGACGCGCATCTCCTCGGCGCGCTCCCCGATCGGCAGGAAGGTGGCGGCCAGAGGCCCGTCCACGGCAATGCCGCGGTCCCGGAGCTGCCGGTAATAGGGCATCACCACGCGCACGTCATGCCCCAGCGCACGCAGCGCCGCCGGCAGTGCACCCGCCACGTCGGCGAGCCCGCCCGTCTTGATCAGGGGAGCAACTTCGGCGGCGACAAACAGGACGTTCATGCGTGCGGTACCAGGCGGTCGGAGACGGATCGGCCGTGGTCTGGCAGGCCGGCGAGGGTCCTCGGCACTATGTACCGGGGGCCGCGCCACCGCCACTGTCGTGCCGTGGGGCTGACCGGCGTTGCGGGCCTGCCCCCGACTCCCCGGGCCGGCACCCTACCGCAGGCGTGAACCGGCGACCAATATCACGCACCTCGCGCCGGTCAGCGCAGTCCCCCCACGGAGCACTCCCCTGTCATGACCTCTGCACACCGATCGGGCATCATCGCCCGCAATGCCATGGCGTACGTGCTCGCCGGCGGACGCGGGTCGCGCCTGTACGAACTGACCGATCGACGCGCCAAGCCGGCCGTGTACTTCGGTGGCAAGACCCGCATCATCGACTTCGCGCTGTCCAACGCGCTCAACTCCGGCATCCGCCGCATCGGCGTGGCCACGCAGTACAAGGCGCACAGCCTGATCCGCCACCTGCAGCGCGGCTGGAACTTCCTGCGCCCCGAACGCAACGAGAGCTTCGACATTCTCCCGGCGTCACAGCGTGTCAGCGAGACCCAGTGGTACGATGGCACCGCCGATGCCGTCTATCAGAACATCGACATCATCGAGGCGTACGGACCGGAGTACATGGTCATTCTCGCTGGTGACCACATCTACAAGATGGACTACGAGCTGATGCTGGAGCAGCACGTGGACCAGAATGCCGATGTGACCATCGGATGCCTCGAGGTGCCGCGCATGGAAGCGACGGGCTTCGGCGTGATGCATGTGGACGAAACCGACCGCATCGTCACCTTCCTCGAAAAGCCTGCCGATCCGCCGGGCATCCCGGGAAACCCGGAGATGGCGCTGGCCAGCATGGGCATCTACGTCTTCAAGACGAATTTCCTCTTCGAGCTGCTCCGCCGCGACGCAGCGCTGGAAGGGTCGTCACGCGACTTCGGCAAGGACATCATCCCGTACGTCGTGGAGCACGGCAAGGCGGTGGCCCATCGCTTCAGTCAGTCCTGTGTACGTGCCGCCAGCGAAGGCGAGGCGTACTGGCGCGATGCCGGGACGATCGACGCCTACTGGGAATCGAACATCGACCTGACCTCGGTGGTGCCGTCGCTCGACCTGTACGACAACGACTGGCCGATCTGGACCTACAGCGAAATCACGGCACCCGCCAAGTTCGTGCATTACGACGACACGCGTCGTGGTATGGCGGTGAACTCGCTGGTCAGCGGCGGCTGTATCGTGTCGGGCGCACAAGTACAGAAGTCGCTGCTCTTCACCGGTGTGAAGGCCCACTCGTATGCCGTCCTCGACGGCGCCGTGGTGCAGCCGTACGTGGACATCGGCCGCGGCGCGCGGCTGCGAAACGTGGTGATCGACCGTGGCGTGATCATCCCACCGGGACTCGTCGTGGGCGAGGATCCGGTGCTCGATGCCGCGCGGTTCCGCCGTACCGAGAAGGGCACGGTGCTGATCACGCAGCCGATGCTCGACAAGCTGGCGTGATGCGCATCGGAGGTAGCGTGCGCCTGCCAACGGCCATCCTGGCGGGTCGGCCGGTCCGGCTCGCAGTGCTGGTCTGCATTGCAGCCTGTGGTGCGGCACCGGCCGTCAGCGCGCAGACACTGCGCGAGATCGGACGCACCGCCGCAGGCAATCCGGTGCTGGTGGAAGCACGCACGGTGAAGCGGGAGGGGCCGCTGCTGAACGCCGTCGTGCGTGTGAAGTTTGCCAAGGCCGTGCGCGCCCGGGGTGGTGACTGGTGGAGTTCACGCACCCGTCTCACGCTCGATTGCAGTGCACGACAGGTCAAGGTGCTGGAGAACTGGTATTACGGTGATACCACCTGGCGACGTGTCGCCAGTCACAGCACTCCGGGTACACCGGCGTTCGGTACCGTGATGGGTGGATCGATGACCTCGGTGGCCTACGACTCGCTCTGTCCGGTGCGCTGACCGGACAGAGCGTCACGCCAGATCCCCGTCAGCGGCTCAGCTGACGCGGTTGGAATGATCGTCGGAACGGTCATCGTTCACGGCGTCGCGACTGCGGCTGTCACGCCGACGCGCCTGCGCATCCTCGTCGGCCCGCGTGAAGTACGCGTCATCGTCCCGACCTGTGCGACGCGCGCCGAAGAACGATCGGTCATCGAAACTGCGGTCCTCGTAGAACGGGTCGCGCGGCGTGCTCGCCACGTCGGACGGCCGTGCGGCGCGCATCACGTCGCTCGTCGCGATTCCGCCGGTGCCGAGGCCGCTGCCGTAGCCACGGACCACCTCGTTCTCGTACTCACGCGTCATGCCCTCCTTCTGACGGTTGTACGCCGGGATGCCGACCATCTGTGCGGCCTCGGCACTCAGGATCACGTCGTCGTCATCGTCGTTCAGGCGCGCGACACCGATCGGGACGAGCACGTATCGCCCAGCCTCGTCATCACCGCTGCGCAGCCCGTCGCGCTCGGCCAACTGGCCTTCGGCACGCATCGTGGCATCGCTGATGCCGTGCGAACCGAGATCCGCCGGACGCCCCACATCCGCCGCCACATCCCTCTCGAGCTTCACTTCGATGTACCGCACCTTCATGGCTGCCGTGTCGATCAGCAGGTCTTCCACCGTGCCGACCTTGGTGCCATCGGCGCCACGCACATCCCAGCCCCGGATGTCCGGCTCTCCCTCGGCAATCGTGAAATCGTCGAGGTCGTCGAGATGGGCCAGCTGTCCAGCCGCGGTGGTGTCCAGTGAATCGGTGTCGCCCAGCGTGACGCGATTGTCGCGTTCGATACGATCGTCATGTGCCATGATTGCGTGCCTCAGGAGTTCAGGAGAATCGGTGTCGCCAGCGGCGACGTCATGACCGGCACAGCACCGGTCGTCGTGCCCTGCGTAGTCCGTGCATCATCGAGGTCGTCATTCTCACGTGTCGCCATCCAGGCGATCAGCGCAACGAGCAACACACCCAGCACGATCCACATCGTGTTGGACTTCTTCTTCTTTTCCACATGAAGTTCCGCCATGATCGGCTCCGACTTTACTGAAGGGTCAATGAAGGCCGCCGGGGTCGCGGCACTGCGTGGCGTGGTCCCGGCACATCGTGACGGCATCCATCGCATAAGCAGTGCCTTTGCGGCACTGTCGTGTGCGCTCGATTCTGACCTGCCGGACGAAGCGCGGTCACAGGTCAGCCTTATGGTCTATTTCGCAACGTCCACCCGCCGGTCGACTGCGTCGGAACTCACGACGTCCGGAGTCGCTCCGACGAGTCAGCCGCCTGCCCGTCAGGCACGGCCTCGAGCGTGCGCGTTACACGAACCGCCCCCTTGCTTGGCCTGATCGCCCGGCCGCGACTGCGGGCGTGCACCTCGGTGAACTCCGCGCCAAGCAGCATGATCAGCGACGAGTAGTACACCCACAGCAGGATCAGCACGAGCGATCCCGCCGAGCCGTACACCGAGGCGGTCGCGGCGCGGCCGAGATACCAGGCCAGCACCACCTTGCCCATCACAAAGAGGCCGGCGGTCAGGATGGCGCCGTACCGAACGTCTTTCCACTCGATCTCGACGTCGGGAAGAAACCGGAAGATCGCCCCGAAGAGCACAGCGACGACGAGAAACGCGACGACGTTGCTGAGCATCGTCCAGAACAGCGCCGGGATCGGCAGCAGCCGGGCGATCAGGTCACTCGCGATCTGCAGCCCGGTCGTGAGGATCAGCGACGTGAGCAGGAGGAAGCCGACACCCAGCACCATGCCGAAGCTCTGGAGGCGATCGCGCAGCAGGGTCCGGATCACCCGTCCCGGCTTCTGCTGCACACTCCACACGGTGTTCAGCGCGTCCTGCAGCTGGCCGAAGACTCCGGTGGCACCTACGATGAGCACGAGCACGCCGACGATCGACGCAATGATGTTGTCGCTCTGCTGTCGCGTATTGAGCACCATCTCCTGCACGGCATCGGCGGCCTCCTGCCCGATGCTGGAGCGCAGTGTTGCCGCGAGCAGGCCGCTGGCCGCCTCTTCACCGAAAAATGCACCGGCCACCGACACCGCGATCAGGACCAGCGGCGCCAGGGAGAACAGCGAGTAGTAGGACAGTGCCGCGCTGAGCCGGAGTACCTTGTCGTCGAGCGCCTTGTTGACGACGTCCTTCGTGAGCTGCCATACCTGCATCTGCACCTGCGCTGCGACGGGGTGGGCTGCACGACGACCGCGCGCTCGAGCCTGCACCCACGTCATGCACGATGCACGCCGCAATCACGGCGGCGCGCGCAGCCGTCAGCGGCGGCCGCTGATGCCGTACTTCGCCAGGATCTTCTTCACCTCCTCGATCGGTAACGCCTCGACGCGGGCAAACGCGCCTTGCTGCGAGGTGGCGCGGAGGAGCGAGTTGTAGATCGCCTCGACCGTGGCATCCACCACCGGCTCGAACAGGTCGCCGACCCGCTCGTTGCCGAGCTCCATTCCCCGAATGGAATCGGGGGGCGTTCCCGAAGATCCGATGCGGCCAATGCGGCGCACGGCGGGATGTGTGGAGAAGGCGATCACATAGTCGCCCGACCCGTTCGACGCGTAGCCGCCGGTGCGACCGATGCCGAAGAGTGCGCGACTGGCCAGCCGACGCAGACTGCGATCCGAGAGCGGTGCGTCAGTGGCCACCACGACCACGATCGATCCGCTCGCTCCCTTGTCACGGTCCGGTGTGACTCCCGACCGACCGAGTTCACGGCCCACTGGAATGCCCTGGATCACCAGGTCAGCCCAGTCACCGAAGTTGGACTGTACCAGCACTCCAACCGTATACCCACCACGCGCCACCACGCGCGAACTCGTGCCGATGCCCCCCTTCCAGCCGAACGCCACCGTTCCGGTCCCCGCACCCACCGCGCCCTCGCGCACCGCACCACCGGCAGCAGCGGTGAGCGCCCGCACCACGTCGCTGTCGGCCACGGGCAGGCTGCGGATGTCGTTCAGTGCCCACCCGTCATTCGTTTCGCCGACGACGGGATTGATGCTGCGCACGTTGCCCATACGGGGCTGCGTGAGCATCCACTTCGCCACGCCTTCCGCCACTCGCCAGGTGCAGAGCGTGCAGGTCAGTGCGATCGGCGTTTCCAGTTCGCCGAGCTCCATCAGCTGCGTGGACCCCACGAACTTTCCGAATCCGTTGCCCACCACGGCCGCTGCCGGTACGCGGCTCTCGAACGGGTTGCCGTCGTGCGGAAAAATGACCGTCACGCCGGTGCGGATGGAATCACCGCGGCTCACGGTGGCATGACCGACACGAACTCCCGGCACGTCGGTGATGGCGTTGAGTGGTCCCGGCGACGCCGTGCCGACGACGATACCGAGGTCGCGCGCGCGCGGACGCTCCTGCGCATGCAGCGCAGAGGCCACGAACAGCATCGCACAGGCGCCGCGCATCGCCTGGGATGTCACGGGGGATGTCAACGGCATGATTCGACCGGCGAGGTGTTGGATGGGATGATGGGCATGCCGTACGAGCCGTGCGCATCGCCCCCCTCCGCTGCGCGCGACGCCAGACGGCAGGGTGTCATCGCGCAATGACGACGTCGCACTCCGGCAGCGACTCCAGAAATCCGGCGCCGAACGCGCTGGACGGCGTGTGATATCCCGCAGGTGGGGCACTCGACAGCACCCGGTGCGCACTCTCCACGGCGGCGATGGCGGTGAGCCGATACCCTTCCGGTGTCTCGGCCGTGCCATCGACCGTTCGCCCATCGGCATGCGTCACGCGTCCCCAGATCTGCATCCGTGCCGACGCTCGCACTCCGGCGCTCGGTCCATGCACACGTCGATCGATCTGGCGCTCCACGAACCGCTGCACCGGCGGGATCGCGAGTAACGGGCTGATGAAACGCATCACCTTCATCGAGCGCACCGCGGAACGTGGCAATGCCAGATAGGTGTGGATGTTCGGGATCCTGGTCGACCAGTACGCCGTCGAGACGTCGCCCCACGGGATCGTCACTCCCACTCGCGGACGGTCACGGAAGGGGATCATCTGCGTCCGCCAGCCCGCTGGCACACGGGTGATCCGTCCATCCCGGCGAATCGCCCCACCCTGCGGCGATCCGAGCACCATCGTCTTCAGGGTGCCACGGCTGAAGCCGCCGCCGCCGGCGAACGCCAGTTCCAGCAGCGAGGCCCCCCGCAGCTGTTCCGACAGCCGCGCCGCCAGACAGTCAGTGGGAACCACATCGAACCCCACACCCGGCAGGATCACGACGCCCGCCGCCACGGCCTTCTCGTGCTGTCCCTTGCACCCCTCGAACACTGCGATCTCACCCGTGATGTCGAGGTAATGCACGCCGGCGGCGAGGCAGGCCTGCACCATCGGCTTGCTCGTGCGAAAGAAGGGGCCTGCGGCGTGGATGACCAGCGAGACACCCCCGAGCATCGCCTGCAATGCGGCCGGATCGTCGAGCGATGCGACCCGGCACTCGAGCCCGTGCGCCTGCGCGATCGGCGCCAGCAGGTCCCGGCGACGCCCCGCCACGATCGGACGCATGCCGCGGCGCACGCACTCCTCCACGATCAGCGTCCCGGTGTAACCGTTGGCTCCATAGATCAGCAGCATGCAAGGTCTCGGGAGCAATGGTGACGAGGGCCGACGGGAGCGGAGTACGATACTGCCCCGTACCGGAGGGCGCGATCCACGCTTCGACGGTTGCCGACGATGCGTGCATGTCGCCACGCCCGACGACCGGGCACTCCCGGCGCCTGATCGGGTTAAGATGACAGCATGACACCCTGGGTCACGCGGCTGATCGTCGCCAACATTCTCGTCTTCGTCGTCCAGCTCACCCTTCGGGGGATCACGGGCTACCTGGCGCTCGTGCCGGCGCTGTTGCTCGAGCGCCCGTGGACGCTGTTCACGTACATGTTCGCACACAGCACCGCCGGGCTGACGCACGTGCTGTTCAACATGCTGGGCCTGTTCTTCTTCGGCCCCCGGGTCGAGATGCGGATCGGCAGCCCGGCCTTCATCCGGCTGTACCTCATTGCCGGTGTGATGGGTGGCCTGCTCTCATGGGTGATCACACCATACGCGCCGATCGTGGGCGCCTCGGGTGCGGTGTTCGGTGTGCAGCTCGCCTTCGCGAAGTTCTATCCCCGTGACCGGATCTACATCTGGGGCATCATTCCGGTCGAAGCGCGCGTGCTGGTCGTGATCATGACGGTGGTGTCGCTCTACGGCGGACTCTCCGGCGGTGGCAGTGTGGCACACTTCGCACACCTCGGCGGCTACGTCGGCGCCTGGATCTATCTCCGCCGGATCGCAAATCGTGCGCCCGCAGCGCAATGGCAGGCGAAGCTGGCGGGCCCACCGGCAGGCGCAATCCCCATCGGCGACTGGCGCGGTGTGAACCTCGACAAGGTGCATGAGCTCAACCGCGACGAGGTGAAGCGCATCCTGTCGAAGATCGAGACGCAGGGCGAGCGCAGCCTCACGTCACAGGAACGCGTCTTCCTGGGGCACTTCACGCCGAAGAGCTGAACGTGGCGGCGGTCGCCGCTATCGGAACGTGGCCTGCACCGAGACGCCTGCGTTGCTCCGACCACCGGCTGCCGGCATCAGTGCCGGCAGCAGCGCGATACGCGATGACCCGAGACGCAGCGATGCCTTCGGCACCGGTGCGAAGACGCGATAGGCTGCCACCGCGAACGATGTCACGCCCAACGCCATGCTGGTTGCGGCATACCGCTCGGTGGTTGCGCGGGAGTTGTCCCGCTCCATCGCACCGGTGATCGCCGCGGCAGTTCCCACGGCCAGCCCCGCCCATTTCGACGCGCCGCTGGGACGGGTGGCGTTCAGGGCCACGGCGCCAAGCGACGCGAGACTCAAGGTCACCGCGACGGTGCGATAGGCGGCGGGCGCCGGCGACACCACGACGTCGTCGATCACGTTGCCGCCTCCGATTCCGTCGTAGCTCGGCTGCACGCGGGCCGCCTCGACGGCCGTCATGCCGACGCTGTCCAGCCATGCAACCAGCCGCGGATCGTCCACCAGCTGCGCAACCAGCGCATTGTTCCGTGTGCGCTGCACGTCCCGCACGATGTCGTCGCGTCCCGAACGGTGCAGCAGTTCGCCCATGGCGCAGCGCACGCCACGATGATCCACGAAGAACGGCGTCGGGGTGGCGAAGCGGTCGTTCTCCGGAAAGCGCGCCGCGTTGCGATAGTCCCGCAGCCACGCGATCAACTGCGCACGGGCGACGCGCTGTGATGCACGGAGCGTCGAGGTTGGCACCGCACTCAGTTCCGCGTCCACCGAATCGAAATGGGCCTGCAGACGGACGGTCTCGCGGGCAGTCAACGTCAGGCGCGCATCTGAATCGCTCGCCACACCCGCGTGCGCACTCTGCGTGCGGGCCCCGATCACCATGCACACCGTACCCAGCACTGCCGCTGCCACATCGCGAAACGTCCGCATCGCCGCTCCCTCGCCCGGTTGATGATCACCTGTCGTGCCTGACCAGTGCGGCATACCGGCGAACCGGGAAGGCAGTCACATCACAGGATATCTGTGGGTGATGTGCTCGACTCGGCGACGAACCCGCTGCCATGTTACGAATGGCCGGATCACACCGGACACGGTTCCGAGGCCGACCCCGACAGCCGTACCGATGACCCGGTCGCGGGACGATGCGTTGGTGTTGCGACCGAAGCCAGCGCTTCCGATCGGCACCAGCCGCACGGAGTTCCGCGAAGCGCAACCGCCGGTGCTCACAGCGATGCCTGCAGATACCAGAAATTGATCACGGCGAACACCGCGGCAATCGGTGCCAGCACCAGCAGTCGCCGTACCAGCGGCCGTTTCGGCATGCCCGTGATGACGTACGGCGCGCTGAGCCCGAGCGTGAGGTACATCAGGAAGTTCGACAACGACGCCACGGCAGCCGACGCCGTCGAACCGCGCGGAACTCCTGCCGCATCGGCGATGAGCCGGATCACCGCCACACCGGTGATCACCGCCGAACCCAGTACCGCAAAACGGCGCCAGTTGATCGACTGGGCACCGTTCCCTTCCGGCCCCTGCCCCGCACCCGCCATCGCCGCCTCCGTGGGTGACACCGATCGAGTACCCACATGAGTCTATCACGGCCGCGCGCACGGAGACAGGCTCAGGATGACTCGGCCGCCGACTTCCGGGTCGCCGTGACGCGTGCATACGGAATGATGTCCAGACGTTCGAACGGAATCGCCTCGCCGGTCTCCTCGTCCACACCGAAGGTCTCGGGCGTCGTCGCCAGCCGATCGAGTGCGGCATCGATCTCCGCCAGCTCCTGTGACATGCGCGAACCGATCACGAGCTCCACATCCTCGGCATTCGCATCGGTGCCGAGGTCGGCAGGATGGGTCGGGAACTTCGACAGATCGCCGGCCTGATTCTGACTGCTGTCTTCTGCATCGATCTCCTCGAACGAATGCAGCTGTTCCAGCAGTCGAGTACGCTCTTCGTGCAGCCGACGACCAAGATGGTCCTTCTGCGCCTGACTCAGCATTGCCGATTCTCCACATGTGACGTTGGGACACGATCCGCTACGGCACACCGGCAAAATACCGGTGTGCGAACCGTTGCATCGCACCGTTGCACAGACCGTTCCGCCAGCGACGCCGGCCTGTCGTGACACAGTATGTCGTCGTCATCGAGACGGGTGCCAGACAACGCCCGACACGCGAGGTGCGCCAACAACTCACCTCGCACGCGCCATCGGTCACCTCGAGGCCGCCAGAGACATCCGAGCAGGCCCGGCGCTCCGTCGCGCGCCCGAGCCTCACGCAGGCCATCGCCTGCGCGAGCTCTACTTCGTGGTCGCCACCCGTGTCATCATCTGCGCCGCCTCACCGCTCCGACCCATGCGCCGGAGCAGCTCCGCATAGTCCCGCAGCGTCTCACCCACGTCGGGATGCGCCGCTCCGAAGGCCTTCTCACGGATCGACAGCGCACGCTGGTACAGCGGTTCGGCCTCGGCGTATCGTGTCGCGTCGCGTAGCAGTCCAGCCAGGCCGTTGAGGGTGATCGCAATGCTCGGATTGTCGGCCGTGAACGATCGTTCCTTCAGTTCCAGCGCCTGGCGAAAGAGGATCTCGGATTCCCGGTAGTGCTTCAGCTTCCACTCGACCTCACCGAGGTTGTTCCAGATGCTGGCATTCGACGGATGCGTGGGGCCGAGTGTCTTGGCGATGATCGGGCGCGCACGCTGGTAGTACGTCAGCGCGTCGGCGAAACGGCCCGTGTTGTAGTACAGACCGCCCAGATTGTTGAGCGTGCTGCCCACGTCGGGATGATCGCCGCCCAGCGTGCGCTCCTGCAGCGCGAGTGTCTCCTTCCACAACGTCTCCGCCTCGCCATATCTCTTCTGCGACAGATACACGGCGGCCAGCCCGCGCATGTCACGCGCGGTGCGGGGATCCGCCTCCGTCCGCACCTTCCTGTCGAGGATCACCAGGCGCTTGTAGAGCGATTCGGATTCCGCCGCACGCCCCTGCCGCAGACGCAGCGCCGCGATCGAGGCGAGCGTGGACGCCACATCGATGTTCTCGGGGCCGAACGCCTGCTCGCGGATCGCCAGCGCACGCGTCAGGAGCCGGTCGGCCTCGGCGACATCGCCCCGCACACGTGCGACCTCGCCGAGGGCCGCGAGGGTCTCGCCCACCAGCGGATCATCGGCGGGCAGCACCTGTTCGCGGGTTCGCAGCACATCGGCAAGAAGGGTCCGCGCCTGCCCGTATTGCCCGAGCTGCGAGTGCACGGTGCCCATGGTCTGCATGATGCGCGCCTGCAGCAATGGCTGCGCCGCCAGCTCGGTCGTCACACGCGAGGTGCCGCGATCGAGAATCTCCCGTGCCGTCAGCGTGTTCCCACGCGATTCGCCCGGGTCCGACACGCGGAAGAGGTCGACGAGGAACGTAGTGACCTGCTTCGCCGCCTCGGCTTCCTCCGCCGCCCGCTGCTCGGCGCGCGTCGCGCGCACGTAGCCCACCGTGGCCACGACGGCACTGCCGATGACACTGACGAGGATCGCGCTGGCCGCCATCACCCCCACGCGATGCCGGCGCACGAACTTCGACACGCGATACGTCGCACTCGGTGGCCGCGCGATGACGGGTTCGTCGGCGAGGTAGCGGCGCAGCTCGGCCGCGAGGCCATTGGCCGTCTCGTAGCGCAGTGCACGATCCGGCTGCATCGCCTTCATGATGATCCAGTCGAGGTCACCCTTGAGCTCACGCCGCAGGTGCCTGAAGTCGGTCCGCCGCATGTGCGCCACCGTGTCACGCTCGCGCTCCACCGTGAGCAGGCCAGCGCTCGGCGTGGGTGGCGTGACGTTGCCCGACACCAGCTGGGCGAGGAACACGAACAGACCCATCGCGTTCGGGTCCACCGGCAGGTGCCCCACCAGCAGTTCGTAGAGCATCACGCCGAGCGAGTAGATGTCGGCGCGGGTGTCCACGTCCACCTGACCGACATCGGCCTGCTCGGGGCTCATGTAGGCTGCCGTGCCCACGGCCATGCCACTCATCGTCAGGGTGGCGTTGCTGGCGGGACCCAGTGCCTTGGCGATGCCGAAGTCGATCACCTTCGGTGCCGGATGCCCATCCTCGTCGCCGATCATGATGTTCGACGGCTTCAGGTCGCGATGGATCACGCCCTTCTGGTGTGCGTGCTGCACCGCCTCGCACACGCTGATGAACAGCGACAACCGCTCGCGGATCGGCAGACGGCGTGTGTCACAGTACGTCGTGATCGGCAGCCCGCGAACGAGCTCCATGGCGAAGTACGGCTGTCCCTGCTCGGTGGTGCCTGCACTCAGCACCTTGGCGATGCAGGCGTGATTCATCACCGCCAGCGCACGGCGCTCCGCGTCGAAGCGGGCCAGCACCTCGCGCGTGTCGTGCCCCGCGCGCACCAGCTTCAGCGCCACGCGTCGCTTGACCGGCTCCGTCTCTTCCGCCTCGTACACCACGCCCATCCCGCCCTCACCCAGCACCTGGATTATGCGGTAGGGCCCGATGCGCTTGGGGAGTGCCTGCTCGTCCTCGACGGCGGTGGTGATCATTGCGTGGCGTCAGGGAAAATCGCACGCCGCAGCGAGTGGCTGCGACGCACACACTCTGCTAGTCGACGATGATGTCCGGATCGATCAACACGGTATCGGCGTTCCCGCCGTTCGTGCAGATCAGCGTCACGTTGTACGAGTAGCGCCCCTGCGCATTGGGACGCATCCCTCCGGTGCGCGCCGGCCTGCCCTTGCCACCCTTGTACGGCGGCGCGTCCACGAACGGCCAGGCGTCACGCTTCGGCGAGATCGTGATGTCGTCGCTGTTGGCATTGCCATTCAGCACCCAGCGGACATCGTCGCCCTGTTGGAGCCTCAGATTCCAGGGCCGCAGCGTCACGCTGGTGTTCTCGCCGCCGGTGCAGCGGGCGTCGATCGTCACGTCGCGCGTCGCAAAACGCCCGGCCTGCAAATCATTAGCGGAAACTAATACAACAGACACGACAGCGAGCAGGAGCACTCCGAACAGTTGCCGACGCACGCGCGCCTCCGGTCGTATGGTGGACCGCAAGCATCGCACGTGGTCTGGTCGGGGGCAAGCAGCGCGAGTCCGATGTCTCGCATTGCACCGACAGTCACACGGAACGCACCTGCGTCATCAGCAACGCCGCACCATCGGGCGTCTGGATCGTGCCGACACGATGGAACCCCGCCTTTTCGTAACAGCGAACGGCACGGGCATTGGTTGGGTCGGGATCCGTCTGCACCAACGTCACCTCCGGAGCTGCAAAGAGCCGTTCCACGAAGGCCCGGATCATCATGGCGCCGATGCCACGATTCAGCAGATCTGGCTCACCAATGAACTGGTCGATGCCACGGACTCCCGGATCATGCACGTCCTCCCACCAGCCCTCCCCCGACCCCATCGCGACGTACGACTGGATGTAGCCGATGTCGCGACCGTCGAGCACGATGATGGATGCGCGCGTCGTACTCTCCGCATCGAGCATCTCCGAGAACTCGTCGGCAACCGTCGCAGCACTGTGGTCACCCGGCCACCACTCGGCAACGTGCGGACGTTGCAGCCATGTCAGCAGCTGCGGGAAATCCGCAGTCGTCAACGGCCGGAAGGTGATGGAATGCATGAGGACACCGATGGGAGCGATGCAGGAGGTCGGCCGCGGGACTCTCGTCAGGCGCCGAGCGCGGCGCAAGCCAGCCGCAATGCCACGTGACCGGGCGTCGCGCGCCGCAGCGGTCTGCGTTGCGTCGATGGCGGCGCCGGTGAATCCTTGCCGGCATGACTTTTCACCGTCGATCCCGCGGCACCGTGCACGCGCGCCGAGTGGCGGCCGCGTTGGCCTGGGCGCTCGTCGCCGCACCGGCCAGGGCGCAGACCTCGACGCCTCCGCTGGAGCCGATCGCCCGTCGTATCGTGGCATCGGTGGCCTATCCGACGTTCATCACGACCGACGCGAGCGGACGACCGCAGGCACGCACGGTGCAGCCACTGCAACCCGACAGCAGCTGGACCGTCTGGTTCGCCACCAATCCACGCACCCGCAAGGTCCGCGAGATCGCCCGCGATCCCCGTGTCGTGCTGCATTACTTCGACCCGGCGACCCTCAGCTACGTCTCGCTGGTCGGACGCGCGCGCGTGGTCCGTGATCGCGCCACGAAGGACGCACACTGGACCGAGGCCTGGAACGCCTTCTATCCCGACCGCGACACGAGCGTCGTGCTGATCGCCGTTCGGGCCGAGCGGCTCGAGATCGTCAGCTCGACGCTTGGCGTGGCCGGCGACGCCGCCACCTGGCGACCGCCGACGATCACCATACGCCCACGACCCCCGCGCTGAACGTTCACGCGCGGCACTACCGCCCGCGCACCCGGACGCGCGTCGTGCTGCTGCGCACGCCGTCCGTGTACGTCAGTTCGACATTCGCCTTCCGCGTGCTGATGGCCGCATTCCCACCGCGCGCGAACGACAGCACCTCGCCCGTGTCCGCGTCACGCACCACGACCATCGGGAAGTTGGCGGCGTTCCACTTCACGCGCGCACGGTCACCCGACTCGGCGGCGATGTCGGCACCCGCTGCCGCCGCGGCACGGACCGACTCGGGCTGTCGCGACGTGCGCTCCACGCTGCGCCCCCGACCACTGACCGACAGGCGTGCCAGCTGCGCATGCGCCGCGTCGGCGAGCGGGATCACGAACGCGAAGTGCGCGCCACCGCCCGGCACGTCGTCCGACAGGGCCACGGGCGAGAACGAGGTGCTGAAGAGCGAACGCCCTGCCGCATCCGACGCGGCGAGCGTGTAGTCACCGCCGCGCGCGGGGAGTTGCGTCGGCGCCGTGATCCGCATCGCCGGCTCCAGCACGATCGCGCCGTTCGCCTCGACGCGGCCCCACACGAGCAGGCCGTCGGTGGACGTGGCGCTGGTGACCGTCGCACCGGTCACACTGGCCGCGGTGTTCGTCGCCGTGGTGGTGAAGCCGCGATGGGTCATCATCGCGGTGTAGTTGTAGTCGCTGATCCAGCGGCTGGAGCAATACCCCATCAGGTCGGCCGTGCTGCTCTGCACCACGGCGTTCGTGCGGACGTTGTAGCCGAATACGCCGATCAGGCCACCGGCGTACGGATAGTTCGGATCCGTGCCACTGACGCCGCCGCACGGCGCGTGCTGCCGGCCGAAGTTGTGCCCCAGCTCATGCGCCAGCGTGCTGTTGCCACTCGGCAGGTAGTCCCAGCCCAGCGATGCCGGTGCGCCGATGTAGCCAATGCCTGCCACGCCCGAGCCGTACGTGACCTTCGCCACCCCGTAATAGTGGTCGCTTGAACGGTCGGCCGCGCGCAGCGAGTACAGCTCGCTCAGCGTCGCGCCCCATCCCGTGCCATCGCTCAGTAACGCGTTGCTGGTGGTGTACGGCGCCCGGATGTTCCAGGTGAGCGTGCCCACCGGCAGCATGTCCCGCGTGCTGGAGAGAAACGACTCCGCGTTGGCTGACGAGATGGCACCGGTCCCAAGCGTGGTGCTCTGCGTCACCGGCACGAAGCGCAGGGTGAGCGGCGGTACCGTGCGCACCGTCAGCACCTGCGGCTGGTTCGTGATCGGGAAGCTGTTGTCGGTCTCATTGCTTTCGGCGACCACGTTGTCCGGATCCACATCGGCAAGGATCGACAGGCCCGGCTGCACCACGGCGCCGGGAATGGCGACGTTCCACGATGCGGTGGCGCTGGCTTCGTTCAGGGCCGTCGGTACGCTGGTGCCACCGGCGGTCGCCGTCAGCGTCGAGACGAGCGCGCCGCTCTGGTAGAGCCGCACGCGCACCCGTGGTGTGGCGCTGTTGCCGCCGCTGGCGATCGCGTACACGCGCAGCACACCGTCACGCCCGGTGATCAGCGGCACGGAGTTGTCGAGCTTCTGCACGCTCTGCACCAGGGACATGCCGAGGATCTGCACGTTGAACTCCGTACTCGGCACCACGCCGGTGGTGGCGTACGCCACGGCAGCCGATGTCGTCGCTCCGGCGGTGACGTTGACCACCTGTGATGCGGGCGTGGGCGTGTAGATGATGCTGCTGCTCGTGACCTGCGTGGCGGCGATGGTATAGCTGCCGGCTGCCAGCGTCGGCATCGAGGTCGTTGCGGTGATCGCCTGCGTGAAGCCGTCGGGCCCGGAGACGGTGACGGCAGCGGGTGCACCGTTGGGCACCGATACCGACACATTCAGCGTCCCGGTCGTCGGGGCGAGGGCGTAGGTGATGGTTGCGCGCCCCGTCGAGCCCTTGCTCACGCTGACGGTCTGCGAGGCCGGCGACGCGGCGTAGACGGCGCCACTGACGCTGACGTTCGCTGCCGTGAGGGTGTAGCTGCCGTTGGCGAGGCCGGTGAGGGTCGTGCTGCCGGTGATGGCGCGGGAAAAGCCGCCGCCGCCGGTCACCTGGATACGGGCCGCCGTGCCCGTGGGCAGGCCGTTGACCGTCACGGCGATGCTGCTGGTCGCCGCGCGCCGGGCGAGCGAGATGCCGGGCTCGGTAGCCGTCGAGGTATCGCGGCAGGCGCCGAGGCTGACGGCAGCGAGGAGCGCGAGCGTACGGACGGCGCGCCGGCGGCGGAGTGCAGTGAGCATCGGTTCGGGGCTGTGATGTGGACCATCGTCGGTCGGAGCACCATCGGCAGGAGACGACCTCATCCATACGGAGGTCACGATGCGCGGCGGTGATCGCGCCGCCGGGTGTCCGCACGCCGAATGGCGCGCGAGGTGTGTCCGGACCCGGGCGCCGATATTCTGCTATAACAACTTTGTCATCCAATGTTTACCGAATCCGGGCCATTTCTCCACTCAGGAGAGTTGCGTTGGGAGCCGAGCCTCGTTTATGTATGACAGGAAGGGAGATTATGATCGACAAGTTGCCATAACAAGTATGTCACCCCAATACCGGAGTTCACCATGCGTACCACGCTCTTTGCTCTCACCGCCGCCGCGTCGCTGACGCTCGCCGCCCCCGTCGCCGCACAGCGCTCCAGCGCCATCCCGGCCAATACCGCCCGCGTCGTCGCCACCTACGACTTCCGCAACGCCACGGCGAGCACGCACTTCCCCCGCTCGGTCACGATCGCCGATTCCGCCGGCGCCATCCTCGCCCGCGTCGATCTCGCCGGCACCGTCCGCTCCATCCCGATGCTCGTCACGGTCATCGACAACAACCTGGTCCTCCAGGGCGACACCCCCGACGGCCTGCTGACGCTCGTGCTCGACAAGCAGAACGAAGGGGGCAGCACCCGCCTCAGCAGCGGCACCTGGACCCTTGGCAAGGCTGAAGGCAAGCTCGTCGGCCGTGCATTTTGATCGTCCGACGTCGTTGCGCTGAATCGCACCAGCGGATTCAGCGCAGCGGCATGGCGGACTAGCTTGGCCGGGATCACTTCCTCACCGTCGATCCTGTGCCACCCGACCGTCCCAGCTCACCCAAGCACCAGGAAGTCTTCAGCACGCTCCTCCGCGAAATCGAGAGCGGGCGCTGGAAGGAAGGCGAACGGCTGCCCAGTGAGGCCGATCTGGTCGAACGGTTCGGCCATTCGCGCATCACGATCGGTCGCGCACTCCGCGACCTGCAGTCCGCCGGCGTCATCAGCCGACGCGCCGGCTCCGGCAGTTTCGTCAGACGCACCACGCAGGGCGCCCGGCGCTCCTTCGGACTGCTGATCGCCGACCTGGGCGAGACCGACGTCTACGAATCGATCGTGCGTGGGATGATGGGGTCACCCCTCGCGCGCGACAACGCCCTGATCTGGGGCAGCGCGCCCGGCGAACTCGCCCCGGACGACGTCGAGGCCCGCAGCGAACGGGCCTGGCAACTCTGCCGGCAGTACGTCGAGCGCCGGGTGGACGGTGTGTTCTTCGCGCCGGTGTCGATGTCGCCGGCCTCCGGTGACGTGAACCATCGCATCGTCAGCGCCCTCGACGCGGCAGGCATTCCGGTGGTGCTCCTCGACCGCCCCGTCACCCCGTATCCCGATCCGGGCACACACGACCTCGTGGGCATCGACAACCGTCGCGCCGGTTATGTGATGACCGAGCACCTCATCACGCACGGGGCCACACGGATCATCTTCATCCGGCAGTCGAGCAACAGTCCCACGGTGGATGCCCGCGAATCAGGGTACCGTCGCGCGATGCGCATCCCGTTCGAAGCCATCGATGCCGTGCGACTCGACCCCGGCAACAAGAACGCCGTGCGCGCCATGCTCCGGACACACAACCCCGATGGCATCGTCTGCGCCAACGACCGCACCGCCGGCCGCCTGATGCACACCCTGCTCCGCGTCGGGGTGCGCATCCCCTCCGACATGCGCCTCGTCGGCATCGACGACGTGGCGTACGCCTCGCTGCTGCCCGTGCCGCTCACCACCTACCGCCAGCCCACGCGCCAGATCGGCGAGGTGGCACTCTCGATGATGCTCACCCGCGTCGCACAGCGCGACCTTCCAGCCCACGACATCCGGTTGCGCTGTGAACTGATCGTGCGGGAGTCATGCGGTGCGGACCCGTCGGCACCCGCGTGAATCTTCGCTCCGTCAACTGTTCTCGCGGAGGTCGCGGAGGGGTGGAGAATCGCGGGGCACTGCATGTCTTTGCGAACTGCGCGCGCGGACTGAAATCCCGTGCGTGCGCGATGTTGTCCCTCTGCCGGTGCGTTTGTCCTGTCGGTTGCTGTTCCCCCAGCCCTTCCCCGCGCATCTCCGCCCCTCCGCGACCTCCGCGAGAACAGTTTTCGATGCTAACGCATGGCAGGACTCTCGCGCTCGCGCTGCTCGCGGCCTGTGCCACGATCCCCAGGACCCCAGCGCACGACGTCCCGCGCATCGCCGTGATCTCGGCGTTCGATGCGGAGTGGGTGAAGCTGCGTGCAGCCACCACGATCACAGCCACGCGCGTGATCAACGGGCGCACGCACTACCTCGGACGCCTCGCCGGGCAGGACGTGGTGCTCATGCTGAGCGGCTTCAGCATGGTGAACGCCGCCATGACGACGCAGGCGATGCTCGACCGGTTCGACGTGCGCGGCATCGTCTTTTCCGGCATCGCCGGCGGCGTGAATCCGTCGCTGAACGTCGGCGACGTCACCGTGCCGGCGCAGTGGGGCAACTATCAGGAACAGGTCTTCGCCCGCGAGACGCCGACGGGATTCGATCCGGGACCGTATCGCGGCGAGTTCGCGAACTTCGGCATGATGTTTCCGCGCGGCACCTCCATCGCCCGTCTCGTCGGCGCACCCGATTCACTGGAGCGGCGCTTCTGGTTTCCGGTGGACAGCGCCTCACTCGGCACCGCCCGTGACATCGCGCGCACGGTACGCCTCGCCCGTTGCACCGCGGCGGGCCAGTGCCTGGCACACGAACCGAAGATCGTGACCGGCGGCAACGGCGTGAGCGGTCCGACCTTCGTGGACAATGCCGCGTATCGCGAATGGGCGTGGAAGACGTTCACCGCCGACGCCCTCGACATGGAGACGGCCGCCGTGGCACTCGTCGCCTATCAGAACCGTGTCCCGTACATCGCCTTCCGTTCACTCTCCGACCTGGCGGGTGGTGGGCCGGGCAACAACGAGGTCCGCACGTTCGGGAGTCTCGCCGCCGACAATTCGGCGGCCGTCGTGATCGCGTATCTGCGCGCCCTGCCCCGCCGCTGAGCCCGACGACGCCCGCGCGTCGATCACCTCCATCACGACCTGCATGCACCGCTACTTCGATTTCGCCAAACACCAGACGAGTTACCGGCAGGAAGCACTCGCCGGACTCGCCACGTTCCTTACGATGGCCTACATCATCGTGGTGAATCCGGCGATCCTCGAAGCGGCAGGCATTCCGAAAGGGGCATCGATCACCGCGACGATCATCTCGGCGGCGTTCGGCACACTGGTGATGGGCGTGTATGCCAAGCGACCATTCGCCATCGCGCCGTACATGGGCGAGAATGCCTTCATCGCCTTCACCGTCGTGAAAGGCATGGGATTCCCGTGGCAGACGGCGCTCGGCGCGATCTTCCTCGCCGGCGTGCTGTTCACGATCCTGACCGTGTTCGGCATCCGCAGTTGGCTCGCCAACGCCATTCCCCTGTCGCTGAAGCACAGCTTCGCCGTCGGCATCGGCCTCTTTCTCACGTTCATCGGGTTGAATGCCGTCGGCGTCGTCGCACTCGGGGTGCCGGGATCACCGGTCACACTCGGCAACATGACGAGTCCGGGCACGCTGCTGGCGATCTTCGGGTTCCTCGTGATCGCCTGGCTGCTGGTGAAGCAGGTGCACGGCGCGCTGCTCATCGGCATCGTCGTGACGACGGTCCTGTCGTTCGCACTCGGCGTGACGCCCGTGCCGACGTCGTTCGTGAGCATGCCACCAAGCCTCGCCCCCATCATGGGGCAACTCGACATCGCCGGCGCGCTGTCGGTGAAAGGGCTGCCGATCGTGGTGATCATCTTCGTGATGGCGTTCGTCGACACCATCGGCACGCTGATCGGCCTGTCGGCACGGGCCGGCTTCCTCGACGAGCGCGGCAACCTGCCCGACATCGAGAAGCCGATGCTGGCCGATGCGCTCGCGAATCTCGTGGCCCCGTTCGTCGGCACGACGACCAGTGGTGCCTACGTGGAATCGGCCGCAGGCATCGAGGAAGGGGGACGCACCGGCTTCACGGCGATCGTCGTGGCGGCGTTCTTCCTGCTGTCGCTGTTCCTGGCGCCGCTTTTCACCGCGATCCCGCCGCATGCGTACGGCATCGCGCTGGTGGCGATCGGCATCCTGATGATCGCGCCCGTCGCACAGCTCGACTTCACCGACTACACGGAGCTGATCCCGGCGTTTCTGACGATCGTCCTGATCAGCTTCACCTACAATGTGGGCGTAGGGCTGACCGCAGGACTGCTGATCTATCCCGTGCTCAAGCTGATCACGGGACGGGTTCGTGAGGTACCGCCGCCATTGTGGGTGCTCTCGGCCATGTCGCTGATCTTCTATCTCGTCTATCCCTACCACTGACGCAGTGCAGGGAAATCCGGCGACATCGTGCGGCGGCGGCTCGTGCCCTGCCGCACGACGCCCCCCGGGACATACATTCGTCAGCCCCTGCCGCCGCCGGCCTGGTGCACCGTCCCGAGCCCGTCTTCCGTCATGCTCCAGCACCTGCTGCCGAAGCAGGCCCTCACATCGCTGGCCGGTCGTTTTGCTGCCGCGCATGCCGGTGCCGTGACCACAGCGGTCATCCGCTGGTTCGTCGGGCAGTACGGCGTGAACATGCGCGAGGCGGCCGAGCCGGATGTGGCGAAGTACGCCACGTTCAACGACTTCTTCACGCGCGCGCTCAGGCCCGATGCGAGGCCCATCTCGCCTGGGGACCTCGTCTGCCCCGTCGACGGGGCGATCAGCCAGAGCGGCGACATCGAAGGCGATCAGATCCTGCAGGCGAAGGGGCACCAGTACACGGTGCAGGCGCTCGTGGGAGGCGACGCGGCGCTGGCCGCGGAGTTTCAGGACGGCAGCTTCGCGACGATCTACCTGAGCCCGAAGGACTACCACCGCATCCACATGCCGTGCGACGGTCGGCTGGTGCGGATGCTGCACGTGCCGGGCGACCTCTTCTCGGTGAATCCGTCCACGGCGCGCAGTGTCCCGGGCCTGTTTGCACGCAATGAACGTGTGGTCTGCGTCTTCGAAACCGAGACCGGGCCGTTCGTGATGGTGCTGGTGGGCGCCACGATCGTCGGCAGCATGGCGACGGTCTGGCATGGCGTCGTCAACGCGGAGCGACCCGGTACGATTCGCGAGTGGCACTACACCGACCAGAACCTCCGCCTCGCGAAAGGCGACGAGATGGGGCGATTCCAGCTCGGCTCCACCGTGGTCATGCTGTTCCGGCCCAGCTACATCATGTTCGACCGCAAGTGGAAGCCGGAACTCAAGGTGCGTATGGGCGAGTTCATGGGCATCCGCTACCCGACCACAGGCGAGACCCGCATCTCACTGGCGACCAGCGGATAGCGCATCATCGAGGCCGTAGATGTCGTCGAAGAACTCGACGCTTCCATCGGACCGGGCCACGGCAGTGGCGTAGATGAGATGCACCGGGACGGGTTGGGTGAGCGTCACGGTCACCGGTGACTTTCCGTTCATCGCCGCCTCGATGCGTGCCGCCGTCCACTCGGGCTGGTCGTGCAGCAGCAGCCTGGCCAGTGCGGCGGGATCACCGACACGCACACAGCCGTGGCTGAGGTCACGCCGGTCGCGTGCGAAGTCTTTCCGCAGCGGGGTGTCGTGCAGGTACACGTCCTCCGCGTTGGGAAACATGAACTTCACCCGGCCGAGCGAGTTGGTGCCACCTGAGAGCTGGCGGATTCGCATCCGTCCCGCGTCGAGTGCACGCACCGATTTCGGCGTGGCGGGTTGCACGCGGCCACGCTTGTCCACGATCTGGTAGTTGTTCAGCGTCAGCAGTCGCGGATCCCGCCGTGCGATGGGAAGCAACTCTGCCCGGACGATGCTGGCGGGCACCTCCCAGTACGGCGCGAACACGAGGTAGCGGATGCTGTCTCGCATCTCCGGCGTCCGATGTCGGCCGGCGACGCCGACCACGACGTCCATGCTCAGCGTGTCGGCCGTGCCGGCACCGGTCGCGTGCAGTCGGTAGGCAGGGATGTTGACCACGACGCCAGCCTCGCGGTCTGCCGCACGGGTCTGGCGCGCGCGCTGGAGCGTGGCGAGGATGCGCGAGAGCTGCCCTCGCGACGCACTGTCGCGGCGGGCGAGGGTGCGGTACGTGCCGATGGCCCGCTTGAGCAGCTGGTATTGCCCGGAGGCCGGTTCAGCGGCGTCGAGGATGGAGTCGGGGCGGGCCGTGGTGGCGAGCGTCCGGAGCGCGTGGGTGAGGTCGTCCGGTTCGGCCGATGCCGGTGTGGTGCTGTCGGGAAACGCGCGGGGGCGCCCCCCGATTCCACGATCGTTCCCGAGTCCCGAATTCGCATCACCGATCCCACCCACCCCATCATCTCTCCCACCCCGCCCGCCCTGCAACGCACGCAGCGCCCGGATCGATGCCGCGCTCAACGCCGCATCGAACGCGAACCGCTCACCCTCCGATCGCAACGCGCCCGCCGCCAGCACCTGCACCTGGGCCACATCGAACGCCGCCGGATTCAATCCGCGCTCGCCGAGCCGTTGCAGTGCATCCAGTGTCGCACGTGCCGATGGCGTCAGCATCCCGTCGCGACTCCACAACAACGCCGGCGCGCCATCACCGTACACGCGGCGCAGCGTCACGGCGACGTCGCCATACGGCGCGTACTTCAGCAGCGCCGCATCACTGGCGCCGCTGCCAAGCGATCCGCGCGACATCGCCGGCAGCGAATCGGCCACGGCGACGGTCACATCCTGCGCACGCGCCACCGACGCCATCGCATACATGGGCAGGGCGGCGAGCAGAACACGCGAAAGACGACACTGATGAGCGTGACGAAACGGATGTATGTGCGACATAAGATTTCAGTAGCGGCGAGGGCGGCGCGTCAGCGCCGACATGGACGGTGCGCAGGTGCGACGTCATGCCCTGATCGTGCGGCATGGGAGCGCGTACCTGCCTGCTCCTGTGCGTCCACAGCTCATCCGCACCAGCGTTGTTCCCGCCCGACCCCTCACCTGCCAGGGCCCGCGGCCTCAACGACCTGTCTACGAGATCGAATGCTGCATTGGATGTGTAACGCGTACACCGACTTCGAGTCAACACGGACCCGTGATGTTTCACGACGTCATTTCACGGTGTAGACTCGCGGAAGGCAAGATTCCGCACTGCATCCACCGTCATCAGACCCTCCGCGTGACACAGGAGTTCCACATGGATCGTCGCCAGTTCCTTGCCACCACGGCCGTGGCGGCCGCATCGGTCTCTTCGGGGTCACCGCGAAGCAGGTGCGCGACACGCCCGACCAGCACGGTATGAAGGTGCCACACGTACGGACACAGGCATGCATGCGACGACGGCCACAGCGCGTGCTGTGGCCGTCGTCAGGACGTAGTGATGTGCTACCGCAATGCCGAGTACACCAGCACCTTGAATCCGTCGCCGACATTGGCCGTTGAGCCAAGCACGTTGGTGTAGATCAGTGCGATCAGCTTCTCCTTCGGATCAGCCCAGTACGTCGTGCCGAAGGCGCCGCCCCAGGAGAAGGATCCATCCGTCAGGACGCTGACGTGGTCGTTCGCCGGTGTCTCCAGCGCAAACCCGAGTCCGAACGCCGGCGAGAGTCGCGGAATCTGGTTGCTCAGCATCAGCTCGACCGTCTTGCGGCTCAGCAGGCGCACTCCATCGAGCTCCCCGCCGTTCATGAACAGCTGCAGGAAGCGCGCATAGTCTGCGGTCGTGCCTGACATTCCGGAACCGCCGGCGAAGTACGTCATGCGGCGCGCCGGGAAATCGGGGTGCATTCCCCCCTGCGACTCCTTCATCGTCTTCAGCACACCATCCTCTTCGCTGTGCAGCGTCACCAGACGTCCACGTCGGTCGGCAGGCAGCTCGAAGCCGCTGTCCTTCATGCCAAGCGGCGTGAGGATGCGGGTCTGCACGAACACATCCAGCGGCAGGCCTGACCAGACTTCCACCAGCCGGCCGAGCACATCGACGCTGAGGCTGTAGATGAAGCGTTCACCGGGTTCCGCCTTGAGTGGCAGCCCGCCCAGTGCCTTCACCCGATCCGCCAGCACATCGCCGTCGCGCCCGATGGCCGTGATGCCGGCCTTGGAATAGATCGCCCTCATCTCGTCACTGCCGATGTCGGCGTAATCGATGCCGGAGCTGTGCGTGAGCAGTTGACGCACGGTGGTGCGACGTTTCGCCGGCTTGGCGGTGTAGGTGGAATCGGCCGGATTGAACGTGTCGAGAACCGTCTGCTTCCCGAACTCCGGCAGGAAGGTGGAGATCGGATCATCCAGCTGGAACTTCCCCTCCTCATAGAGCATCATCGCCGCGAGCGAGGTGATGGCCTTGGTCTGGGACGCGATACGAAAGATGTCGTCGCGCCGCAGCGGCGCTTTCGTCGTCATGTCGCGGAAGCCGAACGCCTTGTGGTAGGCGATCGACCCATCCTTCACCAGCATCACCACCGCACCAGGCAGCTTCTGCCGTGACACCAGGCGGATCACCATCGAGTCGATCCGCGCCAGCCGCGCAGCATCGAAGGCCGGAGACGCAGCCACGGGAGACTGCGCGCCAAGGGTCGTCAGCGGCAGTGCCACGGCCAGCAATACGGAACGAACGATCTGTCGCATGAGTGACGGTGCAGAGTCGGGGACTGAAGCGGGTACGGCAGGACCAGTCGAAAAAAGTATCGCGTCGGCGGTACCGCAACGGAAAACGCCGGCGGACGACAGCCCACCGGCATTCGCCGAGTCGTTCGTTGCCGATTCCTTACAGGATCGCCGGGTTCAATTGCCAGAGCGACAGGTTCAGCGCGCCGGCAAAGCTGACCCACGCCAGATATGGCACCATCAGCACGGCGGCCAACCGGTTCAGCCGCCAGAACACCGCGATGGTCATGGCAATCAGCAGCCAGAGCACCACCAGCTCGACGAGCGCCAGCGCTCCCTGTCGCCACGCGAAGAACAGCCATGTCCACAGCGCATTGGCCACCAGCTGGGCGATGAACAGCATCAGGCCCGTTCGTGCACGATCGAAGCCGTACGTGCGCCACACCAGCCAGGCCGCCGTGGCCATCAGCAGGTACAACACCGTCCACACTGGCCCGAACAGCCATGCCGGCGGTGCCCACTCGGGGCGTGTGAGTTCGGCGTAGAACGTTGCCGCCCGCACCGACGCAAGCGCTCCCAGCGCGCCAGCCACGGAGGTGCCGAGCAGCCAGCCGACGAAACCGAACGACTGAACCGCGGCAGAGCGAGCGGTGGTGGAACGTGCCGTCATGACGAAGCCTGTTGACGAGGAAGGACCGGTGCATGCCCGACGACATGCGACGCAGGTCGGAGATGCAACACCGCGTCTCGCACGGAAGTTCGCACGCCGCCGGGCGTGGTCCCGGCATGACACGATGGGTGGCACGCGAGTGAATGGCCGCCGCCAGGCGGCTACGGTCGTCGGAGAGGGAAGGTACTCGCACGCGGTGCGCACAGCGGGCCCGGCTATCTTCTTCCCGCCCCCAGCCGCAGCCCACCACCACGGAGCACGCCCATGCCCGCTGCCCATGCACCCTATGCCTTTCCTGTCGTGCGGAATGCGGTGGAATACATCGCGATCGTGACCGCGTGGGGCGCATTGTTCGCCCTGCTCTCGTCGGGGTGGCTCAGCAGCGGCTGGATGACACTCGCCGTGCTCGCCGCCTGCTGGCTCAAGACCGCCTTCTTCGGTGTGGAGAACATGCAGCAGCTCTTCGTGGCCGCACGCACCAACCTGCCGCATCACCGGTTCCTGCTGCTGATGGGGATCAACATGTCGCAGATGATCCTGTCGTTCATGCTCGACTTCCATCTGCTGCAGTGCCTCGATGCCGGCAGCTTCACCGGCGTCGCCGCCGGCGCCGGTCACGCCGAACTGCTGTTCGACTTCTTCTACCTCAGCACCCTGAACTTCTCGTTCTTCGGCTACAGCGACATCCTGCCCCAGACCGTCGCCGCCCGCCTGGTGAACCTGACCGAGATCATCCTCGCCTTCGTCACCGTGATCGTCATGCTCTCCGACTTCATCAGCCTGAAGGACTCCCTGCGCAGCGGCTCCAGCTCCTGATGGTTCGGAGCTTCGTGAACGGCCAAACGCAAAGAGGCCAGGACGCAGAGGCGCAGGACTGCCCAAGGGCTGAAGGAACGCGCAAGTACTGGCGGCAAAAACGAATGAAGGGAACCACAACGCCGTTGCAGTTCCCCCAATCACGCTGTCGACCATGCACGGACCTTCGACCATCAGCACGGCGCCTCTGCGCCTCTGCATCTCTGCGCCTTTGCGTTTTGCAGTTGCCGTGACGTCAAGACGCAAAGACGCACGCTGAACGAATCAGGGCTTGCCGATCACCGGTAGCGTGTACGTCTTCTGCAGTGCTGATTGATACTCCTGATACAGCCCCTGCAGCCCTTCGAACTCCTTCTTCACCGCGGTGCGGAATTCAGGCTTCACCGTGAACTGGTAGAGCAGTGCCGCCATGGCCTGCGCGTCGGTCACGAAGCCGGCGTGACCCACCGGCCCGAGCGCGTCGGCCTCCATCTCGTACGTGTGGAATCCGCCGTTCGACGTCCACGCACTGAAACCCACGCCGGGCACCGCGCGCGACACACTCCCCGTCTCTTCCCAGCCCTGCGGCTTGCCGGGCGTCGCGAGGATCTTGCCGCCACCGTACAGCTTCACCAGTGCGAAGGCCGCCTCGTTCAGCGTGCCGAGCGAGATGCCGTCACGCATGCGGCCGTACGTCTCGATCTCCACCCTGGTGCCGGTGGCCAGCGCTGCCGCGCGCGCCGCATCCTCCACCATCGCGTGCACCTGCGCGAGATACGCCTCGTCGGGATACCGCACGTAGAAGTCGGCCACGGCGCGGTCAGGCACCACGTTCGGCGCCTTGCCCCCCTCCGTGATGATGCCCTGAATGCGGGTCTCCGGACGGAACGTGCCGCGCAGCGCGTCGATGTTGTCGAACAGATGCCGCACCGCCGTCAGCGCGTTGCGTCCATCCCACGGCGTCATCTGGTGCGCCGGCGCACCGGTGAACGTGAACTTCATGCCATCGATGTTCAGGCAGCAGCTCCCGAAGCCCGGTGCTGCGCGCTGCGTGTTGAGGCTCGAGTGACTGCGCACGATGATGTCGATGCCATCGAACACTCCCTTCTCATGCATCACCGTCTTCACCGGCGGCGGCATCATCTCCTCGGCGGGGGTCCCGATCACCACCACCTGGCCGGGGGTCTTCGTGGCGATCAGCCACTCGGCCACGGCCTGCGCCGCCGCCAGCCCCACCGGCCCCTGCGTGCTGTGCTGGTCACCGTGGAAGTTGCCGTTGGTGCCGCGCAGCGCATCGTACTCCACCACGACGCCAAGCACCGGCCCGCCCGTCGTCTTCCGGTGCCGCGCCACGAACGCGGTCGCGAAGCCACCGGAACCGATGGTCACATCGTAGTCATGTGCGGTGAGCCAGTCGGTGAGGATCTTCACCGACCGCGTCTCCTGAAAGCCGATCTCCGGATGCTTCGTGATGTCGTCAGCCATCGCCATCAGTTCGCTGTCCATCAGCGCCTTGGCCCGTGCGGCGATGCGGTCACGCACCGCGTCCGGCGCCGACACCCGGGCCGTCCACCCTGCGACGTCCACCGTCCGCTGCAGCGTCGCGAGCTTCGCCACCACCTCCTTCGCCGCCTCGCGCTCGGTGGGAGTGTCCTGGGCGACGAGCGGCCCAGACGCCGCTCCCAGCAAAGCCAGCAGGGCGAACGGTCGATGAATGCGCATGACGATCACGGGTGGGAGAGTTCCGGTCAGGGGCGCTGCATCGCCCTCCCCCAACGCTGCCGTACGCACCCGCGCGCCGCAAGCGGCACCCGGCAGAAACCGCATGAACGGCAACTGCGAACAGCTGAACGCAAAACAGCGCAAGGCCGGACAGCCGCAAAACTGCTCACTCGGCCGTACGCGCGCGGCCCCACCCTCCGCCCCACGTCGGCGCTCCGCTGATCGTGGGGAACAGCTACTGCAAACGCAGTTCCCCCAAAATCATTCGTGCGCGTGGCCATGATCCATGCGGGACGGGCACGGCGACCTCATGCTGTTCTGCGGCTGTGTTGTTCTGCGTTTAGGCAGTTCGCAGTTCGCAGTTCGCACGTCACCGCGGGCCGCGCCCATCCCCGTGCAGCGGAATGCTACTGGTACTGAATGTACGACAGCTTCGGACTCAGTCGCAGCAACTCACGCGGCGTCAGCAGCGCGTCGCCCTTCTTCGTGTCGTTGTGGTAGAACAGCTTGAACCCCGTGAAGTCCACCGGGTGCTGCACGATGTAGTGATTGTATGAATCGAACTTGAGCCATGGCGGTCCCCACCCGTCCATGTGCATCACCACCTGCACGTTGCGCGTCGGCCGGATCGCTTCGGCGTCTGGCACCATCAGTCGTGTGAAGCGATGCACCACCAGCACCTTCGGTGGCAGCTTCTTCTCCGTGACCAGGCGGTCCAGCGTCTGGATCACGTAGTTGATGTCGGCCGCCTTCATCTGCCCGATCTTCGCGCTCGGCCGCACCCCTTCCTTGTCGTGGTGCATGTAGAACTCCGGGTCCACACCGAGGTGCACGTCGGGGCGGGCGAGGTACGGCAGGAGCGGCGGCAGCTCCTGCTGCAGCGTGCTGTGTGACGCCTGGATGTCGAGAAAGAGCACACCCTTGCGGCTCTGCGCCCAGCGGTAGGTGCGCTCGATCATCGACGAGTCCTCGCGTCGGCGCCACATGCGGTCGGCACCTGGTGCCCCCTGCGCCACCACCGTCACCAGATGGATCGCCGGCATCACCGGTGTGGCGGGGTCGGCCGCGTTCCACTCGGACACGGTCTTGTCGAGCATACCCAGCATCTGTTCTTCGGGATATTCACCGATCACACCCATCTTCTTCGAGTGCGGATTGCCGTAGTAGGCGATGATGCGATTGCCGGGCAGCAACGCACCCGGCGCACCCTCGCGCGTCGGCCACTTCGCCATCGCGGCGTTGCCGACGCGGATCGCCGTGGCAAACGAGCGTTGATCCATCGCGGTGCGGCCTGCGATCAGATTCGTGTCACCCGGCGCCGTCGGTGGCGCGGGTGCCGCTGCGGGGGCGGTGCGCTCCGGTCCAGCCACGGTCGAGGCGGTGTCCGGTGTGGATGATCCGGCGTCACCCGTGGAGCAGGCGGCGAGGGTGAACACGCCGGCGGCGGGCATGATGATCGAGCGGAACGAACGGAAGGCGGCGCGTGCAGACAGCTGCATGGAAACGACGGAAGTCAGAGAGAAACAGGGCGTCACCCGTGACGGGTGCGCATGCGTAGATCCGAGCGCGGTACCCAGCGCATCGCTACCTGAAGATATCGACCGCTGGTGCGCGCTGCCGCAGCACTTCCGCTCGGCATTACACTTCACCGCACATAGACCGGGGTGCCCCGTGCCGCTTCTGGCGCGACGGCTGAGAGAGTCCCGTAGAACCTGATCCGGATCATACCGGCGTAGGGAGTCACGCATGAAGCAGCACGCCACCGCGGCATTCGTCGCGATCGCGCTGGCCGTCGGCACCGCCGAGGCCCAGCAGCCCACCACACCACGTCCCGACACCGCCCGCAGCGACAGCGCGGCCCGGGCCCGCGCGCTCGAGGGCGTCACCGTGCGCGCCGTCCGTGCCGGGGGCACCGCGCCCATCGCACAAACCACCGTCAACACCACCGCCATCGAACGCCGCAGCTTCGCGCAGGACGTGCCGATGATGCTGCTGGGTACCACCCCGTCGCTCACGGCACACAGCGAATCGGGCACGAACTGGGGCTACAGCTATCTCCGCCTGCGCGGCATCGACCAATCGCGCATCAACCTCTCGATCGACGGCATTCCGCTGAATGATCCCGAAGATCAGGTCTTCTATTTCGCGAATTTCGCCGATCTCGCTTCCAGCATGCAATCGGTGCAGGTGCAGCGCGGCGTCGGTACCACCGGCACAGGCACCGCCTCGTTCGCGGGATCGATCAACTTCGAGACCAGGCCCGTGCTCGGTGTGAAGCCGATGACGGCCGCCGAGATTCAAGTGGGATCGTTCGGCGCACAGCGCATGATGGTCGAGGCCAACACCGGCCCCATGCAGGGTGGTTTCGCGTCGTCGATCCGGCTCTCCGCGCTGCGCACCAACAGCTTCCGTCGGAACGCCGGTGTGGAGGGGCTGAGCGGCCTCGCGCAGGTGGCATGGCTCGGCAAGCGTGACATCGTCAAGCTGATGGTGCTCGGCGGACGGCTGCGCGACACGCTGTCGTACCTCGCCGTGCCACTGGCGGAGCTGCAGCGTGACCGTCGCATCAACCCGCTCACGCCGGAAGAACAGGACCGATTCAGTCAGGCGCTCGTGGCGCTCTCGCACACCCGGCAGCTCTCACCCGGCGTGCAGTATGCCTCGACCCTCTACCGCATCAGCGCCGAGGGGAACTACGACGTGCGATTCGATCCCGCGACGGTCGCGAACTTCTCCCTCGACCTGGCGTGGCATGGACTCACGAGCGTCGTCAACACCGAGCGTGGGAACCTGCGCGTGAGCACGGGGCTCAACGCCAACACCTACGGTCGCGACCACTACGCCAACCTGAGCAACGACCGGGGCACGCCGGACTACTTCAACAGCGGGCAGAAGCGTGATGCGAGCCTCTTCACCAAGGCGTCGCTCGTGAGCGGTCCCGTCACCTGGTTCAGCGACCTGCAGCTTCGTCGCGCGCTCTTCCGGTATCGGCCGGACGCCAACGCCGGGTTCGGCAGCACGCAACCATCGGTGGCATGGACCTTCTTCAATCCCAAGATCGGTGCGACCTGGGCCGTGAAGCCGAATGCCTCATTGTTCGCGTCAGTGGGACGGACCACGCGTGAGCCGACGCGCACCGACATGCTCGCAGGCAACGACGACATCACGCAGGGTGCACTGCAGGACCTCGGCGGACTGCGCACAGTGAATCCGGAGCGTGTGATCGACACCGAGCTTGGCATGCGGCTGCGCCAGAACGACCTGCAGCTCGAGGTGAATCTCTTCCGCATGAACTTCCGCAACGAGATCGCACGGATCGGTGCGCTCTCACCGCTGGGCGCGGAGCTGCGCAGCAATGTCGGCACGAGCGTGCGCCAGGGCGTCGAGTTCGACATCCGCGCCAGGGCCACGGATCGACTGACACTCTCGACGATCGGCTCGGTGAGCCACAACCGTATCCGCGAATTCGTGGACAACACCGGCGGCGCGTCCGCCGTCAAGCGGCGCAACGTGCCGCCGCTGCTCAGCCCTGCCGTGACAGGCACGCAGCGCTTCGACTGGCGTGTCGCCCGCTGGCTCGACGTGGGCGGCGAGGCGCGCTACCAGGGCGAAAGTTTCCTCCGCAACGACGGTAACACCGATCTCGTGCTCCCCGCGTACTGGATCCTCGATGCCATGGTTCGCGTACCCCTCGGCAGCAACGACATCACGTTGCGTGGAACGAACCTTGGGAATTCCACCCGCTTCGGCAGTGGCTACGCCGTCGATGGTGTGCCCAACTACTTCATCCTCACGCCGCGATCCGTCTTCCTCACCGTTCGGCTGACGACGCGCTGACTGAACAACGGAACGTTCGCAGTTATGGCTCCGATCGGACCGTATTCACGGTACGGTGTTCACGCGAAGCGATTTGCGTGGACGCCGGATCAGGCAGACCCGCCGCCCGACACGAAGACTTCCGACTGGATGAACCAGCCGAGTGCCGTGTGAGTCCACTGCGCGACATACGTCCCGCGCATCTCCTGCGCGCGCTGTCCTGTGCCCCATTTCCCCGACCAGCGCCCCATCTCGGTCGCCTGCACAGGGGGATCCGCAAGCGTGATGCGCTCCGGCTCCCGGACATAACCGTTGAACGCCGGATCGGCGAACTGCTCGGCGAAGGCCGCTCGCGACGCCTCGCTTCCCCGGAGCGTCGGCCCGCCAGCCACGGCAACCGAAACGTCGTCCATCATCACAGCCACCGTCTCGCTTGCGGACCGTCTGGCGATGGCGGCGTTGGACTGTGCGCGGCGCGCACGGATGGAGGCTGCATGGTCTGTCATGTCGATCCAAAGTGACCGAACGGTGCCCTGTGATTCAAGTCCGGGTCGGACACGCGCATGGTCACTTCAATCGCTGCACCGTCAGTTCGTCAGCCACCCCGCCGTAAAACTTCGTCA